>CAZFVY010000229.1:0-1534 GCA_964522665.1 uncultured Verrucomicrobiota bacterium | reverse complement strand
GGCAGTTTGCCGAGGCTGTGCTACAAGGAAATCTCCCAGAACGAAACGGCGCTCAAAAATACGGCATTCTTTGGGTCGCGCACTGCGTCTGCAACGTCCGAGGATAATTTGGGATCGCCGGCAACGAGCCAAAGAAACTCGCAGGTATCCAGCAGAATCCTCATTTGCCTTCAAACGCCTGCAATACGTCTTCCGTCAAGGGAGCGTTGAAGTCGTCCGGCACGGTGAATAGGCCCTTGGCCAAACCAATTGGACGCGGCTGGGAAAGCGGCGGCGGATACAGGATGGTGAGCAACCCGGACGCTTTCTCCGGCAAGGCCTCCCCGCCTTTCGATAAAACCCGCCCGTGGTCAATTTCGACTTCAAGTGTCAAATAACTCATTTTTTCCCTTAGTACCGTTCCTGTTCGCGCGCCAAGACCACCAGATTCGGAAAAACCTTGTCGCCAAAGATGCGGCGACGTCGGACGGCGGCGTCCGGCCAGCGAATGCGCCGTTTCTGTTTGCCGCTCCGCGGCGCCTGACTTGCCGTTTCGAGGTCGTGGACGCGCGAGAAAAACCGCCGGCGCTCTCGCGGCGGCAATGCCCTCAATTGCCCCAAAACTTCATTCGCACTCATCACCCGTGCTTTACCACAACCGGAAACCTCAGAGCAAACTCGAATCCGGTGTTGCTCCCGACCATATTTGGCCGCTGCATGGTAAGCGTCAGCCGAAGTGCGTCGGCTCGTCAATCCGCCCGCCCGAGAAGGTCAGAAATCGAAATCGGTTGGCGCAATCCTTTGCCTGTCCCGCGTCCGATGTTTCAAAGTGCGTGGCCATTTCCTGAAACTGCGCGTGCGACGGCAAATGCAATTCCTACGGCTTCACCCGCCGCCGCTTCACGAACTAGCCAGATTGTCCGCCTGGTAGCCCTGTTCAACGGCAAACTCGAAAACGCGGAGCAGGACGCCCGATCCGCCGTTGAATCGCGCGGGGCTGTCCCAGTTGCCGTAACGGCCAGCTCAATCGTCCCAAGTTTCGTGGAAAACTGGGCGGCCTCAGTCGAATACAACTCTGACCACGTCCTTTTCAAGGGGATCAAGGCTTCCCGCTTGTAGATCTCGGCGAGTGGTTGAGTGTTGGCGTCGTCCTTGATCGGCCCTGGGTGCGTCACCCGGTAGCATCCACGGGGCAGGGCAACTTGCGCCGCTGCGTCGAACTGAGGATCGCAGATGGACTCGCCGCCAGCGTAAAACCCGCACTGCGGCTTTCTGGCGTTCTTGGAGCGGCTGAGCCGGCGGGTTGACTTGGCTCTGCGCCGTCTGCCCGGCACGGCCTCTCGATTTTAGACCTCCCGCGCGGGTCACGGTTTTGAGGCGGCATTTTCTTGCTTGTTAACCGGCAGGCGTAGTAAACCTTGCCGCCGCGTGACCCGCTTGGTCCGTTTAAGCTCCAATCAGGCTTCATGCCAGAAACGCCAGTTTAGCTCAGGGGTAGAGCAACGGTTTTGTAAACCGTCGGTCGTCGGTTCGAATCCGACAACTGGCTCCATTT
>CAZFVY010000228.1:0-1535 GCA_964522665.1 uncultured Verrucomicrobiota bacterium | reverse complement strand
TGAGGAGAAGAGGATAGACGGGCTTGCGTTTGTCTTTGGTGGGATCGGGGGAGATTGACGCAGGGTTCCAGTAGTCGGAACCAAACAGAACCATGGGAGCCTGTCGGGCCGGGGTTGCATAGTAGTTCAGGCAGGCATCCTGAAAAATCTCCTGCACGGTGCCTCCACTGCCCTCGGCGAAGATCACGCCGCTGTTGGCCAGGGTCAAGAGGCCGTCTTCCCGAATGCTGTTTTGGAAATATTTTGCGATGTGGGTGGCAAACGGATTGGGCGGCTCGTGTCCATAGAACCAGGTGGGGACGCCCAGGCTCATTTCGGTGCCCGTCGAAGTCGGCTTGAGGGGAAAGGCGGCCATCACCCGGAAAGCGGGAGCCATCCAATCACCGCTGTTCCAAAAATCCGATCCGGGAATCGGCTGGACCGTTGGAACGGCGGCCAGCATGCGCACGGCGGCGCGGAGTTCCTCCTCCGGGCGACCGGCGAACCACGCGCCAAGGTTACCCGCTTCCATCGCGCCGGGGCCCCCGCCGGTGGCAATCGTGAAGCCGCTTCGGGCGAGGCGCCATGCGAGTAGCGCGATCTGCATGTAGGGCGAGTCGGTCGGACCGAGAAGTTCGGCCCGTTGCCGCTCATGCCCGCCCATTATCGCCACGACCTTTGGCGGAGCGCCGGACGCCGGGTGGAGAAACTCACGGAGCGCGTATTCGATCGAAAAGTCGTGGAGGCGCTCAAACATGACGGCATCCGCGGGAAGGTCAGCCAGCGGCAGCTTCGTCTTTGGGTCCATCGAGACGAGGTAGGCCGTCCAGTCATAAGTCTTACGGTAGCTGGCGTCCGGTCTGGTCGGATCGAACCCGCCCAAGAGCGAGCCGGCATTGTAGAGTTTCGTGCGGAACGGATCGAAACCCGTTGAATCCGGAGGGGGCGGGACGATAAGCGCGCCGTGACTGGCAAAATGCGCGGCCAAGATCGGCTGCGCGATGCAGCCGATTAGCACGGCCCCGGTCGGTGTCTCCTTGAGTAGATCCTGCTCGATCGGCCCGGAACAAAGATCCAGGCCCAGTAGAATGGTCTTGGACCAATCCCGCGCCGGGTTGGCCAGAAACGCGGCGAGTTCGGGCAGGGTTTCGATATCAGTTTTTGTGACGGGCATCGCTGATAGTAGAGAAGTCGGATGTCGGGTCAGGCCGACCAACCCTCGACTGCGACACAGGGGATGCGCGCGAAGTCGCGGGAATTGGGGGTGGCGACGGTAAGGTTGTTGGCGTTGGCCGTGGCGGCAATCACGCTCGCTCGGCGTCAGATCGGATGACGCTGCCGTAGTTCGCCTGGATCGCGCGCAGCATGAAAAACCGCGAGGACGACGATGCGCCCGGGTTCGTCGAGGAAATGTATCGTATACGGAAAACGCTTGAGAACTGCCCGACGCACGGGGCCGCGCACTTGGCGAAACAGCATTGGTTGCTGCGCGACTAGCGCAAGTAAGTCGTCTACTGCCGATTTGAATTCTAAGCCGAGGCCGGCCTGCTCGCCTT
>CAZFVY010000227.1:0-1552 GCA_964522665.1 uncultured Verrucomicrobiota bacterium | reverse complement strand
CGTGAACCGGGGCTCGACGTGAAACGAATCGGGGTGCGCCTGCAAATAGGCGTTCAAGCCCGCGTCGGTCGGCTCGGCTTGGGCGGCGATGTCATCGGACACGAACTCCAGTTTTTGCCGCAAGCGGCGGCGGATGACCGTGTCGTCCTTGTCCAACCCCATCGCGATGGCTTCGCGCGTCGCGATTTCCTCGCGCACCCAATCATCCACCAGGCCCTTGAGTTCCGCGTCGGTGGGCGGACGCTGCCACGTCTTCGCGAAGCCCGCCGCCAGATGCTCGACCTGCCCCACGGTCACGACAATCTTCCCCGGCGCACTGCTACCGCCGGGTTTGGAAATCAGGCTGTAGGCGAGGAAGAGCCCCGCCCCCAGCAGGAGGAAGTGGAACAACGGTTCTTTCAGGATTCGTTTCATGGGATTTGAACAGGAGGCAACGGAGGGAACAGAGCGGGAATGGTAGGGCGCGTCACTCCGTGCGCGCCGCTGCACGAACTGTCAACGAGCGGCGCGCACGGAGTGACGCGCCCTACCTCGGATAGTTGTTGAAACCAGTTTTTCATTTCAGTTTGTTTTCGCTGGTGAAGTCGCGGGCCGGCCATCGGACCAGCCCGCGTGTTTCACAATCGAATCACTTCCCCGGGTTATACCAGATGGGTGAAGTGTAGGCGCGCTCGGTCACAGTCATGGGGACCTCCTTTGGCATCGTGATGCCGTAATACTTCGCGTCGTAGGCGGTCCAGCGCGGCGTCGGGATCTCGATGACGCGACCGTAGTAGAAGGCACTCTGCGTCGGATCGAAGTCCGGGTCCTTCCAAACGGTGATCAACTCCGGTGCGCCGATGGTGTTGCTCCACGTCGCATTCGGCACGTCCACGGTGCTGCCGACACTCGGCAGCTTGCCGTCCGCCCCCGGCTTGCGGTCGCCCGACCACACGGCATCGTAAACCTTCTCATGCACTTCGCCTTTCGCGTCCACCCAACCTTTGATGATCTGGTAACGGTCGAGGTTCGCGCCGATCGGGTCTTTCATCGCGGCGATGAGGAACGTCGGCGCTTTGCCGGCGGGTGCTTTGCTCAAGTCGCCACCCATCGGGACGCCTTTGGTGTAGCCGATCTGCGCGGGCATCCGGTTGTTCGCATCCGCCGCCTCGAAATCGAAGCCGCCGAAGAATCGCACGACCATGCGCGGGCCGGTAGTGGCGTAGGTTTCGCGGCGCTCCATCGCGTCGAAGATGGACTCGCGCGTGTTCTCCTTCGCCCAGACTGCGGCGTAGCCGGAGGCGCTGGTTTCCCAGGTCATGACGGTGGCAACGGCGGTCTTAAAAAAGGGATGCAGCGCGCGATGCGGACTGGGTTCGGCCGAGGTGGTCTTGCCGAAGAAATTGTCCTCCTCGACAGCGGCGAGGGCGGTGTGAGAATCGGTCGAGCCGACGAGGCCGAACTTGTAGGGATTGATGCCGAGTTCCTTTTCCAGCTTGAGGCCGTTCTTGAGGGCGGAACGGGCATACTCGAATTCCAGCATCTCCGGCTTCTTGGCAATGGTGAAGTCCAG
>CAZFVY010000226.1:0-1565 GCA_964522665.1 uncultured Verrucomicrobiota bacterium | reverse complement strand
AATGAATATGCCGGTCGGAATCCAACTCGCCATCGCTGCGCTCGCCGGACTGGTCATCGGCTGGTTGATCGGGCGCGCCCGCGCGCCGATTGCGCCAGCGGATTCGCGGTTGGAGAAAGACCTCCAACAACGGCTGGCGCAACGGGAAGCGGAGCAGCGGGCATCGCAGGAACAATTGCTCGCGCTTAACCAGCGTAACGGCGAACTGGGTGCGGAGTTGAAATCGCTCAACGAGCGGTTGATGACAGAGCGGCAGCAGCTCGAAACCATCCAGGAAAGATTTCGCAAGGAGTTCGAGGCCGTCTCAAACAAGTTGATCCTGGACAACGCGAGCCGCTTCAACCAGCAATCCACGGAAAGTCTCGGCAAATTGCTCACGCCGCTGAAAGAGACGCTTGGCGAATTCAAGACGAGCCTCGATACGACACGCAGGGAAACCGCCACGCACAGCGCGCTGCTCAAGGAACAGATCAGCCGTATTGGCAATGAGGCGGCGAATCTTTCCAAGGCGCTTAAGGGTGACGTAAAGATGCTGGGCAATTGGGGCGAGAATATGCTCGACCAAATTCTCGAAAAGTCCGGATTGCAGAAGGATATTCACTACCGCCGGCAACGCAGCGCGAAAGACGCCGAAGGCGATCAGCGGTTTCTCGACGTAATAGTGGAATTGCCGGAGAAACGCAATCTGGTGATTGATTCCAAAGTTTCGCTGCGCGCCTATGAGGAATCCGTAAATGCAGTCGACGACCCGGCCAAACTCGCTGGACTTGACCGGCACGTCGATGCGTTGCGCAAACATTTCCGCGACCTGGGTGCAAAGCGTTATCAGGACATTCACGGCATCAACACACCGGATTTCGTGTTGATGTATGTGCCCATCGAAGCGGCGTTTTTCGCGGCCATCGCGCGCGAGCCGGGTTTATTCGCCGAAGCGGGAGATCACAATGTCGTGCTCATCACCAACTCGACTTTGCTGGCCACCCTTCGCACTGTCTCGAACGTCTGGCGGCTGGCAGATCAGCAAAAACACGTCCTCGAAATCGCGGACCGTGGCGGCAAGCTTTATGACAAGTTCGTCGGCTTCGTGGAAGACCTGCAAGCCGTGGGCGATTCGCTCGGCAAAGCACGCAAGGCGTGGGAAGATGCCTCGATCAAACTTCATACTGGCTCGGGGAATCTAGTCAGCCAGACGGAGAAACTGAAACAGTTGGGCGCAAAAGCCGCCAAGTCGCTCTCGAACGCGCTGCTCGAAAAGGCGAACGAAGAAACCCCTCCAGCCGATTCGACGTTGCGCTTGCCGCCGGAATAATTTTCGGCATGATTTGCCGATGCGCAAGCTTCTCATTTTGATTTCCGTCCTCGTCCTGGCCTTCAACCTGTTTGCCCGCGAAAGCACGCTGCTCGAGGCCGGCTGGCGGTTCAAATCCGGCGAAGTCACCAACGCCGCGCAAACGGATTTCAACGACGGCGACTGGCAGGCGGTTTCCATTCCGCACAATTGGGGCTGGGAAGAGGCGCAGCAGGGAAAGGATTTTTATCGCGGGCCCGGCTGGTATCGGCGCGAG
>CAZFVY010000225.1:0-1572 GCA_964522665.1 uncultured Verrucomicrobiota bacterium | reverse complement strand
ATTGGCAGCGCCACTTTTATGAACAACTTGATTCGGTGAAAGATTTGCTTCTGCCGGCAACCGATGAGAAAGGAAACCCCGCCCATGCTGCCGCGTGATGTCGAGGACGCCAGACGGCGCCTCAATTCTCCCCGCCGTGACCAACGCACGTTTCGGCTCGTTCCACAGACAGCGGGCGCCCATCACCCCGCCCGCCCCTGTCCGCTCCAGTCGCCAAAACGTGCGCTCGTCACGGCTTCCCTTTGGCTTCCGTCTGGACTTGCGTCGCGGCGTTCCGCTGCGGATTTCACCCCTGACGCACTGTTCCATTCCTCCGCTTCACTCTCCGCGCCGCAAGTCCAGACCGAAGCTAAGATGTCAGCCCATCCAGGATGGCGTGTACATGCGGACAACCTCACATTAACGAGTCCCGAATCGAGCCTCATGCAGATGGACTTGAATCGAATGAATATCCTTCCATTCGTGACATCGCAGCCAAGGCTGTGGTATTTGCGTAGGGCCGGATCGCAATTGATAAGTTGAAATCAACAAGAATACCGCAAACGTCCGTGCGAACGCGGACAGCAAACGGCGTTAATCTTACGATGAACGTCGGCCAGAGAATTGTCGCCTGTGACAACGGGGGGCGTACATGAGCAAGCTCCGAATCTTTATCAGTTCCGTTCAAAAGGAATTGGAGAATGAACGCCTCGCCGTTCTGTCGCTCATTTCGACCGACGCATTTCTTCAAGTCCACTGCGAGCCAGTGCTCTACGAATTTGAGCCAGCTTCCCCAAAGGACGCCGCTCAAGAATGCCTCGCGCTCCTTAGCGGGTGCGAGATTTGTTTGACCATCATTTGGAAGGAATATGGCCACGCCATTGACGGCGTTTCCATCACGCGGCAGGAGTATCGCCTAGCGAGAAACAAGGGCCTGCCGGTGCTGGCGTTCATCAAGGGTGACGCAGCACTCCAGCGCGAGCCGGGAACAGCCGACTTTCTCAAGGAAATCGGCAAAGGCGGGCTAAAATACAAACGCTTTGGCAATTTGCTCGAATTGCTCCGGGAGGTCCGCGCTTCGCTGTTGAAAATCCTCAAAGAGCGATTCGCCATCGAGCCAACGTCCGACGAAAACGAAATCGCCGAGCAGACAATCACGGCAACATCCAATTTCGAGCTTCAGACCCTCAAGCGTCTCCGCTGGGAAGACCTCGACCACGAAACCGCACGGCGGTTGGTTGCAAGCGCCGAACAAAAGGAAGCACGGGGCATTTCAGCAGAGGACCTGCTTCACGATCTGCTCGCGCGGGGCCTGGTCTGGAACGACCCGGAGACTGGCGGGCATTACCCCACCGCTGCGGGCATCGTTCTGCTGGCTCGCGATCCGTCTGTCGTTTTTCCGCATTGCCGGATATTGGCCGACGCCTATCGCGGTATCGAGCCGGATGGAGATCCATCCGACCACACAGATTTACGCGCCCCGATGCCGGTTGCCATCGAGCAAGCGATTGCCTTTGTCGAACGCAACACCCGACACCCCATCCGCATCGTTGGGCTTGATCGCGTCCGACTTGACGAATATCCCGCTGAGGC
>CAZFVY010000224.1:0-1607 GCA_964522665.1 uncultured Verrucomicrobiota bacterium | reverse complement strand
CGGGAACCTTCGCCGCCTGCCCACGCCTGAGGAACGAAAGCGCAGCGGCGGCGCGGGTATTTATTTTCACATGGATATGCACGGCGGGCCGTTCTCGTACCAGTGGCTCAATAGCAGCCCGCTCCCCAAAATCCAGGAACAGATGAACCTGGCCTATGAATATGGCGCCACCCGAATTTGGATTGCCAACGTCGGCGATCTCAAACCGGTTGAAATTCCCCTGGAGTTTTTCATCCGCATGGCCTGGAACCCGGCGGCGATGACTCGAGATGACGTCGCCCCGTACCAACTGCGCTGGGCCGAGCGCGAATTCGGCAAACCACACGCCGCGGAAATCGCCAGCCTCGTTTCCAAATACGCGAAATACAACGCCTGGCGCAAGCCGGACTTGCTCAAGCCGGAAACGTTCAGCCTCGTCAATTATCGCGAGGCGGAAAACGTTTCCGCGGCGTGGAAGGACATCGCGATCGAGGCGCGCAAGCTGAATGACTCGCTGCCGGCAGAACAAAAAGCTGCCTTTTACCAGTTGGTGCTGCACCCCGTTTTGGCCTGCGGGAACCTCGTTGATCTTTATATCGCGGCGGGAAGAAATGTCCTTTTCGCCAGGCAGGGCCGCGCGAGCGCGAATGCCGAAGCAGCGCTCGTACGCGCACTCTTCAAGCGGGACCAGGACTTCAGTGATTTCTACAACAACGAACTCGCGGGCGGGAAATGGCATCACCTGATGGATCAAACCCACATCGGTTATACGAGTTGGGATCCGCCCCGTCAAAACAACATGCCCAAGCTGACCGAGTTGACGCTCCCCGATACGGCGGAGCTCGGTGTGGCGGTGGAAGGCTCGACTGCGACGTGGCCGGGTGACAGTGGAGACGCGGCCTTGCCGGTATTCGATTCACTGAACCCCCAGCGGTCTTATATTGATGTCTTTGCGCGCGGCGCCAGGCCGATTCAGTTCAAGGCCACGGCCGATCGTCCGTGGATTCGACTCATCGAGGGGGCGACGCCGTACTCCGAACAAGATCGGCGTTTGTGGGTGGAGATTGACTGGAGCAAAGCACCGGCGGGCGAAGCAGGCGGGACCGTCACCGTCGCCGGAAACGAAACAGTCGGCATCAAGGTAAAGGCGATCAAGGCGACCGGCGAGCAGGCGCGCGAAGCGATTGGATGTTACGGCAGCTTGACGGGACCGATTGCGTTTTACGCCGCGAAGGCCGCAAAGAATATCCCCGCGGGTGGTGTGCGTTGGGAAAAACTCCCTGACTACGGCCGAGGTCTCGCCGCCATGGAAGTTTTCCCGGTCACCGCCGCCACCATTCAGCCCCCCACGCCCTCGCCACGCCTCGAATATCCAGTTTACTTCTCCCGCGCTGGCAATTTCGATGTGGATATCATTACCAGCCCGACTCTGGATGTGATTCCCACCCGCGGTTTGGGACTGACTGTTTCCGTTGATGACCTGCCGCCGCAGGTCAAGAATGTTTTCACGCCGGCGACTTTCAAGGATCAGGATTTTCTCGGCCGAAGTTTCAATGAGAACTCAGCCAACAATGCTCGAGTCATGCGTTTTTCGCAAACCATCAACATCCCCGGCAAACACACGCTGA
>CAZFVY010000223.1:0-1683 GCA_964522665.1 uncultured Verrucomicrobiota bacterium | reverse complement strand
TGGCCAGTGTAGAGGCCGCCGAGAATGAGTCCTCTCCATTCGCCTTCCGTAACTGCGAGGAGCGTCTTCAATTCCTTTTCAGTGAAGGGGCGCCGTTCGGCCGCGTCGGCCTCCTTGCGGTCCTCCAGTGTTCTGACCGCGGAGCCGGGATTGTCGAGGCGGAGGCCATCGATGACGGCTTGGTGAAACGCGACGCGCAGGATTTTCAGGTCGGTGTTCGCCGTCGAGGCGCTCAAGTCCGATGCCGTCTTGTCGCGCAACGCGGTGAGGTCGCGCTTATGAATGTAGGCAATGTCGCGGTCGGACCGCTCCCCCAGAAAAACGAGCATCTTGTCCACGGCGTTCTGGTAACGCTTGTGGGTGCCGGGGCTCGTTTCGCTTTTCTTGTTCGCCATCCAATCTGCGAAAAACTTTCGGGTCGTGGAATGGTAGAGCTGTTCACCGTGGATCTGCTCGTAGATGTCGGAGACGACCTTCCGGGCCTGGGCCTCGGTCAGTTTCATCTTGTAGGCGGCCTCGAATTTCTGCGCCATGCTCATGGCTTTGGCGCGGTCGGTGAGCTTCGTGGATCGCTTGAGCTGCCGGCCGTTTTCGTCGGTAAAGCAAGCGGTCCAGAACTGGCTTTTTGGGTGTTTCCAGACAGAAGACATGGTAAGAATGACAGTAAGAATGACGCAGAGTATTCACGATGGCGCCGATTTCATAACTCGTTTTGTAATAACGGAAGTCATTCTGCCGGAACCACGTGGGTGGAGACCGGGGTTCGAATCCCCGTGGGGACGCCAGCCGATTGTGACTGTTTGGATCTATACCAAAGATTGGGGCTCTCCACGATGAAGTGGGGACGTCAAGCCGCCGGGATCACAATTGACTTTATTCGAGTTCAGGTGCGTGTGAGTGCGGTATTCACGGGCCGTCCTATTTTTGGCCGCAAGTTTTCATGCCTTACCCCTTTGGCAGAGCCCATGCTCGGGCGCGAAGTTCACGAATCTTTGTCTTACGAAGGACGGGGACCCGTGTGGAGTTGACCAGAGATCTTAGGAGGCGAAATGAAGAATGATTTTCTCGTTTGCTGCGCCGCTGTGGCGCTTGCACTGGGTGCGCCGTTCGAAGGGCGCGCCGCAGTTTTCGATGTCAAGACGTTCGGCGCCAAGGCCGATGGTACGACGCCCGATCGGGACGCAATCAACAAGGCGATCGACGCGGCGGCGGCGGCAGGCGGCGGAACCGTGTCCTTTCCCGCCGGAACCTACCTTACCGGCTCGATCCGCCTGCGCAGCAACATCGCTTTGCAGCTCGACCCGGGATGCGTCATCAAAGCGTCGAAGGATACCTCCACCATCGACCAAACCATGAGCGCCCTGATCTGGGGCGTAGGCCTCGAAAACGTATCCATCGTGGGAAGCGGCCTGATCAGCGGCACGGATGTCCTCACCCGGGAAAAAAGGCCCGGCACCCTCAATGGCGACAAGGCGATCGGACTGAAGCACTGCCGCAACGTGACCTTGCGCGACTTCTCCGTCGCGAACGGCGGGCACTCCGCGATCACGGTTGTGGAAATGGACAATCTGACGATCGACAACGTCAAGGTGGACACCATCCGCGACGGGATCGATGTCGGTGGCACTAACATCAGAATCTCCAACACGAGCGTCAATTCGCCCATCGACGATGGCATTTGCC
>CAZFVY010000222.1:0-1694 GCA_964522665.1 uncultured Verrucomicrobiota bacterium | reverse complement strand
CGCCGGAGCGGGTGCTCATCACCAATCCCGCCGTCGGCGTGAAGCCCATGCTGGTATCGATGCTCTTGCCGTCGCGCACGGCGGCCAGACTGGCGCCGTTGCCGAGATGCGCGAGAACAATGCGGCCCTTGGTTGCCGCCGGATCGCCGAGGCGCGCGAGTTCCTCCATAATATAGGCATACGACAGGCCGTGAAAACCGTAGCGTTGAATTCCTTTGGCGTCGAAGCGTCGCGGAATCGGCAGCAATTTCGCGACGCGCGGCATGGTGCGGTGAAACGCGGTATCGAAGCAGGCCACCTGCGGCAGTTTCGGGTGACGCTGGCGGAATGCTTCGATCAGTTCAATCTCGCGGGGCAAATGATCCGGGTCGTACGGCCGGAGGCGATGCAGTTCATCGAGCAACTCCTGCGTGACCCGCTCCGGCTCGGTATGCGTCATGCCATGCACCACGCGATGACCGATGGCCCGCACCGAAGCGAAATCCTCCTGCTTTTCGAGCCAATCAATCAGGAACTTCGCGGCCGACTTATGATCAGCAGCAGTAATGCTGCGAGTGTCCCGCGGTTTTCCAGTCGGGTTGTTGACTGTCAGATTGGTGCCGCTCAGGCCGATGCGATCCACCTTTCCAGAGAGCCTTCGCTCCAGCGGTTCGCCGGTCTGATAGAGCACGAACTTGATGCTCGACGAGCCTCCGTTGATCGTCAAAACGCTGGTTGGACCTGTTGTCATCGTTTCGCTTTCCGTAGATCAAACTCCCCAGAGGATGTGGGCGGTTTCCAGGGGAACGGCCACGCCGGGCCTGCGGGGTATCACTCGCGGCGTGTAATCGGCGGCCGGGCGCGCTGCGGGCACCGTCGCGCTGTAGAGGTAGCCATGCGTTGCGCCCACCAACGGACGGACACGCGTCATCTCCTGCCGCACCGGGCCGCTACCGTTGGAGCCATCGGCGTAAAGTTCGACTTGCACAAACTTCGGGTCGAGGTCATCGAGATACACCTGAACATCAAACACGTGCTGCTTGCCGGTAGTCTTCATCTTCACCTCGCCGAAGCGCAGCCCGGCCCATTTCTCATCCAGCGTATGCTGCCACTGCACCACTTGCGCACCCGCAGCGCCCTTGTCGGCAACGCGCGCAAGATAATTCGCGGCGGCCGGGAAGTAATGCTGCTCGGTATATTCGCGCACGGTACGGCTGGCGGAAAATTGGGGTGTCAACCGCGCCATGCTCTCCCGCATTCGCGCCACCCACGCGGTCGGCAGGCCATCTTTATCGCGGGAATAAAACTCTGGAATGACCTCGTTTTCGAGGCGGTCGTAAAGCGCCTCGGCTTCGGCAGCATCCCAGGCCGGATCGTCGCCATGTTCGCGGCCATCACCCAATGCCCAGCCTACTTGTGGGGTGTAGGCTTCGGCCCACCAACCGTCCAACTCCGAAAGATTGATGCCGCCGTTGACGAGCACCTTCATGCCGCTGGTTCCACAAGCTTCCCACGGACGCCGCGGCGTGTTGATCCAGACGTCCACTCCTTGCACGAGACGCTCCGCAAGGAACATGTCGTAGTCGCTCAGAAAGATCACCTGCTGGCGCACGTCGGGTCGTCGGGCAAAGCGAATCCATTCCTGGATCAACGCCTGCCCCGGCTGGTCCGCCGGATGCGCCTTCCCGGCGATGACGAGTTGGACGGGGCGTTGC
>CAZFVY010000221.1:0-1707 GCA_964522665.1 uncultured Verrucomicrobiota bacterium | reverse complement strand
CCTCCCGCCCAGGATCGGCGTAATAATGTGCGTTTGGACAAATGATTTTCCGCAGTCCGCTGGCCCAGCCAATACCAGGGCGTGACCGGGGCTGCGCTTTCCCTCGCGCAGTGCCTCGTACGCCAGCTTAAGCCACGCGCGGAAATAAACCGCTTGGTCGGTGCCGAGCAACCCGTTGACGATCGCGTTGATGGTGGGTGCCGGGCCTTGCTGGGGCTCGATCAGCTTGTACGTCCGCGTGACAAGTATTCGCTTATCGTCGATCATGATGGCGCCGTTTCGGTGGCCACTGAGTGGCCCGGCATAATCAACGCCCTGAGCGAAGCGAATCCGGTTCATTTCCCGTTGGAGATCACTGATCGTTTCGTCTTCAAGTGGTTTTCCAGAGAAGCCCGCCTCGCGCAGTAGGTTTTCGGTGGCCTCCGCAATGATCGAGGTCCAGTTTCCGCTGGCGTCCTGCATCCAGTAGTTGTGAGTTTTTTTATCATAATAGATCTCCGGCGCGCGACGTTGGCGCCGAGGCTCCCGCCCGTTTGGGGACGACCGCGTTGGCGGCATCGTCGGTAGCAATGACCGAAGGGATATTTCGGCCCCGCCGGTGGTTTGTTCGATAGTTTTTGGCATAGTAATATGAGTCTGGTGATCAGTTTGTGATTTCTTGGTTTGGGGACGATACTGGCGCCGTCGGTGTCGGTGCCGCGCTGGCCGTAGCGGCCATGGACAAGTCGAGATAAAGGAGTTGCTGCCAACGACCAGTCTCTTCGCGGACGAAGCCCGGCAAGCGGCATGGCTGGCTGGCGCCGAGCATTTTTGTATCGCACTTCAGGCCGGTCAAAATCACCTTGAATTCGTCGAGGTCGAGGCCGCCGGGCGGCCACTTGAACCAGCCGTGAAGGCTTTTACCGCCGGTGTAAACGATCGCCGCCAGACCAAGGCGTTGCTGGAGCCAACGGAAAACCGTGGATGATTCACGCAGCGAGAGGACATCGGATTCAATGACGACAAATTCCCGCGCTTCGACAAACTTGGCGGCGCGGCTGTGGGTGCCAGGCTTGAAGTGAACGGGGCAGGTGAATGGTCCCCAGGCGTCCCGCGAACCCGCCAACCACGCTTTTACCGGCCTAAAATTATGGCGGTGAATCCGCTCACCCGAATCCCAGGTGTCACCGATCCAGATGATATGTTCGGGATCGAAGAGTTGGAGCAACTGGCGCCATTGATTGTCCGTCTCCGCGTCCGGCTTCACCGGCGAACTTTCGTACCACGCTCTGACCGGCGTGCAGAATTCTTTCAAAATCGTCGGTAGATAATCGCGGACCTGCGCCTCAAGGTGAACCAAATCCTCTCGCGCTTGGCGCCGGGGATTCTCGGTTGGACGTGGAGCAAATTTGTGGCCAGTGCCGTACTCGGCTTGGCGGACCGCCAAGCGGAATTTGTCGTTCGCCTCCTCGACCCGATCACGGCAGGAAGCGTGAAGGCAATGAATCGTCGGGCAGCCGTCGATGAAGACCACCGCGTCGGCGCCGGGGGTGGTATGGTCGCTGGCGCCCGGGCATTGGCAGGCGCCTTTGAAATCGGTTTCCCAGCGCACGTTTTCAAACATTTCCTCGGCGATAGCGCGGCGGTTGGCCAGCAACGCGGCCTCGGTAGAATTAGAAGTATTGTCCATGGAATTCAGGTGATGGGGGCGCGCCTCCAGGTTGCCCC
>CAZFVY010000220.1:0-1723 GCA_964522665.1 uncultured Verrucomicrobiota bacterium | reverse complement strand
CGCGAGTCGGCGGTGGCTCAGCTTTTTTCGTTGATATGGCTAACTATTGTCAAGCGAGTAGTAGCTCTGCGCTCCGGAAATTTTAATTAATTCCGGCTGGCGACACCGCGACTTATTTGAGTCAGCGACAGGAACGCTATGACGGCGGTTTCAAGGCTGAGATACGTGAGTCCACTCGGCTCCTTTGCAGGCGCCGAAGTTATCAACAGGTCACGGTTCGAGGCGGCGCGGGTCTTCGTCTAGGCACAAGGATTGCCCGAAGGCACCTTTCAACGAAAAACTAGGGTCACGCCTGACCGGGTTCCTGTCGCTGGTTCAAATAAGGCTCGCGGGCGATGTCATTTTTTCCTTTCTAAGTGGTTTTGGTTTTCCGGCGGTCAAAGGGATTCAGGATTGCGGCGCGGTCGGTGGGACTTGGCGGGCGATGGCCCAGACAAAGCCGGCGAGTTCGCGGGCCACGGCGGTGACGGCGACCTGGGCTTTCTTTTTACCCGTGCGAGTGAGGTGGACGTAACGGTGGTGCAAGCGGCGTTGGGCTTCCCAAGCGATGTCGGTGACGGCTTTAGGCAGACCTTCCTGGCGTTTTTTCAAGTGGGGACTCAGGCGCGCGGGGGAACGATATTGCCAGGCGGCTTCGACGAGGGCGCGGCGGGCGATGGCGTTGCCGGTTTTGGTAATGCCGCCTTGGCAGCGGTGATCGCCGGTGGAGTTCTCACTGGGAACCAGGCCCAGATAGTTCATCAATTGGGCGGGATGGGAGAACCGGTTGAAATCGCCGAGTTCGGCGATGAGGGTGGCGGCGTGCAGAAGCGCGAAACCCCGCAACGCCATCAAGGCCCGGACGACGGGTTCCCAGCGCCAGCCGGGGACGGCGCGGGCAATTTCGGTATCATAACGCTCGATCCGGTCGGCGGCTTCGGTGATGCCGTCGAGCATTTCCTGAAAAGCGATCTGCTGGACGGGAAAGGGCAGCTTGAGTTTGGCCAGGTAACGGAGATGGGCCGGGGACCAGGCGGACTGGCCGGTGTAACGGAGGTTATGGCGGAGCAGAAACATTTTCAATTGCTGGCGGGAGCGGTGTTGGTGATCGCGAACCTGCTCGCGCGCGCGAATCAAGTCGCGCATGGCTTCATCGGCGGGATCGGGGACATAAATGGCGGTGAGTTCGCCGGCGCGGTAGAGGCGGGCGAGCTGATCGGCATCGCGGCGGTTGGTCTTGATGCGATCACCCGGCTGGCGGGGAATCTTGGAGGGGGCGACGAGAATGCAAACGTAGCCGTGCCGATGCAGGCAGCGGGCGAGGGAAAACCCATGCGGGCCGGCTTCGTAACAGCAGCGCAGTTCGGTGCCCGGATGGGCGGCTTGGAGTTTGGTGAGGAGTTTGAGCACGTCGTCATGGGTGCCGCCGATGATCCCATAACGCCGGACCTCGACCGAATCCGACGGCGCCAGACTCACGGCGATGGAATCGGTGTGAACATCAAAACCGGTGAACAAGACGCGGTCGTTGGCGGAGGCCGGCGGGCGTCCGAGGACGACGGTGGTGGTAGTTACAGGTTGGGTTTTGCGTCGGGGCACGCGGGCCGGTTTTTGTGACTCGACAGGTTTGGTGGCGCGGAGTATGTATGTCTTCATGGTGTCTGTTTTCCTAATGTTTGTTGTCTGGGGCGTGAGTCCCACAACCTGTGGCTCGGCACCGTTCACGCGGTGCAACCCACGTTTA
>CAZFVY010000219.1:0-1754 GCA_964522665.1 uncultured Verrucomicrobiota bacterium | reverse complement strand
TATTCCCCAATAACAAAGCGCCATAATTGCCATGCGAGACAATCGAAATGGAGTCGAAATCGTGCAAATCGCGCGCGTAATCCGCAATCTGGGTTATTCCGTCGGCGTGGCGGTTGAGAACCACCACCGTTACCTCCGGCGCCGCGGCCGCCACAATTTCCTGGTAATCGGCTATGCCACTATCCACGAAAAGAACCCTTTTAGCTGATTTCTGTTCGGTGACTCCGCCACTCCGCCACATCTCTTGCGTCGTGCGCCGCGCAGGCGCCGGGGCAGAAATAGCCATCGACGCCAGGAGATCACCCTGGCTGTCCAACACCGACGCGCCAGGTCGCGCACCCGCCGCCAGTTGTTGCGCGCGCGTTGGGTCGGCCAGCAGACAACATATCCCCATCATGATCGCGAGGAAGAGTGGTCGCCGCAAGCTGGGTTGCGCACCTGCCTCGGTCGAAGTCAGCGTACGGCGGGTTTCTTGATCGGCTTTCATGGATTGGGCCGCGTACGAGTGGCGCAGTTTAATTTCGCGCATAAGATTCATGTTCGGATGGGGAAATCGAGTTTCTGGCTGGGGTGGTTAAGCTGAGTGCGGCTGGGACGACGGGATTATGCCGACAAGTTTAGTTTCAGCGGTTCGGTGAGGAGTCCGTGAGTCACAAGTCGATCGAGTACGTGAGAGCATCGCCGAGGACAAGAACGATTTCGCGTAAAATGGAGCGACGCCTGAAATCCTTATTAATTCCAGGCGGCATCGTTGAATCGAACCCGCGCATGTCAATTATTAACTAGGTCTCGCGAGGAGACCCTTGGTTGAAACGCCACCAAAACTCCGAGAAATACTCCCGCGAGTCCGTTGCGGTTGCCGCTCAAAGCGCGACGTTTGATAATGGCCCGCGCAGAGTCTCAAATTCGGCGGGAAGTGTCTATGGCGTGAACACGCCATTTTGGCTTGGCCATCTGGGCGCGCCGTGCGGCGATGGCGGAGTCCCGATTCAGAATCGAGCCCGCGACACCGCGTTCGGCCGCGGCGCCGCGGTCGTCCAAGCATCGGGAGAAGGTCTGTTCCAGCGCGCACCCAACCGCGGGTCGCGCTCCGGCAAGCGAATGCGCGCAAAGTCCCGGCAAGGGGTGGTTGATCACCCCGCGCCAATTGCCGCCGCCGCGCCTCAGCGCGACCGGCGGTGATTTCGTTTACGCTCTTGGCGCGTCACGGATAGACCGTGCGATAGTATCGGGCGCCGGCGGCGCTGGTGTCAGTGTAGGTAATCGTGCCAGTGGCGTCGGCCGTGGCCTGCCCAAGCGTTGTCCAACTTGGGTTGACCAAGTCGCTCGTGAATTGAACCGTGTAGGTGCGGAACGGAATGCCAGTAAATGTCACCTGGTAGCTGCCGCCACCCAGGTTCTGGATGGCCGAGACGTTTTGCGATGGCGCGTTGTCCGGAGTCACCGTGATCGTCGCCGTGCCGGTGGCCGTGCCGCCGTAGCCATCGCTGATCGTATAGGTGAAACTGTCCGCGTTGGTCGAGCCGGGCGCCGGCGTGTAGAACGCCCAGCCTTGATCGACGACAACCGTCGCGCCGTCCGGCGTCGGCGAACTGACCGCGATTACCGTCAGCGGGTCGTTGTCCGGATCGGTCGCGGTGGCCACCAAGTCGGTGACCGCCAGCTTGGTTCCGGAGCCGGGCGAGCGCTGGGCCGAGACGGCGGCGCCGGCCGTCGGCGAATGGTTCAGCAAACGGGCGACCACTTTGGTGGCG
>CAZFVY010000218.1:0-1776 GCA_964522665.1 uncultured Verrucomicrobiota bacterium | reverse complement strand
GGTGAGCGCCATCGGAACGCCGCAGTATCGCGGCGGCCCAATGCCGTTGGGCGACCTCGACATGGCCCCCGATGGGAACCTTTATGTGCTGGGAACATACCATGCCGGTCCGGGCGTTTTTACGACGGCGCTCTTCGCGGTTGATACGGGCACGGCGAACGTCAAGTGGGTTGCGGACCTTTCGCTTCAAGGCGCGTTTGGGTTGGCGTATGTGCCGGCCGTTCGTGACGCGGCGCCGTTTATCGTGACCCAGCCAACCAATCAAATCGTTTTTGCCTCGAGCAATGCCACTTTCACGGTCTCCGCGGAGTGCCACCCGGGACCGTTTTATCAATGGTACTTCAATGGCTCACCGATTCCTTCCGCCACGAACCAATCGCTTACGATCACCAATGCCTCGGCGGCCATGGCCGGCGTTTACGACGTCGGGGTCAGCGACTCACATACGGTCCTAAAAAGCAATCCGGTCACGTTGACCGTTTTGGCGGGATTCGCATTCTTCGCCGCGAGAGGCGATTCGCCTGGCTTATATGGGTTGAGCACAAACCCGCCCATGTCGGCGACGCTAGCCTCGGCTCCGGCCGGGCTGGACAGCCTTGCCTACGGTCCCGACGGCGCGCTGTATGGGGCTGGGCAGTCGGTTTACCGGATCGACACTAACAATTGGACGGCGACCGAGATCGGCCCGCCCGGACCGCATTTTGCGATCTGTTTTTCTCCTGCGGGTGACCGATACTTGCTCAATCCCTACAATGCGACCGTGAATGACACGGCCCTCTACGTGACCTACAAGAATACGGGACAGACCATCTTTTTGGCGCGCTACCCCGGCGCAAACGGCATCTCCACAATCTGTTTCGCGCCCGATGGGACCTTTTACGGAGGATCATTCGCAGTGTCCAGCCTGGACCCAAATTCCGGGGCAGTGATTCGTAAAATCAGGATCTTCGACAATGACTTCCATTCTTTTGCTTTTGGGCCTGATGGCCAGATGTACGGCCTTCCCCTAAGTGGCATAAACGCGCCCGGATCGGTTTATGCGTTAGCGCCAAATATCAATGGGATCAGTCGTCTCGTGGCCAGCTATCCCATCCCGCTATCGGCGCTCGTCGCTTCCACGCCGCCGCCCTTTGCGAAGCCCTTGCTTCGCATCGCTGGCGCCCCCGGGCAAGGCTTCAATCTTTCGGCCTGGGTGACGTCTGGCGCCCGCTTTGCGCTTGAAGCGAGTGAGGACCTGATCCAGTGGACCCCCTTCTTCGAAACCAACGCCGTCGGGAACGCGCTGGAGTTCCTGGATCCGACCGGGGCGGGTACAAAAGCGCGGTTTTATCGGCTCAGTCACCCGTGACGCCGACCGAGTCCGCGGGTTTCGAGACGGCCGAGATTCGGCGTAGGGATTTGACAAACCAATCATGCTGAGCGACTTGTTTGCAGCGTCAGGTCAGGGACTTGCGCCGCCGTCGCCGCGAAGCCTGCCGTCGCGCGGCGACCGTCCGCGTGTAGGCGCGCCGCCGTCGAAAAACCTCCCGAGGTAAGGGACGCCGAGCACAGCCAAAAGGGATATTTGAGAATCTTGCCGGCCATTCATGATCAAACGATTTTGTAAGTTCGGTCCGTTCGCGTTAATCTGGCTTGCGACCTCCGCGGCGCGGGCGGATTCGCCGGACTTTTATTCTTATACCAGCGCGTTGATGGGGCGTTTTTTTGAGCAGTTCAACGCGAGTTCGGTTATCTCCTTGACCGAAGTTCCATTCGGTGGCGCATCGTCGCTCGATT
>CAZFVY010000217.1:0-1822 GCA_964522665.1 uncultured Verrucomicrobiota bacterium | reverse complement strand
CGCTTGCGAATGATTTTCAGCCGTGAAGATTTCCCACGAGCCTTTGGACATCTCGATAAACAACTGTCGAATACCGGCAAGGAAGTTCGTGTCGTCATCGACGAAAAGAAATTTTTTAACTCTGGATGATTCGGCGGGCATCGTGTTGCATTCGGCCAATTTCCTGGCCGGAGGTAATTGTGCCGCGAGCCACCCCGTTTGTCCACATTCCCGGCGCGCGAACATCCGTCCGCAGCAATGCCTGGAGTTCAACCCGATATAGACCACTTCTGGCCTTGGGAACCTAGCGTGGTGCTACGAGCTGAGAAGACCGTTTCGAATTCGAGAAGGTCAAAACCCCGGCTTTAGCCGCCGAGCAAGACGATAGCTTCCTCAGCAGCGAACCTGACTCCGGCGTCGAGGTCCCTGCGCGCGCGCGCCAGTCCTGCGGCGGCACCGTCGCCTCCCAGGCGGCCCAAGGCCTCCGCAGCCGCCTGACGGAGGTCGCGGTCAGGATCGCTCAAAATCCGCAAAAAGCAGGTGACCGCCAGGTTGCGACGTTGTTCGGGAGTCGCACTGCCAGGCGAGGCGAGCGGGGCGTTCCCGGGCTCGGTTGCGTTCATGGCCGCTAATAAATGGCTCACAAAATGACGCACCCCCGGGTCATTATCATGCAATGCGGGCTTTAGTTCTTCGGCCGCAGCGCGGGCCTCGGGGAGCGAACTCCAGTCCGTGTCGATCCGCGATAAGGTTGCCGCCGCAATGCGGCGCACTCCACTCGTTGGGTCTTTAAGCGCTAGCACCAAAGGTCCAATCGCTCGCGAGTCTCCCAAGCTGCCCAGGGCAATAGTAGCGGCTTCGCGCACATCCGCATCAGAGTCTCCCAAAGCGGCGCTCAGCGCGGCCACTGCCTGGCAATCGCCGAGGCGTCCGAGGGCTTCCGCAGCCTCGCGCCGGACCTCCCAGACCGGATCCTGCAACAGGGCACACACGGCCTCAGTCGCACCGGCCGCGCGAAGCCGGCCCAGGGCTTCGATCGCAACGACGCGCACCTGGGCATTTCGATTGCGCAACAGGGCCTGGATCGGGATGAGGGCTTCGGCCGCGCCCGAGCGAGTCAAGGCGACCACGGCGGCAATGCAAACTGCCGGATCGGGTGATTTCACAGCCTGCAACAGAGACCGCGCCGCGCGGGGATCAGCGATGTGACCTAGGGCTTCGACTGCCGCCGCGGCCATACTCGAGGAACTGTACTGAAGCGCAGCTTCCAGCGCCGGTAACGCCGCCGCACCGAATCCGGCGGCTTGAAAGAACTGGCCTTTTGCCACTCGGTACCAAATCTCCTGTTCAGGTTCGTCGGGTCGCCAACCAATCGCGTCAAGGGTTTGCGCCGCTTGACCGCGGACACCGGCATCCGGGTGTTGTAACAATGGTTCAACCGCCATCACGACCTGCCCCGGCGGTCCCTTCTTTAGCGCCGCAATGACCGCCTGAAGCACTCCGGCATCACGATCTTTCAAAGCTCCCAACAACACACCGAACCGTTGCTCGTCCTCTAGCTTGCCGAGCGCCGTTGCCGCCAACCGTCTCACGTCCGCATCCGAATCATTCAAGACAGCCCCTAGCACCCGAGCGGCGCGCTCGTTAGGCTTAAGGCAGAGCTGTTCAACCGCTTTACGCCGAACGGCGGAGTCCTTTGACTTAAGTTGATGCAAGATCTGCCAAAGCATTCAGCGATTATAATTACTCATAAGTCCCGCCTTTGTCACGGCGGATCGGTCCGTCGTGACAACTCCGGGCATTCAAAAAACCGGCCCGGGAGAGCGCACCGAGGTTGTGGGAT
>CAZFVY010000216.1:0-1847 GCA_964522665.1 uncultured Verrucomicrobiota bacterium | reverse complement strand
TGGAGTGCGTCGGCAGAGCGTAGCGGCGACGACGCTTTCGCCGGGCAGGGCGCGTGCTCTAGTTCGGGTGTTTTCTCCCCGCTTAGGCGCCCAAAGCGGTGTCGCGCTGCGCTTGCCACCGCACTCCATGAGCGCTCGAAGAAAAGTTGCCGCGCGGTTTGGAGCGCCGCGGCAGAGCGCAGCGGCGACGACGCTTTCGTCGCGGCGCTCAGACGCGCAACAACTGCTTTGCGTTGCCGTAGAGAATCTTCCGTTCGACGGCCTTGTTCGGGGCGAGACGACGGAGCGCGGCAAGGATTTGAGCGCCTTCGCAAACGTCACCTTTGCCGACGGAATCTTCGCAGTCGCTGCCGAACATCAGCTTGTCCTGATGGCGCTCGAGGAAGCCGCGCATGTGCTCCTCGTCGCGGGTCAGGGCGTTGAGGCCCGAGCCGGCGGAGTGATCGCCGTACATGTTGGGGTAATCGCTCAACAACCGGTCGGTGATGCCGCCGGGCGTCACGTTGCCCTTGGGATAGAGGACGGTTTGGTCATGCTTGAGGTCGATGTTCCCCCACCACGTCTGGGCGTGGCCGATGAAGTTCACCGTCGGGAATTTTTCCAGGACTTTGTGGAAGCGCTCGATGCCGGTGTTATAGGTTCCGTGCTGAAAGTGCATTAAAATCGGCGCTTTATGCTCGCGCGCGA
The DNA here is from genome assembly GCA_964522665.1 of uncultured Verrucomicrobiota bacterium. GTDB lineage: Bacteria > Verrucomicrobiota > Verrucomicrobiia > Limisphaerales > CAZFVY01 > CAZFVY01. The sequence goes on along the minus strand of CAZFVY010000216.1, from coordinate 1,160 downwards.
CGGCCGCGACGCGCTCAAACGCGGGCGAATCGCAGGCGACGCGAAACTTTTGTTCGCCGATCCCGATGGCGCCGCCTTTGAGATAGGCCGCGATTTCCTCCGGCGCCTGCGGCAAGTCCGCCACTTCGTTCGCAAAATAGCGAAACTCTTCCGGATGCTTTCGCGCGAATTCGACCACGGTGTCGTTGCCCCCGCACGCCGCTTCGAGACCGTAAATCCGGCCGGCCGGCAGCAGGATGGTGGTGGTCACTCCCATCGCCCGTTGGTGGGCGAGGAACCGCGCGTCCGAGCGGAAATGGTAATGGGTGTGCTGGTGGATATCGATGATCGGCTCGGCCGGCTCCGCCGCGAACGCGACCGGGGCGGCCGCGGCGCCGAGGGAAGCGAAGGCCGTGGCCGCCAGGAATTGGCGGCGTGAATAGGGACGCGGGGGTTTCATGGGGTGGCGACCTATTGGAGAAAATCTTTGACGCCCTCGACGTAGCCCTCGGCGAAATCGTCCGCGTAGCGTTCGGGTTCGCGGGCTTCGGTTTGCCGCGCTTCGGCGAGGATTTGCGTCCGGATCGCGGCGCGCGAACTGAGTCCCGAGCCGCGAATCGCGTCGGACTTGCCGCGGAGGAAACCCAACTGAAACGCCTTCGATTTCTCCGGCGCGGTCAAGCGTTCGGCTTTGCCCGCCCGCGCGGCTTGAGCCGGCGGGTTGCGCGAGAGGTCGGCGGCGACGGTCTCCTTCTTGTCCGCGCCGCGTGGCAGGCGCAGGACGCGTTCATCCAGCGCCTGGAGCGTTTTATGGATGCTCAATAACAGGGTGAACAGAATGGCGGTGCTAAGCGCGGCTTTGGCGCGGATTCCCATAGTTTCTCGTCGGCAAATGCTGCGCCGGTCGCTTCCGTCGTGGCAAGGCAAATCCCCGTGCTCGTTCGCGCGTCCAATCTGTCCTCCGGCTTGTAGGGCGCCGCGAACGCGACCGGCGGAAGCGATCATTTCGGTGGGGCGAGGCTCGCGGCATCCTCACCGCATGGGTTACACTCGGCGACATTATCTGCACCTCGCGGCTTGGCGCCGGCGGGCGAGCCGTGACTGGTTTCGACCGGCCGCAGCCGTCGCAACCCTTTCACGGCTCGGCAGGAGCCTCGCACCGCCGATCAGCGCTCGCGCGG
>CAZFVY010000215.1:0-1856 GCA_964522665.1 uncultured Verrucomicrobiota bacterium | reverse complement strand
GTCGGGATCGGCACTTGCAGTTCCATCGCGCTTTGTGAGGTCCACATGCCGGTGCCTTTCTGTTTGGCCACGTCGAGAATTTCGTCGATCAGCCGCTGACCGGTTTTTTCGTCCTGTTTGCCGAAAATGTGGCCGCTGATTTCGACAAGGTAACCATTGAGTTCGCCTTCGTTCCATAAAGCATAAATCTCATGCGTTTCTTCATCGTTCAAACCGAGACCGCGTTTCATTAAGTCGTAGGTCTCGGCAATAAGTTGCATGATGCCGTACTCGATGCCGTTGTGGACCATCTTCACGAAGTGCCCGGCTGATCCGGGGCCGAGCCAGGTCACACACGGATCACCGTTGACCTTGGCCGCCGCCGCCTCGAACGCGGAACGGACGCGCTCGTAAGCCTCTTTCGGTCCGCCGGGCATGATGCTCGGCCCGTGGCGTGCGCCTTCCTCGCCACCCGACACGCCCACGCCGAGAAATTGGATGCCCTTAGCCGCCAGATCGCGGGCGCGTAAATCCGTGTCTTTGAAGTAAGAATTTCCCGCATCGATGATAAGGTCGCCCTGGTCCAAGTGCGGTAACAAATCGTGGATGACCGAATCCACCGGCGCGCCGGCCGGAACCAGCATCATAACGGCGCGCGGTTTTCGGAGCAGAGCGATGAAATCAAGGACGTTCGTCGCGCAACCGATATCGCGTTCGCCTGATTCCTTCCGCAATGCCTCAACCTTGGGTCGGTCCTGGTCGTAACCTGCCATGCCGCACCCATGGTCGGCCAGGTTCAGAACGAGGTTGCGTCCCATGACGCCCAGGCCGACCATGCCGATTTCAAAGTGTAGTGTTTTCATTTCAGGTTGGAGTTCGGTTTTTCCGATCAATTAAATTCAGGGCTCTTTTACACACGTTGCCGATGCTAAATCCGTATTCCCGCAGCATTGTCTTTCCCGGGGCGGAGGCGCCGAAACGATCCACTCCAATCACATCCCCCTCGTCACCCACATACTGGCGCCAGCCCTGGGTAACGCCCGCTTCAACCGCCAATCGCGCTCGCGCGAACGGGGGAAGGACCGAGTCGCGATACTTTCGAGATTGGGCATCGAACAATTCCCAACCCGGCATGGATACGATCCGGACGTTGATCCCTCGCTTAATCAGATTTTGGCGGGCCTTAACAATCAATCCGACTTCCGACCCGGAGGCGATCAGGATAAGCTCCGGGTTGCCATTGGGAGCGTCGGCCAAGACATACGCGCCGCGCCTCAAACCATCTGCCGACGCGAACTGGGTGCGGTCAATCGTGGGCACATCTTGACGCGTCAGGACGAGCGCGACCGGCCGATCGCGGCGGTCAAGGGCGACGCGCCACGCTACGGCCGTCTCATTTGCGTCGCACGGGCGGATGACGAGAAGGTTCGGGACGGCGCGGAGCGCGGCCAATTGCTCGACCGGCTGGTGGGTTGGACCATCTTCTCCAAGAGCGATGCTGTCGTGCGTGAAAACGAAGACCACCCGTTGTTCCATCAACGCCGCCAGGCGAATCGGCGGACGCATATAGTCAGAGAAGGTCAGGAACGTCGCCGCAAACGGAATGACACCGGCATGGACCGCGAGCCCGTTCGCGATCGCTCCCATCGCATGCTCGCGAACCCCGAAATGCAGGTTACCGCCCCGGTAACTCCAGCCCCCGCCCGCCGAGCCTTGCAAATCGCCGGCTTCATGGCGCGGGTTCTCAAAATCACCCAGCGCTTTAAGCGCCGTATGGGTCGACGGGTCCAAATCGGCTGAGCCGCCCATCAACGACGGAAGTTTTGAACTGATCGCGCTCAACACTTTGCCCGACGCAACGCGGGTAGCCATCCCTT
>CAZFVY010000214.1:0-1910 GCA_964522665.1 uncultured Verrucomicrobiota bacterium | reverse complement strand
GCAGGCCGGAGCAGCCCAGTTATGACCCCTTATTTACTGAACACTACACTAGCGGACGACGCCCCCATCGTCGGACGCGACGAAGGAGAGTTCGTGATTAATCTGATTAAGGGCGTCGCGGGCGGCAACCCAGCAGAGACTATTCGCGTCACGGGCGCACCGGCTCAGGGTCGCCCTCGCCGTTGCCGCGTCGCGACCGAATGACGCGAGGCTCCGACACGCTGCCTCGGCAAAGGGTGGAGCGGAGCGCTCGCAATCCTCCAATATCGACAAGAGCGCCGGCACTACGAGGTCCGGGCGGCGGTGAATCTGTTCCAGGCTGATCATCGCCGCCGAGATTTCCCCTCGATCCCACCCGCTCGGCCGATCGACGACTAGCCCCACTAAAGCGGGCACGGCCTCTTCTGCGCTTGGCCCGATCGCTCCCAATGCCTGAATCGCGGAGGCTCGTGTCGTAGGTTCACGGTGCGCAAGCAAATGGATCAGCATCGGAACCGCCGGCTTCGCCAAAGGTCCCAAGGCGAGAAATCCGAAAACGGCTTGCAGTCGAGAACGCTCCGCGGAATGGGCTTCCAAGGAATCTGCCAGCGCGGCGGGAAGCCAGGGGAGCAATTTGGTTATTAGTCTCGCATCCTTCGCTTGCAGCATGCTGAGCAGCGGGGAGAGCGCGTTGGTCCCGATCTGGCAAATCGCGTTGCGCGCCACCGCCGCCTGCGACTGAATGGCGGGGTCAACGTTGTAACCGTACGTCGCGTAATATTGATCAGCCCATTCGCTGAGCGATTTGCCCTGACAGGACGGCTCGGCTCGGCTTCGGACCGCGAGGACAATGACCGCGACGAGCAAGGCCACCGCGAGACAACTGACGATCCGCCAACGGATTTTCACAGGCTCATTCTCGGCGGCGAGCAGGACTCCCGCAAGCGCGGATTGGCAAACCGAACGGGCGTAGCTTCAGACTATCGATTATCCCGAGTAGTGTGATTGGTGGTCTCCCGTTCGTTGTCGATGTATTTTAATCCGCCCAAAGCTGAAGCCCGCACCCAAGCATTTGTATGTTGCGAAAGGCGGGTAAGGGCCGGAATGGCCGCTTCGGCATCACGACCGAACGCCGGGACGCTGCGGATCGCGGCGCTCATGTAGTTCCAATTCGTGCATGACGGGTCGAGGAATTTCAGCATGGCCGGGACGACGAGTTCCGGCTTGCGACGGATACGCGTTAAGACCTCCATCGAGGTCAGGATCATATCACTCCGTTGCGGATCGTTCATCGACGCCACCAAATAGGGAACCGCCTCATCCGCGTCCGGTCCGATCGCGCCCAAGGCGTGCGCCGCCCGCTGCCGAACGCCCGGGTCACGATCGGCGAGTAGCGGAATGAGCGCCGGAATCGCCGGCTTCGCCACGCCACCCAAGGCGAGGAATCCGCAAATCGCCACCTCTTCATAGCGCTCGGCAGAATGGAGGTTCGCGCGTTCCGCCATGAACTCGGGGAGGTGACGCACGAGCGCCCGGTTGATCGCCGAGTCCCGCGTTCGAACCATGCTCAGCAACGTCGGCAATCCGTTGGTTCCGATCTTGCGAATCGCCAATCGGGCTTCTTCTTCCCGCGCCAGTTGCCTCGGTCTCACGCCGAACCCGTAAGCGACGCCAAATTGCTCCGCCCAGTCGCTCAAGGAACGGCCGCGCTCAACCGGCTCTTTTGTTCCCTGAACGGCTAGCGCAAGCCCGGCGACGATTAAACCGATTACCAGCAGGGCGACCAGCCAACCACTGACTTTCACATCGCCAGCTTCCCTCCGCTCGACGCTTCCGACAAGCGGTTTAAGTGTGGCGCCATCGGCGTGGTTCGCCTCGGGTGTGTGACCGGAAAGTAACCTCGGCTACGCGGCGGGCGTGATTTTAAGACG
>CAZFVY010000213.1:0-2170 GCA_964522665.1 uncultured Verrucomicrobiota bacterium | reverse complement strand
TACGGAACCGGAACTTGCCAATCCTGCCGACACGGACGACGCGGACGAACCGACGGTCGCGAGCAACCACAAACGGTGGAGCGACATAGGCGTTGAAGGTCCGAAGATTACAGGAATGACGGTCACCGTCGATTCGGTCGACCGCCGGGCCGCACATTCCCGCCATCCGTGGGTTGCCGATGGCGTGCGCTACCTTGGCTACGGACTGATGGAGGCCTTCGATGGTCAAAAAACGGAGGGCGGTCGTTTAATCCGCAGTTGTATTTCTGCGCCATCCGAGTTTCGACTGCATGTTCGTTTTAATCCTCGCGCCACTGTAGAAGATTGCAGGCAAGTTCTGGGAGCATTGAAGCTGCTTGGGTTATGCGGGTGTCTGGGCAGCCGAGCGCGCAGAGGATTTGGGAGCCTCACACTGACAAACCTGTCGGGATGCGATGGCTCCGCATGGAATCCACCTTGCACGATTTCGGAGTGGGAGTCGAACTTGAACGAAACGCTTGGCACACGTACGGCATTCGCAGGGATGGCGGCGTGGACGGGCTTTGTTCCGGGTCAATCAAAGGTGTTGCTGGTGCAAGAGGCTGGAAAGATGCCGCTCGAAATTCTTGGGCGGCTAGGGCGGGACTTCGTTTTCTTCAGAAGCTGGGGGCGAAACGGACGGGTGCTTGGGAAGGAGAGCGAGAAGCGTTTTCTTGGAGATCATGATTTGATGAAAACGCAAACGGCCCAGAGGCGCGGGCATCCAAAGCGCATTGTTTTCGGCTTGCCGCACAACTACGGCAAATCCCCGGACCAGCATGTCGAGCCAGGCGACCCGCTATTCGACCGAAGGGCATCACCGCTTTTCTTTCACATCCACCAATCTTCGGCCATGGTGCCACCCATTGGCGTATTATTGTTTCTTCCATCGAGGTTTTTACCGCCCGAACACGACAAGATTTCCGTCGGTGAACATGACGTTCCCCTCGCGCACGGAGGCGAAGGAGAATTTTGGAAGCCTGTCCACGATTTCTTGGAACGCTTGCGATCCGGCTCTGGCAAAGAGCGATTTGATGAAGCCCATTTGATCCAACTATGATCCGCCTTCATTTCACCTTCGGCCCCGTGCAAATCTTCGTCGCGCAGGCGCGGCGGACGCGGGATTTGTACGCTGGATCGCTGTTGCTTTCGCATCTTGCAATGGAGTCAATGCGGGCGGTTCGCGGCGGAAAAATCATCCTCCCCCATTTCGAAAAATTGATGGAGGGGGAGCAATCTACTGAGCACGCCACTGCGCCGAACCGCTTCATCGCGGAGTTCGATTCCGAGGCGGCGGCGAAAGACGCGGGCCATGCGGCCACGCGGGCGTTACACGGTGCTTGGCGTAAAATTGCCGACGCCGTTTGGAAAAAATATTTTGGGAATGCGTCCTCTAGCGGGCGACAGACAGCCGACATTTGGGCGCGGCAGCGCGACAGTTTTTGGAATATATCGTGGGTTGTCGGCTCGTCCGGAGAGACCAATTTGCTCGACCGCCGCAAGAATTGGCAAACTCATCAACCACACGCCGAAGGCGGCGACCATTGCGTGTTGATGGGGCATTTGCAGGAACTTTCCGGCTTCACCCGCTCGAACCAACGCGATCAACAGGACGCGTTTTGGGACAAGGTGCGCGGGGGCGCGTCCGACTTGGACCTCGAAACAAATGAACGTTTGTGCGCTGTTGCGTTCATCAAGCGGTTCTTCCCGTCCGTTTCCAGAGAGGCTATAGGCAGAAACCTTGACCCGCGCGGCTGGCCATCAACCGTGACCATCGCCGCTCTGCCGTGGATGCGGGCCATCGCCAACTCCGCCGATGAGAATTTTTGCGTAACGGCAAAAGCGTATGCCGATGAAGCCGCATCCGAAAAAGGCGCGATACTGTCAAGTTGGAGCCGAATCCGATTGCTGAAGGAATATCCGCCAACGGCGGGACGCTTCCGCGAATTAAGCGGGAATTTTATCAACCGCACGGCGCTCGCCAACGAGGATGACACGCCGTTGCGCGACAAGACGCGCCGTCCTGCTTTGCTGAAAGCTTTGAACAAACCCGAATCCGCCACCGGCGCGCGCGCTGGCAATTTCTACGCCGTGTTGCTCATGGACGGCGATTCAATGGGCGCGCTCATTGGCGAGCACGGACCGGCAGCGG
>CAZFVY010000212.1:0-2615 GCA_964522665.1 uncultured Verrucomicrobiota bacterium | reverse complement strand
AAACTGTCCCGCAGTCACGCACCCGCTTGAGTAATTCCGTGTCTCGGCTTAACGCCAGGCCGTGACCAATACGGGCCGCGCCGTAATCGAAAACGGCCTCACGGATATTCTCCGCTTTTCCCCCTTCCCCGGCGTGGATGGTAATCGGCATCACCAACTTGCGGGCCAACGCGAACGCCTCCGCGTGCGGCGCAGCCGGATCACGAAGTTCGTCGCCCGCGAGATCAATGCCGATGACACCTTGATGGCGGTATTTCTGCGCCAATTTCACCGTGTCGAGGTTCTGCTGCAGCGAAATCGATCGATAGCAGCAGAGAATCAGTCCACAGCGAACGCCAAAGTCGCGCTGGCCGCGCCGCAGTCCTTCGAGCGCGGCGACAACCGCGTCTTCCATCGTGAATTTCCCGTCACAGGCCAGCGCGGGGGCGAACCGTGCCTCGAAGTAGATCACGTTGTCGCGAGCGCAATCTTCGCACACCTCGTACGCGATACGCTCCTGCGTAACGGCGTAGGGCAAGATCGGGTAGAGAATTTCAAACCGCTTGAGGAAATCCGTCAGGCTGCGGCAATCGCGATCCACCTGCACAAACTTTGCCAACTCCCGCGGATCGTATGTCGGCAGTGCGACGCCTAGTTCATCCCCCAACTCCGCGATCGTCGACACCCGAATCGCCCCATCGAGATGCAGATGAAGGTCGATCTTCGGCAGTTTCTTAAGGTTCGTTGAACCCATCGAGCTACCCCTCCTGAAACGCCGTACCCAGGGCTTTCGGCGCGCGTGAGCGACCCACGAACCCGGCCAGCACAAGAATCGTCACCAGATACGGAAGGATCTGGATGAACTGAACAGGAATCGGCCGGTCGCCCCAAAGGGCCACTCCTTGCAGCCGAATCTGCACAGCATCAGCGAAACCAAACAGAAGGCACGCGAGTGCTGTCGGCAAAGGTTTCCATTTTCCAAAAATCAGCGCGGCGAGCGCCATGAAGCCGCGCCCGGCAGTCATGTCGCGTGAGAAGGAAGAGGAGAGAAAAATGGAAAGTGAAGCGCCGCCCATCCCCGCCAGCGCGCCGCTCACCAACACCGCCGCCCAACGGACACGATTGACCCGGATCCCCGCCGCATCAAGCGCCTCGGGATGTTCACCGGCGAAACTCACCCACAACCCGGTCGGCGTGTATTTCATCCAGAGGAAACAAATTGCGACGAGTCCCCAAACCAAATAGAGCGGCGCGGATTGAAAGCGCTCCGCAATGGGGATCGACGGAGTCGAACCGGTCACGTCGTACAGGGTCTTGCAAAAAAACGGCGTTAGCCCCATGGCCAGCATGTTGATCGCCACACCCGCCACGATCTGATTGGCCCGCAGCCGAATCACAAAAAGCCCGTAAATCGCGGCCAGCACGATACCCGCGGCCATTCCATAAGACGATCCCAGCCAGGGCGAATGGCTGTACAGCGTTCCTACCGCCGCGCCGAATGCTCCGACCAACATCATCCCTTCGAGCGCGATATTGATGACGCCGGAGCGCTCGCAAAACATGCCGCCGAGCGCGGCAAAGATCAGGGGCGTCGAAACGCGAAGAGTCGAGGCGACAAGTTGGCTCGTCATGTTTCCCCCCGCCTTTTCATCCAACTCCAAAGCCCTTCCGCCGAAACCGACAGGATAATCAAGGCCTGCAACACGAGCGATAATTCGCGCGTCACGTGCTCGGTTTCGAGATCCAAATCCGCCGTTCCCTTATGAAGCGCGCCGAAGAGTAACGCGGCCGCGACCACTCCCACCGGCTGGTTTCGTCCGAGCAGCGCCACGGCAATCCCGATGAACCCATACTCCGGTGAGAACCCGAGTCGGAATTTTCCCGCATTCCCCAGGACCTCTCCCACCCCCACCAGGCCCGCCAGTCCGCCAGCCACCGACATGGCAACGATTCGAATCCTCCCGGGATTGATGCCGGCGGCGCGCGCGGCGGGCTCGCTTTGACCAACGGCGCGCATTTCATAACCCACGACCGTTCGCCACAGCAAAATCCAAACGAGAACAGCCGCCAGAATCGCCAGCGGAAGCGCCAGGCTCACCGGTGCGCCGCCAAAAACTCCAAACTGATGAATCAGATATCCGGCGCCGATGGGTCGCGTTTCTGGATTCTGCGATTCGGGATTTTTGAGGAGATACAGCGTCACATAACTCGCGAGGCCGGCCGCGATGAAATTGAGCATGATGGTATTGATGACTTCATGGCTGCCGCGCTTCGCCCGGAGCCAACCCGGAATCGCACCCCAAATCGTCCCCGCAAGAATCGCCGCGAGGGTGGCGAGCACCGGCGCCAAGGGCCACGGCATCAACGGCCAGAGAGCTCCTACAGCGGCCGCCGCCAGCGCGCCGAGCGTGAGTTGTCCTTCAGCGCCAATATTGAAAAGCCCCGCTTGAAATGGCACCGCGACCGCCAGGCCGGTAAAAATCAGCGGCGTGGAATAGAACAACGTCATTCCAAAATCGTAGTTCGATCCAAACGCGCTCTTCCAGAGGATTTGCAGGACATGCCACGGGCTTTCGCCGGCGATCCGCGTGACTGCCAGGCCCAACGCGAGCCCGAGGGCCACCGCCAGAATGGGT
>CAZFVY010000211.1:0-2636 GCA_964522665.1 uncultured Verrucomicrobiota bacterium | reverse complement strand
ACGTTTATGCCCAAATGATTACGCAAGATGGCGCGTTCCAACTGCCGTTTTAAGGATGAGTGATTCGACCTCGTTGGCCTCGCCCGCGCGCCAGAATGAATCTGGCCGAGGAGCGGATTGCCCGATCAATTCTGGATTGAGGGAACGGTTCTCCGGCTGGCGGGCGTACCATTCTTTGCGCCGATTAGCCGCCCTGGCTCGTCAGGTAGTCATCGAAAGCGCGTAGCGAGCCGGGGATTAGCTGGCGGACGTCCGCCACGAGCGCGGAAGCGCCGTCGAGTCTCCCCTCCATCGCCAGCCGTTCCAGGGCCCGTAGTGGAGGCACGATCGCGGCCACGCCGCAAGTGGCCGCGGCGCCGCCCAATTTGTGCGCCAAACTCCTTGCCTCGCGGGCGTCTCCCGCGCCGATCGCGGTTTCCAATTCGGCGAGAGTGTCGTCGCAATGTTTCCAGAGCATCACCCCAATTTCGCGGACTTTGGCCGGGTCGCCGCCGGTTAGATCGGCAATCCGATCAACCTCGAGGAGCGGGCGCGAATCGGGCGCGGGATTGGGATTCGGAGCGGCGGTCGCCGCGGGCGCCGGGGGAGCTATCTCCGCGGAGGGATTGGTTGACCACCGCCGGAGCGCCGCGCCTAGCTCGGCCATGCTGACCGGCTTGCCCACGTAATCGTCCATGCCCGCCGCCAGGCATTTCTCGCGGTCGCCATGCATGACGTTCGCGGTCATCGCGATGATGTGCAGGCGCCGATTCCGGCGGCTCAGCGGACCACCCGGCAGTTCCTCGCGCCGAATTCGGCGCGCGGCTTCGTAGCCGTCCAATTCCGGCATCTGGCAATCCATCAGGATGATGTCGAAGGCTTGCTTTTCGACCGCTTTGATCGCCTCGCGGCCGTTCGTCACGACCTCCGCCTGATACCCGAGGGCTCGCAATTGGCCCAACGCCACTTTTTGATTCACGTCATTATCCTCCGCCAAGAGAATACGCGGCGCGTCGGCGGCTCCAGGTAGCGCCGCCGAACCGAGACGGGCAGTATCGTCGCGGCTTGGGGCGCCCGCGACCCGTGCGGAAGGAGCCGATTTGCCCAGCACGCCGCTGAGGGCGTCAAAGAGCCGCGCCTGGCGGATCGGCTTGCTCAGTGTCGCGTCCAGGCCGGCGGCTCCGAGAGCGTCGAGGGAAGCGCCCTCGGCCAGCGAGATCGCGAGGATAAGCCGCGTTCGCGCGATTGCGGGATCGGCCCGGATGGCCCGGGCAAGGCTGAGGCCATCCATCGACGGCATGAGCTGGTCAATGATTACGCTGGCGAACGGTTCGCGGCTCGCGGCGGCGCGCCGGAGTAAGCCGAGCGCTTCCTCGCCGCTCGCGGCGCCGGTGGCCCGCATTCCAGCGTAGGCGATCTGGTCGCAGATCACTTGGCGGGCCGCGACGTTGTCATCCACGACGAGCGCGCGGGCGTTGCTCAATTCGGCGGGCAGGACCGGCGGGACTTCCGCGGGCGAATTTTGTTTGGGGAGCGGCAGGTCAAACCAGAACGTCGAGCCTCGCCCAGGCTCGCTCACGACCCCGATCTGGCCACGCATGATGGAGACCAACTGTTTTGAAATCGCCAGGCCGAGACCGGTCCCGCCGTAGCGCCGGGTGGTGGAACCATCCGCCTGACTGAACGGCTGAAAGAGCCGGAGCTGGGCCTCCGCTGGAATCCCGATTCCGGTGTCCTTGACGGCGAAGCGAACGGTCGCGTGCGTTTCCGTCTCGTGGGTCTTGGTGACGCGGAGGATGATTTCGCCCCGCTCGGTGAACTTGATGGCGTTGCCGGCGAGGTTCGTCAATACCTGCCGCAATCGCACCGAATCGCCGCGGACCTTATTGGGTACATTGCGATCGATAAAACAGACCAGTTCGAGCTTCTTGGCGGCGGCCTGTCCAGCCAGCATCTCCAACGCCCCTTCAATGGTGTCCCGCAAATCCAGGTCCTGCACCTCAACGGTCAAACGGCCGGCCTCGATCTTCGAGAAATCGAGGATGTCGTTGATGATCAGCAGCAACGTATCGGCGCTGGAACGGACGGTGGTTGCCCAGTCCCGCTGCTGCGCGGTCAGCTCGGTGCAGAGAATCAGGTTGGTCAGGCCGATGATGCCGTTCATCGGGGTACGAATCTCGTGGCTCATGTTCGCCAGGAATTCGGATTTGCGCCGGGCGGCGGCCAGCGCGTCATCCCGGGCCTTGACGAGTTCGGCTTCGGCTAGCTTGCGCTTGATGAATTGGCCGATCTGGCTCCCCATGGTGGTGAGCATGCGCAGAATGGCTTCATCCGGCGGGTGGATTTCGCGGCCGAAGAACTCGATCACTCCCAGCGGCTCCTCTCCCAGCAGAATAGGGAACGCCAGCGCGTTGCAGAGTCCGACCCGCGCCGCCACCACGGCTCGCCGAGGGTCGGAATCCTCGGCCACATCCGGGAGCCAGACCAACTGTCCACCGCTCAGCGCTCGCCCCGGTAAGCCGACACCCGGGGCGAAGCTCATTAAACGCGTAATCGTGTCAAATTCCCCGGTCACCGAGACGCGGGCTTGCCAGGTCTCCACGCAGTAGAGGAGGCGTTCGGCCGGCTCCCATTTCCAAATCGTTCCGCAGTCCCAG
>CAZFVY010000210.1:0-2653 GCA_964522665.1 uncultured Verrucomicrobiota bacterium | reverse complement strand
TCCTTCTTCTCCTTCGCCGTGTTTCTCCGGTAGGCGTCCCACTCAGCCTGAATCTCCTCCGGGTAGCTGAAACCCACACTCGGCATCCAGTCGTCCTTGCGGGATAGGAGCTCCAAATGGTAGGTCCGCCGATCCGTCGCGATGATGAGATCGGTCCGAAGGTCGGCGGCCGTCGGCTTCACGATCACGTGGGTCGTCTGATTGTCCGGCGGGCCGCTTAAAGCCGGCCCTAGCTGCCAGCGGACCGTGTCGCCCGCATGCACCCCACCCTGCTTGATCACCTCGCCTGGTTGGAGGGCAATGTCTGTCTCATGAAGTGGTGCGCTAATGACCGTCGGAAGCGTCACCCCGAAAAGAAACTGCACCTGCCCGTTCGCTCCAAGGGTTGGCTGGTCCTTTGCCGCAAGCCAACGCTTTGCCAGTTCCAACGCCTCTGCCTCCTTTGGCGTAAGATTGTCCAGCTCTGCCTCTTTCGGCCGATGCTCCCCAACGGCCGGCGGCACCTCGTTTGTCACCGTTACCTCCGGCGCCGCAGGCCCGTCCGCCGCCATGGCACATAAGCCTCCAAATGCCGCGAGGCCGGCCGCCACAATTGCCTTTACGCCGTTTCTCATGGGCTCGCGATCTCCTCCGACCAATTGATTTCCTTCACGAAGAAGCCCACCGGGTTGCGCATGATGTCTTCCTCCTTGGTCGGCGGGTTGAGTGCCGTCGTCGCCACAGCCTTATAGGCCGTCCTCAACCGCACGTTGCCCTTCCGGTCGCGCTCTTCCTCGCTCCATTCAATCTCGATCGCCTCCGCCGAGGTGCGAAGGACTGATTTGATCGCAACGGCCACCGTTTCCTTCGCCGCCAATTGATACGGATTGTGCTCCCGATAATACGCGTTGACGGAATTAAGCGCCGCGTCCCCGCCGGCCAAATGCGCATAGACATGGTCGATCAGGCGCGACTGCGACCCCGCATCCACCGATACCGTCCGCCAGTCCTCGATGAAGCCGGCCATGAGCGCCCGCACAATGTTGTCATCGGCCGGCGTCTGCTGCGCCAAATGCCCGACCAGGGCGTTGCCGCTCGGGTCCACGGTCACAAGGTAGGGGACCAGCTTGCTGCGGCTCCCAATCCAGGCGATGCCACCGACCGAAAACAGCGTCGTTACCGCGCAGATCATCGCAAGCATGCGCCACCGGCTCTCCCGAGCGATAAAGTCGCCGTAGCGTTCATTCCATTCCCGCCGGCCCGCCAAATACGGGTTTTCTTCGCCCGCCCTTGCTTTTGCCTGAGATGCCATGGTCAGGCGCTCCCTGGGTTTACGGCTCCCGGCGGCTTGGCCATGCCCGCGCTAAACCCTTTGCCACTGCTGCCGGCGCCTGGCCCGCCAACGGGCAACACCGGCGGGACCGCCCGGGTTGTCGCCCCAGCCGTGCCCGCGGCCCCATTCGTTGCCGTGGAAGCAGCCGCCATTCTCGAAATGGCGGGCATGACCAGGCTTGTCATTGTCACCGCCGCGGACGCGCCTATTGCGAAGGCTTCGCCGCCGTGAGCCCCACTGTGTCCGCGCAGGAACCCCTCAACGCTCGCCGGCAGGACCCACACGAGCACCGCGCAGACCCCGACCGAAGCAAGAAGCGAAAACGCGCCGGCCATCGACACCGAGCCGACACCGAAAAACAGGCTGCTTATGAAGCTGGTCGAGAGTGCGACCGTTAGCTGCACGAACATCAGCTTCAGTCCGACAGCCACCGCAAAACGCATGTAGTTTGTCGCGTAATCCTTCGTCCACCTCGAGCCGCCGAACCCAAGCATGATCACCCCGCCGGACAGGATCACATACATCTCGGCCAGGACTACGACCATCCGGCATGCGATGGCCCCAAACGCCACGCACACCACTGTTGCCACGAAGCAGAATTGGATCGCGACGAAGAGCGAGGTGATGCCTGACGGAGCAGCGGCCAGGATCGCGAGCGCATACTGGATTCCCAACTCCATCACCCCCGACGGGCTTAGTGCCGATGTCACCGGGATGCCTGCCATCGCGCTCGATGTGAGTTGGCTGTCCGTTACCGCCTGCGCGCCCGTTTGCTGAAAGCTATTCACGACTAACGTCGCCCAGGACTGCCCGTATTGAACCAGGGCGAGATAGAAGCTGATGAAGAAGATCCGCCTAACGAGCTCGGCGACAAACGCTTGGATCCCGTCTCCCTTGAGGGCCAAGCTGATCCCCATCCATGTGATATCTATGACCGCCAGGAGGTAAAAAAGCCTGTTGGCCCCGGTCGCTATGTTCGCCTGCCACGCTTGCGAGCCGGTGATGAAATTCTGGACGATTTGGTCCAGTTGCCCCGCAGGCGGCGGCGTCTGCGCCGCAAGGTGTGGCGCAAATACGACGAGACCAAGGGCCGCTGCCGCGGCGAGTTTGCCGAGATTGCGCATCAGTTCGACGGCATCGGCCCGTAGGTTTTGGCTGCCTTCGGATCGGGCGTGTTCGCCGGCTGCGCGTTCGCGTTGGCCGTCGCTGCAAGATCCTGAGTCTTCTTTTCCTCCTCGATCCGATGATACCGGGCCTCCGTGTCCATCTGCTGCGCAATTAGCCGGTTGAGGGCTCTCAGCTGATCCAACTCCTCCGCCGCGAGGGCGTTTCCCGCCATGA
>CAZFVY010000209.1:0-2741 GCA_964522665.1 uncultured Verrucomicrobiota bacterium | reverse complement strand
GAGCGATCCTCAAACTGATCCGCGGGTGGTTGCGCGCGCCGGTGGTGGAAAGGGATCCCAAGACGCGGGCAAACCTCGACGAGCGGCTTGGACTCTATCGGCCGCCCGCCCGAGCGGCTTGGACCGGAGCGCGATGAAGCGATGCCACGAATGACCCCCGGAGAGCTGGCTGCGGGAAAACCGCCCGTCCAGTTCGATGAGGGGCAAAGTCGAGCCGTCGGCGCTGACAACTACGGTCGGTTCAACCACCAAGCTCGACTTTGCCTACTCTACTTATAAATCACCCGAACATCAGCGAGGATCGACTCGCGCCGATATGGGTTGGACATCCGCTCGACCGACTCGCGGGTCAACAGGTGGACCGGCACGCCGAGGATTGCCGCCATCGCCGCCTCCATCGTGAAAAAGCGGAGTCCGGGGTTGCGGGCAAAGGTCGCCGGCAAATCGACATCGCCACCGCGCTTGGCCTCGCACCGCGCGGTCGAACCGAAGGCTTCCAGGCGCGTAATGCCGGCTTGACGGCAATAGTCGGCCAAAAGGCTCGCGACGTTTTCCGGGGTCGGTGACGCGCGCGGACGCCGTGGAGCTCTCCGTTCGCCCGCGCGCACGGCGTTCCAGTAAGCCGCCGCCTTGGCTCGATTTGCGACCGTCTTTGCCAGTGAGCGAGCTTGGCCGCCTTTTCGACTGAAGGCCGCATGATTCATCTGACGTGAGCTAACCGCTCAGGATGCCCGTGTCGAGGGGAATGGTCGAACTGGAGGTCAGTCGTTCAGGTCGGCTTTAGATTGCCGCAGACTCGTCGCGTGGCCTGAACGCCGGGCCCTTCGGGGCGCGACGGGCGAGAGTGCTTGACTCACTGAGCGACGCCGTTTGCACTGGGTCGGCGCGCGAGCTTGTTGCACGACTTGGCCGCGCTTAATTCCGGTCAGAGTTTTAGAACCTTATTGAGTTCAGGAGTGACCAGCGCCAGGTCGATCCCTTCCCGGACGATTGGTCCCCAGACAAAACCTTCCACACCGATCTCCTTGAGGACCTCGAAGATTCGATCTCGCACACGGTCACGCACCTTCTCGCGGACGCTTCGATCCATATCCTCAAGCTTAAGACCGTCCAGCGAGCCGTCGATGGGGCGGATTGGCTGTGGAGTGAACCGGATCGGGCCGATTTCACCCGGCTGGGCGATCGCTTGATTATTCAGGAACTCCTGAGCCTTCCGCCGACCGACGTCGTAGTCGTGGTCCCGGTATGAGCGATCGAAGAAACCGGCGAAAGCCGCCAGTTCCCAGCTCGCCAACTCACCATCCTGCGCGGTTATGCCGTAGATCTTCATCTCGTCGTAGCGGCCGATCTGCGCCGCCGTCTCAAGCGTCAGCAACGCGGAGATGAACTCATCGGCCGCGGAAGCGCCGGCGCCGTTCGCGACGTCCCGATATTCCTGCGCGAATTGTTCCCGGAGCCGGTCGGCTTCCTTGGCCGGAGCAACCGCATCCCGGCTGAATAACATCGGCAGTAGCGCGTCCGTCATTGGTTTCAAATCAGCCTCTTTTAGGGCCCCCGGAGTTCCCGCGGGCTTGAGAAATCCATCGCGCAGTTCCGCGGCGCGGGCGTTGAACAGCGCGATCTTTTCGTTGATGCTCTCCGCCTCGACCCAATCCTGGAATCGAGCCTGCTCGAAGATCGAAAGGAGCAACCGCCCGGCGACGCTCACGTAGTCCGCGTTGCCCGCGTTGAAGTTGTCGTCGCTCACGGCCTTTGGGTCTTTGGACGAGGGGGAGACGTATAGATAAAAGCGACTGTCGGTGTTTCGGTGGTTATCGATCTGATCGACCAGATTCTTAGCCATGCCCAGTGGCTCGTTCTGAAAGGTTCCGCCGTCGGTGTAGGTAAACCGTTGGCCGGGCAGGATGCTGGTCACCCGGGGCGGCACGGGCGGATAATCGGCCACGGTCCGGTAGAGGTCCACCAGCTTGAAGGCGAAGGGAAACGCTCCGCAGGATAGCGCGGCGCGGCGCAGTGGCTCCCACTGATCGAGGCTGTCGAAATCGGCGGGCCTCGTGCCATCAACCTGAATCGTCAATTGGTCCTGATGCTTCGTGTAAACGAACTCGCCGGTGGGGCGCAACCCGAGTCCGTAGTCAACTCCATTGAGGTTTGAAAGAGCCAGGCCGAGACTGATCTTATCGGCTCCCGCTGCGTGACGATCCACGGGCAGGTCCACGTGCGCGCTATAACGAGCCGTGAGGTAGCGAACCGAAATGTCGTCCACCAATTGGGAGGAGAGGATCGATTTCTTCGCGTCGTCATCCCCATGCATGTTCAACAACCCGACAATATCCACGTCATTGACCCAGGGGCGGTAGAGGCAGTTGGCATAGGCCCCGTCGAGCGACGCCGCCTCGAAAAGCAGCTTTTGCGCGAGGATCGTGGCCGTCATTCCGCCCGCGGACGCCCCGGTAATCACGTCGATCTTGATGTAGTCCCCCGCCGCCGCCGTCGCCGGGTCGTTGTTGTGCTGCTTGATCGCGTCAAGCATCTCGAACATCACGCCCGCTTCGTAACTGCCAAGCGACACGGCGCCTGATACCGTTATTGCAAGTCGTTTTATCATAGTAAGTTATTGAGTTAGTATAGATGTTTCCCACCTCCACCTGAACCTTCACCCGGCCAGCCCCTCCGCCAAAGTAAGCCGCTTGATACTTCAGAGCGCTGATAATCGCCGAACTTAGATCAATACCCGCCAT
>CAZFVY010000208.1:0-2808 GCA_964522665.1 uncultured Verrucomicrobiota bacterium | reverse complement strand
CGCGTTGCGCCATCCTTGGGCTTTAGGACTCAGCCCCGCAGGGGCTGAAAGAAGGTGAGGGCGCAAAAATCGTTGACCTCTTGACTGGGAATCCGGTTGCGGCGCCAAGTTCCTCGCGCCTACAACGGGGTCAAATCGAGAATCCCGTGGGATTTGTATCAACCGTCGGTGGGTTCCACATTTAGATGCGTTTGCCCAGAAAGCTGGATTGACGAGCGTTTCATATGATACTATTTATCATATCAAATGAGTTCAACGTTGACGAAGCGACCGCCCGGTCGAATCACCGGGGCAGGACAAAGCGGCAAGCGCCGGGTGTGGAGCGCGAGTAAGGCTTGCGGCGTGGTCAACTTCTGCGTGGATGGCCCGCGCGTCACGGTTAAGTCGTCGAATTTTACTCCCTCGAAGCTGATCGAAGCGCTTCGGATCGGGCTGCCGGTGGGTGAGTTGGATGACTTGCAGGCGCGCCTCGCGATGCCGATGGAGAAGCTCGTCCCGATCCTCGGCATCTCCAAGGCCACGCTCCATCGCCGAAAGGCCACCGGTCGGCTGGGTCAGGCCGAGTCTGACCGCGTGGTACGATTTGCCAAGTTGTTGGGCAGGGCGGTGGCGGTCATGGAGTCCGTGGAGCGCGCCCGCCAATGGCTCACCGCGCCACAATTTGGGTTGGGCGGCGCCGTGCCGATCGAGTATGCGGAGACGGAGGTCGGCGCGCGCGAGGTCGAGGACCTGCTTGGCCGCATTGAACACGGCGTTTACTCCTGATGCCCACCGCCTGGCGCATCGTCAAAGCCAGGCACGCCCGCGCGGCGTTTTCGGGCCAGGGCGCCGCCGATTATGGCGGCCGCTGGAACTCGCGCGGCGTGGCGGTCATCTATGTCAGCCTCACCAAATCCCTGGCGGCGCTGGAAACCCTCGTGCATTTGAATCCGCCGGCGCGGTTCAAGTTCGTCGTCTTCCAGCTTCAGTTTGACGATGCGCTGGTCGAAGAATTCCCCGCGAAGAAATTGCCGGCCGACTGGCGAGTTGAGCCACCGCCGCCGTCCACGCAACGGATCGGCGACGCCTGGGTTCGGCAGGCGCGCTCGGCTGTCCTGGCGCTGCCGAGCGTGATCATCCCAAGTGAACGCAATTTTCTCCTCAATCCAGCCCATCCGGACTTTAAGAAAATCTCCATCGGCAAGCCTGCGCCATTCGAGTTTGATCCGCGGCTGTTAAGTTAAATCTTATGAGCGCCCCCCAAGGGCCGAGTGGCGTCAACGGTAGGCTGCAGACTCGAATTGAACGGGCGCGGGCGGCCTGGGTGATCTTGTGAGTTCCAGGAGGAATCGAGGGCAACATCGATGCTCCCCGAACTACGTTCACTACGTGGCGTCCCACAAGAATCGGCCACCCATTCAATTCCACGCCCGTGCTTCCGTACGCCGCGCGGATTTGTCCCGATTCCAATCTCAACTCTCATCCGCGAAAAGGGGTTAGACCATCGTTTGGGCTGTTTTCGCGGAGGATCATTATTGTTGAAGGCTGAGCAGAACGCCCGCGAACGCCGTCGCATTCTCCCGCGCGCTGGGGTGAATCCAGAGCTGTAACTTCCCATTTCCCCTGAGGTTCCTGTGGTCCTGTCTCCTCCACTTCGAGAAGCCGAATACTCAATTCCGATCTCCGGCATATCGAAACTTATCGCGGGTTCGCCACCGAAGTGAAGGTCGTGCCGGAACGCTTCTTCCGGCAGGCAAGGCGAACGTCACTGCGGCGGTGGATTCGAAGCCCAGGCTTGATTCTCAAAAAACCTTTCGAGGGTCGCGCACACTTCCGGCACATGGACGGTAGCAACCTCCCAAACGATTCGCAAATCCACGTTCGCGTAGTCGTGCGCCACGATGTTGCGCATGCCCCGCATCTTGCGGAAGGGCAGTCCAGGAATCGCGCTCCGCGTAGGCTCGCTCAAATGATCCGTCGCTTCACCAATAACCTCCAGGCGGCGGACGACGGCGTCCTGTTTCTCGGTATTCTCATTGAACTCCGTCGCAGAGACGTCCTTGACGTAAGACGCAACCAGTCGGGCCGCATTGAGGATGTCGCGGAGCCGTCCGATTTGGTCAGCTTCCATAGACGCAGACGGCCGTGGCCAGGATGTGCTCGCGCGCAGAGCGGTTGGGCGATTTTTCCAACGACTGGCGCAGCACAAAATCGACGGGCGCACCCACGATTTCCTCCGCTTCACCGGCCATCTCAAGCAACTCGGCCGTTGACGGGGGCGTGGATTCCTCGGTGGTTACCAGCATGTCCACGTCGCTGGCCGTGGTTTCCAGCCCGCGCGCTGTGGAACCAAAAACGTCCAGTCTGCGAATGCGATACTTCTGGCAAAACGCCTGGAGCAGCGTTCGCAGCTCCGCGAGGGACGGCGGTTTTGTCCGGTTCAACATGGCGGCAGATTATCAGCGGTCACGAGGGTTTCAAGTCGCGATCGGTTCCCGGAGACTTGGGCGAGCGAGGGCAGGAATTGTTCGGCGTCGTCGTGGTCGCTTCCTTCGGTTTTAGGAGACGATCTAGTGAAAGAATCCTGGAGGGATTCCGTCCCAAAGCCCAAGGTTGTCCCGCGCCGCGGGGCTACCTTGGGTGGCCGGTCCTTCCCGATTCAACCCCGAAGCGGGTTGTGGCGCTTACTTAAGCGATAACACTTTGCCGCATAGTCAGTTGCGTGGCCTGTGAACGCGTTGAGTGGCAGCTTTTCTCGCCGCGGCGCGATCAAACCAAGAATGCGCCCCAGTGAATGGTGGGGCGAGGCTCCGCCGAGCCGTGACGAGG
>CAZFVY010000207.1:0-2810 GCA_964522665.1 uncultured Verrucomicrobiota bacterium | reverse complement strand
CTGCCCTGTCACGGCAGAGGTTACGGGTTCGAGCCCCGCCACTCCCGCCATTTTCCCCGCTGTGTGCCAAGTTGCGATGCTCCAAACCGCAACCAGACAATTTCCAATGTTTGCAACGGTTTCGACGACAGTATTTACGAGAAGAGTCTTCGCCACTCATCCTTGCTCACGCCCCGGCGTTTGCCCAAATCTTCCTCAGTAGGCGTCTTCGGGCTATGACGCAAGCGGTCGCTCAAATCCTCGGCGAATTCGAGCAACTCTCGGAGATGGAGCAACGCGAGTTGCGACTTGCCATCGTCGAACGGGTTCCGATGACGGGTGATCTGTCCGACGACGATTACGCCGCGCTGGCGGCGGGCTCGTTCCGGGCGCTCGATGAGGCGGAGGACGCTGCGTGCCTGAGCGTGGCGAGGTCTGGCAGGTGGATTTGGGCGTCACGCAGAAGGTCCGCCCGGCCTTGGTGATCAGAATTCCGTATGCGGAGACCGGTCGTGCCTTATTTGGAGTGACTCCGCACACAACCGCCCCTCGCGGTTCGCAATTCGAGATTTCAGCGTCAACGCCATTTCTCGGTGAGGGCGCGTTCCTGGTTCAAGGAATCCTGTCGTTGCCGCCGAAGGATTTTTTGCGTCGCCTTGGCGTTCTGACACCCGCGCAGCCGCGACCGATTGAGGCAGCGCCATCAGCCAGCGCGAGGCCGTCAGGGCCGCTTCAGTCGATAAAACCGCGCCGCCTGGCCCGGCGCGGCCGGAAGGACCACCCGAAGGCTGCCCGACACGACATTTGTGTCCACCAGCGTGGTCCAGCCCGTTAGATCGCCGCTCGACTCAACGAATATGTGGGCGCCCGCTGCGACGTTCGCGGTCAGCCCGAATCCGTTTCCCGCCGCGCGACTGATCGCGAGCGTTGGCAGAAACGCCAACGGCGCCGGACTGGAAATCGCCTGCAGCGAGGTTGGATAGATGCCAATCTGCGTCGCCACCCCGGTTCCAAGATCAATTTGGTAAAGCGAGCGGTCAGTGTTGTTAGATCCCCCAGAAAAGAACGCGTTTGCCAATCCGTACAATTTGCCATCCAACCCAAACGCCGCCGAACCGAATACCAGCCCCCAATTGAGCGGTGAAAGTACGGCCCCCGAATGAGGGTCAAGCCGGTAAAACACGTTAAAACCTCCGTAGAAAGAGCCGTCGGGGCCAAACCGAATAATCCTAATCGCCATATTTGCCGGGTAGTTCGTCACCAGCGTGGCCGCGGCGGTGTTCGTGTCCACCGTGTAGAGGCCGGTATTGATCGTCGCGTAGAGGACACCGGACGGGGAGAAACAGACGGACCAAACGGACGTTTGCCCGGCGGTCGGACTGGTGAGAATACTGCCGATCTTGGTTTGCGTCCAAGTGTTCGTGTCGATGCGATACAAGGCGACGCCAGCGCCATACAGGACGCCGTCGGGGCTGAAGTCGAGGGCGCTTAGCAGCCCGCCGGCCGAACCTAACGGAGTCGCGGTGACGGGATTCGTGCTCAAGCCTAGGATCTGGCCGGTAGGAGTCGATGCGAGCAACGGAAACGCGCGGCTCGTCAAGGTCACTGGCAAGCTTTGGATGGCGGAGACCGAGTTGCTGACGGCCACCTGGTAAATCCCCGCGTTCGCGACCGCGGCATTGGTGATCGTGAGGGAAGCGTTCGTAGCCAACGCCACCACATTGCTGTTGAAAAACCATTGATAGAAAAGTGGCGCCGCGCCGGACGCGCTCACGGAAAACGTGATATTCGTCCCCGCCGCAAAAGTTTGACTCTGCGGCTGGACAACGATGGCGGGCGCCAAGCCGCCGACGGCGGCCGGGACCGACGCCAAGCCTGTCGCTCCGTGAAGCGAAATGTCCCCGACCCAAGTGACATTCCCGGTGGCCGTATCAACCGTAAAGAGCCCGCTCGGAGCGGAGCCAAATCCGTCATGGTAAAGTCCCACAACATAGAGGTTCCCATCGACCGCCATGTCGAGGTCGCCCAGCAGCATCGTCCCGCCCCTGAAGAGTGGAGTCCCGATGGTAGTCACCGCCGCGGCGCTAGAATCGATCTTGAGCAAGCTGGAGCCACCGACGCCGTAGAGCGTGCCATCCGGTCCGAATTCGATGGCGCTAACAACCATACTCGATGGGCTGAAATCTCCGATCTTCGTGCAAAGTCCCGAACCGAGGTCAATGCGGTACAACGCGGAACCAGAACTGCCGTATAAAGTCCCATTGGGATGGAACGAAATCGCCCGGATCTGGAATGAAGTCGCCGGCACGGTAAAAAATGTCGCCGCATTGGTCTGGTTCCCAGTCTGGAGATCAATCTTCGTCAAGAATCCTCCGCTGGCGCCGTACAAGGCCCCGTCAGCGCTAAAGTCCAGCGTCGAAGTGGCGCTCGGAGCGGTGACCGTTTGAGAGATGACCGAAGTGGCGTTGAAAGACTGAAAAACCTGCGCCATGAAGGGGACGGTATAAGAATAAAACACGGGCGAATCCGCCCGCGCCGAAGAGGTCGCGAACCAGATTAATATCAACGAACCGAATGTACAAAATCGTTTATTCATAATGGCCCGCAAGACTCTCATACGCCCCTTTCCGCTGTGCTCCGCATCCCTTACCTCGGCAAGTTTTTCAGCCTTGTCGCGGCTACACGCGGACGGTCATCGCGCAACATCAGGCTTCGCGGCGCCAGCGGCGTGAGTCCCTAATTTGCCGCTGCAAACAAGTCGCTCAGCATGATCGGATTGTCAAATCCCTACGCCGAATCTCGGCCGTCTCGAAACCCGCGGACTCGGTCGG
>CAZFVY010000206.1:0-2873 GCA_964522665.1 uncultured Verrucomicrobiota bacterium | reverse complement strand
CGGCGCGGTAGGCGCCCAGGGTATGGCGCGCCAGCCAAACCTCGCCGTAGCTGCCTTTGCCCACCCGGTACAACAGTTTATGGTCGGGGATCTCGACTCGGCGTTCAGGCGCGTCCGAGCGAGAGGCGTCCAACGAAGTCGGCACGTCATCAGGATGCTGCGGCGTGCTCATAGCTTGAAGTGGGTCGGAGCTTGGGAGGTAACGGTCCGCGCGGCAACGGGTTTAGTAAGTTTGCGTAGTCTCGGGATGATTTGCCGAACCGAGTACATCCGAAGCAAGCTGCGCGATCGGGCGGATCGAGGACGAAGTCATGCCTACTGCGCCGACCGTTTCGATTGCTCATGGATACGCAGCCAGCGGTCGTGAAACTCTACCGCGTCGAGATCGTTGTTGGCGCGAGCGAGGCGGGCTTCACGGTTGTGCCAGGCGATGACTTGATCGACCTCGACGCGAAAGTCTTCCGGGTGCGCCGAGCGCAACGCGTTCCACGAGGCCTCCAGTTGCTTGGCACGGTCCGCGAGGCTAACCGGAGTGAGTGTTTCGGAAACGCCAATTAATAGATCCGTGAGCCGTGTAACCTCGTCATCAGGGCGGTAATGCTTAGACAAATCCCAGAGCCAGGCGTTGGTCGCAGAATCGACAAGACCCACGTGCATCCCATCGCTAGTGAACGCGGCACGGCGGACAATAGCAGAATGTTCGAGAGGCGGCCCAAGGGGTTCGCCCCCAGTGGCGTCCCAGAGACGCGCGGTTCGATCGGCGGCGGCGGTGACGATCCAGCGCCCATTGGGGCTGAATTCCGCGTCGTTGACCTGGTTTTGATGCCTCAGTTGGGGCGCAAGTTTACGGCCGTCGCCGGCGTCCCAGATTATGGCGCTGAAGTCTTCACTCGCGGTGACGACCAGCCGAGCGTCCCGGCTGAAGGCGGCGTGCAGCACACCGTCTTTGTGCAAGAGTCGAGGCACGATTTCGTGTCCCGTGGCCGTGTCGAATATTTGCGCGCACCGCTCGTTCAGTTCGGGGTCCGATGTCGCGGTGAGCAACGCTGAGCCAGTAACGTTGAAGGAAATGTCGCTCACGGCGGCTTCCAATGAGAAATGGTTGGTTAAGGAAGCGCCGGCCCGTTGCAGGCGCCACAGGAAAACCTCGTTGGACCCAACGGCGGCCAATTGGTCTCCCGCGTGATTAAACGTCATTTGGGTAATCGTAAGCGGATGATTCAGATCCTGCGGGACGTTATCTCCGGCGGGCAGCGTGGTTAACCTAATCCGTCGATCCGATAAAACCGCCAATTGGCGTCCATCGTCGCTCAAGACGGCTGAGCTTACCGGGTCGCGAAAAACCATCGGCGTGGCCTGGGCTTGTCCAGACGCGGACGCCCAAATCCCGAGCATGGGCACGTTCTCGCCGTTGGTCGATCGGCTCAAGTAGCCTGCCATGAGCAATGCGCCGTTCTGATTAAAGCGAATACTCTGGATTGGGCCGGGGCATTCCAAGCGCCACGGGAACCCTGGCGTTTCAGTGACGGCGCCGATCTCGATGACATTGTTTGTCGCACGTGCCCAGTAATTCGCGTCCGGACTAAGCGTTCCGGGGACCGGTGTAGGAAGCAGGATGCTACCGGCCAGGTCCCATACCCGGACGCTGCCGTCGAGGCAACCGGTAACCACTCGATGACCATCTGGACTAAAACACGCCGCCAGCACTCGTGAGCTGTGTCGAAGGACGGGGTTCAGATGGGCCGGCACACCAGAATAGGCGTCCCAAAGACGGGCGGTATTGTCCAGGCAAGCGGTCAGTACATAGCGTCCGTCCGGGCTGAAACAGGCGGTTTGGACTGCGTCGGAGTGGTCCATGATGATCGGAACGGCGCGCCCAGCCGTGAGCGGCCAAATGCGCGCCTTGCCGTCCCTGCCGGCCGTCAGCAGTCGCGTTCCGTCTGGGCTAAAACAAGCCCAATTCACCCCGTGCCCGTTGTGGGGCATCGGCGGACCAGTGGGCGCCCCGGTGCGTATGTTCCACACGATCGCTGTTTTATCGTCGCTCGCGGTCGCCAAATACTGTTCGTCCCGGCTGAATTCAGCGTGCAGAACGAACGAGTCATGGCCGGTTAATACGGTGAGCAACTCGCCGGATTTAGCATCCCAGATCCGCGCCTTCTTATCCCAGTCAGCAGTAACGATAAACTTTCCACTCGGGCTGAACTCCGCTCCTGAGATGCCGGCTGGGCCTCGCAGGCGTAAGACCGGCTCTCCAGTATTAGCCCGCCAGACCGTCGCTTCCCCCTTCATGCTCGCCGTAAGAATAAAGCGTCCATCCGGGCTGAATGAAGCGCCTATCAGCCCGTTCGTCGCCCGCCCGTCAGGGACAAAGGTATGTTCCAGGGGATTGCCGGTTTCGACATTGAAGACTCTGGTGTCCAGGTTTCTCAGGCCGACAAGCACTTGACTTCCGTCGGGTCCAAACCGGACGTCGCAGATCTCCGCGCCGACGAACCACATTTGCAAAAGCGTCGGACACCGTGCCAGAGCCGTTCCTAAACGCACGCGATGGGTCTGCTCATGGTCGCTGTCACTGTGGTCAAGTCGCAACGCTTCCAAAAAGAACGGCAGGGCGCCACTTAGGTCGCCCTCAGCCATCGCGCGGGTACCGTACGCCACTTGCGCGCCGGCCTGACGCTGGCGGACCTCCCCCGCTAACTTGCGTTGATGGTCAACCTGGTAGATCGCAACTCCTGCCACGAGGACCGCCAAGAACCCAATCGATCCGTACTTTTTGAGGTGGGACCACCGCCGCTCCAGCACCCTCAAGCGCTGAACCGATTGGCCATCCTGGAGTACTTCCAAGTCGGCGCGCATTTCGCGGGCCGTCT
>CAZFVY010000205.1:0-2938 GCA_964522665.1 uncultured Verrucomicrobiota bacterium | reverse complement strand
AGACGGCCCGCGAAATGCGCGCCGACTTGGAAGTACTCCAGGATGGCCAATCGGTCCAAAGACTGAGGGTCTTGGAACGGCGATGGACTCAACTGAAAAAACTCGTCGTGATCGGTTCCCTACCTCTGGCCGTGGCCCTTGTCGTGGGCCTCCCAATTCTCCATCAACGCAAGGTGGCCAACGAGGAGCGACAGCGCAAAGTCGGCGCCTTGGTCGCTGACGGGACGCGCGCAATGGAGGCGGGGGATCTAGCCGGCTCCTTGCCTGATTTTGCGCAGGCTCTCCGCTTGGAGCGTGGCGACCAGAAGCGCGAGGAGACCCACCAACTTAGATTGGGTGGCGTCCTGGCCCAGACTCCACGGGTCAGGCAGATGTGGTTCGTCGGAGACCAAGCCGCGGACACCCGGTTTAGCCGGGACGGGGCCCGGATCTTGGTAAGTCGGTATTGGAAGGAGACCCGAGTTTTCAATATCGATACCGGGAATCCGGTTTCCCCAGCGCTCGATCCCACTCCGAAAGGCCACCGCGGCGTCGTGACGGGCGCGCCTAGCCCCGACGACCGATCGGTTCTGACGGCCTCGGAGGATGGCGCCGCGAGCCTTTGGCCGGTGATCGGCGGCGACGCTATCGCGCGATTCTCCCATTCTACGTCCGTCAACGATGCGGAGTTCAGCCCAAGCGGAGATCGGGTGGTCACCGCCTGCGCAGACGGCAGCGCGAGTATTTGGGAGACCGCCACCGGCCAGCGGCTATTCGAACTCAAGTTTCACACAAACTCTGTCCTCCACGCCGAATTCAGTTCCGACGGGCGCTGGGTGGTAACCGCGGCCCAAGATGGCAAAGCGGCGATTTGGGACGCGCAAACCGGGCAACTGGCCGGCCCCCCGCTGGATCATGATGGCCGGTGGCTCTATTGGGCGTCTTTCAGTCCCGATGGGAAGCACGTCGTCACCGCCTGTGGTGATTGGAAGGCCCGCATTTGGAGTCTAGCCGACCGGCAGGAGTTTGCGGTAACCATGGACCATGACGACGCGGTGGTCGTGGCCAGTTACAGTCCTGACGGACGCTATATACTGACGGCAAGCTTTGATAAAACGGTTCGGCTATGGGACGCTGCTACCGCCGTCCCCGTTAAGTTGAATCCGGTATTATGGCACAGCGCGAGGCTTAAGGCGGCGAGCTTTAGCCCGGACGGCCGCCAGATTGTCACCGGCTGTCACGATGGGACGGTTCGAATCTGGGATTTGGCCGCGAGCGTTCAATTGCCCGTCCCGCTCCCCGGCGTTCTCAGCCCGGACGCCGATCGGTGGGCGCGCGCTACGAACGATTTAATTCAGATAGGATCAACGGCGGCGCCGCAAGCCGACCCGCTCCGAATCGCTTGCGGGGGATGGGTGGAAAACGTCGCCTTCAATCAGAACGGTCGTTTTATATTGGCTTGTTACGAGTCTCGGGACGGCCAGGGCGTTCCCGGGCGCATGCTGGGTGCCTGGAACAGCGCTTCAGGTGAACGGATTTCCCCCGCGATCCCATGGAAGTTCCCTCTGACCAACGCAATTCTCAGCGGGGAGGGCCGCCGGATAGCCCTCATCGACACGAACGTCAACGCTACCAGAGTTCTCGAACTCCCCTCGGGTGAGCAACTCATCGCGGACCTGCGCCACGATCACGCCGTCCAGACCGCATGTTTCGACCACTCAGCGCGGAAACTAGTGACGTTCGGCGGCAGTCACGCGTCTATTTGGAGACTTGTCGGCCGGCAGGGCGAACTGGTGAAAGAGCTCGACTTCGGTTCCGGGCTCTCCCAAGTCCGATTTAGTCCGGACGATTCCCTCATCGTGACCGCGATTCGGGATGACGGCCTCTACGAACGCGAAGCGCAGCTCTGGTCGTCGGAAACCGGATCGCCGCAGGGGCCGCCGCTGTGGCATGAGGATGGCGTCGTTTGCGCTACTTTTGACTCGACCGGGGACCGCTTGATAACTGGTGGCGAAGATTTTGCCGCGCGTCTATGGCGGACGAGTGACGGTCGGCTTTTGCTCCCTCCGCTGAGGCACGCCGCCCAAGTCTCGGACGCGACATTTAGCCGCGATGATCGCTGGATCGTGGTCGCATCCGCCGACAAATCGGTGCGTTTCTGGGACGCGCAAAATGGTGAGGTAATAGGACTACCTTTGCGGCACGCGCTGACCGTACAAAACGCCGCTTTTTCCAGCGACAGCCAGCGCGTCGGATTTGTGGATTCAAAAAACCACTCCTGGCTTTGGCAAATTCCGAGGGACACTCACTCCGACGAGGAGCTTTCGATGCTGGTCGAGTTGTTGACGGGCGCCTTCGACCCAACCACTGGGTCCTCGAAGGTAGTACAAACCCGCCAATCGACCGGCGGTCCGTCTCCGCAGGTCGAACACGCCCAGCGGCTCGAAGCCGCTTGGAAATCACTCAACGCCGATCACCCGGACGACTTCCGCGTCACGCGTGAGCAAGTCGTGGCTTGGCATCAACGTGAAGCGCAAGCGGCCGAGAAGCGGAAACTTTCAGCGGCGGCGGCATTTCATCATAAATGGGTGGCCTATTATGAACAACTCTCTGGCAAATAGTTAAGTTTTCGACCATGCAGCTCCGGCGATTGGCCTTCCGTCGGACCCTGGCCGAACCCGCTTCTACTGGCCGCCAACTTGACGACCCGAAAAACCAGCGGTCGGACCGTCGAAAATAGTTGCGTTTGGGCATGTTACGTCCCAATCTTCGACTCACCCCCTAACTATGAGCACGCCGAAGCATCCTGATGACGTGCCGACTTCGTTGGACGCCGCGCGGGCGGCGGCGCCGCCATCCGGTGTCCAGATCCCCGACCACGAATTGTTGTACTGCGTGGGCCGGGGCAGCTACGGCGAGGTTTGGCTGGCGCGCCATACCCTGGGCGCCTACCGCGCCG
>CAZFVY010000204.1:0-2978 GCA_964522665.1 uncultured Verrucomicrobiota bacterium | reverse complement strand
CGCAGGCCGGAGCAGCCCAGTTATGACCCCTTATTTACTGAACACTACACTAGCTCCGGCCTCGATCCGCTGGTGCGGCGCGAGATGCTCGAGGCGATCGTCCGCGCGGTCGCCGACGAGGGGCGCACGGTTTTCTTCTCGTCCCACTTGCTGGATGAAATCGAGCGGGTCTCGGACCGGATCGCGATGATGGCGGGCGGGCGGATCGTGCTCGAAGGGTCGTTGGCGGAGGTGCTGGAATCGCATCATCGGATGACCTTGCGGTTCGAGCGGCCGCCGGCGCAACCGCCGAAGCTGGCGGGCGCGTTGAGCATCCAGGGGGGCGGTCTGGAATGGACGGTCGTGTGCAACGGGGC
Source organism: uncultured Verrucomicrobiota bacterium (assembly GCA_964522665.1). Classification (GTDB taxonomy): domain Bacteria; phylum Verrucomicrobiota; class Verrucomicrobiia; order Limisphaerales; family CAZFVY01; genus CAZFVY01. The sequence continues at coordinate 2,622 of CAZFVY010000204.1, read as the reverse complement.
GCGCGATCAACTCGCGGCGACGGCGAAGGAAATCGGCGCGCAGGTGGTCGCCGAGGAAGGCGCGTCGCTGGACGAGATTTTCCTGGCGCGGGTCGGTCGGCCGCAGGCGGCGGTGAAAGGTTGAGCTATGCGCGCTTCGATGGTGGCGTTGAGTTGGGAGTTGTGGCGGCGGAATCGGTGGGGCGTGGCGGCGCTGCTGATATTGCTGGCGTCGGGTCTCGCGGCGAGGAGTTTCGTGGGACATTATCAAGCCAAAGTGGTCCGTCTCCAAGCGGAAGTAACGGCCAGCGAGTACCACGGATCGCTGGGACCGCGCGACGTACTGCAGCGGAACGGGTCGCGTTACATCGAGCGGGAGATGAAATTCTGGTTCGGCGGTCGGATGTTCGACGTTGGAACATTTACCGCAAATGATGAGCTGACGTGGACGATCCACGGGACGACGGACACTTACTTTCTGGTGGCGGCCCGGATTCACGGCACGAACATCGTGCATGATTTGTTGGTACCGTACCTCGACGTCATTCGTTGGACCGAGGCGAAGGGGCACAAGCAGCGTGAGACGCCATGGGCGCCGCAAGAGTTGATTGACCGCGTGAACGAGGCTGATGCCGCCGGTAACGCGGTGGGAGAATGGCGGGGTCCGGCGATGTGGTGGGCGATCCTGATGTACGGGTGCTCGGTTCTCGCGCTGTTTAATATCTTTGGTCTCGCTGAGCCGCACGCGGCGCGCGGGTTCACGGGGATGCCGCCGCGGTGGTTTACGCTGCCGGTGGGAACGCGGGCGTTGGTCGCGGTTCCGGTGGTCTGGGGCGCCGCGTGCATGGCGGCGCTTTGGCTCGGTTGGACCTGCCTGGTGTTTCGCCCGTTGACGGCGCCCGGGCCGATGTGGACGCGGATTTATCTGCCGGAGCTTTATCTGGCGGCGCTGGCGCTGGCGGGGTTGAGCGTCTTCCAGGCGGTGACGTGGGGACTGGCGCTGTTTACGAAGACGCGCATCGCCCTGCTGACGCTGCTGCTGATGGTGATGGTGGCGTTCGCCTGGGCGCCGTTCGAGCGGGTGACGGGCGTGGACGCGACGGCGGAGCCGTCGTGGATCGTATGGGAGCCGCGGCTGGTGGCGTTGCTCGCGGGCGTGTGGATTGGCGGGATGGGCGCGGCGTTTGTCGGCGTGCGGTGGGAGCGGCGCGGCCGCTGGCAGAGTGGACGGCCGGGCGGGACGAGCTGGCTGCCGTGGCGCGAACTGGCGCCGCAATGGGTGGCGTTTCGTTCGCCGTTCCAGGCGCAGCTCTGGATGGAGTGGCGGCGCAATTGCCGGTGGTCGTTTCTGGCGGCCGTGGTTTTGGCGGGAATGTTCGCGGGAGCGTCGCTTCTCGCGGCGGTTTCGGCCAAGTATTCCCCCCTCGTGGAACTGTTGCGGGCTTGGGCGGTGATCGGCGGCGCCGGCTGGGTGATCATCACCGGGCTGAATGTCGCGCGGGACGGCAGTTCCAAACAACTCGCGCTTTCGTCGTTCACCGCGACGCGGCCTCTCGGGACCGGCACGCTCTTGCAGATCAAATTGCTGGCGGGCTTGGGGACGTGGGCTTTCGGCGTGGCGATCGCAGCCGGGACGGCGCTGCTGGTGGTCGCGACGGCGTCGGAGGCGCACGCACTGCAGAGTTATCCGCCCGCGCTCTGGATTTTGGCGCTGGCGCTGTCGCTCCAGGTCTTCGTAGGGATTTTGCCCGTGTCGCTATCGGGGCGGATTCCCGGATTTCCGTGGACGTTTTTGATCATGGTCGGAATTTGCGCGGGGGCGGTCGATGTCTGGCAATTCATCCTCAAGCATCACTTCGAGGAACTCGCCGCGGTGGCGCTCGCCGGTTTGGTCGTGATCAAGTTAGCTTTGGCGTTCGTCGGGTTCCGCCGGTCGTTGGCGCGGCGCTTGATTTCGCCGGGGTTTGTCGGGGCTTACGTGGTCGGCTGGTTGTTGGCGTCAGGGTTGCTGGCGCTGTGGGCGCGAATTCAGATGGAGCGGCTCGAGTGGGAATTCATCGGAATCAGTCTGGTCATGTTGGCGTGGCTGGCGCTCCCGCTCGCCCGCGTCGCGTTCGCGCCGGTCGCGCTCGCGGGCAACCGGCATCGGTGACGCGAGGCCGCAACTCACGCGAAGATTCCCGGGCGCCAAGGGGTAGGTTCCGCGTTCGCCTTGGCGCTGAACGATAGCCTCAGGGCGGGTCGCAAAGGGTGTGAGACAGCATCCTTCCGCCGATCGGCTTCGCGAGCGCCCGCACGATTTCGTTGGCCGGGAAACGAGTCGCCCGGGAGGGGCCAACCGCCAGCCTACGGCCCTGGAAGGGCCGATGAGAATAGCTCGGCGTTTCAACGCCGAGTCAGGTCCGTGATCCTGCTTAAGTCCCGATAGGGAGAATGGCGCTTACTTAAGCCTTCCCAGGGTAGCGCATGCGTTCCGCCCCGTGTTCGCTCGGAGCTTCAAAGCGGCAAGTCGCCAGGACCGTGAGATCGCGGCGCGGTATCCCTGAAACGACTCGAGACGCGAACCCTCGGCAAACCGCCCCTCGACTCCTGGTGGGGCGAGGCTCCGCCGAGCCCTGAAAAAGCGGTGCGATTCCCGCCTTG
>CAZFVY010000203.1:0-2988 GCA_964522665.1 uncultured Verrucomicrobiota bacterium | reverse complement strand
AAAATCCAAGTTGCCGCCTGACCCTCAGGTTACTTTGGCGTCACACACCCCCGCCGCGCTCGCCGCGTGCTCGCGGGAAGCTGGCGCGACGCGAAAGGTCCGCAACGTCAGCCCGGCGGCGGCCCGGAGCGCCAAGAGAGGAATCGCGCCCTCCGCGAACGAGTCGGCGTAATTAGGGCGCCGGCAGCTCCCGCAACTTCAGATTTCGAAACCACACTTCATCCCCGTGTTCCTGCAGTAAGATGTGCGACTTGAACTTAGTCCCGAAGCCGGCGACGTTCTTAAACTTGCTCGCGGCGATTGCCTGCTTGAGTGATTCGCTGCCGAGTTCGTATTCCAGAACCTTTACCCCGTTGAGCCAATGTTCGACGTGATTGGCGTGGACCAGGATGCGTGACTGATTGACCTCCCCGGCCGGGCGGACCGGACGATCGTGGGCCGGGAACAAATCGTAGAGGGCCGCCGTCTGCCATTTGGGGCCTCTCAGCGCGTCCAAATGGCGCTCGTCGTCGATCAACTGATATTCGTGCCCGAGGCCGGATTTGCCGGGACGGTCCTCGGTGATGAAGTATTTCACGCCGCTGTTGGCGCCGGGCGTGACCCGCCACTCGAAGCGCAAATCAAAGTCGTCGAATTGATCGACGGTGATCAAATCGCCCCCGTGCCCATGCGCGTGGACCTTCAACCATCCCTCCTCGACCGACCACCCCTGCGCCGGAAACCCCGGCAACTTGAATCCCCTCCAACCATTGCTCGTGGAGCCGTCGAAAAGCAGCCGCCACCCTTCGGCTTTCTCGGCGCCGCTCAACTCGTTCGGACGCGGGTCCGCGGTCCCCTCCGCGGCAACGCCGCGCGGCGCCATTCCGGCTAGCAATGCGATCAGCATGACCGCGCCAAAGGCGGCGCGACGGTGGAAAGCGAAGGTATGATTCATGAGTGCGCTAAAATGAGCAACGGTTCAAAGTCGGCCGCATCAACGCCCACGCCCGCGGCCGCACACGGGCCGCGGCGCGCGACCGCTCAATTCGCCGTCAACCGGCGGACGCGAATCTTGCGAAACCAAACCTCGTCGTGATGATTCTGCAAATCGATGTAGCCTGAGCGGGCCAGGCCAAACCCGGGCTTATCCTTGAATTTCGTTTTCGCGATTTGGGCCTTCAACGCGTCGCTGCCCAATTCGTACTCAACCACTCGCACGCCGTTCAGCCAATGCTCGACGCGCGGGCCGCGCACGATAATGCGGAGCTTGTTCCACTTGCCGACCGGCTTGAGCGTCTTATTGACCGGCGCCACCAGATCATAGAGCGAACCGGCCGAAGTAAGTGGGTTTTTCCCATCGGCGCCTTCGATGTCGTCCACCACCTGCATTTCGGGGCCACTTTCCCAAGGCTCGGGATAATCCTCCGTCACGCGATACATGACGCCGCTGTTGGAGCCGGGCGCCACGCGCCACTCGAGCCGCAATTCAAAATCGTCGTATTTCTCCTTCGTCACCAAGTCCACGACGTCGCCGCCCACAATCGTCTTGAGCGCGCCCCGCTCGACCTTCCATCCCTTTTCCGGGAACGAATCGCGACGGTAGCCACGCCACTTGTCAGTGGATTGGCCATCGAACAAGACCTCCCAGGGACCGGGTTTCGCGGTCTGGCTGTGGCCATTGAGTGAAACGCAGCCCACGGCAAGCGCACAGGCGGCGGCGATGGTTAATAAACGAACGATTGAATTCGATCTCATGGTTTCCGACCGTTCTTCTAAGCGAGCGGCGTCATCCGGTCAAGTCATCGAAGCTGATCGTTTCGTTGAATGGCAAATGCGGAATTTCACAGGAGAAGTGATCGCCGAACCAACCAATCTGGCGAGCGCCCCATCAAATTATGCACGGGTATCTTGAGAGCACAGAAACGGAGTGAGTTCGACGCGGCGTCGGGCGCGGCCGTTTCGGCATGAGTTATGCTAGTTTTCAATACAGGCTTGAGGAAAATCAGCAAGAAGACAAGCCGCGGTGATGGTGGTGAATAAAAAGTTAAGAAAGTCTGAAAGATTTTAAAAACTGGTCCGTATAAGACTGTGTAGGCGAGCAGCATCGGTGGTAGAGGGCGAAAAGATGGATGCGGACGGGCGGGCGCATCGCGACCTGAGTTGGTCGCGGCTTCAGGCCCCCCCGGCGGTTCGCGCGGGCGCTCTGAAACGTAACATTTGAAACGTAGAAAAAGCGACAACAACTGTTAACTATTCGGAATGGACGGAGCCAGCGATTTGATGTTTTAACTGGTGTGATAATTATGAAAACGATTGATTCTGGAAAGCAGGACTGGCACCCGCAAGACGATTCGAGTTTTGCGACAAAAACTCGGCACCTCACCACGGTTCGTGCGGCACGATTGTGCTTTGGTTCGGTCTCGTTCGCGCTTGGCTGGGCTGTTCTTTTGACAAGCGCGTGTACGGCCCAGGTCGTGCTGCAACCAATAAACGCCGGTAGCGGGGTGGCGACACCTCCCGGACCAGGCAATTCTGATCAGATTTATGATCAAAGCGCAGTTAAAGGGCCTCACCACAAACGGGAAGTCTGGACCCGGCAGGAAGTTGACCGCCACGGCAAGCCAATCTTGCGCACGTACCGATACACGACCGTCTCGCCGAATCTTAATCGCTGGGACACGACGACCAGTCAGTGGATCGATACAGCGCCTGACATCGAGCTGGTGCAAGGCGCAGCAATCGCGAGGAAGACCGCGCATCAGGTCATATTCGCCGCCAACGCCCGGTCGGCCGCAGCGATCGACCTTCTTACCAGTGACAACGTCCGACTTCGGAGTCATGTCTTGGCTCTCGAATACTATGACCGTGCCTCAGGCAAAAGCGTTTTGATCGCGCAGGTCAAAGATAGCATCGGTCAGCTGGCTCCGCCTAACCGAATCGTTTACGCTGACGCCTTCGATAATATACCCGCTGATATCGTCTATGAGAACCTGCGCGGAGCGTTCTTGC
>CAZFVY010000202.1:0-3032 GCA_964522665.1 uncultured Verrucomicrobiota bacterium | reverse complement strand
TTGGAGCATTGCGCACATTGAGTGCGGCGAATACCCTAGCGGACAGTCGCCGATTGCGCTGTAGAGACCACGTCCCGCCCACACGTCTGCGCTGTTCATTGAGTTCGTGCAGGTTATCGCTAAACAAAGATGAGAGCGCTTTTTCCATTGACTTTTTCACCAAACTAGCGATACTCAGAGTCGAAACAGCGGAGGGGATTGCAAGAGGCGTTCTTAAACGAACACCTTTTGGCGACAAGGAAGCTCTCGGAGGACCGCCCAATTCGGTGCATTCAACAACAAAGAGGACTATTATGAAGACACTTGTATCGCAACTAAAGGCATTGTTTGTTTTATTCGCAATCGCCTGCGTAGCAGAGAGAGCCCATGCGACGGGCAGTCCAACCTTGGAAGTGTATTTCGATCAGTATGGAGCCGTCGCCAGCCTAAGCTCACCCGACGGCGCAACGCTCGCGAGCCATACTCCCTATATTACGGTCAGTGGCGGCAAAGATTGGTACTTTGGCGGCCATTTTGGCCATGTCGAAGTGTATATGTGGAATCCTGGACTCGCTCAATATGACTTCAAGGCGGGTTTCGACGCGAGCAATGTTGCTCGCGTTTGGGAGCGCACCAGCCCTAGCACAGGCGCGGGAGGCAACGCACTTACCTTGAACTTCAATGGGACGGGCGACGGCTGCAATGGAACCATTAATGATATGGATGTCAGCAATACCGGGGACATATACATGGGCGGATCCTTCACGAGCGGCGGTGGTTATGCATATTTTCAATACTTGGCTTGCTACAGAACAGCTTCGGGCGGCTGGGCCCACAATGGGATGTTTGCCTCGGATCAGGCCATCAGCGACATTCATTTTGACGCCAACGGCCTGTTAGAAGTCCACGCGTATAACTTGGCAACTGTTTACGGAGCATCCTACTCCGGCGACACGACAAGCCATAACTTCAGCGTCAATGGCACCACACATATTGTCTATTGGCACGATGTAAACACTTCCTTTAATACATTCAATTCAGGCGGCACCCTGACGGGCTCCGGTTGGTGGACGACGTCGCCGTAAGGCCGTAAGTCGCAGTTGTTCTTAGCAACCCGCCCATCTATCAAGGTGGGCGGGCTTTGCCGTTAAGCGAATTCGTTTCACCCGCCAAGAGGCGCATCGCGCGGACGGAACACGATCCTTCATTCGTGTTGCGTCCGCATTGCCACGCTCTTGCCGCCTTCCTCCGCCTGCGAGCCGCCTGAATTGCGCCGACCTCTGTTTCATTCGTAAGCGGTACACCAGCCACCTCTTGACAGAAGAACGGGAGGATTAACGGAGGCGTGAGCGAGATATGCTCTGACGCTTATGCTGCGGCTTGTCGTTGCGCTTCGAGTCGCGCTTTGGCCCAGGCGGCCGGGGTGACCTCGGGGACTTGGTGGTTGGTCATCGTGGGCAGCCGGGTCAGCACGTCTTTGAGATAGGCGTAAGGATCAATGCCCCGGCGGCGGCAGCTTTCGATGACGCTGTAAAGGACTGCCCCGCGCTCCCCGGCCTCGGCCTCACCGATGAAGAGCCAGTTCTTCTTGCCCAGGGCGGTTGGGCGGATCGCGTTTTCCACCAGGTTGTTGTCGATCTCCACCCGGCCATCGGCCAGGTAAACGTGCAGCGTCGGCCATTGGCCCAGCGCATAATCAAGGGCGCTGCCCAAAAGGCTCTGCGGGAGCTGTCGGCCGCTGCTCTTGAGCCGGATCAAGGCCCGTTCCAGCCGGGCCACGATCGGTTGGCTTTCATGGGCGCGAACCGCCTCCCGCAGCTCCGACCCGGCCTTTTGTTGGCGCAGCCGGGCTTCCACCCCGTAGAGATGTTGGATTTGTCGCAGGATCCAACCGGCGGTCCAGGGTGATGCTTCCAGCGCTTCGTGGAACTTGCGCCGCACATGCGCCCAGCAACCGGCCAGTTCAATCGTCCCATTCCTGGCCTTGGCAAAGGAGCGATACGCGGAGTAACCATCGCACTGGATCGTGCCGGTAAAATCAACCGGGATGAAGTTGTCCAGGCACGCGGTGGCCCGGCTGGTTTCCCAGCGGTAAAACACGTCGCCAGCCGGACGGCTGCACGCCCACAAATAGCCTTGCCTGGCTTTTCCGTGGCCGGGTTCCAGATAATCCACCGGCGTTTCATCCACCTGCACGTAGCCGCCGCCCATCACGCCCGTGCGGATTTGTTCGTAAATGGGCTGCAACCATTGGGCGGCCAGTTCCACCCACCGGGTCAAACTCTGGCGGGGTAAATGAACCCCGTGCCGTTGCCGGTAAATTTGTTCCTGCCGGTATAAGGGAAGATGGTCGCAGTATTTGCTCACCACGATCTGCGCCAATAAACCCGGCGCGGGCAGGCTGCGGTCCAGCAGGCGTTCCGGCAAAGGCGCAATCAACGGCGCTCCGTCGGCGTGAGTCTTGGGCACGTATTTTCGGCGCACGACCCGGCGTTTGAGAAAACGGCCCGGCTCGTAATCCAGTTGCTCACTGATTTCCTGGCCGATGCAACGCCATTGCTCGGGCTGCGCCTTCACCGCTTCGGGATCAATCACCTCTTCGACCACCGGCAAGTTTTCCGGCCAACGCGCCACCCGTTCCTTGCGAGGCCGATCCAAACGTTCCTTGACCGGCGCGGGCACGGCGACCGTAACGCTGGGACTCTCCGCCAGCTGCAGGAGTAACTCCAGTTGGTTGCGGTCCAGTTGTTCGCTGCTGGAACCAAAGACCCGCTTGACCAACAGATCAATCTTCTGGCGCAGGAGCGCGTTCTCGCGCAGAGACGCCTGCAACGCTTGTTGGCATTGCTCCAGCTGGCGGGTCAGTTCGGTTTCGCGCGGCGTCACGGATTGAAAACTCAGACGGCTCAGCGCGCCGAGTGTTCAAACTTTTTCAGATCATTTTCGCCTCGCCGTTTCACTCCGGCCGCTCATACCACGGACGCAGTTTTCCCCCGCGTAAATCCACGCCATCGGTCAGCATCGCCAACGCTTGGGGCGTCAGGTTGAGCTTG
>CAZFVY010000201.1:0-3820 GCA_964522665.1 uncultured Verrucomicrobiota bacterium | reverse complement strand
GCGCGTTTTGCGCCGGGAGCAGGGTTGTCATTACCTCTCAGCGCAAGCGCTTCTCTTCGCCAAGTCCCACTACTCATCGCTGGGGAGATTGTCGCCGGGTAGGTTCCACATGAACCGGGGCAGGAGGGCCGGCGACTGGCAAAATCTTGGCCCACGAAAAGGTGTCAGATAGCTTCGCCGCCGCTTGTTCGACTCGTCTTCTCCTTTCCCGAAACGTTCGTTGCGACCCATGGGCCAGCCGCGACAGGATTCGCCGGCGTGTTTCGGGGGATTCTCCGCCGACCGCCTCGGCCCAGCCGTTAGCGGCGATGGGTTTTTCCACTGGCGGAATGCTGGACATCACTTGCCGGTAAATGCAATAGAGGGAGTCCCAATCGTGCCAAACCTTACCGCGAAGTCGCCGCATCAATTGTTCGCCGCAGAGGCGAATTTCAGCTCGTAACACCGAGCCGCAGACATGCATCGCTCTCGACTTGTCGTAAATCGTCACCTCGAACCTCGATTTCGCCCCGCTCCATGTCAAGTTGTAACCCCCTTCCCAAATAGTGGCCCCCTTGTTTATTCCAGGGACTCGCAGGCCCGCATGAGCCATTAAGATCGGAAGCGCAACTTGATCGAAATTCCAAACCAAGTCCATCCGCCACGGTTGCCACGATTCGTAACCGGCTACTCCCTCCGCCCACCTCTCGGCTTCTTGATGTAGCTTTTCCAGCGCCTCGTTTAATTGAAGCTGATTCTCGATCAGTCTCCCATTGTGCCCGAAGAGCAGTCTCGGCAAGGAGACTTCAAACCATGTGAAATACTGGCCGCACTCGCTGATCTTGGCTCGAATTGCTTTCGTCAACCAGACAAATCTCCTTCGGGGCACCAGAGGATTTCGCCTCCGCCACTGACCTCTGATTCCCAGGGTATCTAACATTGGTCCAGCGGCAAGAAATTGACCGATTTGGCAGCTTGATAGAAATTGACCGATTTGGCAGCTTGATAGAGCACTTGTTCCGTTCGGTATCGATGTTACGGCGTGGCCTCGCCGGAAGTGGCTCGGTATCGCGGCGCAAGTTTCCCTCTCTTTCGCCCCGACCGCCCGTCCTCGTCGATTTGTGTGCGTTAATCGGGTTTGGCGCGCGCCGCTCATTCTGATTTGTTGGCCGGATTCGTCGCCGCACGGCGCCGCCGTGTCGCGTAGCGGTCGTTCATCCAGGCGTCTCCCTCCGCCGGGATAATGCGCACCCGGCGCGTGCCGATTGCGAGGTGTGGCATCCCTTGTGCGAGAAAGTTGTCAACCATTCTCCGGCTGACCCCCCAACGTGCCGCAAAGGCTCCTTTGTCGATTGCTACTGCCGTCGGCTTGTTGCTCGCGACGGTTTCAAGCTGAGATGTAGTTTTCATCGCGCAGAGCGTATCCCGCTTCGCGCGTGAATGTCATTGATGCGACCCCCACGTTCAGGGCCTTGAGAGTGGCGACGGAATCACTCGCGCGGAGCAAGGCGTTGACAACGACGCAGAATTGCCTCCCTTATATCCGTAAACTTTGTGTTCCGCGCTCGGGATCGTTCGACGACGGAGCGGATCGCTTCATCGTCCGTGCGATCTTCCAACCGAGGCAAGTCAAGCGACTCCTTAACACTTTTCAGATCTTCAAATTCTTTCCGACGCGCGTTCCTTTTCGATTCTGTCAGTCTCATTCGTTTTACGTGGCAGGTAAACCATTCGTCGAAACAGCCAAAGTAGAGAGCAATCATGACGTTGGTTCGCTTGGATTCTGGAAGCCGTTTCCACCGTTCCCACGGCAAATCGAATCTTAGAGTGATGTAATCGGCAAAGATTGGCTTCCATCCCGGCCAACTGCCGCGCGTGAATCGGCCGAGTTTCTTACTGCGATACTCGTCAATCGCGTGATCGCTTTCGGGCCGCGCCATTTTCGACAATCCGCGGATGCGCTTGTAAAAGTAGAATTGAATGAAGCTGTCGCATGGCCCAGTGAGATAGCGAATAGCATTGGTAGCGACGTTGTGGAAGACATCCGATTTGGTCTTGGCGCTGTTTTTGAATGGCAGTGACGCGCCTCCGTCGAGCTTTTTCCACACAGCGCGAAAGCGCTTTTCCACGTCCGACACTCCAATGAGCACGGGAACAACTTCGCAGCGAGCCAGGTAGGGTCTCAGGGAGTCGGGCTTATTCTCCCCCAGCCAGAGCAAGCGCTGGGTTGCCGTGATCGCCGCGTTAAGGATTTCTTCTTCAGGCGAAAACTTGCCGCCAAGCTTCTCTCCCTTCTGCGCTGCTTCCCAAACCATGTGGTTGTATTCGATCCACTGCCCGCAGCGAAACTGGCACAGCACGTCAGCGGCACCTGGGATTCCACCGCGTGCCAATTCTTTCAATTCAATCAGATTCTTATGCAGGTCGTTTTCAATTTCCCGGCATCGGCTGGCAGGCTGAGCGATTGGGGCGGGCAGGGAATTCACGCTGTCGCGTCCTTCCCGTTGAAGGGGATCACGACGTTCGCAATCGTTGGGGGGGCGACGGCAAACCAACGCTCCGCGTCCGCGGGTTTCACAAGCTCCCGGTAGTGCCGATGGATCACAGCGGCGGAATTGCCGCACTCTCCCGCCACCCGGCCAGCGTCACCAGTCAACGCAAAGCGGTAGCTGGCGTATGAATGGCGCAGCGCGTTTGCCTTCCACTGCACCGCCTTCTGCGGCTTGATTCCTTTTTCCGCATCGGCTTCGATGGCCGTTGCGGCTGCCGTCGCCTTTTGAGCTTCGTAATACGCATCATGTCCGCCAGCCCACACCGGGCCTTGTCGTTCACCGTATTGAGCGAGCCACGCGGCCAAGGCGCCGCAAATCGGCACGACGCGACGGGTCGCCGTCTTGCTGCGGTCCGCCCCAACTGTGATATTGCGACTGACGAGATCAATGTTGCTCCAATCCAGCCGCTCAATTTCTGCGCTCCGCAATCCCGCGAACGCGCCAATCGCGAGGCAGGGCAGGAAATCGACTGATGCTGCCGCCAGCAACCGGGCAACTTCGGCCGGCGTGAAGATTTGCACGTCACCGCCCCGGACCTTGACCTTTTCCACGCCGAGAATCGGATTGTCGCCAGCGTAGCCGCGCGCAACCGCAAACTCGAACAACAACCCCACGACGCGACGATAGTTCGCGACGGACTGCGGCGAAAGCTTCTGCCCGTCCAGCCAGGTTTGGATTTCTGCCGTCGTGACGTTGCACGCATCTTTCCGAAACGTCTCCGCAAACCCGCCCAATCGGAAACGAAGGTCTTGCAAATAGCGGTTTGACGCGCCCCGCGCTTCCTTCACCGCGAGTAGCTCGGCCACCACCTCGGCGACTGGCTTGCGCGTAATTCGTTTGTGACGGGCCGCGAAGAGCTTTGCGGCCTCATGCAGGCTGGGCAAGTCGCCGACGAGCTTAAGGCATTCTGTGAGCGTCCCGACCGTGGCTGAGAGCGACAGCTTAAACGGGGCGAGCGCCTGCGTGGCGGCGGTGTATTCGCTCGCTTGCTCGTTAGTTAGCTCAGCGGCCAGGACTTCCCGTTCGCTCAATTGCCGCGCCAGCCGATTCGCCGCTTCCAAAGCGTCGGGTTCGGTCGGATAAGAATCAAACCGCCGTTTTCCGTTGGCGTAGTTGGCCACCATGAAAGCGTCGTTTCCGACCGGCGTTCGCCGTCGATACACGGTTACGCTGACGCGGCCAACTTGGATGCGCCGGGGCCACCGGTTGGCTTTGGATTGTTTGCTAGCAGGTTGCGCGTTCATGCGTTCTACTGTTGCACCAGTGTTGCACGAAAGCAATTCAATTCG
>CAZFVY010000200.1:0-4269 GCA_964522665.1 uncultured Verrucomicrobiota bacterium | reverse complement strand
GACCATTTATCACATGACCGCCAATCATGAGGATGCCAATGATCTGGCGCAGGAGGCGTTCATCAAGGCCTTTCAGGCCCTCAAGAGCTTCAAGGGCGACTCGAGCTTTTTCACGTGGGTTTACCGGATCGCGATCAATAAAACGATCAATTTCCTGAAGCAGCGCCGCAAGCGCACCCACATGAGCCTCAATGACATGGACTTCAACGCCGAACATGATCCCGACCTCGTGGCGTTGGTCTCGCTCAAGACCCCCCGGCGCGACGCCAACCTGGCCGAGCTCCAGGAAAAATTGAACGACGCCATGCAAAAACTGTCAGAGGATCATCGGCTAGTGGTGACACTGCACGACGTGCAAGGCCTGTCTCATGACGAGATTAGCAAGATTATGGACTGCAACACCGGAACGGTCCGGTCTCGACTCTTTTACGCGCGACAACAGTTGCAAGCTTATCTCTCCGATTACCTGAAGTGAACATGACCCCCGATAATTTCGACGATTTGCAGAAGCTCCTCGCGTGGAAGCGCCACGAACAGCCGCCCCCGGGTTATTTCAACCAGTTTTCGCAAAAAGTCATCGCTCGCATCGAAGTCGAGGAGTGGCGGTATCAATCGTCCTGGTGGCAGCGGTTAGTGGCGAGCTTTGACGCCAAACCGGTCTTTGCCTGCGCCTACGGGCTCTCGATGGGCGGCTTGCTTTTTCTCGGCCTCGGCTTGGCCCAAATCCTTGAGCAAGAACAGGCTTCCACGCCTCCGGTCACCAGTCCGTGGGCGGCCGTTCGAACCTCCGTGCGCCTGCCGGAATCCGGCGGTTGGCTCAACCAATCGATGACGTCGCAATCTTATCCCTTGGCCAACTCGAGCATCACTCCAGTGCTAAGCACCACCCCGGTCATTGGCACGGCCGCGCCGCGCTTCCTCTTCGACGGCTCTTTTGGCGGCAGCCAAGTCCGACCGGCCTCGCTCAATGTCGGCGGGAATTGATCGCGGTTCAAGCAGCGCTGCCTCGCGTCGTGTATCGGTGGTGTCACGCAGCGACCCGTCGATTAACCTCTCTGGAAAACAAAACCACAATCATCGGTTTTCGATGATTGGGGTTTCGAGCTAAAAGACACGCTGGTTCCGACAACTGAACGGTCAGAGATCAGAATCCCGCGACCCGCGGAACATCCTAGACCGCGATCCACCGGGCGAATTCTCAGTAAGTCCGGACAAAGACCAGCGACGGGCCATCTTCATTGGCCATCACCATCCGGTCGTTATCGATCCCGCCTTCAAGCGACACTTCTTTGCCGCCTTCGGTCTGGATGGAAAGCTGATACTTATCGCCGTCATATTTCCAGGTGCCTTGCCCGGAAAGCTTTAGATCGGCCGGAATCTTCGGCATTACCGCTGGAGCCGCCGCCCGCGGGGGCGCCGCCGCGGCAACTGCCACCTGCGGAGCGACCAGCGCCGGCCCGCGCGCCCGGGGAGGCTGGTTCTGGCCGAGCCGCTGCCGGACGCCTTGGGCCAAGGTCGTGGGGCTGCCAAGACCATAGCGGGGATTTGCCGCGCTCGATTGAGGCCGGACGGGGGTCATCGTACCCGGCGCGGCAATGGGAGCCGGGGCCGGAGCCGGGGCCGCCGCGGCGGGCGGCGGGGCAATCGCCGCCGCAAGCTCCGGCGGCGGTAATCCGGGTTGAGATTTGACGATAATCTTGTTGTCCGGCGTCGCGATTAACGTGACGCCGTTCAGGACCGTCACGGCGAAGCGTTTCAACATTTTGAGGGCCACGGCGTTCGTGGAGAACATCGGGTTCTGTTTCCGGGCTTGGGTGATTACGGATTGCAGGTCCACCCGCCACCGGCCGAGGATCTTTTCGTCGTCGTATTTGGCCGATTTGCCGGTTTCGAGGTAACCGCGCAAGTCCTTGAGATCGAGTTGCTCCAGTTGCCCCATGATCTCCTGATTGTTGAGGATGCCCTGGGTCTTGGGATTATCGAGGATCGTCACCAGGCTCTGCCGCGTCTGGAGCATCTCCTGGAACTGCGTGTCCTTCCCCAAATCCTGGAATTCCGACCGCTCGGACATCGAGATCAAGCCGGGGTAGTTCGAGAGGCGATTATAAATCGCGGGATTCGTGTAGATCAATCCCAGGACATCCACGGCGCGGTAATACGGCTCCGGGGTTGGATCGAAGTAGGCCACCGTCTTGTCCAGTCCGCTGCTGTGCAGGTCGGCGCGCGCCTGATTGAAATAGCGGATGAACGCGTTGTCCGTGTCGGCGCTCGCCACCTGGACGGTGAAGTAGCCAAACACGTAAATCACCAGCCCAACCAAAATCAAATAAATGCTCCCGACCAATACCCCCAAGCCCGCCCCGAGGCGGTGATTCAGGCGCAGGAATTGTCCCTGTTGCAGTTCGTCCTTTTTATACTTGAAATGCAGCGCAATCTTCCGATGCACACCGAAGCCGATCGGCACGAACACAATCGCGAAAATCAGGTAAACGATCACCGGCGGCAATAACCAACTCCACACCGGATTGGTCAGCTTCATCATCGGCACCAGCGGCTTGACCAGCGGACTGAGCGGCATCGCCAGAAAAATCGCCAGGACCAAACCGAGCAGTGGAAATGCCATGCGAATGGCGCCCTTGCCGTAACCCATGGCGCCAAATCCGCCCAGCAACAATACCGCGAGAATCCAGATGAGCATGACAAGGAAAATAATCCATCTCACAAAAAACGCACGCGAAATCTGCGTCAAATCGAACGCCGAACGGTAACGACGTTGACCACTCCCCGTGTATCGCGGCGCTCTCGCTTCGCCCCCCGCCTAACGACGCGCCAAAGTGGCGAAGAGATCCATGCTCGCCGTCGGAATTTGGAACATTTAGGGCAAGGCTCTCTCCAACCCTCGTTAGAGCGTTAAGCCAAAAGTCCACACAGCGACGCTGCCTCGGCTCACCCGACGCCCCGTACGCTTCAGGTACGGCAGAAACGTCGCACCGGCAATACAAGCGTGAAGCCCAAACAACGTTTCGGCCGTCCAGCCCGCTTCCAACGCCAAGCGCCGCCGTCCCCGGAAACATTGTCCGGGCATTTGAACTCCGGCAAGCCGGGCGGAGCATTAGGCGAGCGTTACCTCGGGGATCTGAAAACCACAAACCGGCCGGCTGGCCCCCCTTTTCGTCGCCACAAAATTGACCGCAGCAAGGACGATTGCATTCTCGCTAGCCGGCCTCCTCGAATAGCCATCGATTGCCTGGGTAGTGAAGCCGTTCGACGGCGCGAACAAAAATAGGCCAGTCCAATACCAGATCGATGTAGCGAAGCGCATCGCCCACCAATTCTCCGCATATCTTCTCTCTAAACGCGGCATCGCATCGCACGGTCCAGTCGTTTAGGTGGGTTCCGTTGAACTCGGGTGAAGACCAGCAGTGAATGACTTCATCGTAACGATTATTGGCATCCTTTTGCATCGATTCCCGTAACCGAGCTACGTCCACTTGGTCGCGATTTATGCGATAGCGTACGATGTCTCCAATCGCCCTTGAATACTCGGTGGCTTCTTCATCATCGGACTTTATCAATCGCGTAAAGATACATCCTCGCAGCAACCGATTGAAGTACTCAGGCAGCGCTCGAATATCCGATTCAGTCACACCATTGGGGTGACGCTCCTGTTGAATTCTGGCGCCCGCAATCGATTCCTTGTCATTCGGGATCAAGTCGCCAATCGCCTCGTGAAGAAGGCGCTTACAGTAGTCGTCAACCCACGTTGTCAGCGAGGCAAAGTTCATAAACGGCGGCAGCAACGAGATTGCCACCCTTGACGTGATTAGCCCCGCGCCAGAAATCACCTGCGGGGAATTGCGCTTGCAAAACGCTTGTGGCGCCACGATGGCGCGCAAGGCGCCGCTACAGTCCCCGATTTTCGGGTCTTTGAACTGCGGAGCCCCGAGGTAGGCAAGATCGCTCAAGAACGTTTTGCATTGAGGCCCAAACTCCATCCTTTCATTCGGAAGGAAAAACCAGTGCGTCCTAACCGCGTGATCGTTGATCGGGTGATAACCAGTCGGGCTTCGATACACCCCCGAAAAGAAGAAAACTCCAGCCTTACGATTGATCTGGTCGTAGCTTGCGACCAACGCTTCGATGGCCTCTGGGGTCGGTGACGCGTCTTCATCAATCCTGATAACGGGACTTCTCGCCAAACGCGGGGCTGAGCCACGCGCCACCCGAATGATTGCTTCGACAAATTTTGGCGCATCGTACGTGAAAATT
>CAZFVY010000199.1:2629-4316 GCA_964522665.1 uncultured Verrucomicrobiota bacterium | reverse complement strand
ATTGGCGCGTCCCGCGTTTGGCATCAGCCCCGCTACGACAAAAATGAGCCCAGCAAAAAGTGTTTGGTTTTTCATTTCTTCAACATGTTTACTAGTTAACCGACCCGACCTGATACCAACCCGTCCCTGGCAGCCGCTTTGACCGCGACTCAGCGATGATTTCCCCCGAACCGTCGCCCGCCAAAATGGCTGTACTAGACTATCCATCCTCGAAAGAATCGGCATTTTTCGTTAAAACTTTAGCGAAAATTATTAAATTTATTTGTGTGCTACAAGGTCCATTACCGAAGACCCTATGCCGGCCCCGCACCCAGCCTGACCCGACGAGACACGGCTTTTCTCGAATTCGAGTTAAGCATCCATCGTGCCAGTCGCAATTGTGGCGACAATCAATCCTCAAAACAGTCCGCCGCGGATGGAAGCAGTCCACGTCGGTATCCATCCCGCCAATCCAGCGCGCCGCGACGCGCGCCAGCGAATCGATTGGAGTCTCAGTAGGCAAATCTTACCCCATCGCAAATGACCGCGATGCCAATCGGAATTTTTTACCATCATCCGGCACAGTCACCACCGGACAGTCGCCACGCCCAACGAAAACCGAAGCCTCGCGAGCCGCCCAGATGAGAGCGACAAAACCTCCCGATGTTCCCTACCGTATGTGAAAACAGGAGTTCGGCCAAGGATATTCTTCGGTAAATCGGCGCGCACGCCACGAATGACTTTCAATGCGGGGTTCAATCAGTTAGGATACAACCGACCTTTCAGGGTTCGACCTTAAAACGGCCGCAGGAGCCGGTCATCTAGCGTAATCATTTGGGCCTAAAAGTTTCGGAAATAGCTCACCAGATCACTGCGGGTTTGGGTTCGCTTTTTCCAAACCATTTCTGCTTCAAAGCATTACTCAATCTGGCGGCTTCCCACCGCCGTTTCAAAGTTCAAGTCTGATTTGGAAGGGAAAATGCTTAGGAGATTTCGTTTATCTCCGCTGAGAAGCCGGTTTTGGCCGACGCACCGCCCGATTGGAACGGTGAGCGGCCTGAAGAAAGGTATTAATCGATGCAATTTAAGTCTCTCGGTCTTTTCGCCGCCGTCGGCGTGTTAGCAGTGTCCCGTTACGCCGGGGCCGGTGTGTTCACCACTGATTTCAACACGGGAAAGCCCGCGCAGGTTTCCTTATATGGGACGACAACGATTCTGGCGGCGGGCGGCTATAATAATAGCGGCGTGGCCGCGCTGACCACCAACGCGGACAACCAGATCGGGTCATTCCTGGTTGACGACCTTGACGCCGGAAAACCAGTCGCTGGGTTTGTCGCGCGATTCAAGGTATTGGCGGGTGGCGGCAGCGGCGGGGCGGGGTTCAGTTTCAATTTCGCAAACGACCTGCCGGCGGAGCCATTTGATGAGAATGGGATCGGCTCAGGCCTGACGGTCGCCTTCCATACCCACGACGCTGGCCCGGGCACGGGTCCCCAAATTGAGATCAAGTCGCGCGGAGCGACCGTCGCGACCCGGACCCTCGGCTCGCGGACGGGAACAAATTTCGTGGACGTATTGATACAGGCGAATCCCGGTGGCGGGGTCACCGTGGTTTATGGAAATACGGTGGTTTTCACGAACCTCTTCGCATTTGTCGCGACCGATGGGCAGGTTGGCTTTGGGGGACGGACCACTTCGGTTAACGACA
>CAZFVY010000199.1:0-2619 GCA_964522665.1 uncultured Verrucomicrobiota bacterium | reverse complement strand
AACGACAATCAATTCATCGACAATCTGTCAATTACGACGACGCCCTTGAGCGGACCTTACCTCGTCTCGGTAAGCCCATCCGGAACGGCCGTCCGCCCAGACGCACCATTGATTATCAAAGTTCTCGATGGAACCAGCCAGCTCGACCCGAGTTCGGTTCAACTCAAATTCAACGGCGCCGTGGTGACGCCGTCGATCGCGCGCCTGGATAATGTCACGACAATTCAATATGCGCCTGCTGCGCTCCTGGGACCCGCATCGCTTAATACGGTGAGCCTGAGCTACGCGGACACGAATGTGCCGCCGATAGCTAGCTCGGCTAATCTAATAATAGTGGCGGACAAGTACACGCTGATTTCGCCGAGCTTTGCCTTGCCCCCTGGATTCGTGAACACCGATCAGAGCGGTTTCAAGGTCCGAACGGTTCAGGCGCGATCCACCGCGGGCCTTTCGACGACGCTCGCGCGGGCCGAGGCCCAACTCGCCGGAACCCTGATCGATCCGACGACGCGGGCGGCGTACACAAATCTCGCCCACGTGGCGTCCACCCCGGACGGCTATTATGTTGAGAATCAATTCATTAACTATGAGCAGGCTGGTAATCCGGCGGGTGACTTCCCGGATACCGTCAACAAAATCCCGGGCATTCCCGGCCTGGATGGCCAAACGGTCAACTTGGCAATGGAAGCGCTGACCTACCTGGCGCTCCCCGCCGGATACAGCCAGTTCGGCGTCAATTGCACCGATGGATTCCAGGTGAGAGTCGGGAATCCGGACGCGCGCGACGCGTTTTCGACGGTGGTCGGACAATTCGACGGGGTCCGGAGTTTCCCGGCCGACAACATTTTCTCAATCGTGGCGCCGACCGCGGGCATCTACGCGTTTCGCCTGATTTGGGATCACGGCGGTGGCGGTGGGAACATCGATTTCTTTTCGCTATTTCCAGATGGAAGCACCGCCCTGGTGAATGACTTGAGCGTGACCAACGCGGTCAAGGCCTACCAATCGCTCAGCGCGACGTCACGGCTGACGCCCTACGTCCAGTCATTTAGCCCAAAGATTGACGAATACGGCGTCGGACGGCGACCAGCGTTCAACGTACGCCTCGTTGACGGGGATACGCAAGTAGCGCCCGCGACGGTCGTGTTGCGCCTCAACGGTCAAGCGCTGGGCGCGTCGATTACCAAAACCGGCGCGGTCACGACTGTTTCCTTTCAAGGAACCAACGAACTCGATTTGCTTCAGAATTGCACGGTCGATTTAGCTTTTCGCGACACCGGAAATCCGCCGACCACCATCAGCGACGAGTGGCATTTCGTCACCACGCGCCCGATCAGCGCCACGGGCCAGTGGGATTTCGATCGGGGTGATCTCTCGGCGACGGTCGGCAACAACCTTCAATACGGCGACGGGCCGAGCGGACGGATTGTTTCGTTAACCCAATTCGGAACAACGACTCAGTTTGGTATTCCCGATATCGGCGGGAAGCCAGCGAAAGTGATGAAATACAACTTTGATCCTCAGCCGCTGGTGACGCAGCCTGGTTACACGATGGTCCATGGCGTTTCCCCGAACGGGGGCGGGATCAAAGCCAATCAATGGACTTTGATCATGGACCTGTTCTTCCCCTCCCCACAGGAAAACCCATTCGACTCTTTGATCCAAATCGGAGACCCGACGACCGAAGGCGATCTTTTTGTCCGTTGGAACGACGTGGCAGGAGCCGGCACGGGCGGCATCGGAACGGGCGGTCTTTTTACGGGAGACGGCCGAACGAACTTGGTGATTGGGCAATGGCATCGGATCGCATTTGCGCTCGATATGGCAGCGCCGACACCGCTGATCAGCCAGTACATTGACGGCGTGAAGTTCCAGGATCAGGGCCTGAGCGCGCCACAACTAGATGGAACGTACTCCCTGGACGTCTCGGCGCGCCTTTTTGCCGATTCTGAGAATGAACTCAACACGCTCTACGTCAATAGCATCCAGATTCTGGACGGCAAACTGCCCGATGACGCCATCGCCGACCTCGGGGGCGCCTCGGCGGACGGTATCCCTATCCCGCAAACCGGGCCGCCGCCAAGCCTTCGCCTCACAGCGAGCCTCGGAGCCAGCGGGGTAACGATATCGTGGCCGGGCACTTTGAGTGGATATACGTTGGAGAGCACGACGAACCTATTGAAGCCAACCTGGGTCGCCGTCCAAGGCGTGGCCAACAATTCGATTACCTTTTCGGGCGGCCAAAGCAAACAGTTCTTTCGGCTTCGGCAATAGTACGGACACCGGTCAACCGAAGCTCACAGCTTAAGGCTCAGGGCTAAATTCTGAATGCTAAAGTTGGGGCAATAATGCAAACACCAGCGATTGGAGGGGCCGACACTGGTTGTTTGTAAGTTGAGAATTGCGAGGTAAAACGGACTACCAACGCCGACGAGCGGCGCCGGTGGTTCTGAACCGTATTAACAGAAAATCCCGATCGAATCTTCGACGAGGGGGGCGTCGTCTCAACGGGGATGCGAGACCGTCGGTTACTGGCCGCCTTTGGCCTCGACGAGAGCCTTCAAGTGACGGGCGACTTCGCCGGTGACGCTGTCCCAATCTCCCCGGGCGGGTTGGCGG
>CAZFVY010000198.1:0-4338 GCA_964522665.1 uncultured Verrucomicrobiota bacterium | reverse complement strand
TTTCAGGGATTGGATCGATCGAGCATAAGCGGCATGTATTAGAACTAGTATTTAGAAAAGGCTTTGGTCGGGAAGCCGCGGAACGGCGAGTGAACGACTACGTTTCCCGGTGGTTTCCGGCAGTCGCGAAGAAAGCGGGAGGGCTAAAAGACGCGGATCGGGAAAAGGTTCGACTTGGAATACTTGAGGCATTTGGTGCGCTAAAAGGGGTCAAATGGATGCTGATCTCTGCAATCGTAGTCTTATTCGCGACTGGCATTGGTTTGGCACGCGATCCTCCAAGAATGTGGCGTTGGACTCTTGCGGCTGCTGGAATTACTCCGCTGGCTATACCGATACTCTTAATGCTGTGGAAAGGGAGCGTGCTCTCAGTGCTGTTTCCTACGGCCCTGGTTATGTTCTTGTTCGTTACATGGAGGGCGCTTGCAGTAGGTATCGGTGCAGGAACACTCGTTTGTTGTTTGTATTCGTTTTTGCTATTGACCTCATTCTGTCGCTCTGGGGGGCCTGGAATTGGAACGTTTATTCGAAGCGCTTGGCGTAGCGGGAGCTACGATAAGACGTTTGGAGTTCGAGAGCGTTTCGCAGTGGGAATGATGTGTTGTGTTATTTTGCCGGTTTTGCTCGCTTTGCAATGGATTTTGCTTTCATTATGCGTTATTACGGATGCGCTTAGCGGGTGGAGCCACTTACCGTTTCATCCGGTTGTCAACGCTTTGATTTGTTTGTGTGTTGGTATATTGTTTTTGGGATGCTTATGGAGTTCAATCAAGCGCAGTGCGAGACCAGTCAAGATATCGGGAGGCGTTCTGGGGCTCGTCGCCTTTCTCTTCGGACTGAACTGGTTGTTTGATCTGGTCCTCGCTTGGCTGTATCGAGTCTTGCCTTGGTTTCGACCGATCCTTGATTGGATTGCTGGTTGGCCATGGGACGGCATTTTGCGTGCATTAGTGATTATTATAGTGGTCGTCGCAGTTTGTGTAGGGTATCGGCTGATCGAAGAGGTCGTGCAAGTTACGATGGCTCATCTCTTATTAGGTCGGCGATTAGCGACGGGACGGCAGGTTGATCCAGATAATTGGAGGCTGGAGTTTGTCAATAGCATTGCCAAGGTCCAGCGGGTGATTCTTTTAGTGACGACTCCCCGCTCGCTACGGATGACGAGCGAAGAATTCCTAGAATTTCTAAAGAGCCTCGAGGGTGACTTGAGAGGCGAGCCAGCATTGAGCACCTATTGGGATCAGCGGGATAAGCTTGAGCACGCCATTCGCCAGGAACGCCACGGCTGATTTGGTCTGAATGTGATGTTATGCCGGTTTGATTCGTTCGAAGGGAGAATCAAGGATTGGCTAGCATGAATTGAGGCTCAGCCGTTTGGTTAAAGCAGTGCCTCTTGAGGTATTCTCGTGCAATTGGCGATCAGTCCCAGCACCGTCTGCACCGCTTCTTCCGGTTTGACGGACATCATCGCGCCGGCGCGGGGTTTGAGTTCGACGACGCCTTTAGCCAGCGATTTCTCGCCGATACCGATGCGGATGGGGAAGCCGATGAGTTCGGAGTCCTTGAATTTGAAGCCGGGGCGTTCGTCGCGGTCGTCCATGATGACGTCGATGCCTTGGGCGGTGAGGTCCGCGTAAAGTTTATCCGCGAGGACGCGGACGGGACTACCGGGTGCGACGCTGAGCGGGGTGATGCAGACCGTGTAGGGCGCGACGGAGATTGGCCAGATGATTCCGTCCTGGTCATGAGATTGTTCGATGACGGCCTGCAACGTGCGCGAGATGCCGATGCCGTAGCAGCCCATGATGGCGGGACGTTTTTGGCCGGCTTCGTCCAGGAAGAGCGCCTTGAACGCGTCGGTGTATTTCGTGCCAAGTTTGAAGACGTGGCCGACTTCGATCGCGCGGCTCATTTGGAGAGCTTGACCGCAATGGGGGCACGGCTCTCCGGCGTTGGCCAGGCGCAAGTTCGCCCAGCGAGTCACGGTGATGTCGCGGTCGATGGCCACGTTGCGGAGATGGAAGCCATCTTCGTTCGCGCCGGTCGTCATCCCGTTCGCGCCGCGCAGGACTTCGTCCGCATAGACGGGCAGAGTGGTGAAGTTGACGGCGCCGAGGCTGCCAGGATGCGCGCCGAGGGCGGCGTGAATTTCGTCAGGCGTCGCGGGCCGGCATTGGGTGGCTCCCAGCGTTCCGGCCAGTTTGAACTCGTTCAGTTGGTGATCGCCGCGCATCAGAATCAGGACCGGTTTGCTGTCGGCCAAATAAACCAGAGTCTTGATCTGGCGCGTGGCGGGAACGGCGTACGGGGCGTCCGCCAGCGCCTGAATCGTTACAACCCCGGGCGTCGCGAATTTCTCGGTTGCCCCGACCTCAGACGCCGATTCCGTGGCGGTCGCGCGGCTGGAAGCCTTCTCGCGGTTCGCCGCGTAATTGCACGCGGGGCAACTGATCACTTCATTCTCGCCGGTCTCGGCGGGCACCATGAATTCGTGGGAGAATTTCCCGCCCATCGCGCCGGTGTCCGCGTCCACGGGAAGCGCGCGCAAGCCGCAGCGGCGGAAGATGCGGACGTAGGCGTCGAACATTTTCTGGTAGCTGACCTGCGCCAATTCGTCGGTCGTGTCGAAGCTGTAGGCGTCCTTCATCAGGAACTCGCGCGCGCGCATCAAACCGAACCGAGGGCGAATCTCGTCCCGGAATTTCGTTTGAATTTGGTAAAAATTCTTCGGCAACTGGCGGTAGGAATTGATTTCGGCGGTGACCAGCGTAGTCACGACTTCCTCATGCGTCGGCCCGAGCACCCACTCTCGGCGGGCCGAATCGCGTGCCTTGAACAGCACGTCGCGCATGACCTCGTAGCGGCCGCTCGTCTGCCAGATTTCAGGCGGTTGGAGCGCGGGCATCAGGACTTCGAGGGCGCCGGCGCGGTCCATCTCTTCCCGGACGATCTGTTCGACCTTGCGCAAAGCGCGCAGGCCGAGCGGAAGGAAAGTGTAAAGCCCGCCGGCGAGCTTGCGGATCAGTCCGGCGCGCAACAACAATTTGTGCGAAAGGATTTCCGCCTCGGCGGGAGTTTCCTTAAGAGTGGGGATGAAAGCTTGGGTCCAGAGCATGGCGTTGAGGGATTAGTTTTGGTTCAATGGTCGAAAGTAAATGTCGGTGGTCACGCGAGTCGCGCGATTAGGGACAATTCGAGAGTGGATGGGGTTTCGGTCGGCCGTCCCTCCGGGACTTAAACCCGCGCGGGGCGAAACCCGGCGTTGAAACGCCGGGCTATTCTCGGTTGTCCCTTCGGGACCGGGCGGCACGCAGGAACCATTGGATGAGTCGGGCGAGGCGTTGCCGTTGGGACGGGCCGAGCCGTCAACGCGATTCTGCCGGTCAATTAGGGCCCACCCCAACGGCAGGCAGGAGCGTGTTTCGTTTTGCGCCGGGCGCGAATCCGGCGCCTGGGCGCCGGCGTAGGCGATCACTTGACGGTGTTGACCAGCGGCGCCAATCCCTGAATGCGCACCTCAAGTCGGTCACCCGACTCGATCGGCCCGACGCCGCTTGGCGTGCCGGTCAGGATGACGTCACCGGGCAGCAGGGTCATATTGGTCGAGATGAAACTGACCAAATGGTAGCAATTGAAAATCAACTGGCTGGTGTTGGAATTCTGGCGCAATTGGCCGTTTTGAAAGAGTTGAATCGTAAGATCATGCGGGTCGATCTTCGTTTCGACGTACGGCCCGAGCGGCGTAAACGTGTCGAACGATTTGCAGCGCGCCCACTGGCTTTCCGAATTCTGAATGGTGCGATCGCTGATGTCCTCCGCGGCCGTATAACCAAAAATGTAGCGGGCCGCGGCCGCCGGAGTGACGTTACGCATGCGCCGGCCAATAACGATCGCCAGTTCGGCCTCGTAGTCGGTCCGGTGCGTGGGGAAGGGGACCTCGATCTTGCCGCCGTCCGGGATCAGCGAGGTGGTCGCTTTGAGCCAAAACAACGGTTCTTTGGGCAGCGGCTTGCCGGATTCGCGCGCGTGATCGGCGTAGTTGAGGCCGACCGCGATGATCTTGGAAGGGGCGACGGGCGTCAGGGTCTTGACACCCTTGACTGGCACCGGCTTCTTCTCATACGACGGCGATCCGAATACGTCACCCTGCAAACGGAAGAGTTCTCCCTCGACAACTTTGGCGTAAAAAATCTCTTCGCCCTTTTGGAATCGGCCTATGGCTGCCATAAATAGAAGTCCTTTATAGCAAATCCTCAACGGCCATCGCAAGTTCAAAAATTTTTGCTGTCGGCGGGAGTTCAAAAGGGGATTTCTGCGCGAGTTCAAAAGGGGACGGAT
>CAZFVY010000197.1:0-4609 GCA_964522665.1 uncultured Verrucomicrobiota bacterium | reverse complement strand
CCGTGCCGACGGCGGTGATCATCGTGCGGATTTCGTTGTTTTGCAGCACCTTGTCGAGGCGGGCCTTCTCCACGTTGATCAATTTGCCTCGCAAAGGAAGGATCGCCTGGAATTTGCGGTCGCGCCCCTGTTTGGCGGAGCCACCGGCCGAGTCACCCTCGACGATGTAGATTTCCGTATTCACCGGATCACGATCCGAACAGTCGGCGAGTTTGCCCGGCAAACCGCCCCCGGTTAGCGCGCTCTTGCGCACCGTCTCCCGCGCCTTGCGAGCCGCTTCCCGGGCGCGGGCGGCCATCAAGGCCTTGTCCACCACGCGCTTGGCGATCGCCGGCGTGCCATCGAAATAATTCATCAACCCCTCGTAAACAATCGACGAAACAATGCCGTCGATTTCAGTGTTCACGAGTTTAACCTTCGTCTGAGACTCGAAGCGCGGATTGGGCAGTTTGACGCTGAGGACGCAGACCAGCCCTTCCCGCACGTCATCCCCGGAAATCGGCGGGTCCTTCTCCTTCAGCAAATTATTGCTCTTGGCGTATTGATTTACCGCGCGCGTCAAGGCCGAACGAAAGCCAGTGAGGTGAGTGCCCCCGTCACTGTTCGGAATCGAGTTCGCAAAACAAAGGATTTGGTCCGTGTAGCTGTCGTTGTACTGCAACACGCAATCGACGATCACCTCATCCTTTTGGCGTGACAGAATGATTGGCTTCGGGTGGATGACCTGTTTGTTTTTCCCCAATTGGGTTACAAACTCCTCGATGCCCAGCTTGTAAATAAATAGTTCGCGCTTGTTTTCGATTCGTTCATCGGTCAGCAGAATCTCGATCCCCGGATTCAGAAATGCCAATTCACGGAGCCGATTCGCCAGGAGCTCAAACTTGAACTCCGTCGTGATCGTGAAAATCGTCGGATCGGGCTTGAAGGTGATCAGGGTGCCAGTGTGATGCGAGACGCCGATGACCTCAAGCTTCCGCACGGTGACGCCCCGCGCGAACTCCATGTAATAGACTTTACTGTCCCGCGAGACTTCGACCTTGAACCAATCGGAGAGCGCGTTGACGCATTTGGCGCCAACACCGTGCAGACCGCCCGAATATTTGTACGCGCCCTGGCCAAACTTTCCGCCGGCGTGCAAGTTCGTCAGGACCAGCTCCACCGCTGGCATCTTAAATTTCGGATGGGTGTCAACCGGGATTCCACGCCCATCGTCCCGGATCGAACACGAACCGTCAACGTGAACCGCGACTTCTATGCGATGGCAGTAACCCGCCAGATGCTCGTCAATCGAGTTATCGAGCACTTCAAAAACACAGTGGTGCAGGCCCCGCTCGTCCGGGTCGCCAATATACATTCCCGGACGCTTCCGAACCGCCTCCAAGCCTTCCAGCTTGTCGATTTTGGAAGCGTCATATTTGTCCGTCATAATTCGACTAAATATTAGGAAAAAACGCCACCGAACACAACCTTTAATTTCCACGCTCTGGCGCTCCAATCCACTATTAGTTGTGGCCTCGGGTCCCGCCTTGTCAAATCTATTGGGGATCGACGATTGACGGTCGAAATTATGCGCGGCCGCGTCGAGTCCCCCGGCGTCGGCGGAACGCGCAACACTCCGGAGATGTGCTTCCAGGGTTCCAAATCACATTTTCACGTCAGGAAATCCCTCGCGAAATTATGAACGGAATTTAATCGGCGCCTCCCTTGAATTATGGCCGCCGGAGTGATCCTTTAGCATGGGGCCGAAAGGGAAACCGATCAGCTTTGGAAAAATCGCCGAAGTATGTCGGACCAAAGGTCATTTGGGGTCCTATGCTTCGTCGTCCAACGAGAGTTTGCAAACGAGTAGGCGCTACTCAAGGTCTCTCGCAAACGGCGCTCCGTCGCGGAATGGCGCCGAAGCTCTCCCGACCGGTCCGCTGAGATGCGCCGCGACATCAGGAAATTAATGCCAATTCTATCGCAACCGCAGAGTTCAAAACAATGGTGGTCGGAGACCGCACGGCCACAAATCGGCAAAGCCTTTGAACGTCTCCGCGGCCTTTCTTCGACGCCGATTTCGCTGAGAAGTCCCCTGGCAACGCGGGTCGGAACGGAGGACCGAAATCTCGCTGAGATCCGGCGTCTCCTGGCGGCCGGGAATACCATCGATTTCATCAGTTCGTTTCCGCGATCGGGGAACACTTGGCTTCGCTACCTCCTCTCCGACATCCTGCTGCAACTCGCCGGACACCCGACGTCAACGAATCTTCCGATTCACCCCGACAGAATCATCCCCGACTTGTACGGCAACCAACTGGCCGACTGCGACCGACGCGTCGAGCGAGCGGGATCGATATTCAAGACCCACGAACCGTTCGCTCGCTTGGAACGTAAGCTGAACGTTGGGCAGGATTTTGCCTCGTGCCGTCACATCTATATTTGCCGTAACGCGGAAGACGCGCTTATCTCGTATTACCATTATCACCGGCGCTTCCCTCAACTCGAACACCATACGCGGGACGGCGCGGACGCGTTTTGCGAAGCGAGGTTCGCCGACTGGGCGGACCATATTTGGAGCTATCTCGCCGCGATTGCGAAGGATGCGCCGGTGCTTCTGGTCGCGTATGAGCTCATGCTGGAACGACCTTGCGAGGTTCTTGCCGAGGTTCTGAGCTGGTTGGGAATTGAGCCAGAGGCGGGCATGATCGAACGGGCGGTACAAAACATGCAATTCAGCAATTTACAGGCGCAGGAAGCGCAGAAGCCAGCCAACCCGGACGAGTTCTTCTTCCGGCGCGGAATCAAAGGTTCGGGAGAACTTGAACTGCAGCGTTCGACACTCCGGAGGATCCGCCGCCAAGCCGCGGGTTTAACGCGTCAGGCAGATTCACTCATCGCGGCGCAAAACGTGGCGGCCGCCCGCCATTCGCGTGTCTTGAAGGCGTCGGCGTAAGTTAGCGAGTTCACCCTTACCCTCTAGCCGACGGAGGTTTATCGACCCGCTTTGCCGGGGGTAATGGCGACAAACCAAGCCGTGCTATTCTTGTCGTCACCGGCCAGCACCAAAGGCTCCTTGGGATTGAAAGTCTGCCGTTTGGTCACGACCAAAGTCCCTTTGCCATAAAGTTTTACCTCGATCCGAGAGTCACCGAGATTCGTCACCTCAATCTCGCAGTGCTTGCTCATGGGCACCTTCTTCACCGCGCCTTGAACGGAGACGAAATTCGTGGACGAGACCTCGAAATAATTGGTCCACCTGAAAACGTTGCGCAGTTTGTCTCGCAATTTTGGATCGACGTCGTTTAACGCCTTACCGTCCGGCTTGGGATCGTTCGTCGCCCAAACCAACTGCGCCTGCAATTGAAGGTCTCCCGCAACCGCGCGCGCCTCCCCGAAGTTGGCGAGCGCCAACAAAAACAGCCACGTCAACGAAACGGTGAAGACCTGTACGGCCTGTCGGGAGCTATTCATTCGCCTGGAATCGAACCACGCACGCGGACGATTCCTCAATTCTCATCAGTGGGAAGCCCCTGCACCCAGACGACCGTAATCCCGGTCTTTTGATCATGATACTCGATCGTGCCGTCGGACGACTCAACCTCATGCGACAGGCGCGCCCGGCCGGAGGCGCCAAACGGACCCGGTCCGAAAACCCCCGCCGTCATCAACACCGTGGCTACCACCGCCGCGGCGCCCAAAGGCGCCAGCCAACGAACCCAAGCGGAGGCCAGCCAAGTGACCCGCCGGACTTGAGCCGGCCGACTTTGCCGCTCAATCTCGCGGCTGATCTTGGACCAATAGAATTCTCGAGTCTCGGGCAACTTCAACTCCACCTCGTTGCCCTTCATCAACTCGGACGCGTGGGTGAGCTCGCGCAATAACGCCTCTGCCTCTGCCTCCTGCTTCAGCCAGCCCGCCACTTCGCGCGCTTCTGACTCGGGCAGCTCCCGGTCCAGGTAAGCCTGCAACCTTAGCTTTGACTCGTCGTTCATCATGTAAACTCTTCTCGCTTCAATCCTGCCAAAAGGCCCGCCATCCGGCGCCGCGCATAAAACAGCCGCGACATGACCGTTCCTATCGAACAACCGACTCTTTTAGCAATCTCTTTATATTCCAGCCCTTCAAATTCATGGAGCACCAAAACCGTGCGGTGCTCGACCGATAGCTGTTTCAATGCCCGGTCAATCCGCTGGCGCAGTTCGTCCCGTTCCAACCGCTCGGTCGGATTCGTATTGACGACCGGCATCTGGCGTTCCACCCCACCCCACTCTTCATCCAGTTGATCAATGGACTCGGTCCGCAACCGCTTCTCGCGCCGGAGATGATCCAGGCACAAGTTGATGATGATTCGGGTCATCCAGGTTAGGAATGTCGATTCCCCCTGGAACTGGTTCAACCGTTGCCAGCCCTTCACCCAAGCTTCCTGAGAAAGATCAATCGCCTGTTCTTCGTTACGAACCATGCTAAACGCGCGGGAATATATCTTATCCCGATTCCGGGCGACCAGCTCTTCAAAAGCCACCATGTCGCCCTTCTGCGCCATCTGCACGACTTCCTCGACAGGCAACTTAGGATAGTCAATGCTTCGTGACATCGGTTGGACGGGGCGGCATCGCTCCTTATTCAG
>CAZFVY010000196.1:0-4621 GCA_964522665.1 uncultured Verrucomicrobiota bacterium | reverse complement strand
GGAGCCCATGATCAGGATTGAACTGATGACCTCGTCCTTACCAAGGACGTGCTCTGCCAGCTGAGCTACATGGGCCTAGCCAAAATTTCAATGTCCTGAAACCCTCAAAAAGACAAAAAATCCCATAGCCCCCGTCATTTCCGCCTAAGCTACTGGGGCTAATGGATTTTTACTTTTTCACGGTCCAGTGCAGCCAAAAAATTAGATGACCCCGCTCTATGTGTCAATAATTTTTCTTTACGATTTGGTCGCATTTTTTTGCGAATGCTTGGGTCCCCCGGCCGGACAGGCAGCCGACGGCGGGCGCTCGACCTGTGCTTGACAACACATAACTAACTACCGTTAAGCATGTTAGATTCCTACCCCGCGCTCAGCCCGATTCCGTTGGGCCGCGCTTCTGCTTTCGCCATTCCACCTTGGGGGGTTCGGGCAACCCTTGCGCGCGGAGCGCCGTCCGAAAATGCATTTTCGCTACTTGTTCCAGCGTCGCGGCGCCGTGCCGCGCCACAAACTCCCGCGCCGCGGCGTCCACCGCGGCCGAGGCCCCCTTCGGGAGTTCGATACCGTACTGTTTGCTCAACGCCGCCAACCGCGTAACGAATTCGTGCCGGGCCAGAATCGAGGCCGCCGCCACCGCCAAATCCGCTTCCGCCTTATGTCGCTGAACCAACTCGATCGTCCGTCCCAGACCCATCAGGGCTTTCTCCACCGTCGATTTATTGGCGGCAAACTGATCGCTGATCGCGCGCACCGGAGGTGGATTCATGCGCTGTTTTTGCCCCATCAGATTCTCGATCACCCGCGCGTGTCCCCAGGCGAGCAACGTATTGACACTGTGCATCTTCGCGTAAAGCCGGTTGTACGCTGGGTTGCCAATTGGCACCACCGCCGAAACACAGCCCGGGGTCTCCCGAATCACCTTCGCCAAAACCGCGATTTGCCGGTCACTGCCGATGTTTTTGGAATCCCGCACCCCGGCATCCTTCCACGCGGTAACCACGGCGGCATTGACATACACCCCGGCGACGCACAAAGGCCCAAAAAAGTCACCCTTGCCGCTCTCATCCACGCCCAGGCGTGGCAGCAAAAGCTCAGGATTCAGCACGGTCTCGTAACCGATTTGCGCTTTTCCCAAGATCTCCGGTTCCAGCACGAACTCGACAAATTCCTGGGTCCCCTTCCCTTGCACCACCAGCTTTCCACTCTCATAGAACACCACGCCGACCCCGTTTTTCTGGCCGGCGAACCGGGCGTACGGCACGGCGCGGAACTCGTAGTCGCGCTCCTTCAGGAGCACTTCCAGTTCGGACGCTTGCTGGTCCGTTAATCGACACGTATAAGACGTCAGTGGCTTCACCATCTGGGCAACATGTTAGCGCGGCGGCCAAACGGCGCAACCGCGCAAATAAACCCGCGGATTCCCCCGCGCCGCGCCCTCCTCGTGAAACGGAGTCGGTTCACCCAGGAATCGCGAGCGTCGTCGAGCGCCTGCTCCCCTGGTTCCGCGCCCATGCTCGCGACCTGCCGTGGCGCCGAACGCGGGATCCGTACGCGATCTGGGTCTCGGAAATCATGCTCCAACAAACTCAGGTCAAAACCGTCATCCCGTACTGGGAACGCTGGATGCGCGCCCTCCCAACAATCGCCTCTTTGGCGTCTGCCAAACCAGAGCGCGTCTTAAAGCTCTGGGAAGGCCTCGGCTATTATCGCCGCGCCCGCCACCTGCACGCGGCGGCGAAGGTCCTGGTCGAACGCCACGACGGCCAAATGCCCGTCGATTTCACCGCCGTGCTCGCGCTCCCCGGCGTCGGCCGCTACACCGCCGGCGCCATCTGCAGCATTGCCTTCAATCAAGCGGTCCCGATCCTCGACGGCAACGCGATCCGTGTCCTGGCGCGAGTCTTCGGCGTACGGGAAAGTACGCGCGAACGCCAAACCCTCGAGAAACTCTGGGCGCTGGCGGAGGCCCTCGTACGGCGCGCGAACGGACGACCTAAGACAGGCCTTCGCCAATGTGCCGAGTTCAATCAAGCCTTAATGGAGCTAGGCGCCTTGATGTGCCTTCCCAGGCAGCCGAAATGCGTCTCCTGCCCGCTCCGCGGGGTTTGTCTCGCTCGGCGTGAGGAATCGGTGGACGCGCTCCCGAATCAGGAGCGAAGACCGGCGCTCACCCACCGTCACTTTGTCGCCTTTGTCATCGAACGAAAGGGCTGTTATCTTGTCCGGCAGCGCCCCGCCGACGCTGTCAATGCTGAGCTTTGGGAGTTCCCCAACACTGAGGTCACCGGCGAGTCGCGCGACAAGCTGCTGCTCGCTCGGGAATTGTTGAACTGCGTCGGAACCGCTTGGACTCCGCTTTGCGAGATTAAGCACTCGATCACGAGGTACCGAGTTACCTGTGAAGCCGTACGCCTCGAGGAGGCCGCTACAACCGCGCTGCAAGGAGTCTGGCGCACGCCCCGCCAACTTCGTCGCCTGACGTTGACCTCGGCGCACCGAAAAATCCTTGCGCGATTGAAAGCAAGGCCCAAAACCGCCGGCAGCAAAGGCTAATTTGAGTCCGGCTTAGGTAGTTTCTGAACTCAATTAAACATGCTCAGTCGAGCGCTTTTCCCAACGGCGATCACGATAGCCAAGCGACGCCTGGCCTTCATCAGCAGCCAGCGGGTAACGAGCTCGCGCCCTAGGAGCCCATCTGTTTTGTCGGCCAATTCTTCACCAGATCATTCAGACGCGTCTCAGCCAATTCAGCCCAGCGAACCCGGTCGTTCCTTAGCTGGCGCGCCTCCCGGATCAGCCGGAGGTTCCGCGCGGTCGTCTCCGCCTCCCATTTTTCTCGGACCGTGCTAAGCGCCGCCGCGAGCGCGCTGGAGCCCTCCGATTCAACGTTTTCTAGGACGGCAAGTTCAAGCCAAGTCGCGTTATCCCAATAGTCGGGTTTGGACGAAGCCAAGCGGCGATTTACCGCAAATACGACCGCCGACATGATCGACGTCCGTCTCGGGTCTGGCGGTTGCCGCAATTCCATCAAAGTTAACGCGTTGACTCCCGGGTAAGCATCACGCCAATCGGTTTCAAAACCCTTCAAATACGCGTCGATCGCCTTGTCGAGGTTAAGTGTGACGAGCGCCAAGTCACCCGCTTCCTTCGCGGTCTCCCACCGGTCTTTGTAAACGCGGCCCAGCAGTCCAAAGGTCTCACTGCTTGGTCCGCGTTCGGCCAAGAGTGTCTCCAAAATATCGATTGCCTCCTGGCTCCGCCCAAGCCGATTGAGCGCTAGCGCCTGCTGTTGCCGCACCATTCCCACCCGCCTAAGCGGCAGGGGCATTTTCCCGGTCAACTCGATCATTTCTTGCCACGCCTTGACGGAGCGATAAGACAGAAACAGATCGATCAACACGCCCGCTTCGACCTTCGTGAAAGGCTCCAGCCCATGGGCGAATTCTCGAATTGCGGTCAGTCCACGCTTTCGTGCCGAATCCAATTCGGCTTTCTTCTCGGACGAATAGCGCATCCGGTCGCGAAAAACGTCGGTGACCAGACGCGCGATATCCGGTGACCCTCCCCAAAGCTCAAAGACGTTACCGCTCTTTTTTTGTCCGAGAGCCATCAGCAATCGCCCGACAATTGCGGCGATCAGAATCTCCCGGTCTTGCAGCAGCCCCTGCGGGTTCACGTGATACGGCAGCGGATTCAGCGACCCAACGTCCGCACCGGTCGGGGCGGGTTCTTGGCAGATGAAAACCGTTGAACCGGGCCGCACGGCCTCCCGAACTCCCAGATCGTAAAGAGTTTTGCCGGCCGCCCAGGTAACATCCACCACCGCGAAATCACACAGCGCCAATTGCTCGAAGGCTACGTTCGCGGGCAAATCACTTTCTGGCAGTTGGCTTGCCCCGACTTCAAGACCGGCCAAGTCGATCGCCGGCTTAATAACCTGATCGAACAGCGCTGTCGCCGTCGCCCGAGGATATTTCTCCATTTCTCGAGCCGCAGGCACGAGCGCGCAACATAGTGGTTTACACTTCATAAAGAATTCTCGTTTGTCCGTTCGCTCTCCAAATTGCAGATCCGCCTACGCTTTGCCCGCGATCATTCTTTGACAAAACCGGCCTTCAGTCGCTCTGAACTTCATGGCTCGGCAACGGTTGCCTCCCGATCTCACCCACTCCCCAGCGCCGCCTCCATGCATCTACTTTTAAGCTCGCCTGGTGTCAGTTTCCCAATCTCGCCCGAGGCCAAACCTACCGATGAATGTTCCAAGTGAATTCTGTGAGAACCCCAGTGGAATGTAAAGAACTTTGCCACGAAAAACTGCGATCGGAACAGGCTTGAGTGTGCCTGGCCGGGACGCAAGTCGGGCGGCCACCGCGGAGAAACGCCGACCACGCGACAGCAAGCGACCGTATCGAGTTCCAGCGAGCATCGAAGAAATTGACGAATCCTCTGGAAACGACCGACGGGTGATGGCACAAGAGCGACGCGACACGCATGCATATTCCACGCAGCCCGCGGATTAGATTTTGCGTTGGTGAAGTGGAAGAATGCCAAAACGCCATGAGCATAGAACACGCATCCAGGTCCGGTAAGATTTACTATTTGCATGGTAAACCAGGCAAAT
>CAZFVY010000195.1:0-4920 GCA_964522665.1 uncultured Verrucomicrobiota bacterium | reverse complement strand
TAGGGCGGTAGCTCAATTGGTAGAGTAGCGGTCTCCAAAACCGTCGGTTGGGGGTTCGAGTCCCTCCCGCCCTGCCAAAAACGGGAAGCTGGAGGGGTGGCAGAGTGGTCGATTGCGGCGGTCTTGAAAACCGTTAAGGTGTAACAGCCTTCGGGGGTTCGAATCCCTCCCC
The DNA here is from genome assembly GCA_964522665.1 of uncultured Verrucomicrobiota bacterium. Classification (GTDB taxonomy): domain Bacteria; phylum Verrucomicrobiota; class Verrucomicrobiia; order Limisphaerales; family CAZFVY01; genus CAZFVY01. Next base: position 4,748 of record CAZFVY010000195.1, on the reverse strand, counting down.
CTCCGCCATAAGAGTGTGAACTATCTAAATATTATATTCTGGGTCGCAGTGGTCGGGGTCTTCGCCTATATGTGGCGCCAAGGCCAGCTTCTGCGACTGTCCAATTACGTTGCTGAGACTCGCGAAGAGTTGAAGAAATGCACCTGGCCATCCGTCGATGAATTGAAAGGTTCAACGGCGGTCGTGATGATTACCATCGCGTTGCTGGGCGGCTTTACGATTGGCATGGACCTGGTGATCGCGCAATTGATCCGGTTGATCCTGTAACGAGCCGCAAGAAAGAGATTGCCATGCGAAGCCAATGGTTTGTCATCCACACGCTCTCCGGTCAGGAGCAAAAGGTCAAGGAGAGCCTCGAGAAGCGCATCAAAGCCGAGGAAATGACCGAGTACATCAAGGAAGTCCTTGTTCCCCTCGAGCGCGTGGCCGAGATTCGCAACGGGAAAAAGACCGTCACGACGCGCAAGCTCTACCCGGGCTACGTGTTTGTGGATATGGTGCTCTTGGACGACAATCAGCGGATTGTGGAAGCGCCGTGGTATTTCATTCGCGATACGCAGGGAATCATCGGCTTCGTCGGCGGTGAACGCCCGACGCCAACGCCCGGCGACGAGATCGAATCGATCAAGGCGCAGATGGCGGAGTCCGAAGACCAGGAGCGGCCGAAGGTCAGCTTTGCGATTGGGGAGACGGTCAAGATCAACGACGGTCCGTTCTTGAATTTCAGCGGCGTGATCGAGGAAATCGACCCGGAGAAGGGCAAGCTCAAGGTCACGGTGAACGTGTTCGGCCGCAATACGCCGGTTGAGCTCGAGTATTGGAAAGTTGAGAAAGCATAATTTTTATGGCAAAGAAGATTACTGGACAGATTAAATTGCAGATCCCGGCCGGGCAGGCGAATCCCGCGCCGCCGGTGGGTCCGGCGCTCGGTCAGAAGGGCGTCAACATCATGGCGTTCTGCAAAGAGTTCAACGCGGCCACCAAAGATCAGGCTGGGATGGTCGTGCCGGTCGTCATCACCGTTTATCAGGACAAATCGTTCACGTTCATCACCAAGTCGCCGCCCGCCTCGATTCTGCTGAAGAAGGCCGCGGGGATCGCCTCCGGTTCCAAGACGCCGAACAAGGACAAAGTCGGCAAGGTCAGCAAGGCGCAGGTCATGGACATCGTAAAGCTGAAGCTGAAAGATTTGAACGCCGGCAGCGAAGAAGCCGCGTTCCGCATCATCGCAGGGACGGCCCGCAGCATGGGTATCGACATCCTGTAAACCAAAAACTGCGGGAGAGCCAACCACTCGCTAACACCGCGCCAAAGCAACATGCCAAGCAAACGTTATAAGAAAGCCCTCGAAGTCGTAACCCCCGGGAAACACTACCCGCTGAGCGCGGCGGTGGAACTCATTGGTAAATTTCCGAAAGCTAAATTTGACGAAACGGTCGAAGTGGCTTTTCGTCTAGGGGTGGACGCCAAGCAATCCGACCAGATGGTCCGCGGAACGGTTCCGTTGCCGCACGGCAGCGGCAAGAACGTTCGGGTCCTGGTGTTCGCGAAGCCTGGCCCGGCGGCTGACGCGGCGCGTACGGCCGGGGCCGAACATGTTGGTTTCGATGAATTGATCAAGAAATGCACCGAGGGCTGGAACGATTTCGACGTGGCGATCGCCACGCCCGAGGCCATGTCCGAAGTGCGTAAGCTCGGTAAAGTCCTTGGGCCGCGCGGCTTGATGCCCAATCCCAAGACGGGAACCGTGACTGAAGACACCGCCAAAGCGGTGAAGGAAGTGAAAGCGGGCCGCGTCGAATTCAAACTCGACAAGGCTGGCAATTTGCACGTGCCGGTCGGCAAAGTTTCGTTCTCGCCGATCAATCTTGCGGAGAACGCGCGCGCGGTCATTGAGGCCGTGATTAAGGCCCGCCCGGCCACCGTGAAGGGCAATTTCATCGAGACCTGCACGATGTCCGCGACGATGAGTCCGGCGGTGCGGCTGGATGTGCGTGAATTTTTGGCGGCGGCCTGACCTTAAAAGAATCCTAACATGCGTTCCGAAAAACAATTTATCAGCAACGAGTACGCCGCCCGCCTCAACGCGTCGCCGTACTTCATCGTGGTCGATTACCGCGGTCTCACTGTCGAGCAATTCGCCGAACTGCGCAAACGCCTGGCCAAAGGGCGGGCGGAAGTTCATGTCGTCAAGAACTCGATCTTCCGGGTCGCCGCCAAAGAGGCCGGCATCACGGATTTGGGCGGACCGTTGACCGGGCAATTGGCGGTTGTTACCGGCTCGCAGGACGTTTCCGTGGCGGCCAAGGTGTTGAAGACCTACAAGTCTGAATTTGAGAAGCCGACTTTGAAGTTCGGGTTTTTGAACCACCAGCGCTTGGAAGCCGACGCGATGCTCGCCCTGGCCGAATTGCCCCCGCTGGAAGTCCTGCGCGCGAAAGCGCTGGGACTGCTGGCCGCCCCTGCGGGCCAACTTGTCCGCATGCTCAGCACGCCCGCCGCGCAACTGGCGCGGGTGCTGCAGGCGCGCGTGGACAAAGGGGAAGCCCCCTAGCCGCCGCCGCGGGACTCGCGGCGGGGCCGAGATTTCGGCCCCCATACTTTCCATCCCCGCTTAAGGCCAACGAGGATGGACAACGAACATACAAAACAAAAGTAATTCGTCGGTTCACTGGCCGTGAACTGAAATCATCCGCGGCTGCGGATGGCGACGGAACTGAAAGGTAACATGGCTGACATAGCAGCAATTGTAGAAGAACTGAGCAAATTGACGGTTTTGGAAACCGCCGATTTGGTCAAACAACTCGAAACCAAGTGGGGCGTAAGCGCCGCCGCTCCAGTGGCCGTCGCGGCCGCGGGTGGAGCTGCCGCCGCCGGTGGCGCCGCGGCGCCTGCCGCCGAGGCGAAAACCGCCTTTGACGTGATCCTCGTCTCCGCTCCGGCGGACAAGAAGATCTCGGTCATCAAGGCCGTGCGCGAAGTCAAGGCCGGATTGGGCCTGGCCGAAGCCAAGAAACTGGTCGAGGAAGCTCCGAAGCCGGTGTTGGAAGGCGCGAACAAGGCCGATGCCGACAACGCCAAGAAGAAGCTCGAAGAAGCGGGCGCTAAAGTTGAAGTAAAGTAAGCAGTCTGGCGCGCGGGCTGGCGGGCGGGACCCGCCAGCCCCTTGCGCCTTGTTAGGTAACGAACAGAGAACGAGTTGATTACGATTCTCGAACAACTGGTAAAACCAGGTGTCAAATGCAATCGCCGGTCGATTCCTTGGAATACCAAGGGAGCCGGAATTGCTTCGTTTTGTCTAGGCCATATTAAATTCCCGGCAGCGCTGCCGGGCTAACTAACCCGAGATACCCATGCCATCGAGAACACCTGAACGCGTCAGCTTCGGCAAGATCAAAGAAGTCATTCCACCGCCTAATTTGATCGAAATCCAGGTCAATTCGTACTTGGAATTCCTGCAGGCTGATTTGGCCCCATCCAAGCGCAAAAACTTGGGTCTCCAGGCTGTCTTCACCGAGATTTTCCCGATCGAGAGCTACGACGGCAAGACCGTCCTCGATTATCATAGCTACGAGATCGGCGAGCCGAAGCTGGACTGGTTGGAGTGCCTGAAAGAGGGCCTGACCTATGGCGCGCCGCTTCACGTCACTTTTTTGCTCAAGGAAGAGAAGGGGACCAAGGAAGACAAGGTTTTCATGGGCGAGTTGCCGCTGATGACTCCCCAGGGCACGTTCGTGATCAATGGCGCCGAGCGCGTGATCGTGAGCCAGTTGCATCGCTCGCCCGGGTTGGCGTTCGAGGCGACGCAGCATCCGAACGGCAAGATGCTCCATTCTTTCCGGATTATCCCGGACCGCGGTTCCTGGTACGAGGCCCAATTCGACACGAGCGATTTGCTCTACGTCTATTTGGACCGCAAGAAACGCCGTCGGAAATTCCTGACCACGACTTTCTTCCGCGCTTTGACCTTCCTCGATGGGAAGGGCACCGGTTCGGACGCCGACATCATCAAGCTTTTTTACGAAATCGAAGAACTGAGCATCAAGGTTGCCGAAGGTCTGGAGACGATCCAGAACAAGGTGCTGATCGAAGACGCCGTTGACCCCGACAAGAACATCGTGGTCGCGCGCGCGTTTGAGCCGCTCTCGAAGGCGGTCGTCAAGCAGATCGCCGAACTCGGCATCAGCAAGATCAAGGTAGTCGATACCGCCGTGGATGATGGGATCATCATCAAGTGCATGAAGAAGGATCCCACGAAGAACGAGGAAGAGGCCCTGAAGGACATCTACCGTCGTTTGCGCCCGGGTGATCCGCCGACCGCCGCCAACGCCCGCGCGCTGGTCAAGCGGCTGTTCTTTGATCCGAAACGTTATGATTTGGGCCGCGTCGGCCGTTATAAGATCAACCAGAAGCTCGGTCTCAAGGGCGACGAGGATTCTCGCATCTTGACGAAGCTCGATTTGGTGGCGGCCACCAAGTACCTGCTGCGCCTGAAAAAGGGCGAGGGTACGTTGGACGACATCGATCATTTGGGCAGCCGTCGCATTCGTACCGTGGGCGAATTGCTCGCCAATCAGTGCCGTGTCGGCTTGGCGCGCACCGAACGCCTCGTCAAAGAGCGTATGACGTTGTTCGACCAAGGGTTGGACACGATGACGCCGCAGAAGCTGATCAACCCGAAGGCGCTTTCGGCGGTCGTCCGTGACTTCTTCGGGCGCAGCCAGCTTTCGCAGTTCATGGACCAGATC
>CAZFVY010000194.1:0-4934 GCA_964522665.1 uncultured Verrucomicrobiota bacterium | reverse complement strand
TCGATCGTCGCCGAAGGCGGCCCGCCGGGAAGCTTCGCGAGCCAACTTTCGTAAGGCGCGTGGTATTCCGGGGCGAGCAACTCGACCAGGCGAACGCCCCGCAAATCCTCCAGAGCGTACCCGGTGAGCCGCTCCCAGGCCTGGTTCAACGCGACAAATGCGCCTTCAACCGTTTGCAGGCAGATTAGATCATTCGCGTGCTCGAAGATCAGCCGATACTGTTCCCGCAAACGGGTTTCCCGCTGGAGGCCGCGCATCCGCCAAGCCAGCAGCGCCATGGCCATCACCCCCGATGCCGCCGCCGCGCGCGGCAGCGTCCACCAGGGAGCGCCCCGGAGGACCTGGACATCCGGCGGACCGCGCAGCAGTAGCGCGGCGGACGCTGGGCGGTGATCGGCGTCGAGCTGGATCGTGCAGACGCCGGTGAGCGCCAGCCGGCTGCCGGGCTTTAATCGCGCCAGCGCGTTCAAGTCGTTGGTCCCCGGGAGTCGCGCGGTGAAGTACTGCGCGTCCGTGTGCACCGTCAGCTCCGCCTGATCGCCGCGCCGGGTATTTTGAGTTAGCTCGCCCGTAATCGTGATCAGGTTCCCGTCCCACGCGTCGGACAACGCCGCTGAGCTGGCGATCCTGACGGGTTGGACGCCATCGCGCTGACCGAGACGCCGCACCATCGCCTCTTCAATCGTCGGGCCAGCCCCGCCCACCTGCGGAAAGCCGACCACCTCGACGCGATCGCCTGGATCAAGCGACTCACCGCTCCGGGTCAACGCGCGGATGCCCCCCGTTTGATCCTGGACGTAAAACGTCCCGGAGCCTTCGCGCGCCGTCACGACACCCGCGACCTTTATACGATGACCGAAGTTGGTGGCGCCCGAGAATCGCATCGCGAGCGCGATCGGTTGGGTTTCCAGACTGAACGGGTCCGGCCGGGCCGGCGTCACGAGGCGAATGTTTTGCAGAGACGGGACGAACAGCTTGTACCCGATCAGTTGATTCTCGCTGTTAAAAGCCGTGGCCCACACGCCAAACATCCGCACCCGCGCGTCCACTAGGTCAGCCGGCGGCGGCTGGTTCGTGAAGCCGGGGACGAAAACCTGCACCCGGTAGGCCGAATGAATCTCTAGGTTAAGATGATCCGCCGCGACATAGGCCGCGCGAACGATGGCTTCCACGCCCACCCATTCACTGTCGCGCGCGCCGCCCGCCAGTTCATCGAAAGACGAAACGTTGACCTCGGGCGTTGCGGTCCGGGCGCGCACGGTGATTTGTCCGGAGCGGACGATCGGGGCGAAACCGCCCGGTTCCGAGAAGCCGTCCACCTCGATGATTTGCCCGGCCTCGAGAACGGGCAAAAGCGGCGCATTCGTCCGATAAATGAACAGTCCGCCGGTCGAGTCTTGCATCGACCAAAGCCCCCAATTCGGGTCGGCGTAGGTAACCACGCCGCGCAGGTGAACCGGAACGCCGCGCTCAGCCGCGGAACGCGAAAGCCCCCGTACCTGCGCCGCGTTCGTCAAGGCTTCCGAAAAATCGAGCTTCGCGGTCGCAGCCAAGGCCGGGGACGTGACCACGCAAATCAACGTCAGGCGCCGCAACCAACCCAGCCACCACGCGCACGGGGCCGCCGTCGCGAATCGAGCGGGTCTTCGTCGCGAGCGATGGGTGCTGCGGGTCATCCCTGCGGGTATGCCGGGAGCGAGAGCCGCTTTCAAGGCGCAACTCGATTTAATTCTGGTTTCCGGATGTCCAGCCGCCAATTCTCCCGGTCTCGCATCTCATCGGCCGGTTCTTCCCCGAGGCGAGTCAGTCAACCACACCATTAAGCCGCAACTTCTTGTCTCGCAGGCCACGGTACTGCGCAATCTTTTCACAGGCGCCCACGTTTGGGATTCTTTAGAATTCGTTGACCGCGCAGGTTGAGTTCTAATGGTGGCAAATTCGCTCAAGTCCAACGGGTTGCGGAGAATTCCGCCGATCAAAAGCGAGCCTGCCATCATCCGAGGCCGACAGATGTTTGCCCAGGTCCCGGAAGTCCGAAGACGCCCAATCAATGGCACGCATTGTGCTCATAACCAACGTTGTCGGGGTTCTGGGTGATGTCCCCCAAGGCAAAACCTGCCCTGGCGTCCGGGATTCCCCGAGAGCCGTCGCCACACGATCCTACTCATGCTCATTTTGGGGAAACGCGGACGAAATTCACGCCGAACCGGCTTCGGCGGGTTCCGGGCGCCTGACTGGCTTCATATCGTTTGCACGGGTTGGCTGCTTTTTGCGAGTAGCCTGTTCGCCGAAAACGGGGTGAACGTCCTGACCTACCACAATGATAACGGCCGGACCGGCCAGAATCTTAGCGAAACGATCCTGACGCCGGACAACGTCAATCAGAATTCGTTCGGCAAACTTTTTGCCCAGCCGGTGGACGGCGAGGTTTATGGTCAACCGCTGTATCTCTCCCAGGTCCAATTTCCCGACGCGACCCGGCACAATATGATCTTTGCGGCCACCGAAAATGATAGCGTTTATGCGTTCGACGCCGACAATAACTCGGGAGCCAATTCGTCGCCAATCTGGCATGTCAGTTTCATCAACCCGGACGCTGGGATCACCACGATGCCCGTCGCGGACCTCGGGCTGGAAGATGACGCGACGCCGAATATCGGCATCACCAGCACGATGGTAATCGACCCGACCACGCAGACGTTGTTTGTCGTCGCCAAAACGAAGGAAGTGACCCCGGCCAGCGTTGACTATCGATTTCGCCTGCACGCTTTGGACGTCCGGACCGGAGCGGAGAAGTTCGGCGGCCCAGTCTTGATCCAGGCGACCGTTCGCGGGACTGGAATCGACGCGGACTCGAATACCAACGTCGTCTTCTATCCATTATTGCAGCATCAGCGCACGGCGCTGCTCCTGGTCAACGGCATGATTTATTTTTGCTGGGCGTCGATCGGCGATTTGGACCCGTACCACGGATGGATGATGGGTTACGACGCCCGCACGCTGCAGCAGTCGGCGGTTTTTAACGTGACACCCAATGGTTCCGAGGGCGGGATTTGGCAGGCGGGCTGCGGGGCGTCGGCGGATGCCAACGGCAATATTTACGTATCCACCGGGAACGGTACGTTCGACTTTGATGCCGGGCCGGACTACGGCGACACGGTGTTGAAACTGGTTCAAGGGACCAATGGCTTGTCCGTCCTCGACTCCTTTACCCCGTACAATCAAGCCGAGTTGAGTTTCAATGATTTAGACTTGGGATCGGGCGGCGTGTTGATTGTGCCCGACCAGCCGAATACGACCCGGCAGATGCTCGTCACCGCGGGCAAAGAGGGCACCATTTACGTGTTGGACCAAAACAACATGGGCCATTTTCAGGCGGACAGCGATAGTCAGGCGATCCAGACGCTGCATAACGTCGCGGGCGCGTCATTTGGCGTAGCCGCGTATTTTAACCACGGGATCTACTACGGCGGCGTCAATGACGCTTTGAAATTGTTCAGCATTACCAATGGAATGCTTTCCGGGGCGCCGGTCTCGCGGTCGGCGCACGTCTTCGGTTACGGCGGGACCACGCCGAGCATTTCGGCGGATGGCACGAATAACGCGATCGTTTGGGCCTTGGACAATGCCGGATTTTCGACCGCGGCGCCGGCCGTGCTGCACGCGTTGGACGGGAACGACCTTTCTCAGGAACTTTACACCAGCGCGGCCGCCGGGTCGCGCGACGCGGCGGGAGTCGCCGTCAGGTTCACGGTCCCGACGGTCGTTAATGGAAAGGTTTATGTCGGCGGCAAGGGCGCCCTGACCGTTTACGGGTTGACCCAATTAACGACCACGCCGGAAATCAGTCCAACGCTCGACGCCGTTTTTACCAACTCGGTCGCGGTAACGATCACCGATGCCACCGCGGGCTCCGTGATTCACTACACGCTGGATGGAAGTTCACCCACCGCCGCCTCGTCGCTCTATTCGGGCACTCTCAAGCTGACGCAGACAGCGACGGTTAAGGCGGTCGCCATCAAACCCGGCCTTGGCGGCAGCGTGATCGCGGAGCAGACCTATTTACGTTTTGACGCCATCGGCGACGGAACTGGTCTGCGGGCGGATTATTTTTCAGGCGCCCTCAGCCCGGACGGCCCACCGACGCTTACCCGCGCCGATGCGCAGGTCGATTTCATTTGGGGCGGGTCCGCGCCGGATCCGCGGATCGAAGCCGGGCATTTCGCGGTCCGCTGGACCGGCCAGATGCAACCCCAATTCACTGAGACCTACACGTTTTCGGTCCTGGCCTCCGACGGCGCGCGGCTTTCGATCGACGACGATTTGATCATCGATCAGTGGATCGACCAGCCACCGACCGAAATGTCGGGAACCGTTTCGCTGATCGCGGGCCAGAAGTACGATCTTACGCTGGAATACTACGAGGGCACGGGGAACGCCGTCGCCCAACTCTACTGGAGCAGTCCCTCGACGCTCAAATCAATCGTCCCTATCAGCCAACTCTACCCCGCCACCAACGGCGCGCCGTGGTTGGTCCTGCAAAGCCCGGTGAACAACGCCACTTACGTCGTCGGCCACAACCTCGCGCTGACGGCCGTCGCCTCGGACGTGGCGGCCTTGACCAATATCACGTATTTCATTGGCGACGAGAAATTGGGGACGGTCAGTGGATTCCCCTATACGCTCGTTTGGACCAATGTCGCCGCGGGACGTTACATCGTTCGCGCCGAGGCGATCGACGCGTACGGCACCGTACTAGTGACGCCTTCGATCAGCTTCATCGTGGCGCCCGCGCTCCAAATCGAGCGCATCGGAACCAAGCTCGTCATCACCTGGCCCACCACCACGTCCGATTACGCCCTCGAGGAATCAACCGCCCTGCCCCCGCTCGGCGCTTGGACGCAAACCGAGGAGGTCCCCGTCGTCGGCCCCAG
>CAZFVY010000193.1:0-4971 GCA_964522665.1 uncultured Verrucomicrobiota bacterium | reverse complement strand
TTCGATAATATACCCGCTGATATCGTCTATGAGAACCTGCGCGGAGCGTTCTTGCAAAGCGTTGTGTTAAAGGGCCCGCCACCGAAAACCCCGTCCGACCTGGGTATGGATCCACTAACGACCCAGATCGAGGTCCTGACCGAGTTCGCAGATAATCCCTCACCGGTAATTGCGTCAAAAGTGTTGTCGTCCGTGACGGATCCGCAAAAACGACAAGCAATGTCTGACCCCGATTTCGTCGACCAAACTCTGGGGTTTGGAATGATGAGCATGATCGAAGGCCGGGCTTTTGGCGCCGCCAACGAGGGGGGACTTCAGCCTCCAGAAAACGGAATCCCAATGGGAAAGCAATGGCTTGTCCAAGGTGGCCGATCGATTTTAGTTGAAGCCGTCCAATACCCGAACCTCAAACCTCTGCTAGATCAATTGCAAGCGAATAATCGAAAACGCGCGGGCGCGGTGGTTGCGTCGGTTAAACCAGAATCGGCGCGGTTTGATGGCGTCGATTCGCCCGGGCGTACGAAAAATGCCGACGACGCCAGTTTGATGGCGAAGGCGTCGAGAGGCATCCGCGCGCTTCCGCCGCCCTTCCGAGGTTCCAACAAGGTGGGCTCGATTGAGGTTGCCTCGAATCTGCGGCCAGCGCCCGATGGGGTCGTTCTTGACTACCAAATCATAGCGACCGTGAACCAACCGTTCACCTTCCAAGGTGACACGACGTACTACTTGCCGGACGCCTCATGGTGTACCTTTGGGAGTTCCCTCACGATCGAAGGCGGGACGGTAGTTAAATTCGGCACGGAAAGCCTGGTTCTCTCGCAGGGCGGGATAACGTTGAGTACATCGGCCTACCGACCGGCAGTTTTTACCGCGCAAGACGACGACACCGTCGGCGACGTCATCCAGGGAAGCACCGGCGCGCCGTCAGGCTACTATGCGCACACGGCGCTGGCGATCTCGACCCCAAGTCCTATCATTCAATATGTCCGAATTTCGCACGCCTCGTACGGGATTCACGCGACGAGCCCCACGATAAGCCATTCCCAATGGGTCCATTGCGGTTCGGCGACCTACGCCGAACCCTCAACCTGGAATCTGCGCAACGTCCTCATGTACAATACCGCGACCAATTTCAACGGCCACGAGGACGCCAATGCGTCAATGGGCTACACGATCAACGTGGAGAATATGACGTTGCACCAATGTTCCCGCTTGGCCGGCGTAGGTGATCCCGCGAGTACCCCGGCCTTTTCCCATGTCAATTTGACCAATTGCTTGCTTGTCGATCTCACGAGCGACGGCAGCGGCACGACCGCTTCCCATCGCGATAATACTTATGCTACCACAAGCGCGAGTGGCCCGTTTCAGACGGTCGGCGCGGCGGCCCATTACCTTGCGTCAGGCACTTATCGCGGAATCGGAAATACCGCCATTAACGCGGGTCTCCTAGCCGATTTAGCCACAAAGACCACCTACCCGCCGACTCTACTGCCGAGTAATATTTCAACTGACCGGACACTTAACCCGGTCGCCCAACGCGACGATCTTCCGGGTACGATTGACATCGGATACCACTATGATCCAATTGATTGGGCCTGGCCAACGAGTGATAATTATTTGGTGAAAACGTTGACCGTAGGACCAGGGACAGTCATCGCGGCCAACAGCGGGCTTGGCGTGGAATTGGGCGGCGGCGGCGCAATCGTAAGTATTGGGTTACCCGGCAACTTCGCTCGATTCGTCTACTACAACACCGTTCAAGAGCAGGCGAACGGAGCTTGGTCGGGGTACGATCTTCCGGCGTCAATTGAATCGCCGAGCGGCAGCGTTAGCCCCGTCCCGACGGCATATTTCCGGTTCACTGATTTCGCGATGCTCGGCGGCAGCGGCCTGCACGTTGGCAGCTATAACGGGGTGGACATGGCGTTGGGGTTTGCCGACTGCCAGTTTCGTGGCGCTTCGATAACCAGTTCCCGAGCCAGTTGTTACCTCACCAATTGCCTCTTCGAACGTGTGAACGTGGCATTGAATGACACCGGGGCGCCGTCCGGCAATACCCAGAACGTCTATAACAACTTATTCCGGTTAAGCAATTTAAACCTTACCCGTGCGAACGGCAATTCGGCTTGGACCTGGCGAGACAATGTCTTCGATCAGTCAGGCCTCTCGTCGAGTGGATCGGTGACGGCCGACCATAACGGTTACACCGGCGGCATAACACATTTGGGTTCAGGAGCAGGCGACGTCACGCTGGGTTTTGTCGCGTACGACTCGCCCGGGCCGTTAGGCAATTATTATCAGACGTCCAATTCCGGGCTGATCGGAAAGGGCAGCCGACTGGCGTCGGCTGCGGGATTGTTCCACTATACTGTGTTTGACAGCCAACAATCGGAAAACAACGCGGTCGTCACGATTGGCCTTCATTACGTCGCGCTAAACAATTCGGGACAGCCGTTGGACAGCAATACTGACGGAACCCCCGATTATCTCGAAGACTGGAATGGGAACGGGATCATCGATAATGGTGAAACGAGTTGGACTCCACCGCCACTGCGAACGCTCAACCCAAATCTGAAGGTTTTCGTCGGGCGACCGATCAACGGCACAAGCGTGCCCTGATTGGGAGATATACCGCCAGCCGACCTTGATCGTAACGAAATGACCTCGACAAATCAAATGACCGTTTATCATAGCCCAATGGAAATTGGGCGATTGCTCACATGAAAACGACCTTATTGCCTAACGTTTTAGTCTCGAATGGGTTCTGGATGCGCCTGATCGCGTTGATGACAGTCGTATCAGCCCTTCGCCCCCAACCGGTTATGAGCGCCGAACCGCCGGTGGTGAGCGGGCCGGGTGGCACGGCGAATTGCGGGCCGGTGGCCCTTTACCACCTAGTCCGGCTCCTTCAACCGACCAATCAGCGGGCGGAGGCGCTACTGCGGCTCCAGGTTCCTCCAGGTGGCATGTCAATGCAGGGGTTGGCCGATCTGGGCCGTGACTATCAGCTCAGTCTCGCAGGAATTGAAGGGCCGGCGAGCTCGGAGTTGCCAGTCCCATCGATCGCTCACTACCACCGTGGTCATTTCGTCGCTATTCTCGAAAAAAGGAATGGCCGGTTCCGGGTCGCCGACCCGGCGTTGGGAGGGGACTGCTGGATGGGGGCTGAGCGGATTCACGCCGAGGCCAGCGGAAGGTTTCTCGTTTTTCCCGGCCCTCTTGCGGAGCAATGCCTGGCGTTGTCGCCTACCCAAATGCGTCAGACTTTTGGGGCCGACCAGAATGACCCGTGCCTTTTGCTGCCGGTCCTCTGTGGAGCCGCGCCGTCCGACGCCGGCGACGACGACCCTTGCAATGATGAGGAAGGCGACAGCGGGGAAGACGAAGACGAACCGCCTTGCCCCGATTGCAGCGACGCCGGAATGCCGGCGTGGCGCGTGCATGAGCCGTACGCGAATGTCTGGATCAAGGACACCCCTGTCGCTTGGCGGACTTCGTTGGGAGGCATATGCGCGTTCAAGCTAACCTACAAGCAGCACAATTCCCGCGCGGATGATCCCAACATTGTCAGCGTCGGACCGATGTGGGAATGCTCCTGGCTGGGTTTTGTGACCAGCACATACACCGGAACCTCCGGCTCCGCGATACTCCACGTCATGGGCGGCGGCGAACGGTCTTATATCCCAAATGGCTCCACGCCAGAATACCGTCGGCGCTCCATTATGGCGCCGATCGCCGTCGCTTCCGGCGGCGGATACTCGATCAGTTATGCGCGCGGAGCCGTAAATTCGTTTCAAGCGTCGGTGAGCAGCGCGGCTGGGGGGGCGGGCGGCGGCGGATTGACGAGAAACTATCGGTCCAAGCGGGTGGACAAAAGAGGGCGGACCACTCAATTCGGCTATTCGACAACCTCTGGGACATTTAAGTTGAGCACCGTGACCGACGCCGATAATCGAGTAACAACCCTGGGTTATAACGATTCTCGCTTCCCGAACCAAATCACCGACGTCGTCAACGCGTGGGGCGCGGCCGCTCATTTGCAGTACAACAGCGCCGGGTTGTTGCAGCAAATCACGGACGCCGGCGGTTTGGTGAGCACGTTCACATACTATACCGGAACAACCGACCTGGCGACCATGGTGACGCCCTACGGAACCACAACGTTTCGCTATCCAGATGTGAGCAATACCGTGATTGATCGGGCGGTGGATGTGACTGAGGCCGACGGCAACCACCAGCTTTTCATCTGCCACTCCCGACACAATTCCAACATCTGGAACGCTGACCTGTCAAGCGAGGTGCCACACCTCCCCTTTCCTGACACGCTTCAAACCCTCGGATTGACGCTTAATAATAGTTTTCATTGGGGGCGGCTCCAGTACGCCATGCTTCCCGACGCTTACAAAAATCCGGCGGACAGCCCTAATCTGACCGCCTTAAACGCTTCCAGCTATCTTTTGGCCCGTGGCCGCCATTGGCTGAAAAACTCGGCGGGCGCGGTCGGCATGACCTTAGGAATGGAAGTAGAGCCGAGCCTAGACGGCGTTCATTGCGGACAAAAGATCTGGTATGATTACGACGGCAAGACCTTCACCTACAGCGAAGGAACCATGTCGCTTCCCTCGGTCGTTGCCCTTGTGCTGCCCGATAACACCACTCGATTCACGCAATTCATCCGCAACGCCCAGGGCAATCCATTGACCATCAACGAGTCCTACACCCAGGATTTTGGGGTCTTTCGAACGCGCTCGTTTACCTACACGCCGGACGGCGCCGACGCGCAGACCTACACAGACGCAAACACTCCACCTCGAACGGTCTTTACGCGAACGTATGTTAATCACCAAATTACATCGCACACCGACTCGCGCGGAACGTGGAGCGCAACCTACTACGATGATGGAACGCACCACCTCAGAGCGTGTTTTGAAAATGCTTTCATGCCGAATTGGCCAATCGTTTGACCATAAT
>CAZFVY010000192.1:0-5216 GCA_964522665.1 uncultured Verrucomicrobiota bacterium | reverse complement strand
GAGTATCTCCCGCGGCATCCGCTCAGCGGCCGATCGCCGGGTATATGAGCGCGGGCCAAAGCTCCTGATGCGGTAGGTTGTCGATATTCCAGCGCCGCACCTGACTCTCTGTTTTGCTCAACCAATAAGCTCGCCTGCCAAATTCCACGTGCCCGTCAACGAATACGATATTGGCCCCGTTGTTGTGGCGGGTGCCGGGCAAATTCTCCCGGTGGAGCGGATTTAGGCATGAACCCGTCCAAAACCCCGCTACGATATCGATATCACCAACCATTATCATGTCGGACGGATTCGCCACCTGACCATCGGCTACACCAATTGTCTCACCATGTTGATAGAACCAAAAGCCGTTGTTGAATCCGAGGGTTGAATCACCCCGAGGACCGATCCCGTCGGTATTGTAGGCATAGCTCGGGTTCCACGAATTAAAGACATTAGTCCAACGTCCAGCGGCGCCGGCAGCCGGGCAGACAAAAACGTCGGCATTGTTTCCCAGGTAGCGCAGAAGACGATTGTCCCAGTTCAGCGGGTTATCATCGCCGTCTTGTTCCCCATCGATGCGGGGGTAATACTTGAAGTCCTGGACATAAAGCTCCATCGCAATCCCAATCTGGCGAAGATTATTCTTACATTTGGCTGATTGCGCGCTCGCCTTGGCTTTGGCCAAAGCAGGCAAGAGCATCGCCGCCAGGATGGCAATGATCGCGATCACCACGAGGAGCTCGATCAAGGTGAAGGCGTGCCAAGGCGCGGGTCGCAACCTCGGAGACGGGCGCTCGACGGGTTCGCGATTCATCACTTTCCCGCGCGGAGGTTTGGTAACGGTGAAGATACGGTCCGTCTCGGTCGCGCCATAGATCTTTGCGATCGCCGGCAAATGCAGAGGCCAACCCAGGACCGGGGAGACAGATTCCCGTAAGGATGTCGGGTCATACCTCTCTATCGCGAAGGAAACTCAAGATGTGGTTCGTGGTCATTGTTCCACAGTCGCCGGACCTCGAGGTTTTTCGAATCAAACAACTGGTTACGCTGCATCGTGAACACGTGGCCGTCGCAGAAAAGGATATTAAACTTTGAATTATGACGCCGGCGGAGCGCTTGCGGAACTCCCGCGGCGTCATTTAGGACGTTGGGTGAAGCGATGCCCCACGATAGATCGCCCGCGCCCGATATAAAGGGCGGAAATGCGGAAAGACCCACGATGGCATCGCCGATGGCGATCATCTGGGCCGGATTCACTACATCGCCATCGTTCATTGATCGGACCCGGTCCGTCGGGAGGGACGGCCAATCGTTGTCGGTACGCGTCTCGCCAGCCAGGCCCAACTGATAGCGATCTTTGCCCCCCAGCGGGCCTCCAAAAGGCAAAAGCGAAGTTGAGACGCCGCCGTAGTTGTAGCCGTAAGGAAAAAGATCCAGTCCCTTCAGTTTTAAATAACTCGGACAGGTTAATATGGTAGGAAGCGGATTCTTGAGAAATCCAGCGCTATCGATGCTCGTGAGTCCGCCGGGTATCTGAGCGCCGGTGGCCTGCTTCAGCGCGGCCAACCAACCCCACTCGGGACGAAGGGATACGGTGGGAACGTCGGGATTGAGACCGTACGACCATCCAGGATAGACCCCGTTGTTGTCGATATACAGGCGAAGCCCCACGCCCTGCTGCCGAAGATTGTTCAGGCAAACCGCCTTGTCGGCCGCCGCCCTTGCGCGTGACAGCGTGGGAAGCAGCAATGCCGCTAAAATCGCAATGACGGCGATCACGACCAGTAGTTCAATCAAGGTGAAACCAAGGCGGACGGTCTTAAAACCGGAGCTATGACTGAGCGGGCCTTCATTACGCTCGCGAGCCGCCCGAAATCGGGGCGCCGCGTCCACTTCCGGCAGGCGGTGACGTCCGTTCGATTTCGACGCGAGAGGCGCGCCATTCGGAGACACTCCCTCGCGCCGGTGATGACCGGGTTGCGCCTCACTTTCGGACAAGGTCGGCATGACTCCGTTGAATTGAGACAAGTATAGCGCCATCGCCAAAAGATTGTCTATGGCGGAAGAGTCACGATCCGGGAGGGACGGGCGACTCCGCGTTATTGCGGCTAATAACTCGTGAGGTGAATAATCTTGTTTCGGCGGGCGTCACTGCCAGATTGAATACACGGGCAACCGGTGTTGCCACGCGGCGCATGAAAACGCGAAAGACGAGACGCATTGAACCCACGAACGGCGGGTACGCCGGGCGGTGGTGGCTGGCGTTCGCCTGCTGGCTCGCGGGGGCCGCGGCGGTCGCGGCGACGGAGGCGAAGCCGGCGTTCGAGCACGAGATTCAGCCGTTGATCGAGCAGTATTGTTTCAAATGCCACGGCGCGACGAAGCCGAAAGCCGGCGTCAACTTGCAACAATTCAAGGATGAAACGGCGGTTTGGCGCGATCCCAAACTCTGGCAGACCGTGCTTGCCAAACTCCGTGACCGGGATATGCCGCCCGACGGCAAGCCGCAGCCGACTCCCGCTGAACGCGATCGGCTCACTGATTGGGTGGCGCTCAAGCTCGACCGCTTGGATCGCGGTGAGGTGCCGAAGGACCCGGGTCGCGTGCTGATCCATCGCCTCAGCCGTTTCGAGTATAACAACACCATGCGTGATCTCTTCGGCGTGACGTCGCAGCCGGCGGACAAGTTTCCCTCAGACGGCGGCGGAGGCGCGGGGTTCGATAACAACGCCAGCTCGCTTTTCATCCCGCCGATCCTGATGGAGAAAATGCTCGAAGCGGCCGATGACGTTCTAGCCGAGGCGAAGCCGGAGCGGCTTTTTTTTGCGCAACCAACCTTCTGGTCGTCGCCACGGGCGACGGCGCGGAAGATCATCGACCACTACGCCGAGCGCGCGTTCCGCCGTCCGCCGGAGAAGGAGGAAGTCGCCCGCCTGATGAGTCTTTACGACGGAGGCGTCAAACGGGGGGCGAAGCACGAAGCAGCGGTGAAACTGGCGTTGAAGGCGATCCTGGTTTCGCCCGATTTTCTCTTTCGCATCGAGACGGACCGGCCGACCGCCGAGGCGTATCGCATTAACGATTTCGAACTGGCCAGCCGGCTCTCCTATTTTCTCTGGTCGTCGATGCCGGACGAGGAATTGTTTCAACTCGCCAAGCGGAATCAATTGCATGAAGCGCCCGAGATGGAGCGGCAGATTCGCCGGATGCTCCTGGACCCGAAGGCGCGGGCGTTCGCGGAGAATTTCACGACGCAATGGCTGCGCGTGCGGGAATTGCGGACCAGCGCGCAACCGGACCCGAATCGTTTCAAGGAATTCTCGCCGGCTTTGCGCGACGCGATGATCGAGGAGCCGGTCGCCTTCATGCAGTCGATTCTGCGCGAGAACGGGAGCCTGCTGAACCTGCTCGATGCGGATTACACTTACGTGAACGAGGAACTGGCCAAGCTTTATGGCCTCGACGGAGTCAAGGGCGCTGAGTTCCAGCGCGTCAAGCTGCGCAATCACCGGCGCGGCGGCGTGCTCGGGATGGGCGGCGTGTTGACGCTGACCTCGTATCCGTTGCGCACCAGCCCGGTCCTGCGCGGCAAGTGGGTACTCGAGGAGATTCTCGGTACTCCGCCGCCACCACCGCCGCCCTTGGTCAAGAGCCTGCCGACCGATGACCACCCGAAAGAGGGCCTGACGTTTCGCCAGCAATTGGAACAACACCGCGAGAAACCGGAGTGCGCCTCGTGCCACAAACGGATGGACCCGCTCGGGTTTGGCCTGGAGAATTTCGACGCGATCGGCCGCTGGCGCGCCACCATCGGCGATCAGGCGGTCGATGCCTCGGGCCAGATGGTGACCGGCGAGAAATTCAACGGACCGGTCGAGTTGAAGCAAATCCTGCTCGCGCGCAAGCCGGAATTCATTCGCAATCTGACGGAAAAGATGCTTTCTTACGCGCTGGGCCGCGGCTTGGAATACTATGATATTCCGGTCGTCCGCGAGATCGCCCAGGCGGTCGCTAAGGACGACTACCGCAGCGTGACGCTGATCACTGGGATCGTGCAAAGCTACCCGTTCCATTACCGGCGGAATCAACCGATCAAAATGGCTGAAAAATGACGACCAAACCAATCTCTCGGCGCGCCGTGCTCAAAGGCATGGGGGTCATGATGGGCCTGCCGTGGCTCGAAGCCATGGGACCGTTGGCGGCGCGGGCCGTCACCGGCGCCACCCAATCGCCCACCGCCCCGCCCGTGCGCCTCGCCGTGCTCTACATGCCGAACGGCGTGAATCCCAACACCTGGACGCCGAAGGGCGTCGGGCGCGATTTCGAACTTTCGCCCGCGCTGGCTCCGCTGGCGAAGGTGAAAGACGACATCCTCGTCCTGACCAATTTATGGAACGCCGCGACCGACACCGGCGACGGGCATTACGTCAAAACCGGCGGGTTCCTCACCGGCACCACGATCACCCGCACGACCGGAAGCGACATTCGCAGCGGCAATATTTCGATGGACCAACTGGCCGCGCAACGGATCGGCAATCTCACGCCGCTGCCGTCGCTTGAGTTGGGCATCGAACCGGTGACGACCGGCGTGGATACCAACGTCGGCTTCACGCGCCTTTACGGTTCGCACATTTCCTGGAGCAACCCGGTCACGCCGGTCGCGAAAGAGATCAATCCGCAATTTGCTTTCGACCGGCTATTCCGCTCGAACACCGCTCAACGCCGAGCCTCGGCCGCGAGCGATCAAAGCGTGCTTGATCTGGTCTCGGGTGACGCCCAGCGCCTGCGGTCAAAGGTCGGCAAGGCGGATCAGCAAAAGCTCGACGAGTATTTCGAATCGGTCCGCGCGGTCGAGCGGCGGATCGAGTTCGACGCCAGACGCCACTCCGAGGCGATTCAGATGGACCCGCGGGCGCGGCAGGAAATCGAAAAGCTTGGGCAGCGAATCAAGGATTGGTACGCCGATCCGGCCCGCGTGAGCGAGCGAAAGATCGACCACACCGATCACGTCCGCCTGATGCTCGATATTATGCTGCTCGGGTTTTGGACCGATTCGACGCGGGTCAGCACGTTTATGTTTGGCAACGCGGTCAGCGGCAAGAATTTTTCCTTTTTGGAGGGCGTCAACGGCGGCCACCACCAAATCTCGCACCACGAGAACAAGGAAACCCAATTGGAGCAATACAAGCGCATCAACGCCTGGCACATCGGCCAGTACGCCTACTTGCTCGAGC
>CAZFVY010000191.1:0-5447 GCA_964522665.1 uncultured Verrucomicrobiota bacterium | reverse complement strand
GCGACGATCTCCTTCATGCCGGCGATCGAGGTGAAGGGCTTGGAGCCGTGAATGTCCCAGGTAATCTCATCGAACACGGTGATAAACGTGTTAATCGTGACGAAGCGAACGCCGGCCTCGATCAAACGCCGGGCCAGGAGGCAGGATTGGCCGAATCGCGTCATGCCGTAGCGTTCACGGACCTTCGTCGGTTCCTTGGTCAAATCAAAAGCGTCCCGCGCCCGAACGCTCGTCATCAGGCGATAGGCGTCGGCAAAATTACTGTCCATCAGCTTCGCGCTCTCGCTTGATTCGAAATTCTGGACCGCGCCGTCCACGATCTGCCGCAATTCCTGACGTCGATTGAGCCGTGCTTCGCCAATTTCAGTGGGCGGCAGCAGGTCGGGCACCTTGAAATCCTTTTTCGAGGGATCCGCCATCAGGACAAACGGATCGTACGCCTTCCCGAGAAAGCCCGCGTCCTGGCCGTGCGGCATGTTGCCGCCGGTCGGACCCATTGGCTCCGGCAGGATCACGTGCGCCGGAAGCTCGGTCCTGCGGCCCGCCAGAAACGTCAGCGCGCAGCCCGCGTGCGGCGTATTAATGCCCCCAGTGAACAAGCGACCGGTTTGCATCATCTGATGCCCGGTGTCGTGGACCGCGGCAGCGGTGTGGTAGCAACTGCGGACCAGTGAGAATTTGTCCGCCAATTTGGCATGCAGCGGGAGAATCTCAGAAATCTGAATGTCCGGGTTGTTGGTCCGAATCGGCTTGAACGGGCCGCGAATCTCGCTCGGAGCGTCCGGCTTCATATCGAACGTATCCAATTGGCTGGGAGCGCCCAAATTGAAAATCATGATCGCCGCCCTGTCACTCTTTCCGGATGACACGGCGCCCGCGGCCTGAAGAGCGGCGAGCTTCGACAAACTTAAACCGATGGCGCCCAGCGTTCCCACCTGCAAAAAGTCCCGCCGGGTAAGCCCGTCGCACGTCGTAATGGAACCTTTGCCGGTTATTCGAAGCATAATGAATTGGAAACGCTGATCCGCATGCTGTAGCCGAAATATAGATCGCCGCTGCATCGGATGGCAACGGGTATTCTTCGTACCGCCCGGCACGGGCGCGGCCTCGGGCCGTTGGGGTTTCGGGGAGGGCCGCGCGCGGAACCGAATCGCGAGGGCGGGTGCTTGGTGCGGACGCGCGGAGCGGGAAACTATTCGCGCAAATGCACCGGACGATCGTCGCGCCGCCGCTGAATCGCGGTGATTCGCTCTTGCTCCAGTCGCCCGTCCAGTCCGATTAAAACGTTGGTTCCACGTCGATCCGGGCCGGGGCCGCGGGACCAGATGGCGAGCGCTGCCTGTCCGGCCTCCGCGCGACGGGTGGCCGGCGCGACAAAATCGTACGTCCATTGCGCGAATCCCGGGAGACGGGTAAGCGAACGGCCGGCAATGTACCGGACCGCGGAATAAGGATCGTCCAAGAGGCTGGCGAGGAACGGCGCCAGCCAACGCTCGCCAGAGGCCTGTTTCGCCGCCTCCCAACCCATGCTGTTCGCGATCAGCGCGCGTTGCCCCGCGTCGCCCCGCAGGAGCCAGAGCAACGCGGCCGAGACGGAGCGCTCCTCGGCTCCCACGGGTGTGGCAGGCTGCTGGTACCAGCGGCTGAGCTGCTGCGAGGTCCAATCCAAGGTGCGATCGAGGTGACAAAGATTGCAGGCGTTCGGGCGGCCCGTCTGGACCGTGGTCGCGACGTTTGGGCTGTCGATTTGATGACTGCGAATGCCCTTCAGCAGGCCGTAGGTGGTATAGGGCATGTGGCAGTTGTAGCAAAGGCTGCCGGAAGAATCCGCCTGGTGGTGAGTATGCTGGGGGACTCGATCATTCATCGCGCTGTGACAGCGAAGGCAGGCCGTGTTTTCGGCGGCGCCCTTGGCCAATTGGTTGGCTGGTTCACTCTTGTGCATCGAGTGGCACGACAGGCAGGAAAGTTCGCCCCGCAGATAACAAGGCGACTCGATCATTCCGTTGTACTCGCGCCCGGACACCCGGACCATGCCATCGGACCAGAAGGATTCGTCGAACATATGCGGAGTCTTGCTGACCAGATCGTGGAGCCACGGCTGAGTTTCCAGCTTTTTCGGGCGGACGATTGGAGTCGTTTTTTCCAATTCGTCGCCCGGCCGGTAGGCGAATCCGTTCTGCCGCCATTCTTCGTTGTCCGCGAACCACTTGATGCTATGGCATTGCCCGCAAATCTCGGAGGCGCGGCGCGAGGTGAGCCGAGCCGGTTGAATGATCGTCGCGTCGGCTGGCCGACCCGGAAGGTCCAGATCGCCCGGGCGGGCATTCTGATTCGCTTTGACGTGGCGCTCACCCGGGCCGTGACACGCTTCGCAGGCGATCCCGAGCTCCGCGCTGCGGGTGGTGAGAATTCGGGATTCACGATCCGGGCGCGGTTGGCCGCCGGTAGCATGGCAACGGATGCAAACCATATTCCAAACGTCCATCGACGGGGGCAAGGCGGGATCGCGTAAAAAGGTATCCGCACGCGGAACCCAGCGTTGCGACTCGAAGAGGTACGTAAATGGAAATACGATCTGCATGTTGCCAAAACCGCCGGGGAGCCAGAAGACCTGCATGTGATGCGAGCCGGTAAGCATCCCGATCCGCTGGCGCACGGGCGGCGTTTTCGCCGCCGTTGAATTCGCGGGGTCTTGGTCATCGATCGTCACCCAGAACTCATCGCCGCGCCGATCCAATTCGAAAGTCTCACCCATGAATTCCAGTTTGGTGTGATCGAAGTTCGCTTTCACCGACTCGGGCGACGCGAATTGGGTCATGGTGCGGTGATAGCTCCGATGCCAGGTCTCGTATTCCCGCGCGTGGCAGGACTTGCACGCGCTCGAGGAAACGTAGCCGCCCGGGCGGCCCTCGGTGGGGAGGACCGCGTGAAAGGCGGCGGATTTACGCGCCGCCTCCAACTTTTGGGCGCGCCAGGAACTCCAGGCGCCGATTCCAACCAGCGTTAAACTGACCACGACGAGACCGAGGCGGATTGCGAACCGGCTGCGATGCCCCGCAAGCAGCAAAGCGAGCAACCCAGCCAGCGCGGCGCAGTACCACCAATTCATAGCGCCTTAATTCGCAATCCCAGGTGGGACCAACCTCTCGCCTGGAAGTGAACCTTGGTACCGCCGGGCGCGCCCGCGCCGGGGCAGGGACATCCGCCCCGCAGCCGTGAACCAAAGGAACGGGGCGGCGCGCATCACTACTCCTGAAGATCCATTGACTTGTCGTCGCGCATTTGCAACAGACGCGACACTTCCGCCTGATTTAACGCGTGGTCGCCGCCGATCAACAGCTCGGAGCCGGTCCGACCGCCGGCCGATGGTTGACCGGCCTGCCAAATTGACAACGCCCGCTGATGTCCCGCTGCGCGGCGATCGGGCGGCCCGTCGAACTGATAAGCCAAGTCGTGGAAGCCATCGATCCGCCGCAAGGAGCGCAGCGCGATATAGCGGACGGCCGCGTAGGGGTCTTCCAACAATTGGCCGAGAAACGGCGCCATCCAACTTGGGTTGGAAGCGGCTTGGGCCGGAGCCCAACCCATGCTCCACGCGACCAACGCGCGTTGCCCGGCGTCTCCGCGCAGCAACCAGAGGACACCGGCGGCAATGTTTTGTTCGTCCTCGGTGAGTTGAACCGTCGGCTCATGGTACCATTCGGAGAGCCATTTGGTGGTCCAGCCGAGGCTCCTGTCGAGATGGCAGAGATTGCAGCCGTTGGGGCGTCCGGTCTGCAGGTTACGCCGCACATCTGGGTTTTCAACGTAATGACTGCGGATCGCCTTTAGCAGGCCGTAGGTCGTGTGCGGCATGTGGCAATTATAGCACTGGCTGCCACTCGACGTCTCACCGTGGTGGGTGTGTTCCTGAAGTTTCGCGCGGAACCCCTCGTGGCACTTAAAGCAAGCTTCGTTGCTCTCTTTAGAGGCCGCCATTTGTTGGTTGGGCGCGCTCTGGTGCATTGAATGGCAGGAGAGGCAGGACAGCTCGCCGCGTTGGTAGCAGGCTGACTCGCTCATGGCGTTGAACTCGCGGCCGGAGACGCGGACGATGCCGTCGGACCAATAACGATCCGGTACGTATCTGGGATTCTGCCGAAGCGCCGGTTTCAACCAGGGTTGAGTTTCCAATTTGGCTGGCCTGACGATGGGGGTGGTTTGATCCAAATCGTCGCCCGGGCGAAAGCGGAAACCGTTTTGGCGCCAGTCCTCGGAATTGGGTATCCACTTGATGCCGTGACACTGACCGCAAACCTGCGACGAGGCCTGATGGGGAAGTCGTGAGGGATCGACCATGGTCGAGTCAAACTGGCCGTTCTGATGGTAGGCGTAACGCCGCAAGGGCGATTGATTGAGAGTGACATGCGCGACTCCCATGCCGTGGCAGGCTTCGCAGGCGATCCCAAGTTCACCGACGCGAGTATCCAGTTGCCCTGGCCTGGCGCCCGCGCGGGGCTGGCCGCCAGTGCTGTGACAGTTGATGCAATTGAGGTTCCAGGTTTGCGCGTAAGGAGGAATCTTGGGGTCCCGCAAAAAAGTGTCGTCGCCAAAGACCCATCGTTGGTCATCCACCAGCCAGGTAAACGGGAACATCACCTGGCCGTTGCCGCCACCTGTCGCGTACCAATAAACCTGCATGTGGTGGGAGCCGGTCAGGAGATTCACCCGTTTGCGCACGCGGCCGGTCGGCAGGCCGGAGAGCGATACGCCAGCGGCAGACGGAATGTTTGCGCCACCGGATGGGTCGTCCATTTCGACCCAGAATTCGTCACCCCGCCGTTCTAGCTCATACTTCTTGCCGCGTAATTCAAATCGGGCGTTCTGGAAATCACCCAGGACGGTGTCCGGCGCCGCCACCTGAGTCATGGTGCGATGAAAAGTGCCGTGCCAGGTAGAGTATTGTTGGGGATGACAGGCATCGCAACGATCCGACGAAACGTATTCGAGAGGACGCTCGCGGCGGGGCAGGTAAGGCGCCATCTGCGCCGCAGACTGACTACGTTTGCCGGTCGCGGCGTTCCAGCCGAGCGCGGCGGTGGCGGCGACCAAGAGGGTCAACCTGACGATGCCGCGTCCGTTTGCCCACGCCGAACGTCGCTTGCGGAGAACAAAGGAGATCGCCACTCCAAGTAACGCAGCGCACGCGAGCCACTCAGCGATCATATGATTGCGAGGCAAGCTAAGGAGAGCCGCGCGTCATTTCAATCTCAAAGCGGCACTGGGCGCGGCGCCAACCGCGCCGATCGCGCGCAACGCCGTCCGCGTCTCCGCCGGCTCGGTGTGAAGAATGGCGGTCCAGCCGCGGGCCGCGCCCGCGGCGATTTTTTCCGGGCGATCGTCGAGGTAATCGATCGCCGCGCCGCGTTTGCCAACCCGGTCCTCGACGACCTGGTAAAGCGCCG
>CAZFVY010000190.1:0-5511 GCA_964522665.1 uncultured Verrucomicrobiota bacterium | reverse complement strand
GCCAGCGGCATTTCACTCTCGCGTCCCGACCTGCACCTGTTCGTTTTCGGCGGCGACGGCGACGCCTTCTCAATCGGGGGCAACCATTTCAACCACACCGCGCGCAAGAACATCAAGATGTCCTACGTGGTGATGGACAATTACGTTTACGGACTGACCAAGAAGCAGACCTCTCCGACCTCGCCGATCGGCTTCAAGAGCAAGACCGACACCTGGGGCGCCGTCGATCAGCCGATCAATCCGCTGAAGCAGGCGATTTCCGCCGGGGCGACCTTCGTCGCGCGAACCACGCATACGAATCCCAATCACGTCCTCCAGATGATGGAAGCCGCCATGGATCATGATGGTTTCAGCTTTATCGAGTGCTTGAGCGAGTGCGTCGAGTTTTACGAAGGCGCCTTCGACGCCTCGAACCCGCGCAAAGGCGGCGTGTTCAACACCGTGCCGGCGACGCACGACGTCACCGATGAAATTGCGGCTTACAAGCTGGCCGGCGAACCGTTCCCGGGGCACTTCGGCGTTTTTTATAAGGTGAACCGTCCCACCAAGAACGCGCGCGAAGCGACGATCATCGCCAGCCATCGTGAAAAGGTGAAGGACAAGAAGGATTGGCAAATCCTGCAATCCAGTTTCGCCAAGATGAAGTAGCCCGGTGGGCGGGGCAGGAAGAGCAACGGTGGGGCGAAATCTCGCCCCGCCAGCGGGGTGGGCGTAACGCCAGCGGTGGCGATGAAGTCCATCGTCGCCATTGAGGTTCGGCCGCGCCGACTTTGGCAGCTTTCTCCATTCAGAACCGCTAAACAGTGGCGATGATCGCGTCATTTTTTGACCGTGCCGTGCCGCTTGTTTATCGACTTGACCAGATAATTTTCACTCGGTCGCGCCGCGGAATTCAGTGATCGCGGGCGCGATCGAGGTCTCTCCAAGCTCAGCGACAAGGGAAACCGGTTGCGACGATGGGGATATTCCATGGAATGCTAAACGCCCGCGCCGCCATCGCCGATGAGGCTTCCGGCGTGGGGCTGCGATGAATGTCCGCCGCCTGCTGGGCGATATCAGCGTTTTGCTGCGGTTTCTCTCTGGCGAGGTGGCCGCCCGGGCGGCGTTGGCCCGCAAACTCTTCGTCCGCACGGCGGCGGATGAGCATCTGCTCGACGTCTCCCCGGTGATCGTCGCCGAGACCTTCTACACGCTGACCTCTTTTTGCCGCGTGGCGCTGCCGTCGCGTCGGAGAGGCTTGGCGTCAAGTTGCGCGACGCCGGGCAGGTCCTGGCCGACTTGGACCATCTGCGGCGGGCAAAGAGCGGCTTCGCCGACGCGTTTCTCGCACCGAGAGCAGCGGAGGAAAAAGTAGCCAGCGTATCCTCCGATCGGGATTTTGACAATCTCCCCGGCACCTAGGCACCTACCGCCACGACCCGGCTGATTGACGCGGCGGCAGCGCTCGGCTCCGGCGCGTTGCGTGATCCTCAAATCCTCCGAGCCAGCGCGGAAGAACGTGTTTCCACCGCGTAGATTACGACTCACGGAGCAGAAATCGTCGCTGGCAGACCGCGCCCAAGCCGCGCGAAATGATGGACGTTAAACGTGTAAATCCGATCGGCGCCGCTCTTGGCAGCGCATTCCAGGTGCAAGGCGTCGTACGCTTGGCCGCCCATGATACTCTCGCGGCCGAGCTTCTGGGCTAGTTGGCGG
This sequence comes from uncultured Verrucomicrobiota bacterium, assembly GCA_964522665.1. Classification (GTDB taxonomy): domain Bacteria; phylum Verrucomicrobiota; class Verrucomicrobiia; order Limisphaerales; family CAZFVY01; genus CAZFVY01. The sequence goes on along the minus strand of CAZFVY010000190.1, from coordinate 3,816 downwards.
TATTCCTTCGCGGTCAGGGCCACCACCGTGAAACGACTGGCGATATTCTGATCCACGAGAGTCGCCGCCTGCAAAGGACTGATACGCGGCGAACGGGGCAAACGCGTCAGAATCGAATAGGTTTCCAGGAGACTGTGCGCGCTGACAAAACCCTTGTGTTTGCCTTGGTGGACGGCCTCGACCACCGGAAGCGCTCGCGCGTGATGTTCATGTTCTTCCACGCACGCAGCCACCAGGAGATTGGTATCCAGAAATACCTTCATCGCTTTTTCAGTTTTCCCGCCGCGACGGAGAACCCGGCCTCGCGTTCTTCCCCAAGTAAATGCTCGATGCTCGCGGTCGTGATCGGTTCGGAAAACTCGCCGATAAATACCAGCACACTACCTTTGCGCACCAGCTTGCCGCCCGCCTCCGTCGGCTCAAGTTTGATGCTGTTGCCTTCGACCGAGAGGCGCAGCTTGTCCCCGGCCGCAAGATTGAATTGCTTCCGTAACGGCTTAGGCAGTACTACGCGACCCGCCTTGTCGATTTGAATCGTGCCTGTCATACCAACATCTAATACCATTTGGAGAGCCGAAATGGTAGCGCTTTTTGCCCCGCCCCCCGAATTCTTGACACGGTAACTCTCATTTGCGCCCCGAGGAAGTCGTTGTCAGGAAACCGCGGGGCCGAGTGATGTGGGGCCGATGGGCCGCGGCCTTGGAAGGGCAGATGACATTAGCCCGGTGATTTTAGCGCCGGGCCAGGTTCGGTCACGGTTAAGTCCTATCGTTGGTTTCGCCCGCTCAGCCCGGCGGCGGCCAGGCGGCGCCGGCGAGTTCCGGGGGTAGTTGCTTCGGGTCAACCGGGTAGATGAGCGAGAGGTCGGGCTTGGTGTTCGCGCTGGGGAGCAATTCCAGTTCCTCCGGTGCGCCGACGATGAGCCAGAGCGTCTCGGCCTCCGTGTCATTGAACACCTGACGCAACTGTTCCGGCCCGACCAGCACGGCGCCGTATTTTGGCACGGTCAAGGTTTCGTCGCCCACCCGCATGCGCCCCACGCCTTCGAGCACGAAATAGAATTCTTCGGCCCGGATATGCTTGTGGAGCGTGTTCGCGCTCTGGGGCGGCAACCGCCAGAGGCGCGCGCCGAGATTCTCGCTCCCAGTGCGCTCCAGAAAATCCGCGTTCGGGATTTTCATCAGGTTGGCGGGCCGCCAGAAGAGGTCTTCCGGTTTGATGAGATGGTAACCTTGAATGGCTTTCATAACGTCGCAGACGAACCGTTCGTCGGCCCAAGAATAGACCAAAGCGCCCGGCGCCTCGCAAGCCGGGCAAATCCAATCGTCCGAGCAATGTCTCGAGGAACGCCAATCTCAGTCGGTAATCTCGCGCTTCAAAGCGAAGGAATCCGACCGGGATTCCGCCGTAAAGCCCCGGCTTGCGCGGCAACCGCTACCCGGGGAGGCGACCGAATAGCGCAAATCTTTCAGGCTCGCCTGCGAAGGGAGAGCGCGCGAGGTGTCGATCCGTTTGCCCTGGCTTCGGCCGCGATGCGCCTTGACGCGTGAAATCGGGTTGTGTTTTCTCGTGGCCGAACTTCTTCACTGACAAAACGATCGGGCCTTCGACTCAAATTATGTCCTCGCTCAACATTCGTAGGATTCATCGTACGCTTGCTCTGATGAGGCGGTTGCCGCCTATCGTGGCGACGATCATCGCGCTGGTCTCCGGCGTCAGGGCGTTCGCCGCGTCCGGGGCTCTTCCGCCGCCGGCCGACTTCTCGGCGTCCGAGGATCATCAACGGCTGATGGACCTTTTGCACGTGACCGAGTTCCGTCGGAGTCGGGTGAGCAACTACGACGAATCCAAGGCCAATCCCTATCCCGACCTGCCCGACCCGCTGACCTTGAACAACGGCAAAAAGGTCACAACCGCCCGACAATGGTGGAACCGGCGCCGACCGGAAATCCTCGAGCAATTCGACCGCGAGATCTACGGGCGGACGCCGCGGGTGACGCCCAAAGTGAAATGGGAGGTCGCCAGCGTGACCAATCGCGTGGTCACCAACGCCACGTCCAGTTTTCACGTCGTCGAAAAAGAATTGCGCGGTCACGTGGACAATTCCCGTTACACCAATATCTCGCTAACCATCCAGCTCACGCTGACGCTGCCGGCCGACGCGGCGGGGCCGTCACCGGTCATTCTCGTGCTCAGCCCCGGCAGTGGCAGCGTCGTCGTGAGCGGCCATCCGCCCTACGGCGGCGGCCCCAGCACGAACGGTCCGCCGCCGATGGGGTTCGTCGTTCCGGGGATCGAGGCGCCGCGGCGGTTCGGGCCGGGGCCGGGATTCTTCGGAAATCGCGGACTGCCGGCCTGGCAGGCCACGGTGTTGAGCAACGGTTGGGGGTTCGCGACGTTGAGCACGTATAGCATCCAGGCCGACGGCGGTTCCGGGTTGACCACCGGCATCATCGGACTCTGCAACCAGGGCCGCCCGCGCAAGGTGGACGACTGGGGCGTGCTGAAGGCTTGGGCTTGGGGCGCGAGCCGCGCGCTCGATTACTTTGAAACCGACAAAGCCGTCGATGCCAAGCGCGTCGGTCTGGAAGGCCATTCCCGCTGGGGCAAAACCGCCATCGTCGCGATGGCTTACGATCCCCGTTTTGCCATCCTTTACGCCAGTTCCTCGGGTCAGGGAGGCGCCAAGATCAATCGCCGCAACTACGGCGAGGTCATCGAGAACGCCACGTGGTGGGAGGCGTATCATTGGTACGCGGGCAATTTCATCAAATACGCCGGCCCACTGACCGGCCGCGATCTGCCGGTGGACGGACACGAGTTGATCGCGTTGTGCGCGCCGCGTCCGGTCTTCATCGGTTCGGGCTCTCCGGCGGGCGGTTTCGCCGGCGACGGCTTTGCCGATCCCCAGGGCATGTTCATGGCCGCGGTGGGCGCCGGGCCGGTCTATCGTCTGCTCGGAAAAAAGGACTTGGGCACGGACCTCTTTCCGGCGCCGGAAACCTCCTTAATCGACGGCGACATCGCTTTCCGCCGTCATTCGGGCGGCCATACGGACGGTCCCAACTGGCCGGCGTTCCTGACGTTTGCCGGGCGCTATTTCAAAGGCCCGGGCTTAAGACTGGCGGTCTCGGACGTGCCCTCGGCTCATTGAGCCTACGAAGGCAAGAACGGAGAAAGTTAGTGGCGCAGTTGGGCTTTTGCGCCAACGGAGAACATTCCAGCCGACGCAAGCGGCAACGGTTACTTACCATTGGAGTGGGGCGAGGCTCCGCCGAGCCGTGACGGAGCGCCGAGGGGATGTTTTCGGCAAATCGCCACCGAATCATAAGAGACGGATTGACGCTGGGTTCCATTGCAACTGTCTGTGGCTTTAGGACTTGAGTGCAATAGCCCTGCCCGCGAGATTCTCACCCTTGACGTGTCGCCGCGTTGCGGCGATAGTGGGCTTGCACCTTGATGGGGGCGTACTGGTTTCGACTTGGGAGATACGCCAGAGGCGGCATGCCGAGGATGGTTCGTTGGCCTCGTTAAAAATCGAACCAAAGATCAACTGCTAATCAAGAACTAGCACTCGCGGCCTAAGTCCGCGACGTTCGCCACCTGACACCTGCTGAGGTGGACGAACGCGACAGCAGGTTAGGTTTGGGGCGGCGCCCGCGCGTCCACGGCCGAAATATTTTCTGCGGACTAGGTAGATCCGATTCGCGTCAGATCGTCATCGGGTCGCCGAGAACTCTCATCTGACTAAGCATGTAGTCGCGGCTGGTTCATTTGCCAAGGACGCGGGTTCAACTCCCGCCGCCTCCACCATCC
>CAZFVY010000189.1:0-5699 GCA_964522665.1 uncultured Verrucomicrobiota bacterium | reverse complement strand
CCCGAGCGCATGGCCTCGCGCATTCTGGGCATGGGCGACGTCGTCAGCCTCGTCGAGCGGGCCGCGGAAGCGGTCGATATGGACGAGGCCGAGCGCCTGGAAGAGAAGATGCGCAAGGGGCAGTTCTCGCTCGAGGATTTTCTCGATCAACTCCGGCAGATGCGCAAGCTCGGCTCGCTGGAAAAGATCATCGGCATGCTGCCCGGCGGCGCGGACATGATCAAGGGCGCCGATCTCACGAAGAGTGAAAAGGACTTTCGGCACATGGAGGCGATGATCTGCGCCATGACGCCCAAAGAGCGGCGGAATCCGCAAATCCTCAACGCCAAGCGCCGCCTGCGTATCGCCAATGGCAGCGGGGTCAAAGTCGCGGAGTTGAATAACCTGCTCAATCGCTTCAACCAGATGCAGCAAATGATGAAGAAGATGGGCAAAATGCAGAAACTGATGGCCGGGCTGGGCGGCAAGGCGCCGGGCGGCTTATTGCGGCGTTGACGGGCGATTTAGCGGTGGTGGCTCCGGGATCGGGGCCGCGGAGACGGCGAGGAGCCGCTGGTGGTTCGCCGCGCGAATTTCCCAGCCGGTCGAGCGGAAGAGGATTGTCAAACCGCCCGAATCTCCCGTGAACCAGACCGGGATTCCGCTGGCCGCCAGCCGTTGGCGCAGTTGATTCCACGCTTCCTGTTTCCGACTCCCCTTCGCGGCGTTGACGATGATCGCGCGCGGGTGAACCGCCTCGAGCATTTCGTCAATGAGCGGCTCGTCCTTGCGCGGGAGGCCGGTAATGACCAAATCGGCGCGCAGGTTTGTCTCGCGCTCCAGCAGCCGTCGCTGGCCGACTCGGCTCAAGTCCCCCAGGTACAGCGCCCGCGCGCCGTTCAATTCCCCGCGGAGGCAGAGCGCGCCGTCGTCCGCCTGGAGCGCGCGGTCCGTTTGATCCGGGTGCAGAACTTCCCACGGGCCGAGGCGATCGCCGCGGGCGATTTCCCGGCGATGCTTGGCCCCCTCGACCGGGGCCGCGAGCGCGCTGCGATACGTGGGTGAACGGAACGCGACCGAACTGGTTACTAATTGCCGCACGGAAAAGGCCCGCTCGACGTCCGCCGCGCCGCCCATGAGACTCGCGTCGCCTTCCGTCAGGGCCAGCTGCGCGAGACGATTAATTCCGTGCGCGCGCAAGAACGGCGTGACTTCGGAGACCGCTGAGGTCGCCTCGCCGCAATCGATCAACAGGTTGTCGGCGGGATCGGGGGACTGCGCGAAAGTCACGCCGGCGTTGCGCAACGGCAGGCAGGTCAGCCGAAATTCCGTCCGTTCGCGCCGCCATTCAAAGCCGAGGAATCCGCACCAAACCGCGAGGCCGGCAACGGCGAACCACCGCCGCCGCGGCGTCCACAACCATCCGCTCACCGTGCCGAAGACGACCGCGTAATAGACGAGGATGGCGGCCAGGGTGGGCGCGGTGACATAGACGTACGCGAGCGGCACGGTCGCCGCCCACTCGCTGACGGCGATCAGGCATCGCATCCAGAACCAGCCGCTGAAATTGAAAAGCACGGTGATCGCGGGCGCCCACGCCCCGCAAATCAGGCTGCCGAGATTGCAAATCAAGGCGAGGGTGCTCAAGGGGACGACCACCAGGTTCGCCGCCAAACTGATCGGCGTGAGCAGATTGAAGTAGTAGGCGACCAATGGCAGCGAGCCAAGAAACGCCGCCACCGAGACCGCGACGCTCCCGGCGCTCCAGGCGGCCAGCGCGTCCAACCCGCGGCGCCAGCGCGGCCGCAGGGACTGGGGCAGCAACGGGTCCGGCTGGAACCAGCGCCGCCGCCATTCCTCGAGCGGCGGCAGGAGCAGGCCCACCGCCAGCACGACGAAAAACGAGAGTTGGAAGCTGGCCTGAAACAGTTGTTCCGGCTGCCAGAGCAGAATCGTCAGCCCGGCGGCCGAAAGTGAATTGAGCAGGTTGCTCGGCCGGTTCAAGGTCCACCCGCCGACGATGATCGTCATCATGATCGTCGAGCGGATCGCCGACGATTGCCAGCCGGTCGCCGCGGTGTAAAACCAGATCGTCGGCGCCACGAGCCAGCCGCACGCCCCGCGCGGCAACCGGAGCGCGCGCAGCAAATTCAGCAGGATGCCCGCGATCAGCGCGATATGCAGCCCGCTGATGGCGAAGATGTGCATCGTGCCCGTCCGCATGAACGGCTCGGCGACGAGGTTGGTGAGTCCCGTTTGCCAGCCGAGCGCCATCGCCCAGAGCAGTCGCAACGGCTCGTCTTCGAACGGCAAACCGCGCGCCAGCGTCGCCTGCGCCCAAGTGCAGAATCGTTGCGCCAACGGCGGCCGGGGAGACTCGCCGGGCCGCTTCCAGACCGACCACAAATCCGCCGTCTTTGCGTGGAGTCGGTAATAGATGCGCTGGTGGCGCAAAGTCGATTGATCATCCCTCAGTCCCTCCGCCATCGGTCCTTTCGGCCGTTCGATGGCGCCGTGGATCTCCACGCTTTGGCCCGCGAAAAACCGCGGACCGAGCGGCTCCCCGGTGGTGACGGCGATTTGGCCGAACGCCGGCCGCCAGACGTCGTTTTGCCGCGACTCAAGGACTTCGACCTGCGCCGTCGTCCGCCAGGTTTCCTCGCCGTCGCGTTCGAAGATGCGCAGAGTCGGCGGCGTGATCAACACCCCCCGAACGCCGGCCAATTGCGAGCCTTCGCCCAGGACCACGCGCAGGTCATAAGGCGAAAGGATCTCGGTCCGCGACGTGAGATTCGTCCAGCCGGCGAAGAAGACCATCGGCCAGAGCAGCGCCGGCCGGGCGCGCCCCCAAAAAACCGCGAGCCACGCCAGCGTCAGGGAGACTCCGAACAACCAAATCAGTGGCGCCGCCAGCCAATCCGCCAGCAGGACGCCCGCGGCGTACACCAAACCGACGGCGGCCAGCGGGCGGTTCATCCGGCGTAGCGGCGCCGGCGCCAGAGCGCGAGGCTCCAGAGGAGCGCCAGACCGAGGGCGGCGCCCAGCGTATCCAGGAAGACGTCGCGGGTGGACGCCTGCCGCGACGGCACGAAGAGTTGATGGAACTCGTCGCTCGCGGCGTAGAGCGCGCACCCGCCCACCGTCACCGCGGCGTCGCGCCAGTTCCAAGCCGGCGGACTGAGCAGCGAGACCTGGCGCCACGCCCGCCATAACAGGACGGCGAGGATGCCGAACTCCGTCAAGTGAGCGGCTTTCCGCACCAGGAAAACAACTTCCCCGATCGTGGCGTCCGTCACGCCCGGTATGAGCCAGCGCATCAGCGGCTCAATCAGGCGCGACGTGTGGCGACCGGAGAATTGGTCGCTCGACGCCCCGAAGATCACGGCCATCCAAAGAATCACCGGCAACCAGTATTTTAGAAATGAGCGCAGGCCAGACACCACCCGATCAAACCAAGAGTCGCCCCGCGCAAGCAAGGTTCAAAACGGTTTGCCTATCGGCGAGGTTTCTGGCAATCAGTGGCGGCCCTTATGAGAATATTGCCAGCATCAGCATTCGTTTGCTGCCTCGCGCTTGCCGCGGGTTGCCAGCGCAAGGTGGAGGCGCCACCGCCGCCGCCCATCGTGGTCGCCCAGATTCACTTTGTCGGCAGCGGCCAATTGGCCGGCAACACAAACGCTCTCAAGTTGAAGAGCCTTTGGGCCATGCCCACGACGATCGCGTTGCGGGAACAGACGCTGGGCCGGCTGGCCGGCGCGGCCGAGGCATGGCTGCGATCGACCCCGGACGCCGCCCCGGCCACGAATGCTCCCGCGCTTGTCACGAACGCCGTTACCAACGCGGTCGCCGGCGCTTCAAACGCGGTCCCGGCGGCGATTTCGCCGGTTCGACCGCTGCTGGACGACTTGCTGAGCGCCGAGTCCTTCGTCGCGGCTCGCCGCCAGACCAACGGAGCCGAAGACCTGACGCTGGCCGTCCGCCTGCCGCTCGAACGGGCGGCGATGTGGCGCTCGAATCTATTGGCGTTGCTCGCGCCCGGCGCGACCAACCAGACGAACTCCACGGTGACGGAGTTGGCGGACGGCTGGCAAATCAAGCGCGCGAAGGCGCCGGAAAGCTGGCGCCTGGCGGTGGCCGGCGATTGGGTTCTGCTCGGTTGCGGGCATGATCAACTGCCGACTTTCGACGCCGCGCTCCAGCGCGCGAAGACCAACGCGCCGCCGTTTGAGGCGACGGGCGACAGTTGGCTGGACGGCGAATTGGAGTGGCCCCGCGTCATGCGCGACGTGCCGCCGCTCGCCGGTTGGCCGGTGACCCGCGGCCATTTTTCGCTGCGGGGCAAAGGTGAGAACCTGCGCTTTGAGGCCCGCTTCGAGCCGACGCCCGACAGTTTAGGCGCGCTGGACGATTGGAAAATCCCGGCCAGTCTGATCCGCGAAGACACCGCGCGCGATCAAATCATCAGTTTCACCGCCGCGCGCGGGCTGGCGCCGTGGCTGGGGCGGAATTTCTGGTTCAAACCGAGCGACGGCCTGGCCGCGCCCAACGAGTTGTTCGTGTGGGCGCAAACGCACGTCCCGTACCAGACCCGCATCGCTTTCCCAGTCGCGAGCGCCACCGGCACGGTCGCGCAGATCGCCGCCCGATTTGGTTCCGGCGGCGTGACGAACGTGCCGTTGCTCAGCCGCGCGCAGTTGGAAATCCAGACCAATAACATGGTCATGGCGTGGACCGGGCTGCCGATCATCGTCCCCTACCTTTCGGCGAAAACCGTCCCGGAAGGCGAGTTCATCCTGGGCGGCCTTTTCCCAGTGGACGTTTCTTCGAATGCGCCGCCGGCCGATCTGTTCGCGCAAGTCACCGGGCGCACGAATTTGGTCTATTACGATTGGGAGATTACGCAGAATCGCGTGCTGCAATGGTACACGCTGTTTCAGCTAGGCTCGATTATCGGCGCCGTGCCGCAGACGGGCGGCTATTCCGCCGCGCAGCGGTGGGTCGCCGCCGTGGCGCCGAAATTGGGCAATACCGTGACCGAGATCACCGCGACGGGGACGAATCAGCTGTCGTTGCTGCGCGTCTCCCATACCGGCTTCACCGGGATCGAGTTGGCAACGCTGGCTTACTGGTTGGATGATCCAGCCTTTCCGGCGTTTCATTTGGCCGAGGAGCCGCCCGGTCCGCGCCTGCCCCGGATGAGAGCGCCCGCCAAGGCACCGCCCAAGCCTTAAACGGGTTTCTGTCATGCTCAAACTCGGCGTCAACATCGATCACGTCGCGACGCTCCGCGAAGCCCGCTACAAGGGCCGCGGACACGGTGAGCCTGATCCGGTCGAAGCCGCGCTGGCCTGCGAGGCCGCGGGCGCTCACGGCATCACCGCCCATTTGCGCGAGGATCGCCGGCACATTCAGGATCGTGATTTGGCCGGTTTGCGGAAGCGGATCAAGACGCGTTTGAATCTCGAGATGGCCATTTCGCCGGAAATCATGGCGATCGCGTTGCGCCTCCACCCGGAGATCGTGTGCCTCGTCCCGGAACGCCGCGCGGAGGTGACGACCGAGGGCGGGTTGGACGTGGCGGCTCATGAGCGCCCCTTGGCGAAGGCGGTCAAAAAATTGAACGGCGCGAACATCGAAGTCAGCCTCTTCATCACGCCCGACCTCGCGCAGATCGAGGCCGCGGCGCGGGCCGGCGCCCAGTTCATCGAGCTGCACACCGG
>CAZFVY010000188.1:0-5968 GCA_964522665.1 uncultured Verrucomicrobiota bacterium | reverse complement strand
GAATTCCCACTGGCCCTTGGCCACTTCGGCGTTGATGCCTTCGTGGTTGATGCCGCATTCGAGGCAAAGTTCCAGGTGGGTGTCCACGATCTCACGGGCGATGTCGCCGACGCTATCGTAGCCGACGCCCGTGTAGTACTTGCCCTGCGGGGGCGGGAAGCCGCCACCCTTGGGAAAGCCGAGCGGGGCGCCATCCTTGAAGAGGAAGTATTCCTGTTCGAAACCGAACCAGGTGTCCGGGTCGTCCATGATGGTCGCGCGTCCGTTCGAGGGATGCGGGGTCTTGCCGTCGGGCATCATGACTTCGCACAGCACCAGGACGCCGTTTTTCTTGGTGGGGTCCGGGTAGGAAGCGACCGGCTTGAGCATGCAGTCCGAGTTGTGTCCTTCGGCCTGCCGGGTTGAACTTCCGTCAAAGCCCCACATCGGGAGTTGGTCGAGCTTGGGAAAAGCGTCGAATTCCTTGACCTGGGTTTTGCCACGGAGGTTTGCGACGGGTTCGTAACCGTCGAGCCAAATGTATTCCAATTTATATTTCGCCATGTCTTTAGAGGCCGTTGGTTTTGTTCAATGTTGCGCGCGGCGAATCGTCCGGCCGAGGTGATGCCACGTCGTCGCTAAGCTCAGCAGGTCGAGCGCCAGTTACGGTTAACCGTGTCCGGCTAAACCCGACGAAACACTGTGCCGCGTGCGCCAGAGCGTGGATTCTGGCGCGCGAAAGGTCAAAAAATTATATATGCCGGATCGATTTTATTGTGGCTAACTTTGAGCACGTTGCTCGATTTGAACCCGAAAAGACCGATTCGAGATGGCCAAAAGCCCGCCGGTCGAGGCGAATCGGGCATCGTTTGACAGGGGTTCAGGGTCCATCAATGGGCCGATTTCCGAGGTTTAGAAATTGCATTCATTCTGATCCATCATCGCGCGGATGAACGTTTGGTGATTGAGCCGGGAGCGTCTTTTCCAACGCGATTCCAACGCCATCGGCGCCACGCCGCCCCAGCCCTCGCGCTCGCTCCGCGCGCCATTTCCCGCGCTTTTCTGCTTGTCTGGCGCCTTGCCTTCGCCTATCGATTTCAGGCCCGTATTTGGCTCGCGGCTCAGAATTCAAGTCGAGTTGGCTGGAAACTGTCCCCAAACGTCTAAAGCGGCATGAATATGAACCGATACCCAATGCTCCGCCCGATCCTGGCCGCCGTCGCCGTGGCGCTGTCCGCTTCCGCCTACGCCGCCGACGCCCCGCCGGCCGCGGCCGCCACCACCGGCATTTTTGCCGACAAGATTGTCGCGACCGGACGCGGTTTTGAAATCAAGCAAAGCCAGGTGAACGATGCGTTCGTCCAGATCAAAGCGAGCATGGCGGCGCAGGGACAAGACGTGCCGGAGACGCGCCGCCCGGAACTGGAAGGGCAGATCATCGAGCGGTTGGTCGCCACCAAGGTTCTCCTGCTCCGCGCCACCGCGGACGACCGCGCCAAGGCGAAGATCGCCGGCGACAAATTCATCGCCGACGCCAAAAAGCAGGCGCCGTCCGAAGACGCGTTCAACCGGCAATTGGTCGCCAGCGGCCTGACGATGGCGCAATTCCAAACGCAAATTAACGAACGCGCGGTGTGCGAGGAAGTGTTGAACCGCGAGAAAAAGAGCAAGATCGTCATCACGGCCGAGCAGGTGAAAAAATTCTACGACGAGAATCCTTCCCAGTTTGAAAAGCCGGAAATGGTTCGCGCCAGCCACATCCTCATCGGCACCAAAGACGCCGCGGGCCAGGACATGAACGACGGGCAAAAGAAAGAGAAGAAGGCCCAGGCCGAGAAAATCCTCGCGCGGGCGAAAAAGGGCGAGGACTTCGCCGCTCTCGCGAAAGAATTCTCCGATGATCCCGGCTCGAAGGACACCGGCGGCGAGTACACCTTCCCGCGCGGACAAATGATGCCCGAGTTCGAGGCGGCCGCGTTTTCGCTCAAGACGAATCAGGTCAGCGACCTCGTCACGACCGTGTATGGCTACCACATCATCAAGTTGAGCGAGAAGATCCCGGCCCAAAAAGTCGAGTTCACGAAAGTTGAGAAGGACATCAAAGAGTACCTCGAACGCAAGGAAGTGGAAAAGCAGTTGCCCGACTACATCGCGGAAATCAAACGTGAAGCCGGCGTCGTGATTGTCGGCCCCGAAGGCGCGGCTTTCCCACCCGCCGCCCCGGCAAAAGGAAAGTAACCACGGCGGAGCCGCCGAGCTATCCCGGCGCTTGATTTTCAGCCCTGCGGGCTCGCCGCGCCGAAGCGGCGCGAAGGCGGGCGCGAAGGCGCTCCAACCGGCGCTCGAAACGCACGTTGCCGCGCGGTATGGAGTGCGTCGGCAGAGCGCAGCGGCGACGACGCTTTCGCGGGGATGGACGCGTGCTCTGGTTCGGGGTTCAACGGTCGTTGCGGCGCCCAAAGCGGTGTCGCGCTGCGCTTGCCACCGCACTCCAAGGTATCGTGGGCGGCAAGTTGCGTCGCGCTGCGCTTGCCACGGCGCTCCAAGGTATCGTGGGCGGCAAGTTGCGTTGCGCCTGATTGCAGGACTAAGCGATGAATGCGACTGGACATTTTGTCGCGTGGCGCGGCGCGAAGGCGGGCGCCACGGCGCTCCAAGATACCGTGGGCGGCAAGCCGCGTTGCGCCTGATTGCGGGAATAAGCGATGAACGCGACTGGACATTTTGTCGGTTGGCGCGGCGCGAAGGCGGGCGATTCGGCGATTCCCGTAGCCGCTTCCGGTCGCCGTTCGTGGCGCCCATTTTTGACCCGGCCTGGTCACGGCCCGAGCAGTTCGCGGTGGGGCAGATGATCGACGTTCCAGCGGCTCAAGTCATCGTCGGTCGGGACGAAGTTCTGTCGGAGGTCCTCGGCCTCGAAATGGCCGTCGCAATAGACCCGATTGAAACGGCCGCGATGATTTTTGAAGCTCGTCTGCTGTTTGTAGGGAATCACCGAGACAATCCCGCCGTTGTTCGTGATTCTCGGCCCGAACGTCGTCTGGTAGCTCTGCGCTCCGTCATAGGCGGGGTCGGTTGACCGATTGAAGCAGTCGCCCAGCGCGATCATGAGGCTGGGGACACTGACCGCCGATTCCGGCGTCCCCTGAAAAGTCAGAACCAATCCACCGGGCGGGGGTGACGGCGTCCAGCCGCCCAGCCCCATGCGGTCATCCCATAGGCCCACGCCGTAGGCGTTGTAGGCGTAGCTGGTCCAGTCGAACTCTTTGTAGGTACTCGTCACCCCGGTTTTGGTACTTTGGCCGGTGACGTCGTAACCGACGTTGAGGGGGCATTGGAAGACGCCGCCGAGATGCGGGTACAAGACTCCCGGCTGAGTCTCGGTCGTGATTCGAACCTCGGGCAAACCCAAGAGATGGGACCACTCCGAATAGCCCCCGGCCGAGTTCGTGAGCAGGCGGGCCGGATAATACTGCGTATCGGCGAGGTAGGCCATCACCGCGACCTCGAGCTGTCGAAGATTGTTGCGGCAAACCGTGTTCTTGGCCCCGTATTTGGCGTTCGCCAGGGCCGGCAGCAGCAGCCCCGCGAGCACGGCAATGATCGCGATGACGACCAAAAGCTCGATGAGCGTGAAGGCCAACGCGTCCGAGACCATGGGACGCGCCCCGGGTTGCTGACGTTCTCGTGCTCCGTGCATGGAAACCTCCCAGCGCGCCTACTCCCGACGTGCCGAGTGCTGGTATGTGCGGATATTACTCCATAACCGGCGCTTTTCAAGCTGGGTTTGGCAAGGAAACGCACGTTGCCGCGCAGAATGGAGTGCGTCGGCAGAGCGCAGCGGCGGCGACGCTTTCGGCAGACCGGGCGCGTTCTCTGGTTCAGGCATTCAATCGTCAGTTCGACGCCCAAAGCGGTGTCGCGCTCCGCTTGCCGCGCCGAAGCGGCGCGAAGGCGGGTGCCACGGCACTCCAAGGTATCGTGGGCGACAAGTCGCGTAGCGCCCGATTGCAGGACTAAGCGATGAACGCGACTGGACGTTTTGTCGGTTGGCGCGCCGCGAAGGCGGGCGCCACGGCGTTCCAAGGGGCGCTCGAAACGCACGTGGCCGCGCGGTATGGGGTGCGTCGGCAGAGCGTAGCGACGACGACGCTTTCGCCAGACCGGGCGCGTTCTCTGGTTAAGGCATTCAATCGTCAGTTCGACGCCCAAAGCGGTGTCGCGCTGCGCGCTTGCCGCGCCGAAGCGGCGCGAAGGCAGGTGCCACGGCGCTCCAAGGTACCGCGGGCGGCGAGTCTTGCCTGGTTCCGTTGCGGTCGCGCGAGGAAATCAGCCGGCGCCGCAAAGCGCTGGTCTCCGGCCCGCGCGTCCGGTCGGCGGAGACCGGGAGGCCCGCCGGTTCTCAACGCCAGGTTTCAGGGTGTGGTTGCCGATCGTTATTCCACATCGGGGCGGACTTGGTTGGATCGTACAAAACCGCCGCGTCGAACGCGGCAACGTGGCCGTCACAAAAAGCGACGTTTTGATTTTTTCCGTGGCGCGCGGGGTAATACGGCGCGTTGGTGGAGGCGGCGGCCGGAGTCATGAAATTGGGGCCAGCCCAGCCATCGAATGGCGCCAAATTCACGCCACTAATGTTGCCGGCGGCCATGACGTAGGTGCGCCGCGCGTCGCCCAAGGAGATGACTTCGCTTGGCGACAGGACCTGCGCCTCGGAAGTGGCCGGATTCGTGGGGTCCGCGCCCAATCCGAGATGGATGCCACCGGTTCCGAAGGCGTTATAGCCGTAACTCCCAAAGAAGCCGTACCAGAGAAATCGCTGCAGAACATCCTTGTAGGCCGGACATTGATAGTCGGCGTTCGTGCTCCAACCGCGAGCATAGTACGGCTCGATGGCATCCTCCCAGTAGCGTTGGTAATCCGGCGGCAGGTTCAGGTTAAAGGAGGAATAGAAGGGATACACATTTTGACTGTCCGCGAGGTAGAGCTGCACGGCCAGTCCCAACTGATGGAGGTTACTTTTGCACTTTGCGGAACGGGCGCTGGATTTAGCCTTGGACAAGGCCGGCAGCAGCATCGCCGCCAGAATCGCGATGATCGCGATGACCACCAACAGCTCGATGAGGGTAAACCCGCGGCAGGCCCGATGGCGTTCGTTTGCTGTCATTACTCTGCCCTCGGTTGATCTGGCAACCGCTTCTTACGGGGTGGCATAGGCGTCTCGATGTGGCTCGTTGTCAACGTTCCAACGCCGGAGCTGATCGTCGGTCGCCGCAAACGGCTGCCGCATATCCTCGGGTTCGAGATGGCCATCAACGAACGCGCGATTGGCTCGTCCACGGTGCGCGACAAACGCCGGCAGGCCCTTCCACGTCTGCCCAGCCGGTAATTGCCCGGGATAATAATCCAAGCCCGCGAAGGGCGCGATGCACGCGAATTGATTCGGAATGCCGTCCCAATCCGGACTGCTTGAGCGGGTGAAAACGTCTCCCAGGGCGATCATCTGGGCCGGCGCCAGCACGGCGGATTCCGGTGTCGGTCGCACGGTTTCGGGGTCCGATCGTCCCGGTATGCCGACTCCGCCCAACCCCAGCGAGTTCCTCGGCAGCAGGTTGACGCCGGCGACGTTCATCCCGTAACCATTCTCCAGCGGGTCAGACACCCAGGTCACCGAGTTGTTGGCATCACTGACTTTCAACGGCCGTCCGGGATTGAGCGGACAACGAAACAGGCCGGCGACGCGGATCGGATGAATTGGCATCTCCGGAGCGCCGGTGGAGTAGGTCACCATCGGTTGGGCAAGGTCCAATTGTTGCCACCAATTCGGGTAAAACGGAGCGGCCGAGCCGCCGATCGGTTGCGGGAACACGCCGTGGGTCATCGTGTATGCGCTCAGCGCAAGGCTGATTTGCCGCAAGTTGCTTCGGCAGACCGCGTTTTTGGCCGAATACTTGGCTTTGGAGAGAGCCGGCAGTAGCAGGCTCGCTAG
>CAZFVY010000187.1:0-6024 GCA_964522665.1 uncultured Verrucomicrobiota bacterium | reverse complement strand
ATCCAGCCCCGCCGGCGGCCCCGCCGTCGATGAAACCTCCGATCGCCGCCAAGTCCGGCCTGAATCTCTTCTCGAATGGCACGGACCAATACCAGCGCACCGGCCTCGAAGCCATCAATCCGAACTTCGTCAACATGGGCTGGGTCGGGAGCTCCACCCCGGTCTCGTATTCGATCACCATCACGGACTATCCGCCACAACCGATGGCGGTCGGCTACCAAACCCACATCATTATCTCCAGTGATAATCCGCCGGTCTATCGGACCGCTCCGGACTACTCTTCGACCAACGTCATCTTCTTCGACATTCAAGGGACGGCCAATGGCGGCCAGGGCAATTTCCGTTACAAAATCAATGAGCCGAACAGCAATGCGAACGTGTATGCGGCGGACAACGGGACCGCTGGCACCCTCGCTTCACTGGCGGCGTCTTCGATCCTCGGCACCTGGACGATGACCTTCAGCGCCAACACGAACGTCACCGTCACCGGCCCAGGTGGCGTTTCGACGAATTTTACCATCTCCGCGACCGCCGCCGCGCAATTTGACGAAGCGAATCTTAATCTGAATCCAACGCCGTTGAGCGTCTATATCGGCGCCCAGCCGAACAATACCGCGAGCGTGGGTCAGCGGGTGGTCGTGGGCGGCTTCCAGATGACCGGCAACGCCGGCGCCTTCAGCGACACGTTCACAGCGGCGGCCTTGGATACCACCACGTGGCGCATCGTCACGGAAAACCAGGGTACTGCGATCTACGTTTCGCCCGACCCCGCGATCTACGCTCAATGGTCCGTGCCGGACGCCGGCTTCGGCTTGCAAAGCGCGACGCAGTTGCTCAAGGCGAACAACGTTTGGACCACTTTGACTGGAACGAACTCGATGCTCGGGCCGTTCTCCAGCGTGGTGCTGCCGACCGGCAAGGTCACCCTGATCCCGTTCTCCGCGATCGGCTCCACGAACATCGCCTTCTTCCGGCTGATCAGCGGACAGTAAAGCTCTGCGACGGTTTTTCACACGGGGCGCCGGTGAGTCCGGCGCCCTTTTTTTGTCGCGTGATCGGTGGTTGGAACTTTCGGACGTTCTCCCAGGCCGCGCGGAATCTTCTGCATGTTTGCCCACGCGGCGAGGCGCGCGGACTTGCCGATTCCTGGTAATGTGCTAGCTTACTCGCATGAGGAGTAAACCGGGTATCTTCGCGGTGCATTGTGTGACGGGGAATAAGTCGCACTCCATCCCTTTGGCTAAATTGCTCCGAATGGGCGTGGTCTTGGCGCTCGCCACACAATTTTTGAGAGCGTATGCCGATCCGATCCCGGCGATTTCGATCAATCCAATGACTCAGGTTTCGCAGAACCCGACGGGGTCTGGAACGTTTTTTGGATTCATTGAATATACGCTCCAGACGAACGGCGTGTATGGCTGGAGCTTCAGACTGGAACAGGCAGTCACTGTCACTGGCTTCGGATGGTATGATGACGGTCTGGACGGACTTGCCCATCCTCACCAGGTAGGGATATGGATGGGCTATCAGCCGCAACCGTTGCTTACGCTTACGATTCCGGCCGGCACGAATGCTCCGCTTAACGGCCCTTGGCGGATCGCGGAACTAAACCAGCCGGTAACGCTGCCGGTCGGCGAATATGTCATCGGGGGGATGTACTACTCGGAGTCGCCGGATATCGTCAAATACGTCTACTCTCCGGACGTCCCGTTCCCGGGAGACCCGAGAATCCGGGTCAATGTCGCCCTGTACTCGGGGGATCCGAACGCTTTTCAAGAGCCGAACGGGAATTTCTTGATATTCCCTGAAAACGTAGAGCTTGGCCCGATGTTTTTCGTGCTGCCCGCCGCGGAAGACCCCAACATCATAGCCCTAGCGATCTCGCTTAAGAATGCCAAGGCCGTTATCTCATGGCCGGCTTCTGCGACAAACGTTGTCTTCGAAACCAGCGGCACGTTGAACCCAAATGCGACCTGGACGGCGTTGACTAACGGCGTCATAGGTGAGGCCAATCGCGTTTGGTTCACGAATGAGATTAGCGGGTCCGCCACTTTCTTTAGACTGCGCAGACTCTAAATCTCCAAGTCCTGGGCCGGAGAACCCGTAAACCGGCTTCGAATTGCTTTTATTGAGCGGCGGAAAGCAACCTCACCAGAGCGTCTGCATCGCGCGGGCACACCAGGCTTGGTCGTAGTCGTCGCCGCCGACGCGGTTTTCGCTGAGGGTGGCGAGGATTTGGCCGGCGCTCGGGAGGGTCGCCGGGTCCACATGTTTCGCTGGGTTCCACAATTCGGAGCGAACGATCGCCCGGGCGCATTGAAAATAGACCGCTTGGACCGCGAGGACGATGACCGTGCGCGGGGCCTTGCCATCCACGGCGAACGAGGCGAGCAACTCGGGGTCCGTGGTCAGGTGGGCGCGACCGTTGACGCGGAGCGTATTGCCGGCGCCAGGAATCAGGAACAACAGCGCGACGCGGGGATCGCGGACAATGTTTCGCAGAGAATCGACGCGGTTGTTGCCGCGGCGGTCCGGCAATAACAGAGTATGGTCGTCGCGCACCCGGACGAAACCGGGACGGTCGCCGCGCGGCGAGCAATCGAGTCCTTCTGGACCGGACGTCGCCAGCACGGCAAAGGGCGAGGCGTCGATGAACGCGCGATAATGTCGGGTGACCCAGGCCACCTCTTTGACGGTGGAGGTCTCCAGCGGCAGGCCATAGATGGTCTCCAGTTCTTCGACTGATTGGACGACGCTCATGCCTTTAATGCTGTCACGGTTGCTGGTCCAATGGCAAGGCTTGGGGGACGCGCTCGCCCGAGCGAAGCGGGCGCGCCTAATAATCGAGTGAGCTCCAGGCCTCGCGGTGCGGCAAGTTGTCCGTGTTCCAACGTTGCATCGAGTGTTCGGACCTCAGTCGCCAGACTCGGACTTTTGAATACTCGACGTGCCCATCAAGAAAAACGGCATTGGCGCCGCGGGTATGGCGATCGGGCGGCAACTCGGTCAGCAGACTGGCGGCGTCGTAGTCATTGTCACCGTCGTCGTCGGTCAATTCTGCGTCGGCGACCGCGACCATATCACTTGGTACCCGGACCGCGGATTCAGGGATCGGGATCAACGTTTCAGGCCCGGCGATTAAAGCCATGCTGCCACCCAGCCCAAGGCCCAGCGGGCCAAAAGCTCGCAGATGGCCTGAGCCGGCGAAGTTGAGGTCGTAATGGAACGCCTTTGGCTTGAAAGGAATTTCAAACTTCGTGAGCGAACGCTTCGATGGGCAACGAAAGACGTTCGTGTTACCGGACGCGTAGGGGAGCACAAGACGGTTCCAAAGGATATTCCCCGGGTCGTTATTGATGGGAAATCGGATATAAGGGGGGTATTTGCCGGCGTCGTCCACATACAACCGCAGGGCGATCGCGATCTGGTGAAGGTTGCTCTTGCACTTGGCGGAGTATCCGGCGGACTTGGCTCGCGACAATGCCGGCAGGAGTAGCGCGGCCAGGATCGCGATGATCGCGATGACGACGAGCAACTCAATGAGGGTAAAACCTGGCTTCGGAGAACTGCGCCTGGTTTCACCGGCTCGGACGATTCGAAAACGACGATCTGGCATGACGCCAATTAGCATGCCTTATGCCATTGGCGGACTCATGATACTCTCGTCGGCGACCGAAGCAATCGGCTTTTTGGCGCAGATATGCGGGAGGGTGGGAGACAGAATTCTTCTGCCGAACGGAATCGCCAGCGGCGGCAGGAATTCGTTCTCTGGGAAACGAGGCGCCCGGGAGCGCCAACCGCCAGACCGCGGCCCTGGAAGGGCCGATGAGAATAGCTCGGCGTTTCAACGCCGAGTCAGCTTTGTGATCATGTAAGTCCGGAGGGACGGCTGACGTCGGAACGTTCAAACCAAAGCCGCTATCGCACTGGCGGACGAACTTATGCTGCGGGCGATCAATCTCAGCCGTCCCTCCGGGACTTTTAATCACTTTGCCCGGAACTCGGCGTTGAAACGCCGAGCTACTCTCGGTCGTCCCTCTGGGACCGAGCGAATCGCCGACAACGTGCGCTTCAAGTGTCGGAGTCCCGCAAAAGAGCTCTGTCTCACACCCTGTGCGGGATTCGGGAGCGCTCGGCGGATTGTTATGTCGATCGGTGGCGTATGACACGGTGGCGCGAGGGATTGGGGAAAATCGGCGGCTGGGCGCGGTCGGGTATTCGCGGTTGACCTCGTTGGCCGGAGTGTCGAATCTTGCCACGCATGGGATATTACGCGGTACTCGTCCCGCCGTTCATCGGTCACCTGAATCCCGGCACGGTGTTGGCTCGGGCGCTCCAGCGTCGCGGCCACCGGGTCGCCTTTCTCTCGCCGCCCGACGCGGAGGGCCGCGCGCGCGGGGAGGGGCTGGAATACATTCCGATCGCCCAAACCGAATTCCCGCTCGGAGACTGGGAACGAACGACTCTCCGCATGGGCGAGTTAAGCGGGTTGACGGCGGGGCGATACGCCGGAAGGTGGATAGCGCGGCTGGCGCGCGGGATCATCAAAGATCTGCCGTCCCTGGCGGCGCGGGAACGCTTCGATGGTTTGGTGATGGACCAGACCTGCATCGGTGCCGAGGGGGTCTGCGAAGTAATCGATTTGCCGCTGGCGGTCGCCTGCTGCGCTTTGCCTTTTCACTGCGAATCCGGCGTTCCGCCGCCGATTTTTCCATGGCGATACGGGCGATCGTTGGCTTGCCACGTACGGAACCTGGTTGGTTACGCGATCCACAACTCGACAGGCATCCCGTTGCTGCGGGTCGTTTCGCCGTATCGGCGCCGGCACAGATTGGGGCTGATGAAGATGAATCACATCAACGTCCTGCCGCCCAGTTTGGTGCAGGTGGCCCAACAGCCGGCCCGTTTCGATTTTCCGCGACAGCATCTACCGCCTTATTTTCACTACACGAGTCCTTGGGTGGAATCGGTGAGCGGAGAGGCGCCGGATTTTCCGTGGGAGAAGCTGGACGGCCGGCCGCTGATCTACGCTTCGCTGGGAACGCTACAGAATAGGCAGCGCCAGGTTTTTCGCGTGATCGCGGAGGCCTGCGTCGGGCGGGAGGCGCAGTTGGTTTTGGCCCTCGGAAATAAGTCGGCCTCCATTCCGACGGATTTGCCCGGAGGGCCGCTGGTCGTCGGCTACGCCCCGCAGCAGGCGCTCCTGAAACGCGCAAGTTTGGTCATTACTCACGGGGGACTGAACACGACGCTGGAATCGCTCCGTGAAGGGCTGCCGCTGGTCGTTTTGCCGATCACAAACGATCAGCCCGGCGTCGCCGCCCGGCTTGCCCATCTCGGGCTGGGCGTATTCATTCCAGTCAAGGCGGTCACGGCGACCCGGCTGCGGGCATTGATTGATCACGTCCTGGCGACGCCGTCGTACCGCGAGCGGGCCGCGACCTTCGCGGCGGAGATTCGTCCCGCCGACGGCGCGGCGCGCGCGGCGGAATTGATCGAGGCGGCGTTTGTGAGCCGACAAAGGGTTTGTCGGCCGGTCTCCTAATTCACTAAGTGTAGTGTCTCATAAATAACTGGTCATTCGCGGCCAGGGATTTTTGGCGCCGGCGAGGCGCGAGCGACGAGCCTATCCGCGCGGATCTGTAAGGAGGGAGCAACGAAGCTGGCGTCAAAAAGAACTGCCGCCCTTCGGGTTGCGCCGGATTGGGTCGGTGGCTTCGTTGCGCCTCAGTCACAGCCCCAGCGCGGGGATGCTCCTTCGTTGCGCCTCGCCACCGACCCAATCCGACGCAACGAATGAGCAGTTATCCTTAAAACGGCAGTTGGAACGCGCCATCTTGCGTAAACATTTGGGCATAAACGTTTCGGAAAAAGTTCACCAGACCACTGCGGGTATGGCTTCACTTTTTCCAAACCGTTTCTGCTCCAAAGCCTTACTCAATCTGGCACGTTCCAACTGCCGTTTTAAGGGTGTGCGCCCGTGAAGCTGGGTGCCTCGTGGGTGAGAGTCCCACCGGTCGAATT
>CAZFVY010000186.1:0-6066 GCA_964522665.1 uncultured Verrucomicrobiota bacterium | reverse complement strand
AAAGTGGCCGGTTTTCATCCGCCCATCCCTGGCTGGTTTTGACCGCCCGCTGACAACTTTTGCTGAGGAAAACAGCAATTCTCGGATTCGCCGCTCTGATTCCGCGCCGAATTCGACCGATCGTCCGCGCAAGCTGAGGTTCCGCGCTCGGGTCAAACGCCAGAAAGTCCGTGCCCATGATCTACGGCAAGCCGGAGGCTGACCCTTTCAGCCGACCCATCTCACTCTCAGCCAAGAAGCGGCGATTTCAATCTTGGCCGTCTTGAGCGATAGCTTCGCTTCAGCGGTGCGCTAAACGCACCCAGCGCGCATGGAATATTCGACGAGGGACCGCTGACCCGCAGGAGGGGTCTTTTTATATGATTTCACGACGGGCTCCTTTATCCATGGCATTCCCCACCTTTGAAAATGCGGAACAGGAATACGAGCGAAGGGAGCAGCGCGATCGCGCCGGCGCCCAAGGCCAGAATCAGCAAGCGCAAGGTGATCGCCGGGGCGTGAGAATTGGATACCGTAATATCCGGCGTGACAATATTGGGATATTGCGCCAGGGACCAACCCACGAGGACCAGCGTGACCTCACTAATCGCCGCGATTCGCGCCAGGGAAAACCACCGTCGCCTGAGAGCCACGAGCGCGACACCCGCCGTCACGCCAGTCCACGCCAAAAGCAGCGGCGCCCACCAATGCGTTAATCCATGATACATCTCCGGCGCTCCGTGTTCGGACGTGAGAAAAACCACCCAAGCGATTGGGGCGAGTATCAAGCCGGACCAGAGCGCCCGCCGACGAAAATCATTTTGCAGGTCGGGCTGATCCTTCGTGTCCAAGGTCAGGTAGGTCGCCGCCAGAAACGCAAACAGCGCCAGAGCGAAAATCCCGCAACCGAACGCGAAAGGCGTCAACCAGCCCGCGAAAAAGCCGCTGACGACTTGATGATTGACGATGCGAATCTGACCTGTCGATAAGGCGCCGAGGATCACGCCTTGGAAAAACGGCGTCAAAACGCAGGCGCAACCAAATGCCGTGCCCCAGCGGCGCTGCCCGGTGGCGGAGCCGGAATCGTATTTGCGGAAAATAAACGCCGAACCACGCAGCACGATGCCAACCAGCATGACGGTCAACGGGATATTAAGCGCGGTCATCGCCCCGGCGAAGCCAGTCGGAAAGCCGGTGAACAAAAGGACCACGACGAGGATGAGCCAAACGTGATTGGCCTCCCAGATGGGGCCGATCGCTTCGGCAATGGCCTTCCTTTGCCGTTCGGCGCGCGATCCGATCGCCAGCAAGTCCCATATGCCACCGCCAAAATCCGCGCCACCCAGAAGGGCGTAAAGGATCAGCGAAATCAAGATGCCGATGGCAACGACGAGTTCAAGCATGGGGCGCAGTCGGGGGCGGTTCGGAGACCGCTTCGAGCGTTTCCATAAACTGGCGGCGCAGGAGGATGAAAACGATAAAGGCGAGAAAAGCGTATAATACGGTGAAGGCGAAGAACGGAATCACAATCCAAGGCATCGGCGTCACCGCGTCTTCGGTTTTCATCACCCCATAAATGATCCAAGGCTGGCGTCCAACTTCGGTCACGACCCAGCCAGCCTCAATCGCCACGAAACCCAGCGGCCCGGCGGCCACCAGGGCGCGCAGGAGCCAGGGATGCTCGGCGACCGCGCGGCGCTCCCACCAAAGCCAGCCTGACCACGCGGCCAAAGCCAGCATGGCCATTCCGGCCGCAACCATGAGGTCAAACGCCCCGTGGACGATGGGCACGTTCGGCCAATTGTTTTGCGGGAACTCTTCCAACCCCACGACTTTGGCGTTGGGATCATCCGCGACGAGCAGACTCAAGCCGCGCGGAATTCGGAGCGCGTACTTGGTAGCCCGCGTCGCGTCGTTCGGAATTCCACCGATGATCAGGGGCGATCCGATTTGCGTCCGGTAATGCGCCTCCATGGCCGCAAGTTTGGCGGGTTGCAGCCGGCTGACGACTCGCGCGCTGTGGTCGCCGCTCAGGATTTGCAGCGGAATGGCGACGCAGGCGACCGCGAGCGTGATGTTCAGCGCGTGACGGTGAAAGCGATTGCTCGGGTCGCGCAGCAGAAAGAACGCATGGACGGCCGCGGTCGCGAAGCCGGTCGCCACCAGCGCCGCCAGCGTCATGTGCAGGACTTCATGAAAGCTGGCCGGATTCAACATGGCCGCGATGGGATCAATCTCGGTGATTTTGCCGTCCGCTATTTTGAAGCCCGCGGGCGCGTTCATCCACGCGTTGGCAGTCACGACGAAAATGCCGGAGAAGATCCCGCTGAGCGTGACGATCAACCCCGAAGTCCAGTGGAGGAGCGGCGATAGGCAGTTCCAGCCATAGAGGTACACGCCGATAAAAATTGCCTCCGTAAAAAATGCGAAGCCTTCCAGTGAAAACGGCATGCCAATAATCGCTCCTGCCTTTGCCATGAAGCCTGGCCATAACAAACCGAGTTCGAAGGAGAGCACGGTGCCGGATACCGCGCCCACGGCGAAAAGTATCGCCGTGCCGCGCGACCAGCGTTCGCAGAGCTTGAGATAAACCGGTTGGCGCGTGCGGAGATACATCCCCTCCGCAATCGCCATCAGGAACGGCATCCCAATGCCTAAGCCCGCGAAAACGATGTGGAAGGCCAGCGACATGGCCATCTGCGAACGGGCCAAGAGAAAATCCGTCACGGGATTGGGTTTTCCTCCGCCGCCGGGCGGTCAGTTTGGCCGGATCGGCTTTGTCATGGCCTGATACATCATTTCACCGTTGAAAAACGGCGGGCCATAGAGTTCGTAGCCATGACTGAGTTTTTCATTAACCTTTTGGGCCAGCTCGTCATGGGTGGCGGCATCGGCGTGGAAAGGCGCCGCGATGATGGTGTATTCGATTGGGGTTTTCATTGGGTTTCGGATTACGGGTTCTTACTCTTCTGCCGGGGCTTTCCCGCCAATTCGGTCGGCAGCGGCCAGCGGTGTCCGGGAGCCAGGAGCGCTTGGGCGTTCTCCGGTCCCCAGGCGCCCGCGTCGTAGTTGGGAAAATCGCTCGGCGCCGTCTCCTGCCAGGCTTCGAGAACCGGCGTCAGCAACTGCCAGGCGGCCTCCACTTGATCGGCGCGCATGAAGAGCGTGGCGTCGCTCTTCATGACGTCCCACAACAGCGTTTCGTAGGCGTCGGGTGAGGGCGCGTCAAAGCTCTTCTGATAATAAAACCGCATGTCCACGGGGCGCAGTTGCATTTTCGGCCCCGGATATTTGGCCTGGAAGCCGAGCACGATCCCTTCTTCGGGCTGAATTGAGAGAATAAGTCGGGAGGGCTGCCAACCGAGAGAGGCTTCGGGCGGAAAGGACCGGTGCGGCACCGCGCGGAATTGGATGGCGATTTCGGAGGCCTGCTCGGGGAGCCGCTTGCCGGTGCGCAGGTAAAACGGCACGTCCTGCCAGCGCCAGTTGTCGATAAAGAGCTTCAGCGCCACGAACGTTTCGGTCTGGGAATCGCGCGCCACGCCGTCTTCCTCACGATAGCCGGGCAACTTCTTGCGATCGAGGTTTCCGGGGCCATACTGGCCACGCACCGCGCTTTGCGGGACCGCGTCGCGGTGAATCGGCCGAGTCGCGTGGAGCACATCCACCTTCTTATTCCGGATCTCGTCGGCGTCGAAAGAGACCATCGGCTCCATCGCCACCAGACAGAGCAGTTGCATCAAATGATTCTGTACCATGTCGCGCAGCGCGCCGGCGTGGTCGTAATAACCGCCGCGATGCTCCACGCCCACCGTTTCGGCCACGGTGATGGTCACATAATCGATGTAACGACGATTCCAAAGCGGCTCGAAGATCGGATTGGCGAAGCGAAACGCCAGAATATTCTGCACCGTCTCTTTGCCGAGATAATGATCAATGCGGTAAATCTGGGATTCTTGAAAACTGGAGGCGAGTACGGAATTGAGCGCGCGGGCGGACTCCAGATCGTAGCCGATGGGTTTCTCGATTACGATCCGCGACCATTCGCGGTCGCGCGCCAGCCCGGCTCGGCCGAGGTATTTCGGGATTTCGCCGAACATGCTCGGCGGTGTGGCCATGTAAAAGATACGATGCGCCTTGGCGCCCCATTCCTTCTCCAGCTTGACGCATTGGGCGCCAAGGGCCGCATAAGTTGCCAGCTTCTTGAAATCGCCCGGCTGGTAGTGGATGTGTCGGGCGAACTGATTCCAGGCGGCGGTCCTGGCTTTCCCGAAACGGGAAAACTGATTTACCCCATCGTGTAACCGACGGCGCAGCGCGTTGTCGCTGGATTCGGCACGATCCACCGCAATAATGGCAAACTGCGCGGGCAGGCTGCGGTCCAGCGAGAGATCGAACAAGGCGGGCACAAGCTTGCGCCAGGTCAGATCACCGGCCCCGCCAAAGATGACGAACACCGTGGGTTCAAGATTATCTTTCGTGGTCATGATTCTGCCTCGCTCTCCCATTCCGTGTGAAAGACGCCCTTGCGATCGTTCCGCTCATACGTGTGGGCTCCGAAATAATCGCGCTGAGCCTGCATGAGATTGCCCGGCGACCACGCGCTCCGGTAAGCGTCGAGATAACCGAGCGAAACCATCAACGCCGGCGCCGGCGCACCCGACTCGACCGCCCGGCCGACAATCTGCCGCAAATCATCCTGATGCTCCATGAGTTGGCGCGACAGACCCGGATCGAGCAGCAAATTCGACAGATCGGGTTTGGCGTGGAACGCCGCGCGGATTTCTTCCAGCAACGCGGCGCGAATGATGCAGCCGCCCCGCCAGACGCGCGCTACGGCTTCCAGCTCGAGGTGATACTTGTATTGCTCGGAGGCCGCGGCCAAAAGGGCCATGCCTTGCGCGAAGACGATAATCATTCCGGCAAAAAGCGCGCGGCCCAATTGAACGAGTAACGTCTCGCGGTCACCGGCGAGGCGTCTGACGGGTCGTTGATAGATCGCGCCCGCTTGCTCGCGGTCCTTTACCAAGCCGGACAAGTCCCGCATCGCGACGGCCAGGTCAATGGTCGGAACCGGCGTTTGCAATTCCATGGCGCTCTGTGAAGTCCACATGCCGGTTCCGTTCTGTTTAGCCACGCTGAGGATTTCATCGATCAGCCGGTTGCCTGTCTGTTCGTCCCGCCTGTTAAAGATATGGCTGCTGATCTCAACCAGATAACCATTTAGTTCACCTTGGTTCCATTGGGCGAAGGCCTCATGCGATTCATCATTGCTCAAGCCGAGGCCGCGCTTCATCAGGTCGTAGGCTTCGGCGAGAAGTTGCATGAGACCGTATTCGATGCCGTTGTGAACCATCTTCACAAAATGCCCGGCTGATCCCGGCCCCAGCCAGGTGACGCACGAATCGCCGTTGACCTTGGCGGCCGCCGCTTCGAAGGCGGGACGGACGCGCTCGTAAGCCTCCTTCGGCCCGCCCGGCATGATGCTCGGCCCGTGGCGCGCGCCTTGTTCGCCGCCCGACACGCCTACGCCGAGGAATTGAATACCTTTGCCCGCCAGGTTTCCGGCGCGCGCGTCAGTGTCCTTAAAGAACGAATTGCCCGCGTCAATGATGAGATCGCCCTGATCCATGTGCGGCAATAATTCATTGATGACCGAATCCACCGGGGCGCCGGCGGGAACGAGCATCATAACGGCGCGCGGTCTTCGGAGCAGAGCGACGAAATCGAGAACGTTCGTCGCGCAACCGATGTCGCGTTCGCCGGATTCCCTCCGCAACGCCTCAACCTTGGCCCGGTCTTGGTCGTAGCCCGCCACACCGAACCCGTGGTCGGCCAGATTCAGAACGAAATTGCGTCCCATGACGCCCAGGCCGACCATCCCAATTTCAAAGTGTTCTGTCTTCATTTCAGGTTGGAGTCGGGCTTTTCCAGTCAGTTAACTTCAGGGTTCTTTCGCCGACGATGCCGATGGTAAATCCGTATTTCAGCGTCTCCCGAGCGTCCGCGGGCGGGCGGCCCTTCCGCCACAATTAAGGTGTGCGCCCGTGAAGCTGGGTGCCTCGTGGGTGAGAGTCCCACCGGTCG
>CAZFVY010000185.1:0-6269 GCA_964522665.1 uncultured Verrucomicrobiota bacterium | reverse complement strand
CGGGACGGAACGCATACGCTACCCTGGGAAGGCTTAAGTAAGCGCCATTCCCCCGAAGCGGGTGCCGCCTCGACCTTCGCTGCGTTTGACAAGCTCTCACCGCTTCCGGTTACGCCTTCTTTCGCGGTCGCTTTTTTGTCGGCTTCGGCGCGGTCGCGCGCACCGTCCAACTCGTTGTGAAGTCGGGGTTCTCGACCTCCTCGCCGGTCGAACTGAATCGATAGACTCCCGGCTTCGCCTTTTGGAACGCGCGGAGATCGGGAGGCAACTTAAAGTCCCTGCCATTCTTCAGCCTGACATGGATCGAATGATCCATCGACTTGAACCGCCCGACGAACTGCTGCTGCTCGGTTACGTTTCCTTCGTAATCCACCTTGGTTATCCCAATGGCGACGGACTTGCCCAGTAGCTCTTCGAATTTATAAGTGATTCGTTTCGATTTCATTGACTAATTCTCGACTCAACGAAAGGTCGCGCGCACAGCGGTCGCGACCCATTCCGGCGCCGGCATCTGGTAGCCGAAGAAGGATTTGGAGCTGATCGTCACCACTTCACCGTCGGCTTTGGACACCGTTCCGACCCATCCTCCGGCGGGCAGTTCGCCAACTCTTCTTTTTACGAACTCGACGTGCGGCAGTCCCATGTCCCAAGTGTACTCAATGACGCGCCCATCTTTGACGATGATCAAAAGGGTTTGCCCGTTCGTCAATTCAATTGGCTCCGCGTCGCGCATGCTCCGTTCGAGAATTATGGTGGGCGAATGTCGGTGGAAACACCAGTGAAAACGTGACCCGAAACTACGCGAAGCTCACCTTTCCACGCCGTAGCGCAACGGAAGTGGGCGAGCGACACAATGCCGCGTTTTCAATTGACCGCGCGCCCAACCGCCGCGTCGCCTTGACATTTTGGAGTGCGGCGGCAGAGCGCAGCGACGACGCCGCTTTCGACCGGCCAATTGGGTGCGCCTCTGCGTTCGGCGCCGAAAGCGGCGTCGGCGCTGCGCTCTGCCACCGCACTCCAAGGTCTTCGTCCCGTCGTGAACCGAGGGAAGCAGAAACATCTCCGCGCCCACGCCAGCGGAGGAGAAAACGGTGGAACGTAAGAAGACTATGCCTGACGAGACCCGATCCGGCGCCACCAACCCGATCCGATCACCGGCGGTGGGCGATCATTTCCGAGAGCCGTCCGCGATCAATCGGCGACGGCCAGGTCCATTTCGCGGGTGTAGTAGAGGATGCGGCCGCAGTTGGGGCAGGAGATGATGTCTTGATGCCCCTGGCAGGAGACGATGATTTGAACCGGCAGCTTCATGTGGCAACCGCCGCAGACGCTGTGTTCCACGCCGACGACGACTTTGTCGCCTTTGGTTTTGCGGAGGCGTTCGTAGCGGGGCAGCAGGTCGTCGGGGACGCCGCTGGTCAATTCGTCGCGGCCGCTCTCCAATTCGGTCAAAAGCTTGGTGAGGGCGCCCTCGCGTTCGGCGAGGTTGCTCAGGTGCGCCTCGACTTTTTTCCGGGCTTCCTGGGTTTCCTGGGCCACGGAGGCGATCTCTTTGGCGACCTGATCGGCCTGCTCCATCAACTCGAGTTCGCGGTCCTCGATTTTGACGATGGCCTCTTTGCAGCCGTCGATTTCGTGGGCGAGCGCGCGATACTCCTCGTTTTTCTTGGTCTGAAATTGCTGGAGCGAATACTTGCCAATCTGTTGCTTCTTGGCCTCGACTTCCAGTTCAAGCTCCTTGCGTTCCGATTCAATCTGCCGGCCGCGCAGGCGCGCTCCTTCGAGACGCCCCTGGCCGTCGGCCAGCTTTGCCTCCAGCATCTTGCGTTCGGGGCCGATATTGTCGCGCTCCACCCGGGCGCGCATAATCTTGCGGTCCCGATCCTGCAGGATCAGCAGTTTTTCAATTAGCTCGTGCATCGGACGTTGTTCACTGGACAGCGCGGAGGTTATCGGTCATCTTACCCCAAGTCAATGAGCGCGCGGCAAAATCGATCCGGGGACCGTTCGGTCGCGGGCCGCGTCGGTGGCGCGGCCTAGCAGCCTGTTCAAACCCCCGCCTTCCATGAATCGGAACCGAACCGTGTTTTACTACCCGACGGTCGCGCTGGCCGGGTTGCTCGCCTATTTTCCCATCTGTCTCGCCGGCAAAGAACCGTCCGAAGCGCTGAGCCTGGCGCGCCAGCTTAATCAGGCGTTCATCGAAGTCGCGGAAAACGTCTCGCCCGCGGTGGTCGTGATCACCGTCACGCAAAAACCGAGCGATACGACCAGCGAGGAGGGCGCGCCCTACGACGCGTTGCCGCGCGGGTTGCGCCCGTTTTTTCGCGGAACTCCCGACCACGACGCCGAACGGGCGCCACGCAGCGCCCCCACGGGCCAAGGTTCGGGCATCGTGATTCGGCCGGACGGATACATTCTGACCAACCGCCACGTCGTCGAGAACGCCAATAAGATCGAGGTGCGTTTCAAGGACGGCGAGACTTACAAGGGCGAGATTCGTGGCGTGGACCAACAGTCGGACCTCGCGGTCATCAAGATCGACGCGACCGGCCTGCCGGTGGCGCGGCTCGGTGATTCGGCGAAGACCCGCGTCGGCGAGTTCGCGGTCGCGATCGGCGCGCCGTTCGACCTTGATTACAGCGTTACCTATGGCCACATCAGCGCCAAAGGCCGCAAGGTCGTGTTCGACTCGTCAATGATGGACCAGGATTTTATCCAGACGGACGCGAGCATCAACCCGGGGAACAGCGGCGGACCGCTGGTGAACATCGACAGCGAAGTCATCGGCATCAATACGCTCATCAAAGGGCTGCACACCGGCATCGGCTTCGCGATCCCAAGCAACCTCGCGCGGGAGATTTCCGACCGCTTGATTTCCGACGGCAAATTTACCCGCGTCTGGCTCGGGGTGCATGTCGAGGCGTTGAGCGCCCGCAAAGATGTCGCGGCGCAGATGCCCGACGTGAAAGGGGGCGTCGTGGTCGTCATCATTGACCGGGACGGCCCGGCGGCCAAATCCCGGCTCGAGCCGCAGGATGTGATTACCGGCGTGGACGCCAAACCGGTGGTCACGCCGCAGGATTTGCGCGATGAAACGCGCTCGAAAAAGCCCGGCCAAACGGTCGCGTTGGACGTGCTCCGGGACGGCAAAAGCCTCAAGATCAGCGTGCAATTGGATGAGGTTCCGGGCGATCGGTTCGTCACGAACCGCGGCTCGCGTCGTTCCGCCGCCAACGCTTCGAAGGGTCTCGGTTTTACGGTCAGCAGCATCACGCGCGAACTCGCCGATGAATACGGCGTCGATCGCACCGACGGCGTGATCGTGACCGACGTCGAAGACGGCAGTCTGGCGGCCGAACATGAAATTAAGCCGGGCGACATTATCACCAAGATCGATCACGCGGCGGTCGCCAATCTCCGCGAATTCCGCGCGGCGATGAAGTCCGCGGACCCGCGAAAAGGGGTGGCCATCGTCCTGAGCGGAGAGACCGGCAAGCGCTTCGAGATCATCAAAGATTCCGGAGATTAGGCCGCGGGCCGCGACATGCGTTTCCTACGCTCGGTTGGGGTTTTCACGTGGCTGGCCTGTGCGTTCACTCTCGGATTTGCGATTCCGCCTCCGGCTATCCAAGCCGGCGAAATCCGCTCCCCCAGCCTAACAAACGCCTGGATCGTTCCCGGCGAACAAGCCGACGCCGAACCGTACTGGGGCATCAAGGATGGCATCGCCGTCGGATTGTGGCCGCTCTCCGGTCCGCGCGGGTTGCTCCGGATTTACACGCCTTACCTCGGTCAGGAACGGCTGCGCATGTTGAACCTTAAAGCGGCAGTAGGAACCGGTCAGATTGAGTAATGCTTTGGAGCAGAAACGGTTTGGAAAAAGCGAAACCATACCCGCAGCGGTCTGGTGAGCTTTTTCCGAAACGTTTATGCCCAAATGATTACGCAAGATGACCGGTTCCTACTGGCGCTTTAAGGTTGAATGACCTCGCCGTCGAACCGATCGTGCGCGGGCGGCGCGGCCTCTCGGAACTTGAACGGAGCCAGCGTGACCAGGTCGTAGGCAAAGCGATGTGGGCCTCGGAGGAGTTGGGCCAAAACACCGACTCTTCCGCCGAAACGAAACCGTGCGCCGCACGGCGGATTCAGATCGATGGGGTGGAGGCGGTGCGGTGGTTTGTGCATGTCGAGGCGTTCGAGAATGGCGCGCGCCCAATCATCGAAATCACCTTGCGCCGGGACCGTCCGCGGGAGATAGGCTTTCGGATTTTCGCCGTCGCCGACAGCGCGCCGATGGACGCCTGCATTCTGACGGCGACGATGGGCAACTACGCGCAATTGCGCCGTCTGTGGCTGAAGGATTTCGTGGTCGAGCCGGCGCAACTCTGGCCGGCGCCGAAATTCGGCCCATCTGGCTTCGCCCCGAGCCGCTCCTTCTCCGTGGATCGCCTGTTTGCTCGCGACGGCCAAGCGATCGTCGCGGCGACGCCGAATCCGGCCGCCGTCGGCGCGCTTGCCGACGCTCCCGCGTACGACCCCGTAGTGCCCGCGCATTGGCGCTATCATGGCGCCTACGCCACCCAATACTGGCGCGCGCCGCTTCAACCCGGTCTCGTCGCGCGCGTCAACGCGCGAGCCACGTATTGGGGCGCCGAAGCGCCAATCCCGGGCGGCCTGGCGTTCGAGAATTTCGAGCTTGAGGCGCCTTTCAAACCCGGCCAGGAATTCTGGTTCGGCGTGGTCGGCGGCGGTCCAGGCGAGCTTGGTTTCCATCGGCGTGATTGAGTCCGCGCGGTCCGCAGGGGGGCGTTGATTCACTTGCCTCGCGCGACCGGAATTCGCAGCCTACTACGCAGTTGTCAATACTAAGAACCGACCCCTTGGCCTACACTAGTGAAAGAATCCTGGAGGGATTCCGTCCCAAAGCCCAAGGTTGTCCCGCTCCGCGGGCAACCTTGGGAATCCGGTCCGTTCCGATCCAACCCCGAAGCGGGTTGTGGCGCCGGCCGCCGCCACAACCCGCTTCGGGGTTGGCAAACAGAGGCGTCTGAACCCAAGGAAGGCGCGTTGCGCCATCCTTGGGCTTTAGGACTCAGCCCCGCAGGGGCTGAAAGAAGGCGCGGGCGCAAAAATGGATGACCTCCTGAATGGGAATCCGGTTACGGCAACAAGTGCCTCGCGACTACAACGGGGTCGAATCGAGAATCCCGTGGGATTGGTAACAACCTTCGGTGGGTTCCACATTTAGATGCGTTTGGCCTTAAGCGGTGACCGTGAATTGACGCCGGCTGCCTGGCCGTCACCTGAAAGAATTCCGCTTGCGTGATTGCTACGTGTGTAGCATAGTTATGCTACATATGTAGCGGGTATTCAGTGTCGCGGCCGCGTCTTCCGCCAGAGGGAGGTCGAATGACCGCCGGGCGCCACGAGTCGGGCCGAACGGCGCGCTACGGGAAGAGCCTATTGAACTTAACCAATCCTCGCGCCTGGATAGCTTCGGCGGTTTTTGTGAGCCTCGTCATCGTAGCGGGCGTCCAGTTCGTCCGGCGCCCCTGCGAACCGGCTTACGCCGGCCAGCCACTCAGCGCCTGGCTGAAAGAGTTGGACGACGACTGGCCACGCTCCGCCCGCGGCCCGGCGGGACAAGCGATTCGCGCGCTGGGCACGAATGCGCTGCCGACGCTCGTCCGCAGCCTCCGGCAACCGGACGCCCGGCTCAGGACACGTGTGATCGAATTCCTCGACGAGGAACTGCGCAATCGGATTGATCCGCCCGCGACGCGCGTGCGCCGCGCGATGCTCGCCTGCTACTGCCTGGGGCCAAGGGCCGCCGGCGCGATCCCGGAGCTGATGGCGCGAATCACTCGTCCGGACCCGGACGCGGCGGATGGATTTGCGGCGCAGGTTCTCAGCCAGATCGGCCCGCCGGCGATCGCGCCGCTGGTGCGGACGTTGACGAACGCGGAGAGCGGCGTGCGCATCGCCGCGGTGGTCGCGCTTGGAGAATTACGGCGAAACTTTCGGGACGATCCGGCGGCGTCGTGGGATTCGGTCAATCTTGCCTTGGTCAGGTTGAGCCGCGATCCTTTCCCGGTCGCTCGCGGGTTGGCGGTGGAACTCCTGGCGCAGCTTCATCGCGATCCCTTGCTCGTCATCCCGGCGCTGCTGGAGCGACTCGACGACTCGGACGCGGCCGTCCGCAAGGCCGCTAGCCTAGTGTAGTGTTCAGTAAATAAGGGGTCATAACTGGGCTGCTCCGGCCTGCG
>CAZFVY010000184.1:0-6469 GCA_964522665.1 uncultured Verrucomicrobiota bacterium | reverse complement strand
TCAAACGCTTCATGGGCCGCAAGTTCGACGAGGTCCAGGAGGAAATCAAGCGCGTTCCCTATAAAGTCGTGCGCGCGTCCAATGGTGACGCCGCCGTCGAGGTGGACGTGGATGGCAAGCCCAAGCAGTTCAGCCCGCCAGAAGTCTCGGCGATGATCCTGGCCAAGCTCAAAGCCGACGCGGAGACCCGTCTCGGTGAAAAGATCACCCAGGCCGTCATCACCGTGCCCGCGTATTTTAACGATTCCCAGCGCCAAGCCACCAAGGATGCCGGTCGCATCGCCGGCTTGGAGGTTTTGCGCATCATTAACGAGCCGACCGCCGCGTCGCTCGCTTACGGTTTGGACAAGAAGAAAGACGAAAAGATCGCCGTTTACGACTTGGGCGGCGGCACGTTCGACATCTCGGTCCTCGAGATCGGTGACGGCGTGTTCGAAGTCAAGGCCACCAACGGCGACACCCACCTGGGTGGCGACGATTGGGACAACCGCCTCATGGATTGGATTCTCGACGAATTCAAACGCGAGAACGGCATGGATTTGCGCAAACAGCCCGACGCCTTGCAACGCATCAAGGAAGAGGCGGAAAAAGCGAAAATCGCGCTTTCCAGCTCGCAGCAATACGACATCAACCTGCCGTTCATCACGGCCGACGCCACCGGCCCGAAGCATATCAGCGCGAAGCTGACCCGGGCCAAGATGGAGCAATTGTGCGACGAGTTGTTCGAGCGCACGATTACCCCGGTCAAGAACTGCCTGAAAGACGCCGGCATCGCCGCCGACAAGATTGATGAGCTAGTGCTCGTCGGCGGTATGACCCGCATGCCCCGCGTGGTCGAGACCGCGCGCGGCCTGGTCAGCAAACCGCCGCATCAGGGCGTCAACCCGGATGAAGTCGTGGCCATCGGCGCCGGCATTCAAGGCGGCGTGCTCAAGGGCGAAGTGAAGGACGTGCTGCTGTTGGACGTCACGCCGCTGTCGCTCGGCATCGAGACCCTCGGCGGCGTGTTCACCCGGCTCATCGAGCGCAATACCACGATCCCCACCCGCAAGTCCGAGATTTTCTCGACCGCGGCGGACAATCAACCGGGCGTCGAGATCCACGTCTTGCAGGGCGAACGTCAGTTCTCCAAGGACAATAAGACGATTGGCAAATTTCATCTCACCGACATCCCGCCCGCGCCGCGGGGCATGCCCCAGGTCGAAGTCACCTTTGACATCGACGCGAACGGCATCCTGCACGTCAGCGCCAAGGACCTCGGCACCGGCAAGGAGCAGAAGATCACCATCACGGCCTCCAGCGGGTTGACCAAGGAAGAGATCGAGAAGATGCGCAAAGACGCCGAGTTGCACGCCGACGACGACCGCAAGCAGAAGGAGGAAATCGAGACGCGCAACGAAGCCGACAACGCCGTCTATCGCTCCGAGAAGCTGCTCAAGGAAAGCGCCGAGAAAATCTCCGGCGCCGACAAGAGCAAGATTGAGAACGCCGTCAAGGAAGTCAAAGAAGCCCTCAAGGGCGCCGACGCCGCGGCCATCAAGACCGCCAGCGAGAAGCTCAATGAAGCCTGGCAGGCGGTATCCGCGGAACTCTACAAGGCCGCGGCCGAACAGGCCAAAGCCGGCCAAGCTCCCGGCGGTGGACCCGCCGGCGGCCCCGGCCCCAAGGGCGCTGACAAAGAGGACGAAGGCTCCGTCATCGACGCTGAAGTCGTGGACGAAAAGAAAGCCTGACGACCGACCAAGAATTTCCCGCGGCGAGTGCGGCGGGATTTTGATTCAACCGAAATCACCAAATCAAAGGAACAAAACCAAAGTATGGCAATTAACGTAAAACCGCTCGGCGACCGGCTCCTCATTGAACCGGCCGAAGAGAAGGAAGTCAAAAAAGGCGGGATCATCATCCCTGACAGCGCCAAGGAAAAACCGACCGAAGGCGTCGTTGTGGCGCTCGGCACCGGCAAGACCGACGACAGCGGCAAGAAAATCCCCTTCGAAGTCAAAAAGGGCGACCGCGTGCTGGTCAGCAAGTACGGCGGCACCGAGATCAAGTTGGATGGCAAGGAGTACAAGATCATGAGCTCCGACGACATCCTGGCCGTCATCGAATAACCACCACCACTTAACCCAAGGAAAAATTACAAACTATGGCAGCAAAACAATTACTCTTCGACGAAGCCGCGCGACAGACGCTCCTTAAAGGCGTCAGCAAGTTGGCCCGCGCCGTCATCGCGACCCTCGGCCCGAAAGGCCGCAACGTCGTTCTCGACAAGAAGTTCGGCTCTCCCACCGTCACCAAGGACGGCGTGACCGTCGCCAAGGAAATCGAGCTCGAGGACCCCTATGAAAACATGGGCGCCCAAATGGTTCGCGAAGTCGCCAGCAAAACCAGCGACGCCGCGGGCGATGGCACCACCACCGCGACCGTGCTCGCCGAAGCGATTTTCCGCGAAGGCCTCAAGCACGTGACCGCCGGCGCCAGCCCCATCAGCATCCAACGCGGGATCCAGAAGGCCGTCGAGGCCGCCGTGGATCACCTCGCCAAGATCGCCAAGAAGGTCAAGGACAAGGAAGAGATCAAGCAAGTCGCGACCGTTTCCGCCAACTGGGACACCACCATCGGCGAGATCATCGCCGACGCCATGGACAAAGTGGGCAAAGACGGCACCATCACCGTCGAGGAAGCCAAGTCCATCGAGACCACCCTCGAAGTGGTCGAAGGCATGCAATTTGACAAGGGCTATCTCTCGCCCTACTTCGTCACGAACGCCGAGTCGATGGAAGCCAAGCTCGACGACGCCTACATCCTCAACTACGAGAAGAAGATCAGCAGCCTCAAAGACCTCCTGCCCGTCCTCGAGAAGGTGGCCAAGGTCGGCAAGCCCCTCCTCATCGTCGCTGAAGACGTCGAAGGCGAAGCGCTGGCGACCCTCGTCGTCAACAAGCTCCGCGGCACCATCAACGTCTGCGCCGTCAAGGCCCCTGGCTTTGGCGATCGCCGCAAGGCCATGATGGAAGACATCGCCATCCTCACCGGTGGCCGTTGCATCACCGAAGACCTCGGCATCAAGCTCGAGTCGATCAGCCTCGAAGACCTCGGCCGCGCCAAATCGATTGTCGTGGACAAGGAAAACACCACCATCGTCGAGGGCTACGGAAAATCGGCCGAGATTCAAGGCCGCGTCAATCAAATCCGCCGTCAGATCGAGGAAACCACCTCGGACTACGACCGCGAAAAACTGCAGGAACGCCTGGCCAAATTGGCCGGTGGCGTGGCCGTCATCAATGTCGGCGCCGCGACCGAGTCCGAAATGAAGGAAAAGAAAGCCCGCGTTGAAGACGCGCTGCACGCGACCCGCGCGGCCGTCGAAGAAGGCATCGTCCCTGGCGGTGGCGTGGCCCTGATCCGTTGCTTGGCGACCCTGGAAGGCTTGAAGCTGGAAGGCGACGAGCAAATCGGCGTCGAGATCGTGAAACGCGCCATCGAAGCCCCGACCCGCGCCCTGGCGGCCAACGCCGGCGTGGAAGGCTCGATCGTCGTGCAGGAAGTCAAACGCCGTAAAGGCAATGACGGCTACAACGTCTCGACCGGCGCCTACGAAGACCTCGTTAAGGCGGGCGTCGTCGATCCCAAGAAAGTGACCCGCGCGGCGCTGCAAAACGCGGCCTCGATCGCCGGTCTCTTGCTCACCACCGAGTGCCTCATCACCGAATTGCCCGAGAAGGACAAACCTGCTCCGGCGCCCGGTGGCGGCCACGGCGGCATGGGCGGCATGGACTACTAAGTCCAGCCCAACGTTCCACGGAGGAACCGTGATTCACGGCGAGGCCGGCGCAAGCCGGCCTCGCTTTTTTTTGTTTCCCTGGGTAGCGCCAGCGCGCTGCGCTGGCCCTACGCCCAATAACCTGAGGTGGGGCGAGGCTCCGCTTCGCCTTCGCTCCCACTCCGTCCAGACCGCTCTGTAACCGCGACGAAGCCGTAGGCGGAGGCGGGCGAGCCGTGACAATGTATCGCGGCGACCCATCCCCGACCTTCGCAAGCCGTCTCCGATACGAAACTACCCAGCCAGGTTCAGACAGACTCGTTTGTCCAAATCTTGCCTTTACTTCGAGGCACGGGGCTTCAAAAATAAACCGAGTTCACTTATGCTCAAAGGTTGCGCTAAAAAGGCTCTCATTTCCAGGCCTGGAACCTTGCGCAGAGGCTCGCCAAT
This sequence comes from uncultured Verrucomicrobiota bacterium, assembly GCA_964522665.1. Taxonomy (GTDB): domain Bacteria; phylum Verrucomicrobiota; class Verrucomicrobiia; order Limisphaerales; family CAZFVY01; genus CAZFVY01. Next base: position 2,256 of record CAZFVY010000184.1, on the reverse strand, counting down.
TGCGGCCCGCGCAACGGCGAGACCTTCCGGCAGGGCATACGTTCCGAGATTCAGGTCGATTTTGTGCCAGTCGGGAAGGACCTCGACGTACCGCCGTTCAACATGGCCGCTTGGCGCGGCGACAATCTGGGGCAAGATGTGGATTGGGGTCGCAGTTCGGCGGATCTCACATGAATGCCGTTGAAATCGAAGAAGCGGTTTCAGCGCTAGCCGAAGCCACTTTCGACGCTAATAGCTTCCCGTTTGCGTTCCTCGAAGCGTTTGGGAACAAAGAGACCACGCTTAAGCGTCTGAAAAGCGGGAATTCGAACCAGTCTGATCTCCCCGGTGGCGTTCTCCAACGCAACAACATCCACATCAAGGTCTGCGCCGAGGGCGAAGTGACCACCACGCTGGCGGCGCTGCGCGCGAGCGACGCCACAACGAGACAAAAGGCCAAATTCATCCTGGCCACGGATGGAAAGGCTTTCGAGGCGGAAAACTTGGGCGACGGTGAGACGGTTGCCTGCGCCTACGGCGATTTTTCCGACCATTTCGGCTTTTTCCTGCCACTGGCCGGCATAACCACGGTCAAGCAGATCCGGGAAAACGCCTTTGACATCAAGGCCACGGGCCGGCTGAACCGGCTCTACATCGAACTGCTGAAGGAAAACCCCGATTGGGACACTGCGGCCCGCCGCGAGGATTTGAACCACTTCATGGCCCGGCTGATCTTCTGCTTTTTTGCGGAGGATACAGACATCTTTCACGGCGAGGGTCTGTTCACCGCCACCATCGACCAGATGAGCGCGCGCGATTCCTCGAATACCCACGAGGTGCTCTCGGAGCTATTCCGTGCCATGAATACCAGACTTGCCGATCGCGAGGCCGCCAGAATCCGCAGTTGGGCGAATCTGTTCCCCTATGTAAATGGCGGCCTTTTTTCCGGCGGCGTGGACGTGCCCCGGTTCAGCAGAATCGCCCGCTCCTACCTTCTCCATGTTGGCACACTCGATTGGACGAGGATCAACCCCGACATCTTCGGTTCGATGATTCAGGCCGTGGCGGATGAAGAAGAACGGGGCGCGCTCGGCATGCACTACACCAGTGTGCCGAACATCCTCAAGGTGCTCAACCCGCTCTTCCTCGACGACCTGCGCGCCCGGCTGGCGGAGGCGGGGGACAATGCCCGCAAACTCCTGAATCTGCGCCAGCGCATCGCCCGGATTCGAGTCTTCGATCCGGCCTGCGGCTCCGGCAATTTCCTCGTCATCGCCTATAAGGAAATGCGCGCCATTGAGGCGGAGATCAATCGCCGCCGCGGCGAGGCCGAACGCAAATCCGACATCCCAAAGACCAACTTCCGGGGAATCGAAATCCGTCATTTCTCCTGCGAGATCGCCCGGCTGGCCCTGATCATCGCCGAGTATCAGTGCGACGTGCTCTATCGCGGTGAGCAGCTCGCCCTCGCGGAGTTCCTGCCACTCGAAGCCGCCAACTGGATCACCTGCGGCAACGCCCTGCGACTCGACTGGCTGAGCATCTGCCCGCCGACCGGCAAAGGCGTGAAAAACCGCGCCGATGATTTGTTCGAAACACCTCTGGATCAGGCAGAGATCGACTTTGCGAATGAAGGTGGAGAAACCTACATATGCGGGAATCCGCCTTATAAAGGAGGGACCGAACAGACAAAAGAGCAAAAACGTGACATGGCAGCAGTATTTGCCGCTCGGAGTTCTAGCTGGAAGTCTCTCGACTACGTGTCCGGGTGGTTCATGAAATTTGCGAATTATTCGCGGGCCACTCAAGCGAAGTGTGCTTTCGTCAGCACGAATTCGATTTCTCAGGGTGAACAAGTAGCTAGGTTTTGGCCGCTGATTTTCGACGCGGCGCTAGAAATTATTTTTGCGTACACTTCGTTCAAATGGTCAAACCTTGCGTCTTATAATGCGGGAGTAACCGTCGTCATTATTGGTCTCGGGAAACAACAAGCGAAGCCACTTTTGTTTGACACTGCAGACGATGAGTCACCACATCGGCGAGAGGTCGAGAATATATGCCCCTATCTCGTGCCTTTTCGGAACATCGTGATTGTAGCGTCCACAAGTCCGATTTCACCAATATCGGACATGGTCAACGGAAACAAGCCGGTTGACGGGGGAAATCTGATCCTGCATTCGTCAGAGGCAGCTCAGCTCACATCAATAAACAGCCTATCGAAGTCCACAATCATCCGCCCATTAGCCCCACAGCATCAACTGGTTATGAGTATTGCTG
>CAZFVY010000183.1:0-6618 GCA_964522665.1 uncultured Verrucomicrobiota bacterium | reverse complement strand
CCTGCGCCGTAACCGTTGTTCAAAACGTCCGGGGCTTAATCAACGCCTCGCCTAGAGGTCCGCCTCCACCGTCTCTCTCGCCCTCGAGTTCGTGCTTTAAGGTTGAATAATGCGCCGGGCGCCGCCGTCGATTACGCATTCGAGAGGCACGGCCCTTGGTAAAGTAAAGCCAAGGGTACTTGACGGCGGAGATGCGTCCGCCATTTGCGGCTTGCTCGGGTAGTGAACTGGCCTAAACTGTTTAGATGCGAATCTCTTTATTACTGGCGTGCGCTTGGCTCTTGGCGTCGCGGTCGTCCGCCCAAGTGACGGTGGAAATCGCGACCGACCAGGACCAATTCCTGCCCGGTGAATCGATGGTTGTCGGCGTGCGGATCACCAATTTTTCGGGTCAGACGCTTCATTTCGGCAAGACCACGAACTGGGTGAGTTTTGTGGTCAAAGGGGAGGACGGTTACGATGTCAATCGCCGCGGTGAAGTTCCGATCAGCGGAGAATTTGACGTGGAATCGTCGTCCCGTGGCACGCGCCGCGTTGATTTGGCGCCGTACTTTAATTTGACCCAGTTGGGCCGTTATCGCATCTCCGCGGTCGTCCGCGTCGAAGCCTGGGACAAGGCCATCGTCAGCTCTCCCAAGACGATCGATATCATTCGCGCGACCAAAATCTGGGACCAGGTATTTGGCGTGCCGTCGTCGGCCGGACCCGGCGAGCCGCCCGAGGCGCGGCGATTTACCCTGCAACAGGCGGTGACGGTGAAACATGCGCGATTGTACGTCCGCCTGACGGACGCCTCCGAGGCGCAGATTTACCAAACCTTCGCGCTGGGGCCGCTGGTTTCCTTCGGGTCGCCCCAGGCGATGCTGGATGCGCTGAATAATCTGCATGTTCTGTGGCAGACGGACGCGCGCAAGTTTGGCTACGCGGTCGTCGATGCCGGCGGTCACCTGGTCCTTCGGCAAACCCATATGTACTCCAACACCCGGCCGGATTTGCGCGGCAATAAGGACGGGAAAGTTGACGTCGTGGGTGGCCTCCGCGTGGTCACCGCGCTCGATTTACCGCCCCAAGATCCGCCAGAAACTCCTTCCGAAACTCCGTCGAGTCCGCCGCCCGCGGACGGCAAGTCGCCCAAATCATAAAATGTGGCTGGTTCGATACCTCTTGTTCGTGGCACGTGCTTCCGCTTGTCGCCACCCTCACGCCGGTCGTCCGTTTTGCGCGCGCCCACCGGCCAAACGAATGCTGCTCGCCGTCGCCGTCGCCTGTCTGGCGGCGGCTGGCGCCGCGGGGGCGGCTGACGCCCTCATACTCCATCTGAAAAACGGCGACCGGTTGACCGGCACAGTCATTTCACGCGACGCCGGCCAAGTCGTATTGACCAACGCCACCTTGGGCCGTCTGGTCCTTCCCGTGGCGGCCATTGAACGGGAGGAGAAGCCCCCGGCGGACAAAGCGAGCGCTCCGCCCGCCGCCGCGCCGGCGCCGGCCAAGGTAGTCGCCAAAGTCGCGACACCACCGCCGCCACCGCCCTCCTTTTGGAAGCGCTACGTCTCCACGAACCTGCACGGTTCCTTGCAGATGGGCGCCGACCTCGGGTACGGCACCACGCATACCGAAATGTATCACGGTCAGGCGCAATTGGTTCACACCATCGGGCGGGTGCGCGACACCGCCGACTTCAGCGCCGCCTACGGCAAAACCGATGGCGTGCTGGCGGCCAATCGAATGGAGGGCAGCTTGAAGACCGACGTGGACCTTGGCTCCGGCAAGAAGCTCTACGTCTATAATCTCGGCTCCGCTGGTTTTGACGAGGTCAACAAGCTGGAACTCCGCTACCAGGAAGGCGCCGGCATGGGTTACAAGGTCTTCGACCGCGGGCATGTCTTCGGAAAGGCCGACGCGATGGTAATCAATCTTGAAGGTGGCGCGCAATATCAAGAGTTCCACTACATTCGGACCGTTCCACCTAAAAAAACCGAGGTCTCGATCCGCTTTGGACAAAACATGACCTGGCGCATCCCGCCAAAAATCACCTTGACCGAGAAGTTCTCGTTTGCGCCAAACGTTTCAAATTTCGCCGATTATCGGACCCACGTGGAGTTGAACGCCGCGTACCCGTTGCTGGACAAGTGGACGCTGAACCTGACGATGAGTGATGATTACGAGGCCGAACCCCCGCTCGGCGTCCGCCCGAACGATCTGCAGATTCGCTCCTCGCTGGGCTTCAAATTCTGACGTAGGACCTTATTTCTGCAATCAGGCGCTAGAGGTGATTCATCACCAGGCAGCCTGGCGTTTGAATCTGGCGAATCTTGGCGGCCAACTCGGAGAGACTGCTCAAAATGAAGTCGTGATGGCCGCCTCCGTTCCACTGGGATTTCACCAGGATCGAGGTGCAGCCGGCAAGGTGCGCCGCCTGCGCGTCCTGCCATTTGTCGCTGACGACGAACGAGTGGTCCAAATCCAAGTGCCATTTGAACGTCGCTTCAAACAGTAAGCCCGCCTTCGGCTTGCGGCAGGGGCAATGATCGGCTTCGTCGTGCGGGCAGGTCAGGATGTCGTCCAGCGCGAAGCGCTGCTTGAGCAGTTGATGCATGGAATCCAACTCGCGCCGCGATTGATAGCCGCGCGAAAGCCCCGGCTGGTTCGTAATGACAATCAACAAGAACCCGGCCGCCTTAAGCTCACGCAACGGTTCGATTGCCTCCTCATTTAAAACGACGTCGTTGCAGGTCAACGGCGGGATTTGCTGATGCCGATCCACCCGCGGCAGATTCAAGATCCCATCACGTTCGAGAAATACGGCAAGCTTCATATTCCCTCATTTAGCAACTAGCTCGCCGAAACCAGCTCACTTGCTAAAAAAGCGCTCGTCGCCGAGTGGTATTTTGAAGCACAGGCCTCGAAACCGGCGCAGGCGCCTGGCGTCCAACGCGAAACGCCGGGTCAGCTCGGCTCAAAGTCGGTCGATCGTCAAAACGTCAGGTGGCGCCATTTCTCGAATTTGCAGTGGATTTGCCCCACGCCGTTGATTATTTTCAAAAATGATTTCTCAGATTTGAGAGCGCGCGACGTGCCCTCGGGACTGGCGTCGGTCGAAGAAGAGTCGCGGAACGCTCCAGAGCCGGGCGTGACCGCAGTTTACTCGAACAAATCCTTGGCGGTCCCGACCCGTTCCTCCATCTCTTTAACGAAAGGTAACGCCCGGGCGACCGCGTTTTGTTCGGTCTGACCGACAAACGGCTTCATTTCCACCCGCACGGCCGCGATGGCTTCGCCGTTGCGATCGTGCAGCGGCATCGTGATCACGATGTTTTCCTTCCCTTTGCCAAAAAAGGAAACATCCTTCGCGATCACGTTTAACTCGACGTCTTCGGCGGCCTTCCCGAGCGTCGCATTGTCCGTGCTGGCAATAACTTGCGTGCCGCTGTGCTTGGGCGTGTCCGCGAAGATTTCGACTCCGCGCAGACGGGGGTGTTTGATGAGAATGTCCTTCACCAGTTTCTTGGCCAAGGTCTCGCGCGGTACGTAGTTCACGCGGGCGTCAGTGAAATAGCTGATGGAGTCAGATTTCGTCCAGAAGCCAATCTTACCAGTCAGAAACGAACTGTTCTCCAGCGCGGGGATGATCTCGGCTCCGTTCAGCCGGCAATGAATCTGGTTGCCCTGGCATTCGACCGAAAGCTCCTGCCAGACCCCTTTGGCGATTTCCACCTTCGGCCCGTAGAGGATGCCGCGCAGGCCATTGACGACCTCGTAGAAGCGCACCGTGTTGTCCAACGCGCTCGCGCGCAGCACGTAAAAGTTCCTCTCATCCTGGTAACGGAAGACGATCCCCGCCATTTGCTCCAGCGCGCCGCCGGCGATCTTAAACCGGGTCGTAAACGTGAAATCCCCGTAAACCTCGTCGTCGTAAACCAGCACCGGGAAATGTTCGTCAGTAATGTCGCTCGAGAGTTGCGCGATGACGCTGCGCCGCGGACTCCGGGCGTTCGGCGTGTTGGGCGCGATGACCGATGGCACTTCGTCGAGGATGACCTCCCAGCGACCAGGTTTGCCCGCGCCGACCACGGCGCTGCGGAAGCCAGGCGGCGGCGCATTGGTTGGCGCCTCGCTCAGGTCAAACCAGTGTTCCGCGCCCGCGCATTCCCATGCCACCAAGCCGACGGCCAGCCCGTAAATCCAGCGCAACATCATACTGACAGTAGCAAATGTTCGCCGGCTCGCAAGCGCGCCTCACTTCTCGTAAATCATCTCCGCGACCGTCCGGCCCGCCGGGATGAACGGCAGCACATGGGCGGTGTACGGCACCACCACGTCCAGCACGTAAGGCTCCTTCGAGTCGAGCATCCGTTGCATCGCGGCGCGCAGGTCTTTCTTAAAAATGACGCGTTCGGCCGGAACGTTGAAGCTCCGGGCGATGCCCACGAAGTCGGGATAGATTTGCCGCTCATTCTTCGGGTCGCCAAGGTAAGTATGGCCGCGGTTGCCGGCGTAAAAATTATCCTCCCACTGCACCACCATTCCCAGATGCTGATTATTGAGCACCAACGCCTTGGCGGCGATATTCTCGATGTGCGCCGTGGCCAACTCCTGAATGTTCATCAGGAACGAGCCGTCGCCGTCGATATCGACGACTTGCATGTCTGGTCGGGCCACTTTCGCGCCCAACGCCGCCGGGTAGCCGAAACCCATCGCCCCCAGCCCCGCGCTGGTCAATAATTGGCGCGGGTGTTTGAAACGGTAATACTGCCCGGCCCACATCTGATGCTGACCGACGCCCGTCGTCAAAATCGCTTCGCCCTTGGTCAATTCGTACAACAACTCCACCACGTACTGCGGCATGATGACCTCGGTCGCGTCGCCGCCCAGGAAATCGTGCAAGTACTTCGAGCGCAGCACTTCGTCGGTCACGCGATACTTGATCGGCGCCTTGGCCTTCCACGCCTCGATTTGGCGATGCCACGCGTCGAATTTCTTGGCGATCGGGCGCGCCTTGATCATCCCGTTGAGCTTGTGCAGCGCGTAACGGATGTCGCTCACGATCGGCAGATGCGCCGGCTTATTCTTGTTGATCTCGGACGCGTCGATGTCGATATGGACGATCGTGCCGTGTTCGCAGAATTTCTGGACGTTGCCGGTCACGCGATCATCGAACCGCACGCCGAAAGCGAGCAACAGATCGGCGCCCGGCGCCACTTGCCGGACATGATCGCCCTCTTTGAGCAACTCGCCGTTCACCGCCCAATTGGCGTACGGCGTGCCGTGCATCCCGAGCCAGCGCAACGAGAGCGGATGCGTTTCCGGAAACGCGCCGCAACCCATGATCGTCGAAGTCACCGGGATTTGGGTCGCCTCGACAAAATGCCGCAATTCCTCGGACGCGTTGCTCGTGATGATGCCGCCGCCGACGTAAAGCAACGGGCGCTCGGATTTCTCGATTAACCCGATGATTTCGTTCAGCGACAAATCGCTCGCCTTCTGGTCGGGGTTATAGCCGCGCAGATGGATTTCCTTCGGAAACACCGGATGCGCGCGCTTCTGTTGGATATTCTTCGGGATATCGACCACCACCGGGCCGGGCCGGCCGGTCGTCGCGATGTAAAAAGCCTCTTTGATGATCCGCGGGATGTCGTTGATGTCGGTCACCATGTAACTGTGCTTGACCACCGGTAACGTCATGCCGAAGAAATCCGTTTCCTGAAACGCGCCCTTGCCGATCATCGCCTGCGGGACCTGGCCCGTGACCGTCACCAGCGGAGTTGAATCCATGTAGGCGTCCGCGATGCCGGTCATCAAATTCGTCGCGCCCGGGCCGCTGGTGGCCATGCAAACGCCCGCTTTGCCCGAAGCCCGCGCGTACGCGGCGGCGGCGAACGCGCCACCCTGTTCGTGCCGCGGCAGAACCGTGCGAATCTTCTTGGACTTCGTCAGCGCCTGATGGATTTCCATGCTCGCGCCGCCCGGATAGGCGAAGATCGTGTCCACGCCTTCCCGTTCCAGCGCCGCGACCAGGATTTCGCAGCCGAGCATCGAGGGACCGACGTCGCTCCGCTCGGGCGTGGCTTGGGATTTGGCGTCTTTTGCTTCAGTGGTTTGGCTCATACTTTTGCTTGGGGTTTGCGGCAGGGTGGTCCGGGCCAAATAAAAAACCCACGACCGGTGCCAGCCGTGGGTTCTTGAAAAGTGATCTCAAGCGCGACAACCCCCGGCAGCGTCGCCTACTACGACGACGGCCAGGAGACGAACTTGACGCGCATTTCCTATCATCCCGGCCATCCTAAGCGCCGTGCCCGCGCCGGTCAAGCGCCGATTCTGAATTTGCCACGCCGCATTTCACCGCTACCCTAGCCGTAGATTGACCGCGAGGACTCGCATGGACGAGAAATTGATTCCCCGGCATGGCGGCTACCGGAAGCTTTACAGCCCGTTAAAAAACTATGGACATTGCTGCTGAGAGGAATTTTGGATTGCGGCGCGGAGTGAGTCGCGCTCAGGTCCACTAGGACCTGTAAGCGATGAGCGACAAAGCCGTGAGCCAAAAGGCCCTCAGCCCGAAGGGTTTTGCCAGAAATGGCACGGCGACTTCGTTGTTCCTCGGTCACAGATCCTTTA
>CAZFVY010000182.1:5574-6674 GCA_964522665.1 uncultured Verrucomicrobiota bacterium | reverse complement strand
GGTTTTGCCAGAAATGGCACGGCGACTTCGTTGTTCCTCGGTCACAGATCCTTTACGGATATGCTCCCTCGTCTCGTCTCGTCGTCGGGCCATTTCTGGCAAAACAGCAATATCCATAGTTTTTTAACGGGCTGTGAAGAGTTTCCAGGTCGCCCAACTTGCGTACGACGTGACCGTCCGTTTCTGCGACCGCTACCTCGAAAAGCGCAGCCGCACCCACGACCAGATGGTCCAAGCCGCGCGTTCCGGCGTGCAGAACATCGCCGAAGGCAGCCAAGCCAGCGGCACCTCCAAGAAAACCGAACTCAAACTCACCAACGTAGCCCGCGCCAGCCTCGAAGAACTCCGGCTCGACTACGAAGACTTCCTCCGTCAGCGCGCCCTCCCGCTCTGGCCCTGCGAAGACCCACGCCGGGCGGAGCTTATCGCGCGCCGCCCCGCCACCGCCGACGCCGTGGCCACCTGGGCCCGAGACATGCGTCGAGGAAAACCTGGACTCCCTGGACCAAGTGGCCCCAAGTCTGCGCCGAGGCCCACCAAGTCCACTTCGTCCATGCAGTCCACCCCGTCCACCTACCCCGAGATCGCCGCCAACGGCGCCCTCGCGCTCATCGCCGTGGCGTGTAGCCCTCTGGACCGCCAACTCACCTCCCAGGCCGCCGCCTTCGAGAAAGAAGGCGGCTTCACCGAGCGCCTCTACCGCGTCCGGACCCAGCGCCGCAACCGCCCGGATAGGACATGAAGCCCCGCTCGCGATCCCGAACGCTGGCCCATCGATGACGCCCCTTCGCGCTTTCGTGGTCCCAGAGCCAGGACGGCGCCCCGCGTATTTCCGCGCCCGGCGCCCGCGCCGTAATGCCGTACCCGCCGCCTCGTTACCACCCCGCTCAGTTCTCTTTTTCAACTCGAACATTGGCGCAGTCTCCACCCACCTCGAGCGTTTGTATTCCCCGCCGCGGGCATTATCGTGAGTGAGCAAAACGTAAGCCACGGAGTCTTCCGAACCCCCGCCATCACTCCAGCCCGTTCCACGCGCCAGAGTCGAGCTGTGTCGCCGAGCCGACCCGGTCCACGGGTTCCACTCGGTCCAAGCCGTCCAC
>CAZFVY010000182.1:0-5474 GCA_964522665.1 uncultured Verrucomicrobiota bacterium | reverse complement strand
AGAGTCCACAGAGTCCACAGAGTCCACAGAGTCCACAGAGTCCACAGAGTCCACAGAGTCCACAATCCCCGGAGCTCGCGACCGCGCACCGCCCGCTCCGCCGCCAGCGCCGCTTGACGGGCGAGTGGATTCCGCTTACCCAAGGCCAGTTTCAAGAGTTGATCACGATGACGTTTGCCAATTGTATGGAGGCGTTTCCGCGGCGCCCGTGGAACCTGCGTCAGTACCTTCGCCGGGAGCTCCGGCGTTTTCAGAATACCGCCCAGGTAGTAGCGCCATACGACCCGCCCAACGCGCCGTTGACCGGATTGATGCCCATTCGTTGGAGTTTTGGAAATGAGTAGCAGCTGGCTCATCGTCGGAATCGCCGCCATCGGCTTCGTTACCGGCGTCGCGCTCTCCCATCGGATGGAGCCGGGCGTCCGCGTCGAAAAGGTGACGCTCGCCGAGGAGACGCCGGCGCTTAAATTCTTTCCGACCGGCGCGGGACCGCATCCGGTGGCGTTGCTCGCGCACGGATTCGCCGGCTCGAAAGAGACGCTCTTTCGCTACGGGGAGGCATTGGCCGCCGCTGGATTTATTTGCTATAGCGTTGACCAACCGGGGCACGGAGCGTCGCCGCGGAGATTTTCTGTTATCGAAGCCGTGCATACGCTGGAGGCGGTCGCGCGCGAGATCGGGCCGGTCGATGTTTTCGCGGGTCAATCGATGGGTGGGTTTACGGGAGGCGAGGCAGTGCGGAAAGGGGGGATGAGACCCGGGCTTTTCATTGCCCTAGGTTCCGTGCCGGTTCTGGGTGATCACGCCCCGCCGCTGCTGCTCCTGACCGGCCGGTTCGAGGAAGCCTTTCCGCCGGCCCTCCTAACGACCCGACTGGACGCGCGTCTGGTGATTTCTCCCTGGTCCGATCATTTGCTTGAGGGATTTGATCCAATGCTGGTGAACGCGGCCGTCGACGCCGCGTGCGCCGTCGCGCATATGACGCCGCCGGCGCTTCCCACCGCCTGGCGCTGGCGACTCCTTGGCGCCGCGCTGGCCATGCTGGCTGCGGCCGGGCTGGCAAGTGGTTTCACGGATTTATTTCCGCGATTGGCTCGCTTCCGCGGACTCTTTATCGGTCTCTTTATTGCCGTCGCCTTCTTGCTCACTCTCGGCGACCGGTGGCTCGAGGCGACGCCACACTTCCGCTATCAGGGCATCGCCGTGCCGGTTACCTTCCTCCTGGCGCTCGTTGCCGGACGGCTCCGCCTGCCGCGATGGAGCTTTGCCGCGCTTGGTCTCCTTGTGGTGGTGATCGCCGTATGCTGGTTCAAGGCGAGCGCGAGTTGGGCCGCGTTCGTATTCTTGGTTTGCGCTCTACTCCTCGCGCCCGCCCTGACCGTGGGAGTTATCATCGGCTGGTTTGCGGTCCGCGGCGGGTCCCGGCTGCAAGGCGACGTTGCCCTGGCCATCTTCGTGGGTTGCGCCCCCTTCCAATGCTTGGCGCTTCCACGAATGGCCCTTGAAGCGCCCAAACCGAATATATTGATTAGACTGGACGCAAAATCTCTGGAGGCCTGTGTCGGCGAGTATGAAATTGCGCCAGATAACGTGTTTCTCATAGGAACGAAGGTGACCATCTCGCGAAATGGAGATCATCTAGTCTGGAATGCAGTTGGAAAAACCGCAATCCGAGGCCCTTTGGATCTTTATCCCGAATCGGAAACCAATTTCTTCCTCAAAATCAACGGCGCGCAAGTGACCTTCATCAAGAATGATAAAGGCGAAGTAACGGCGATAATCCACCGGATGGCGGGGCTGCCGGAGAGCGAAGGAAAGAAACTAAGGAATAAATGATCCCTCTATCGCCAAAATCGATTGAGTGTCAAGCCGGGCGCGAATACGTAAGGGACGAAAACGCCTTGGCATGATTGCGCGCCTCGCAAGATTCATGGACAGGTCGGTCCTTCAGATCGGCTACGCGACGCTGCCGCAATCCCTTTGGCCGGAGGCCGCCAACGAACGGGATTTAAAACTGGAGACGGCGGTCCAATTTCTGAACGGCCCGGACTTCATCCCCGTCGAAAGCCAGCCGGCGCAACTCGATTTTGGTCCCGACGCTTCGGACGGGAGCTTCCGTTTTCCCACGCCGCGACCGTGCGAGTTCGCGGAGAACAATGTCGTTCACGGCCGACTCTACCGTTGCGCGGACGCCTGGCAGGAAAGGCCAGTGATCGTCTTGCTGCACGGTGGCGGTGATTTGCCCGGTCATCAGTTCGCATTTCACTTGTTCGCCATCCATTGCCGCCGCGCGGGATTCAATACGGCGACCTTGGAGTTGCCTTACCATTTTCAGCGTCGTCCACGCGTGTATGGTCGATTGGAACTCCTTCGCCAGTATGTTCCGCTGATCAGCCCGGATTACTTGCAGATGGCCGAGACCTATGCGCAGGCCGTTGCCGAAATCCGCACTCTGACCGGGTGGTTTTTGGCGGAAGGTTGCCCCGCCGTGGCGCTGCTGGGAGTTTCGCTCGGCGCGTACCTGGCAGGATTGACCGGGTCCCGCGATGCGCGGCTGGCTTCGATCGTCATGGCCATACCAGGCACGCGCATGGGTCTCATGTTCTCGCAAGCCGAACCGGTCGTCGGGCGGCGTGGTCGAGAATTGATACGGCGACGGCGGGCGGCGGGTGAGGAACTGGACCGGACTCCGTTAAACCTGACCTTAGGCAGGCCGGCGATCGCGAAGGAAAATGTTTTATTGATCGAAGGCAGGCATGATGTAATGGGGTGGGGCGCGCCGCTCGAACTCGGGCAGTCGTGGGGACAGCCCGAGATCTGGCGATTGCCCCATGGTCACGTCAGCCTAGGCTTAACCCTCTTACTGCCGGGCTTGCCGGACCGCGTCCTGCGCTGGCTGGCGCCGCGACTGAACAACCCCACTAATCGAATGCAAAATAAATGATTGCGCCCTTGGCAAAATGGATGGACCGGTTATTCATGCAGAAAAACTGCCGGCGAGCCCCGAGCTTTGACATACAAACTCTGCGGCGGGAAGCAATTCGATTCCTGAACGGGCCGGACTTCATTCCCGCCGAAAGCCAGCCCGCTCGGGTTGAGTTCAGTCGCGACCAGCCGGAATTGAGCTTTAGCGTTCCCATGCCGCGACCGAGCAGCTTCGCCGAAAACAATTTCGATCATGGTCGATTCTATCCCTACGCGGAGCATTGGCAGGAAGGCCCGGCGATCATTCTTCACCCTTTTTCCCTGTCCGTGAGTTCGAGGCAGCCTGAGGCATGGGCCGAAGCTTCAGGCCGGAAGCGCTGAAAGCGCGGCCTGGGATAGCGTTGGGATGGAGCGAAGCGAAATCCCAGGAAACCGTCCCCAATCATGATCGTTCCGTCCTGTAAGGACGGGACCGATTGTGGCTGCTCCGCAAGGCGCAAGGTGAAAAATCGCAACCAGGCGAAGTTGCGTCCGTCGGCGTCGTCACGAAAGGCTGCCTCACGGCGATCGCGGCGATTCATAACGTGATCGCTGGCTCCAGAATATTCGAGTCGCAATTGGCGAGCCATGAAGTAATGCTTGGCGTCGGCTTGGCGAGCTGTCAAGAGTGGCAACTAACACTTCCTCGCCTTGAACATGAATCGCCGAATATTGTTTCAGTCTGCTGCTGCGCTTGCCTTGTTGTTGTCCCCGACAGTGCGGGCAGGGGATTGGCCGCAGTTCCGCGGGCCGCTCGGGAATGGTGTCGCGCAAGAGTCCAAAGCGCCGCTCCATTGGGGACCGACGAATAACGTCCGCTGGAAAGCGACACTCCCAGGTCCGGGTAACAGCAGCCCCATCGTTTCGCATGGGCGCGTCTTTGTCACTTGCGCGGAAGACTCGGGCAAGAAGCGAAACCTGTATTGCTTCGACCGCCGAACGGGCCAGGAGCTTTGGGTGCGGACGGTTGAGTTTCCCCGAGTTGAGCCGACGCACCAATCGAATCCTTACTGCGGGTCCACGCCCGCGGCTGACGGCGCGCGAGTGGTGGTCTGGCATGGCTCGGCCGGGGTCTTTTGCTACAATTTCGACGGCAAAGAGCTTTGGAAAACGGACCTCGGTGAAGTGCGTAATGAATGGGGCTACGGTTCCTCCCCGATCCTTCATCGTGGGAAGGTCATCTTGAACTTCGGTCCGGGTGAGCGGGCCTTTCTCGCTGCGCTTGACTTGAAGACCGGCAAACTGCTCTGGAAATACGACGAACCCGGCGGTCCGAAAACCCTCCTGAAAGGAAATTGGGGCTCGTGGTGTACGCCCATTGTTGCCAGGGTCGGGGGCAAGGATCAGATCCTTTGCAGCCTGCTCACGCAGTTGGTCGCCTGCGATCCGAAGACCGGCGCCCGCTTGTGGTTTTGCGAGGGATTTGCGGAACCACTGGCTGACCTGATCTATCCGTCGCCGGTCGTCTCCGGCGAAATCGGCGTCGCGTTCTCGGGATGGGTCAACGGACCGACGTTTGGTTTCAGGCTGGGCGGAGCTGGTGACGTAACCACTTCCAACCGGCTGTGGCTGGCGAAACAAACGCAACGGGTTGGCTCCGGCGTGGTCGTGGGGGGAAACGTCTTCCTCGTCAACGCGGGACCAGGGACTGCCCAGTGCATGGAATGTCAAACCGGGAAAATTCGATGGATCGAGCGGCTCGAAGGCGGCGAGAGCTGGGGTTCGGTGGTGATGGCCGCCGGGCGGTTGTATGTCACCAGCCGAAAAGGCGTCACCACGGTCTTTCGCCCCGACCCGGCGAAGTTGGAGGTTTTGGCGATGAATGATCTGGGCGAACCGAGCAACGCGACGCCCGCTATCTCCGACGGGCAGATTTTTCTCCGCACCGACCGGCGCCTCTACTGCATCGCGGAGGACTAAGACGCGGTTCGGGGGGGGCCGGGGGTCGCTTTGCATTCGGGGGGGCGAGTACTCGCATTTGGCATTTCACAACGCCAGTGCAAAAGGAATGTCAAAACTAAATCGATCCGATCACTTGGGACGTTCCATTGGAGGCGGCCAAGCGATCCCTTCCAGCTCCCTGGGCAACTGCTTCGGGTCTTCGGGGTGGATCAGTGACAGATCGATTGGTGACTTTGCCCCAAATGCTTAGGTCTCCTTGGTTAACAAGCCTGCTCCGGACAAAGTTGGCGGCTGGCTGGGGTCGTTGCGATTTTTCTCGGAATGTTTACTGGAAACGCCTCACGCGCCAGTCCAAGTGACCCGCGGTGAGCGATTTCTTGAGTTATTTGCCGTTCTTAAATAATCTCCTTGGATGAGAAACGATCCCACGAAAGGAGGTCTCATCCAAATTGATGGGACCAAATTCCTTTGGAGCATCGCTCACAAAGAAGGCCACGCTAATACTGGCGGTGGACACAAAGGGATTGTCGGATTGGCTATTTTGGTCCGAGGCAAAGACGTGAATCGTCGGCGTCTTTTATTGCAATTTGAACCGACGGATCGCTATG
>CAZFVY010000181.1:0-6757 GCA_964522665.1 uncultured Verrucomicrobiota bacterium | reverse complement strand
ACGGCCACGCGCGGCGCCGCCGTTTCATTGCGGTAAATGAGCGCCGGTCCGTTCAGGGAGTTGACCACCACATCCAAATCCCCATCGTTATCCAGGTCCGCCAACGCCATGCCATGCCCGATTTGGCGGGAATCGAAGCCCCACTTGGCGCCAACTTCCTCGAAAGTCAGATCGCCGCGATTGCGATACGCTTTTTTGGGGGTCTCCAATACGGGGTACGGAGAAAGCCGCAGGTGGGCGTGCGTGTCGCCCGGTCCGGCTTCGGCCCGCAACCGTTCCGCGATGTCAAGGTCCTGCATGTCATGGGTGTGGCCGTTTGTTACCAGCAGGTCTTCGAAGCCATCAAGGTCAACATCCACAAACACCGGCGTCCACGACCATTCGGAGGCGGCCAGCCCCGAGTATTCCGCGATTTCCGCGTACGTGCCATCGCCGCGATTCCAAAAAAGGGTGTTCCGGGCGACCTGCGGACGGTTGTCAATCTGGCCGATGATCTGGTTGGCCGGGGGTATTTGGCTGCCTTGGCGCATGTGCCGCGCGTGCTCCGAGCTGAGCATTTCAACCACGATGAAATCGTCGCGGCCGTCGCGGTCAAGGTCGGCAAAATCGACCCCCATCGCGGCGTAACTCATGGTGCGGATGGCGAGTCGGTCGAGCGCGCGAAAGTGTCCTTTCCCGTCGTTTATCCAGACCCGGTCCGGGGTCGCGAAATCATTGCAGACATAGATGTCGGGCCAGCCATCGCCGTTGAGATCGCGGAATTGCACCGCCAGGCCGAAGTCCCACGGCGGCGGCATCGGTTTGCCGTCCTCGTCCGAAAAGACGCTGCCATCCCAGGGCGCCGAGTTGAAATGCGCCTTCCCGCCGTTGACGTAAAGCTGGTCGGGTTCGCCCAGCTCGATGATCTCGTTACCGACAATTTTCAGGCGATCTTTGTAACGCCCGATTACGACCAGCTTTCCATCGACCATTTTGGTGGAGTAGCGGACCCCATCCCGGAGCGGCGAGACGGCGCCGAAATTGGCGACATAAAGGTCGAGGAAACCGCTGCCGCTGGTGTCCGCGAGCGCCATCGAGGTGCTGCCGGTATTCGCCGTCAATCCGGCTGGCCCCGTAATCTCGGTGAAGTGCCCCTTGCCGTCATTGAGGAAGCAGCGGACGCCGCCGCCGAGCGCGGTGACCAGGAGATCGAGATGACCGTCACCATTGACATCCGCGAACACCGCGCCGCGGGAGAATTGATTTGGGCACGCGACGCCCGCCTGCTCGGTAATATCTTCGAAGCGCCAATTACCAAGGTTTCGGTAGAGGATGTTGTGGCCTTCGACCGAACAAAAATAAATATCGCACAAGCCATCGCCATCCACGTCACCCAAAGCGACCCCGGAGCCGTTGACCAGATTCGAATGGCGAGCCAATGTCTCTTCGGGCAGGCGATTGACGAACGAGATTCCGGTTTGTTGGGCAGGCATGGCCGTGAAGCCTGTCCGTCCGTCGGAGGGGACGGGCAATTTCGCGACCCGATAGCCCGGTCGAGTCTCCCACGGATAGGCCTCGCCCCCCCGCAAAAGCGCTGGAAATAGCGACGCCAAGGTACAAAAGTACACAATGGGCCAGCGCTGGCGTTTGGGTTTGCGCACGCGCCAAGAGTGTTGAAACTAATGACGATGTCAAAAAAATTTAATTCGGCGGGCCAGCGGTTCGCGCTGATGTACAAGCGTTGAAATGGGTTTGCGAGCGAGGGGGAGAATGGGTAATATTACGGCGTGGCAATCCCGAAACTTGAATCATTTTCTGACCGCGAACCTCCGACGCTGCGCGGCGAGCCGCGCCTGGGCCTCGGAGCCGGGCACGCAACGACGCGCAGAAGGCTCAGCGCACTGCTGTTGCCGCGGATGGTTGGTCCTTCGGGCCGGCGACCGCAAACTAGATGAAGAAGCTGGATTTTACGATGGTTGGTTGGCCGTATTTGCCGCCGGCCCGCGCTTGCCCGAGCCGTTTTAAGCGCCTCGCGTTCAGTCTGATAGAGTTGTTGATAGTCATCGCGATTATCGCCGTCCTGGCCGGTTTATTGCTGCCGGTGCTCTCGAAAGCGAAGGCTCAGGCGAAGCGAACCCAGTGCGCCAATAATCTGAAGCAACTGACCCTGACGTGGTTTCTCTATCCCGAGGACAACACGGACACACTCACGCCGAACGGGCTGGGCATCCCTGAGACGCTGGGCGACAACCGACTTTGGGTCATGGGAGCGTCTCACCTTTACCCGCCCGCCTTCACTAACCAGGATTTCCTGTACAATCCAAGCTACTCGGCGTTTGCGCATTATCTCCAGCGAGCCGGCGTTTACAAATGCCCGTCCGACCAAAGCGTTGAGGTGATCGGCAACGTCGCCTATCCGAAACTCCGGAGCTATTCGATCAACGCCTACATGGGGTGGTCGCCACTCGTGGACCCGGAGGACTACAACAGCCCGCGGATGAAAACGTTCCAAAAAACGGCCGATTTGGCCCCGGCGGGACCAGCGAATCTGCTGGTCGGGCTGGACGTGAATCCCGACAGCATCTGTCTGCCTGCTTACGTCGTTTACTACAGCACCAACGACATTTTCTACCATTATCCCGCGAGCTACCATAACCGGGCGGCCGAGGTCAGTTTTGCGGATGGTCACATCGAGACCCATCGCTGGCTCGACCCGCGCACGATTGCGAATGACACGAAGATTTTCCACCTTGGTCCGTCCCCGAATAACCCGGATCTGCATTGGCTGCAAGCGCACGCGACGGTGTCGAAATAGAGCACGCCGGGCGTTTCGCCAATTGGCCACGTTAGGTGCTGATTGAGTTCAGCGAAATACCGCTCTGCGCGACGCTTCCTCGACTTGATCGCGCGGGTGTGCGGCCGCCGATACCTGGCCCAAATATGCACTTATTCATCTCTGACCCCTTTGGACTTCGGCAATCCCCGCGGCGGGTCGAATTTTACAAATCCGTGACACATCCGCCCGGACGATTGCCTAGAGTCGAGATCGATGAAAAGATGCTGAAATCATGGCCGGACGAGATTCGCAAAAGACGCCGACGTTTTTCTGGCGGGGAGCGCTCATCCTCTTGCCGGTCGCGGCGCTTTCCGCGCTGGGATTGTTTTCGTTACGGCAGGATCGGGCGTTAGCGCTTCAGGAGGCTAAGGAGGCGGGAGTCGCTTTGGCGGGGCAGTTGGCGGAGTCCTTGAGTCGAAGTGCGGTTGACGGAATGAATGCGTACTACGCCGCGAAAACCGATTTGGATGGCCGTTTGACGGTCGATGTTGGCTTGGCGCGCTCGGCTCCAAGCCAAGAGGCGAAGCTAGGCGAAAGAGGCGACGACGCGTGGCAGGCGCATAATCCCGAGATCGACCTCGCGGCGATGCCAATGGCGGACTGTCGGCTGACGGCCGCCGGGGATTCTTGGCCGCCCGAGCTCGTTGCGGCGCCGTTGGCGCGGGCGTGGCGACAAGAATTGTCAGGGGAACAATTGCATTTCTGGGAGGAGGCCGAGCGGTCGGAGTTTGGTTCAGGAGCCATCGAAGAAACGAAGTTGGCGCTCAACCGGTTTCTCGCGTTGAAACCGTCGTCCGCGGCGAGCGCGAACGCCGAGTATTGGAAACTGATACTTGACGCCCGCGGATGGGGAACCAACGAAACATCGTCGCGGATTTGGCAATCGCCGTTGCTGCAGTCGGCGCAACTCACGGAGGCGGGTTTGGGAATTGGCGGGCTGGTCTGTTATCAAGCGTTGCGCCGAATGCCGGATCACGCTGGCGTGCCGGGGGGCCGGCTGAGCGCGGTGGCGCGCGCGATTTTCTTTCGGCCGGACCTGTTTTCTTCTAAGTTGATGGCAGAGTTCACGCGGGTCGCAAAGGTTGAAGCGCGTCAATCGACCAGCCGCGAAGCGTCACTTTTGAAGTTGTGGAATATCTACGAAGGGGCGCGGGACGCGCTCCGCGCCTTTCAGGAACAGCATCGTGGGGGCGGCGGTGTTTCCAACCGATTTGAGTCGGTTACATTGACGAGTGGGAGGTTTCTGCTTGCCGTTGACGGAGGTATGCCATTCACCGCTAGAACGGGGTCCGCGGCGGTTGACGTAGCGTCCGACACGAACTACCACGTCGCCATCTACCCTGAAGCGGTCGTGGTCAAGGCGCTGCGCGATTCCATTGCGACCGCGGGCTTGTCGCCACCCCCCTATGCCGCGGTCGTGGTCGAGTTGGCGGGCACGAAGTTCTTTTGGCGTCACAAGAGTTTCGAAGTGGCGCCGCGAATTCTCGATTTTCCAATTCTTGGCGAGGCCGTCGGTAAACTCGCGGGACTGCCCTTCAGCCTCAGGGAGCCTTATCCATTTCACGCCCGGGTCCTATTGGCGAGTTCGGAAATTCTTTACGCCCGTCAGCGCCAACGGACGCTTTGGTTTGGTGGGATGATCGCGGCCGCGACGGTCGCGGCTTTGGTCGGGTTGGTGGCCGCCCAGAGGGCATTTCTTCGGCAGCTTGAACTGAACGAATCGAAGTCTAACTTCGTCGCGAGCGTGTCGCACGAGTTGCGCGCGCCCGTGGCCGCCGTGCGGCTCCTGGCCGAGAATCTGGAATCGGGCAGGGTTCCGGAACCGAGCAAGCAGACGGAGTATTTCCGCTTTATCGTGCAGGAATGTCGGCGCCTTTCGGCGTTGATCGAAAACGTGCTCGATTTTTCCCGGATCGAGCAAGGGCGCCAGGAGTACGAAATGGAGTCGGCGGAGCTAGGCGCGCTCGCCCAGGAGGCGGTCAAACTGATGGCGCCGTGCGCGGCGGAAAAGGGCGTGGAATTGGTGGTCGAACCGCCGCCGGGCCGCCAGTCCCAGCGCGGCATCGAGGTCGAGGTGGACGGCCGCGCGATTCAGCAGGCGCTGGTCAACCTGATCGACAACGCCATTAAACATTCGCCGAAAGGCGAGACGGTGACGATCGGCTGGGCCGACGGCGGCGCCCTAAATGGCGAGGTAGTTGTCTCGTCGCTTCCCGACGGGGTCACCGTCAAGGAGTCGGGAACGCGGGCGCTTGGCGCGCTGACGGCGCAGCTTTGGGTCGCGGACAACGGCCCGGGGATTCCGTCGGAGGACCATGAGCGGATATTCGAGCGGTTTTATCGGCGTGGCTCCGAGCTACGGCGCGAGACGCAGGGCGTTGGGATTGGCCTGAGCATCGTGCGACACATTGTTAGCGCGCACGGGGGGCGCGTCAGCGTCCGGAGCGCCGTTGGTCGAGGCAGCCGCTTTACCTTGGAACTCCCCTTGCGTCAGGCCGAGACCCGCCACAGTAAACGTGCGGCCGCCGACTCGGCCGGCGGTTAAACCAGGCAGACTGAGAACGGTCACATCTGACGGACCTGCGTATGGCACGAATACTAATCGTTGAAGATGAGGCGCCGATGCGCACGGCCTTGGCCGATTTGCTCGCGGGGGAGGGGCATCGCGTCCTCACCGCGTCCGACGGCGTGACGGGTTTGGAGCGAGCTTTGACCGAGACGCCCGACTTGATCCTGCTCGATATCATGTTGCCGAAGCTCGATGGCTATGCCCTGTGCGCTGAGTTGCGCCGTCGGGCCCGCGCCGCGCCGGTATTGATCTTGACGGCCAAAGGCCAGGTCGCTGCTCGCGTGGCGGGGTTGGACGCGGGGGCGGATGATTACCTCATCAAACCTTTCAGCGGCGACGAATTGCTCGCGCGCGTGCGCGCGCTGCTGCGGCGCCTCAAGCGGGAAAGCAAGGCTCCGGCCAAACTAAATCTGGGGGACGTCGAGCTTGACCTCGCCCGTCAAACCGCCGCGCGCGGCCGGCGGGCGATTCATCTCACCGCCAAGGAGTTCGCGATGCTGCGCCTCCTCGCCGACGCCGCCGGCGAGCCGGTTTCTCGGGAACGTTTTCTCGACGCGGTTTGGGGCTACGCGGCGTTCCCGACGACTCGAACCGTGGACACCCACATCGCCAGCCTTCGAGCCAAGCTCGAACCCGACCCGGAATCACCGCGCTGGATTCTCACCGTCCATGGGGTTGGCTATCGGTTAGAGACGACCACAGAAGGCGGGCAGCGCCCGAGTGTGACCAGACTCTAGTCGATGCCTACCGTTGTATCCGCGCGCCCGTGCCTGATAATCGGCTGGGGCGCACGGCGCCCGTCAAATATTGAAATCGAGGGCCAGCGGGGGATTCTCGAGCCGACGTTGCTGCTCCACCAAATCCGCCAGCGTCGTGCCATCGAGGATGGTGGCGGTGGCGTCCCGGACTTGCTTCATCATGAGGCGGATGACGCATTTGGCCTCTTCCGGACAGTCGCTGCAAGGCGCGTAGGCGGTTTGGCTGACGCATGGGATCGGGGCCAGCGGACCGTCAATCAGTCGGACGACGCGCCCCAGATTGACGGTGTCCGGCGGCCGGTGCAGGTAGTAGCCGCCGCCTTTGCCCGGCCGGGCTTGGAGGATTCCCGCGTCCTTAAGTTCGAGGAGAATCGCCTCAAGAAATTTTTTGGGAATCGCTTCTTGCTGCGCGATGTCCTTGATCATGGTCGGCGGGCCGCCATGCCTCTGCGCCAGATGAATCAATGCGCGAATACCATATTTGGCCTTTTTTGAAAGCATCCGGCTTTACCCTAGCCAGTTCACCACGGCCCGTCACAAGAAATCGAGCGCGGCCGGCGGGCGGGGGTGTGTGACGCCAAAGTAACCTGAGGGTCAGGCGGCAACTTGGATTTT
>CAZFVY010000180.1:0-7198 GCA_964522665.1 uncultured Verrucomicrobiota bacterium | reverse complement strand
CGGGGATGCTCCTTCGTTGCGCCTCGCCACCGACCCAATCCGACGCAACGAATGACCAGTTATTTATGAGACACTACACTAGCGCCAGAATCGGTCCAACGATTCACTGGAGCCTCATTTTTGTCCCCGCTTTCGTCCCGGAGGGACAATCGAGAATAGGCCGACGTTTCAACGTCGGTTTCGCTTCGGAAAGCGTCAAAGTCCCAGCGGGACCGCTGAGGGTTAAGCCCAGATCTAGCGCTCGTCAAATTCGATCCCGTGTCTGGTTCGCAGAGTTACCAGTTCGCGCTTATAATCATGTTTCTGATGATGAACCTCTGGAAATACGAAACATTCAGCCGTCCTTCCAGGACTTACGCGAACGCAATCATTCCAGGCGCTGAAGCGCCTGGCTATTTTCATTCCGTCCCTTCGAGACGGAAGACCATGAATCGCCGAGGTTTGGCCACTTTCGAATTGATTCCGGCCTGGCGCCTTGGAAATCGTCCCCAGCTCGCGGTCGCGTAAAGCGCGGCAATTCGTGGGGATTCTTTCGCCCGGTGGCGCGCAGCGGCGTCTTGCCTTCGACCGCGCCGGGGCGCTAACTTGGGTCCGGTGAGAAAAAGCTACGCTTTGCCCATCGTGTTGATGCTCGTGTTCGCGCTGACGCGCGTGCCCGGGATGTTGCCGCAAAATTTCAGCGCCGCCTACGCGCTGGCGTTTTGCGCGGGCGTTTACTTTCCCCAACGGATGGCCTGGTGGGCGCCGCTGGTCACCTTGGCGGTGACCGATCTGGGGTTGAATTGCTACTACCAATTCGCGCTGGGCTATCAGGTGTTTCAACCGTCGGTGTTGTTTTATCTGCTGGTGAATTACGCCGTCTATGCGCTGCTCATCGCGCTCGGCCGGCGGTTCTCGCCGAAGTCGAGTTTCGTGAGCCTGTTGAGCGGCGGGTTTCTCGGCGCGGTCCTTTTCTATTTCATCACGAACACCGCCTCGTGGTTTTTCAATCCGTTCAGCAATCCTGAATACACGAAGACGCTGGCCGGGTGGATCACCGCCTTGACCAAGGGCACCGCGGGCTGGCCGCAAACCTGGGAATTCTTTCGCAACACCTTTTTGAGCGGCGGGCTTTTCACCGGGCTTTTCGCGGGCGCGATGAAGCTGAACGAAGCGCTCGAGACCCGCGAAGCCGACGCCCCCGAACCCGAGCCGGTCGCCGAAGGCGCCGAGGCGGAACCCGAGTCGGCCGAACCGCAGAAATCCTAAAGAGCCTTCCCACGTTGTCTTGAAAATCGGCGTCATCTCGGACACGCACGACTATTTCGACCCGCGGATACCGGCGCTTTTCGATGGGGTGGAGCATATTTTGCACGCGGGCGACATCGGCTCCCCGCGCATCATTCTCGAACTCGAACGCATCGCGCCGGTCACCGCCGTCCTAGGCAACAACGATGACGGAGACGATTATCGCGACACCGAAGTCATCGAGTTGGCGAACCGGAAATTCCTCGTCCACCACATCGTCAACCCGCGCGGTCTCCACGAGGCGATCCGCGACCGCGTCGCCCATGAGCGCCCCGCGGTGATCGTCTTCGGTCACACGCACAAGCCGTTCGCGGAAACGATCGGCCCGACGTTCTTCTTCAACCCCGGTTACGCCGGCCGTCCCCGCTTCAATCTCGACCGCAGCGTCGCGATCCTGCGCTGCGAAGAAGACCGCATCACCCAGGAATTCCTGCCGCTCCCGCGCTGAAAGATCCGCTGGTCGCGAGCCGAGGGCGAAGTCTTCCTGCGGTCCGCCGCGCCCGGGTCCGCTCCGACCACCTATAGACGCGGCTTGGCGCCGGTGAATTTCTTGGACGGTGTCATCGGAGGCTTCACCTCCGTGGGCTGAAAGCCCGGTATGGGATAGCTTGGGACGCAGCTAAGCGAAGTCCCCGGAAATCGTCCCCTCTTACAATTCTTCCGGGCTGCAAGGCGAATGGCGCTTACTTAAGCGCACTGCGGGTAGGGACGGCGCGTGGCGGCGCAATCGAATGACCGTTGCGGGCGTTGTGGTCCATTCGTTCCGCCCTGCCTTCGCTTCTACTCCCGTCTTCGCTCGGAGCTTCGACGCGGCAAGTCTTCGGGACGGTGACATCGCAGCGCGATGTCTCTACCCATCTGGCGCAGTCACTGGCGACGTAAACGGCTCTCCGGTAAAGTGTTAATAGCCAAGTAAGCGCCATTCGCCTGCCCGGCCGGGACCGATTTGCCTCCACCGTGCCAGGCAAATCACCAAAAAAGCAACCATTCAAAGTCATGTGCCTCGACGAACGCCCACGGCGATTTCCGCTCGATTCTTTGCGAGCGCAGGTTAGGCTGCGCCAATGAGGCGCCGTCCGATCCTGCTCTCTGGCTTAGCCCTGTTCGCCTTCCTCATGGCCGCCGGTTGGCTCTGGTGGCATCCTCCGGCGCCCGAACCGCTTTACCGAGGCAAACCGCTTACTTATTGGCTTGAAGGCGCGCTTAATTTCGACGGCGCTCCAGGCGAATCTCCAGACCGCACAATTGATCGAGCGAAGGAGGCCGTACTCGGCGCCGGAACCAACGCGATCCCGACGTTGTTGCGCTTATTGCGCGACAAACATTGGCTCTACAAACAGAAGGCGCTCGGCCTCGCCTACCGCTTGAATTTGGCGTCGGCCCCGCATCAGGCGCAATCGCCGCCCCAACTTCAGGCGGATTTCGGGTTTCAAATCCTCGGCCCGCGCGCGAGCGCCGCCCTGCCGGCGTTGCTCAAAATCTACGACGAGAACCTTTCGCCGATGCCGCGGGAGCGACTCGTCTCGGTGATCGGTCACCTCGGACCGGCCGCGAGGGTCGCGATCCCACGCATCCTCGACCAATGGAGATCGACGAATTTCGACGCGGAGCTGCGGGCCATTCGCGCCTTGGCGGACATCCATGCCCAACCGAACTTGGTCGTGCCGGTTCTGGTTTCGGCGTTGACGAACTCAGACCAACAAATGCGATTCGCGGCTTTGTTCGGGCTGCGGAATTTTGGCTCCGGCGCGCGCGCGGCGGTTCCGGCGCTGTTGCCGTTGCTCCGGGACCCCGACCTCAGCGTGGGGATCGACGCCGAGGAAACGCTCAAGTGCATCGATCTGGACGCCGCGGAGCGAAGCGGGCTGGAGGTTTACCGGCTGTTCTCCGGGATCGATTTTCCGAATCCGGCATCGTTTGCGCGCAAGTTGACCCTGCGCTTCGACGCGATCTCTATCTATCTCTACGGTCGGCTCTCGGAGACAGCCCGGCGGGACGTGGCCTTGTGGTCTGGCTCGACGCAATATTCGTGGGCGCCCGAGTCATTCTTAAGGGAGTTGAACGAAATCATCAAAGGCCCGTCGATCTACGACGCGCAGCGTTTCGCGACCGTTGGCTTCCGCCCAGAAACCCAAACCCTCCTGGCCGCCAACCCGCGGGGAGCCGGTCTTACTCGCCTTAATCGCCTGCTGATCGAGGATGCCTATCCGCGCGAGATTCAGTTCATGCGAAATCACCATCCCCCAACCAATTATTGATCGCGCCCCCGCGATCGCGGTCGAGGCGTGAAAAGCCCTCGATTCCTTGCGAGCGCAAGTTACACTGCGGCAATGAGGCGTCGGCCGATCATTGTTTTTGGCGTCGTCTTGGTTGCGTTTCTCGCGGGGGCGAGCTGGCTCTGGTGGCATCCGCCCGCGGCCGAGCCGCTTTACCAGGGCAAGCCGTTGAGTTATTGGCTGGACGGCCTGGCGATTCCTGCGTCCGCGCCGATTCCCGGTCGGCCGACGTTCGCGCAGGCGAACGCCGCTTTGCGCGCGGCGGGCACGAATGCCATTCCGACATTGCTGCGGCTGGTACGCAAGAAGCAGTGGATGTTCGAGTGGGAATTCAACGGGATGGTGTACGTCTTTCACCTGGAGCCAGGTTCTAACCGTCCGACCGTACCGCCTCAACGGCTAGCGACGTTGGCTTTTCACGCCCTCGGCCAGACCGCTAGCAACGCCCTGCCGGAGTTGCTAAGAATCTATGACCAGAAACGATCGCGGCTGAGCGCCAATCAATTCGTTTCGATTCTTGGTGACGTCGGTCCCGCCGCCAAGGACGAGGTGCCGCGCCTGCTCGCGCTGTTGCGGCAAACCAACGCGGTCGTGCCTCTGAACGTGATCCAGTCGCTGATGAAGATCCATTCCCAACCCGGCTTGGTCGTCCCGGTTCTGTTGAAAGCTCTCGCCGATGCAAATTATGGGGTACGGCTTTGCGCTATCGTCGGCCTCTGGGCGTTTGGCCCCGAAGCAAAGGCCGCCGTTCCCGCGCTCGTCTCGCTGACGCAGGATCGGGACCTAATGTTGCGCCTGTGCGCTGGAGAGGCGTTAATGGAAATCGATCTCGATGCCGCGATCAACGCCGGTATCAAGGTTTACGAGCCGTTTTCGTTCGCGGATATTCCGTCAGCCACTTCATTGGCGAATAAGCTCAACCAATCCACGGTTTCGATTTCGAGCTACCTGAGTGGAAGGCTCTCCGCGCGGACCCGCCGAGAGATGGCGGATTGGGCGTCTGGAGTTCAGTTCACGGGGCCGCCCCAATCGATGGTGGACGGGCTTAACGAAATCATTCGCGGTCCTTCAATCTATGATGCCCAACGTTTCGCCGGCATCGAGCTGCGCCCGGAGACGCAACGCCTGCTGGCCGGGAAACCGCAAGGCGACGCCTTGATCCGCCTCAACCGCATGTTGCTCGAAGACGCCTATCCGCTCGAGATCACGAGCATGAAAAGTCGCATTCCGCTGCCACCTTTCTTCTACGCGCCGTGATGTGGTGTGGCGACGGCGGAGCTCTGAGGAACAACAAGTGACCGGTGGGAACTCGGGGTCTTGAGCCTTCGCTGCCGAAGCTTGGCGCGGTCTCGGAGGGACGACCGAGAGTAGCTCGGCGTTTCCCGAGTTCAGCCGAATCGCTGCCCGGCTCGCCACGCTTGATTTTTCAAGCCTTTGCGATTACAAGTCTTGCAGCTAATATGCCGTCCTACAGTTATCAGGCGCGGGAAGCGGGCACCGGTCGGGAAATTCGCAGTTCAGTCGAAGCCGCTACCGAGCAGGCGGCCATCGCCACGCTCCTCAATCGCAACCTCCTCGTCATCTCCATTCAGGAGAAGATCAGTCGCAAGGGCAAAACCGCGGGCGGCCGGGTCGCGCTGGCCGATCAAGTCGTCTTCACCCGGCAATTGGCCACGATGATCGACGCCGGCCTGGCGATGGTGCAATCGCTCCAGGCCCTCGCCGAGCAAACGACCAACAAAGTGATGCGCGACGTCATCAAGGACGTCTGCTCCCGCGTCGAAGGGGGCGACAGTTTTTCCGAGGCGCTCCGCAAGCATCCGAAGGTCTTCGACAAGCTCTACGTCTCGATGGTCGAGGCCGGCGAAAAAGGCGGCTTGCTGGCGGAGATTCTCGCCCGCGTGGCGACCTTTCTCGAGAACCGCGCCCGGATGCAGAAGAAGATCAAGTCGGCGATGATGTACCCGGTCGCCGTGACGTGCGTCGCCATCGGCATCACGATTTTCCTGCTCGTTAAAGTGGTGCCGGTCTTCGGCGAAATCTTTCAAGGGTTCGGCGCCAAGCTGCCGGGGCCGACGCAGTTTTTGATCGACGTCAGCAAGTTCGTGCAGCATTGGTTTTTCACGCTTTTCTTCACGGCCGGCGCGTCCGTATATGGCTGGCTATACTACATCAAGACGCCGCCGGGGCGCGCGTTCTGGGACAATCTGCGGATTCGTCTGCCCATCTTCGGCATGATCGCGCACAAGATCGTGGTGGCCCGCTTCGCCCGCACGCTCTCGTCCCTCATTCGCAGCGGCGTGCCGATCCTCGAGGTCTTAAGCATCGTCGCCAATACCGCCGGCCACGTCGGCATGGAGAAAAGCATCCGCACGGCCGCCACCGACATCGAGCGCGGCGACGGCATCTCGAGCGCGCTGGGCAAGCATCCCATCTTTCCCCAGATGATCATCCGGATGATGACCGCCGGCGAACAGACCGGCAAAATTGATCAGATGCTCGAGCGCGTCGCCGATTTCCTCGACGAAGAAATCGAGACGACCCTCTCCGGGCTGACGTCACTCATCGAACCGTTGCTCATCGTGTTTCTGGGCGTCGTCGTGGGCGGCATCGTCATCGCGATGTTCATGCCGATCTTCAAGATGAGCGACATCATCAATCCTCCCGCTCCGGGCAAATAGGCCGCAATTGAGTCGGACCGGCCGAAGAGCCGCGGCGTAAGAGCGCGGCGTCCTGACCGCCTGAAGGAATCGAGCTACTTCAAAATCGGCGGGGGGGCGTAGGTGTTGGTCAGGCTGACGCCATCGTCGAGGGCTTTTAGGCGCCGCGCGCAATCGGCCGGGGGCGCCGGGGGCAAGGTGGCGAAGATGTCTTTGATTCGCGTCGGCATCGGGAGTTTGCTGCGCTCGTAGTAGGCGCGGACCATCCAGAGGGCGTTGGTCGATTCCGGATGGGTACGGAAATGGTCCTGGATCGCCATGACGTAAGTCGGGAGGCTCGGATCGATGTTGTGGAGCAGTAATTCCGGTTTTCCCGCGCGGACATGCAGCGCGATGTTCGCCTGATCCATGACGGCGATGAGATAAGTGCTGGCGAAGACATTACCGATCGGCTTGACGACCATCATCCAACCGGCGAGGGCGGTACAAGCGGCGCCCAACACGAACGTAGCGATAAATTTAAGCATTTTAGGATACCCGATTCGGCCGCGCGGAGCGACCACGCCAACCCCCGGCGCGCGATGTGTGCGCGTGCCAGCCGCGGTCAATTCCGGCGGACCACCGAAGCCGACCGATGTCAGCTTTCCGCGTGCCGGGCGACTTGAAAGCGCCCGAGGCGGGCGGACCGTATGCGATAATTTGCACCGTGGCCATCCTCGCCACGATTGCCCCGCTTGACAAGTCTCGCGGCCAAGAAGCCGGAGGCGGGCGCGTCCAAATATGGAACCGACCGACGGTTGTTAGCAATCGCACGGGATTCTCGTTTTGACACCGTTGTCGTCGCGAGGAACTTGTTGCCGTAACCGGATTCCCATTCAAGAGGTCAGGCATTTTTACGCCCGTGCCTTCCTTCAGCCCCAGCGGGGCTGAGTCCTAAAGCCCAAGGATGGCGCAACGCGCCTTCCTTGGGTTCAG
>CAZFVY010000179.1:0-7296 GCA_964522665.1 uncultured Verrucomicrobiota bacterium | reverse complement strand
TAATCGGAATGAAATAGCCGTACAACATCCAGAGCGGTTGCAGGTTGAGCGGGAGACGCTCGTCGATCCGGGTGAAAGAAACGCCGTCGGGGTCGGGGCTGACGGCGCTGATCCGGCACCCGTCGCCGGTGGCGGCGGCGGGGTCGTGGGCGTCCACGGTGGCGCGGGAGACGTCGGCGGGGGCGCCGAGCCCTTTTAAGATCGCGTAGCCCATCGCCAATTGTCCCAAATCATTCAAGTGCACGCCGTCGTCCACGTGCAGGCGAGTATGCTTTTTGGGGTCCGGTTCCTTCGCGTTTGAAGCGAGGGCGCGGCGCTGGACCTCGCGCATGGTCCGCTGCACGTCGATCGTTCCCGCGCCTTTCGCCCGCGCCCGCGCCAAGCCTTCGTCGCACATCCGTTGCAGAAAGCCCTGCTCCGCTTTGGCCGGTTCCTCGGCGGTGATCGCGGCGGAGCAGATGAACACGCGCACGCCACGTTTTTGACAGCGGTCCACGATTTCGTCGATTGCGTTGAGGTATTCCTGTTTGTGCGCCTCATCCGCCTTCATGCCCCAGCCGATGTCGTTCACGCCATAAGCCACCGTCAGCACGGTCGCGCCTTGGGCGAACACGGCGGAATCGAGGCGCGCGAGACTCCCTTTGGCCGTCTCACCGCCCTTGCCGGCGTTGATGAAGTTCACCCGGCGGTGGGGGAACCGGAGCAGGGTGTATTCCTCGATCACTTTGCCATACTGGCGCGCCGCCGTGATGCTATCGCCGAGGAACACGACCGTATCGCCATCGTGGATCGCGAAATCGGCGACCGGTTCCGCGGCGGCGCCCAGGGTTGTGAGGGTGGTCAAAATAAGGGCGAAGATGGTGACTTTCATGGTGTCGGGGCGGCTACGACTTTCACCTGCGCCGGTTTCAGCGCCGGGTCGTCCAGGTCGAGACGATAGAGAACCTGATTGTAGTCGTAACGCGGCGTGCGCGCGGGATGATCGGCGAATTCGCCGGTGTAGGTGCCCTCGAACAAAAGGATCGGCGAGCCTTCCGGGCTGAACTCGGGGTGCATGCGCGGGTTGTAGAACGTGTAGTTGTCGTGCGAAAGAATTTTGACGGCCGGCCCCCACGGACCAGTCGGCGTGTCCGCCTCGGCGTACCAAAGCTCGCCGAACGCGGAGGGCTTGCCAAAACCTTCCATAAAAACGGTCACCCAACGGTGGCGAAAGGCATTCCAGGCAATCGCGCCGCTGTGCAACTTCACCGGCTTCCCGCCGTTGGCGTCGGCGAGGGATGCCACCGGTTTGAGCGTTTCCCAGGTGGCCGGGTCGAGCCACGCTTCGAAGGTCGCCGGGCAGCGCAGCTTGGGCAGCGGGTTGCCAAACAGAACCCAGGCTTTCCCTTGTGCATCCTGCCACAACGCGGGTTGGCCTTCGGGGACCGGCGGCGGTTTCGGGGTGGCGACGGATTGAGTCCAGATGACTCGCTGCTTCTCAAAATTCTCGGTCCGGTCGTTCCAGACGCAGAGTCCGATTTCGTAAGCCACCATGCCCTGATGGACTTTCATGTAGCAGGAGACGAGGCGCGATGCGCCGCTTTGGTCCGGCAGGCTGACGTAGCCGGTGAGCCAGGTCGGGCCTTCGCCGCCGAGGCGGGCGACCCCGCGCGGCTTGCCGGCCGCATCGCGGAAGTAATCGAGCTTCAACCGCAGCGGCGGGACAAACGACCTCAGTGGCTGAAGCGCCGTCGTCGCGCTGGAGGAATCGAAAATGCCGAGCGGATAATCGGGAACCAACGTATCGCCCCAGAGCCAAAACATCCGCCCGTTATGCGCGGCATTCTGCACGCTATCCGAGCCGAAGACGCCCGACTCGCGCCAATCGGCTTCACCTCCGAGTTTTTGGCTTTCCGCGAATATTCCGGCGCCGGTGAGGCGGCCGAGGCGTTTGGCGACGATCGTCCGGGTCACTTCAATTTTGACGGTCTTCCCCGGCTGGGGCGTGACGCGCACGCCACGATAGCCAAAGCCATCCTTCGGAACCTCATAGCCGTGTCCCAGGACATCGAACCAAACGAGACGCCCCAGCAACTCGGGCGCGTCCAGCGCGATGACGCCCGCGTTGTCGGTGATCCACCGGCTCTGGTGGGTCGTGCGCAACTCGATCAGCGGGACCGGCCAGCCGCTTCCCTTCTCGACCACCTCGATCCGGCATGGTTCAACCGCCCACGCGAGCGCGGCGGGCAGGAGCGCGAGGGCAACAAGGGTTAGTCGTTTCAAGTGTCGCCATTAAACGCTGCCCGCAAAGAATGACAACCCCGCAGTCAGGGCAAACCTATCTGAAGCCGAGGATTTGAATCGTGTCGGGGCAATCAGTGCCCAACGGAGATCGCCGACGGCCTTAAGTCGCTTGGCCGAACCTGCGCAACCGCGCTGTGGTTGAAATACGACTTTTCACCCACCCAAGGCGCTAACAGCGCCAACCTCGGGCTAGATGGCGCAATCCCCTCGGTATTGGTTGAAAACGGAAGCGGGAACGCAGAAGCCGGACGATGTTACTTTCGATGACGGACCTTTTCCTTCTTTTCTTCGAGGTCGGCTTGGAGGGAACGGCGGTCGCTGAGCAATTGCTTCTCAATCTGCGCGGCGGCGTCCATGTCGCCTTTGGCCATCGCTTTGCTGAGTTCGCCTTTTACGAAGATCTCGCGTTCGGCGATTTTGGCGGCGTACACTGAGTCGAGTTCGGCCAATTCCTTCTTTTGGGCTTCGGTGATTTTGACGGTTGGGGCGCTCTTGTTGAGTCGTTCCATCGCTAATTCGTACGCGCTTTTCATGGTTGCGGTGTGCTCCTGGTGATTGGGGTTTTAGGTCGGGCGTTTCGGCGGCGGCATCTGTCAGGTCGGCGGGCCGAGGTCAATTTCGATTTGGCCGTTTTCGACGCGGGCGGAGTAACGGCGGACGGGTCGCGCCGGGTTCGTCACGCAGGCGCCGGTTTTAACCTCGAATTCCCAGCCGTGCATCGGGCAGAACAAACGGTCGCCCTCGAGCGTGCCGGCGCCGAGGGAGCCGCCGCGATGCGGACACAAGCCGTCCAAGGCGTAAAATTGTCCGTTGAGGTTGAAGATCGCAAATTCCCGGCCTTCGAAGCGGACGATCTTGCCTTGGTTCAAACCGAGGCCGGACGCGTCACCGGCGGGGAAAAATTCACTCATGGCCGAGCGTCAGTGCGAGGAAGAGCCGCCGAGCTTGTTCTTCTTCCACGGCATGTCGGGAAATTTCTCCGGCGCCTTGACCGCTTGGGGCTTGGGCGCGGCCATCTGCAATTCCGGTTCGGGCGCCGCGCCGGGCGCGGGAGCCTCCATATTGCCGCGCCACGAGGCGATCCGGGCCTGCAGACCGTGGTGCTCCGCCGTCTTCTTGTCGCCTTGCTTCATATAGAAGAGGGACAAGTTCGTGTGGACCATCTGTTCGGTCGGCCGCAGCTTTTCCGCCTTGTGGCCTTCGATAATGGCATTGGGGTAGTCGCCTTTCCGGTAGTAGGCCATGCCGAGGGAAAGCCGGGCGTCAAAATTCTCCGGTTCCTCGGTCAGAATGGCCGTCAACTTGACGATCGCCGAGTCGAAATCCTCGGCGCTGTAGTCGAAGATTGCGTCGTCATATCGGTCTTGGAGGCTCGCCATATTGTTTTTGACATTTAAAGCTATGACACGATTGTAAGGCCCGCGCAAGCGCCGTCGCGGGGGTTGGGACCTCGCGCCGCGAGGTCACCGCCGCGGCGAAGCGAGAGCGAAGGCGGGCGGAACGAACGGGCCGCGACGTCCGATCAACGCCCGGAACGCGATGGCGCGTGTGGCACGGAGGGCGCGGAACGCTCGCGCGCACTTGCGCGAGCGTGACACCGCCGCGCGGTGTCCCTACTCGTCTGCGAACCGCGACGGTCCAAAGTCGCGCTGGCGCGTCTGGCGAGGCCGGAGCCACGGACGGCAAGCCGTCCAGAATTTTGACATGAGTCTGCCGATACAATTGATTTCGACTGATTTTGACGGGACGTTCTTTGCGGAACGGGAAGCCCCGCCCGTGCCCGCGTCGCTTGAGGCCCTGATCGGCGAGATGCAGGCACAAGGGGCAAAGTGGGTGGTCAACACAGGGCGCGACCTGGGGAGCGTGCGCCATTCGTTGAAGATGGCCCAACTCGCGATCGCGCCGGACTTTATGGTCACGGTCGAGCGGGAAATCCATTGCCTGGAGGGCGACGAATATCTGCCCGCGCACGATTGGAACCAGAGTTGCACCCTGGAGCACCAGGCGCTGTTCGAGCGGGTCCGCCCCGATCTCGCGGACTTGTACGCGTGGGTCAACGAGCGTTTCGAGGCCATGGTTTACGAGGACGCATACTCGCCCTTTTGCCTCACCGCGCGGACCAACCAGGACGCGGACCGCATCCATGATTACCTCAACGCCTATTGCGAGGGGGTCCCAAACCTGACCGTCGTCCGAAACGACATCTATGCCCGGTTCAGTCACGCCGCCTACAATAAAGGCACCGCGATGGCCGAAATCGCCCGGCGGTTAGGGGTTCGGCGGGAACGGGTCTTTGCCGCGGGCGATCACTTGAACGACCTGCCGATGCTCTCCCTGGAACACGCGGGTTACGTCATGGCGCCGTCCAACGCGGTGCCCGCGGTTAAGGAACAGGTCCGCCGCCAGCATGGTTACATCAGCGACCAACCGTGGGGCCACGGCGTGGCCGCCGGCCTGGAACACTACCGACGGAACGGCGATGTTTCCGTCGCCACGAGCGCTCCACCGGGCGCCACGCAAGGTTAAGCGCGATGGCGCTTCTGGTAGGGCGGTTAAATAAGCATTCCTTATAGTTGACGGTTGTTTTGGAGTCGCGCCGAGGGAGAAACGATTCAAGTGTCTTGTTTGGAACCATTTACACGACACGATTATCGTTTGACACCGAATCGAGCAATGCTAGTGTGGAATAGAGAAACACGCGGTATGGCACGCCGCTTGGCGGCAAGGGCATTCTTTTGCCGCGATCAAATTGAAAATTTTTAAGCGTTTAATTTCATGAGTGAAGCAAGTTCAGCCACCGCGACCGACGGTGGCTCCCCCAAGATTTCGAAGATTTCGGAAACAGTTATTCGCATCGCGGGCAACTCCCAAGATGGCATCCAGGCGATCGGCGGTTTTCTGGCGCGGTTGGCCGGTCGCAGCGAGCAAGAGGTCATGACCCACATGACGATCCCCTCCACGATCTCCGGCGGACCGTCGATCTTCCAGGTGCGGATCGGCTCCGGCGAGGTCCTCAGCCCGGGCGACGAGGCCGACGTGTTGCTGGCGTTTTACCAGCATTCGTACGAGGACCACATCAGCTTTCTGAAAAAGGGCGGGATCGTGTTATACGACTCCGACCACGTGGACCCGAAACCCGAGTGGGAGACGCAGTATCGCCACGTCGGCATCCCGATTTCGGGGCTGACGGTGGAGGCGATCGGCGGTACCGCGAAGGACAAGGGCAAGAATATCTTTTCGCTCGGCTTGGTGGCCCGGATGTTCGATCTCAACGTGCCGAAGCTCGAGAAATTGCTCGGCGAACGGTTCGGCGGCAAGGACCAGAGCGTCTTGAATAACGCGCTCGCCGCGTTTCACGCGGGCTACAGCCATTCGGTTGGTGGCCTGGTCGAGACCTTCCAATTCACCGAAGGGCAGAACCGGGCGGGTCAACAGATCGTGATGAACGGCAACGAGGCGCTCGGGTTCGGCTTGATCGCCGCCGGCGTTCGGTTCGGGGCCGGTTATCCGATCACCCCCTGGTCGGACATCATGGAATTGTTGCGTCGCGAACTGCCCAAATACGGCGGGATCTTCGTGCAGTGCGAGGACGAGATCGCCTCGATCTCGATGGCCATCGGAGCCAGCTATTCCGGACGGGTGGCGGTAACCGGCTCAAGCGGCCCGGGCATTTCGCTGAAGACGGAGGCCCTCGGCTGGGCAGTCATGGCCGAAATGCCGCTCATCATTGTCGATGTGCAACGCGGCGGCCCTTCGACCGGCATGCCGACGAACGTCGAACAATCCGACCTGAATATCGCGTGTTTTGGCGGCCACGGGGACTCCCCGCGCGTCGTCGTCGCTCCGACCAATGTCGAGGATTGCTTCTACATGGCCATTGAAGCGGTGAATATCGCGCGCAAATATAGCGTGCCGGTGATCATTCTTTCAGACCAGGCGATCGCCACGCGAATCGAAGCGTTCCCCGAGCCGAACCTCGAGAAGATCTGCCAGGATATTTCCCCGAACCTAAGCCCGGTGGCCGATCATAAGCCCTACGATTTGTCCGCGCCGGACGGCATCACGCACCATGTGCCGCCCGGGACCTGGATTCAGAGTGGAAAATACCCGATCGTCACCGGCTTGGAGCACGATGAACTGGGCCATCCGACCGGTTCCCCGCGACTGCACATGCAGATGGTCGCCAAACGCCGCCGGAAACTTCAGGCGTTGGGCGCATCGTTGCCGACGCCGACGATCTATGGACCGCCGGAAGGCAACGTCTTGTTGGTCGGCTGGGGCTCGACCCAGGGACCGATTCGAGAAGCGGTCGATCGCGCCCGCGCGGCCGGGGACAGCGTTTCGGCGATTCACCTACGCCACATCAACCCTATGCCCAACGGGTTAGAGAACATTTTTGCCGGCTTCAATCACGTTTTCGTGGTCGAAATGAACGACGAAGGCCTCTACGGTTACGGCCAACTGGCCGGACTGCTGCGGGCGCGCTTTGGCGATCCTAAAATCCGTGGCATTACCAAGACGGACGGCCTTACCTTTAAGGTCAAAGAAATTTTGGAGCGGGCCAAAAACAACGTCGAAACCGGCCTCCGCAAACTTTAAGAGCATTTAACCAATTTGATTAGGATGCTCGGTTCGAGCGCCCAAAGCACTGGAAGATTAGAAAAATGAGCACGACTACTACCGATGTCCCTCGGCTGGACAGCAATCTGGCTGTCATCGCTTTGCCCGACGCCGACCGCAAGGGCTTGACCAAAAAGGAAATCGCCGCCGACCAGCCCACCTGGTGCCCGGGCTGCGGTGACTTTTCCGTGCTGGCGCTGTATTTCAAACTGATCGAAAAGCGCAAGCTATGGCAGGAAAAGATCACGACCGTCGCCGGAATTGGCTGCTCGAGCCGCTTCCCTTATTTTGTGCAGGCCAACGGCGTGCATTATATTCACGGTCGAGCCTTGCCGTTCGCCAGCGGCATTTCACTCTCGCGTCCCGACCTGCACCTGTTCGTTTTCGGCGGCG
>CAZFVY010000178.1:0-7388 GCA_964522665.1 uncultured Verrucomicrobiota bacterium | reverse complement strand
TGGCGGCGGCCGGCGCCACAACCCGCTTCGGGGGAATGGCGCTTACTTAAGCCTTGCCAGGGTAGCGTATGCGTTCCGTCCCGTGTTCGCTCGGAGCTTCAAAGCGGCAAGTTGGCAGGACCGTGACATCGCGGCGCGATATCCCTGAAACGAGTCGAGATGCGAACCCTCGGCAAACCGCCCCTCTACTCTTGGTGGGGCGAGGCTCCGCCGAGCCCTGAAAAAGCGGCGCGATTCCCGCCTTGGTCACGGCCCTCCTCTACGCCGCCAACTCGGTCTCAAGGCGTGGGGCGTGGCGGGCATCCCAACCCTCGTCACGGCTCGCCCGCCTACGCCTATGGCTTCGGCGCGGTCGATGGCTTGTCGCGCCGGAGCGAGAGCGAAGGCGGAGCGGAGCCTCGCCCCACCATTCACTGGGGCGCATTCTTGGTTTGATCACGCCGCGGCGAGAAAAGCTGCCACTCAACGCGTTCACTGGCCACGCAACTGACTATGCGGCAAATTGTTATCGCTTAAGTAAGCGCCACAACCCGCTTCGGGGTTGAATCGGGAAGGGCCGGCCACCCAAGGTAGCCCCGCCGCGCGGGACAACCTTGGGCTTTGGGGCGGAATCCTTCCAGGATTCTTTCACTAGATCGTCTCCTAAAACCGAAGGAAGCGACCACCGCTCAAAAAACGGGCCGATACGACTCGCACGGCAGGATTTAGATGCGTCTGTTCCCCAACCAGTGCGCCGCGCCGACGGTCTCCCGGCCTGCAAGGATACCCAACCGGAAAAGGCGCTCGCCGCGCGCCTTTAAGTGGTGGATTTCTGGGAGGAGAGTCACGCGTTTCATGTAATTCGTCGCGTCTGTGCGGCTGCCGCCCGGCAAACGCCAGGTGCGGTCGGCGCGCTTCGGCAGGACGGAGCAGGAATTGCGCGAGACGCACATTAAGATCCCGAGACGCTGGCGGTAGGGGCGCGATTGAGGAACGAGACAACCTTGACGCCCAAAGAGATTGCCATCAGAATCGGCCCGGGTAGCCCATGGTTTGACTGTTTTAGAGGCGCGGCCGAGCGCGGCGTTGGCCTTGAGAGCTGTCAGAAGCGAGGACTGACCCTTGCACGTCCAGGTCAACTCTTAACAATCATCCCATGCGAAAACAGACCAAGCTATGGTTTGACCCCTTTCCCTGAAAATAAATAGGGCCCGCCTGTATTCTAATAAGGTTATCCTTCGACGGCATGAAGCCGACGTTCAGACACCGCAGACCCACAACCAATGTGACGCCCATGGCACCGAATTGCAAGCCGCTTTGCCGATTTTTCGGTCAAAAAAAGGGGGTCAAAGCTTAGTTTGGTTTCCTTTTGCTCCTCCTGAAGGTAGGGCAAGTTCTCACTTTTGAAATCCCGCTTTCGATTTCGCACGCCCGGCGCCGAGCGGATCAGACGCATTGCTCCATCGGCCCATCGGTAGGCGATGCCCTCTCCGTTTGAAGGTCACTGTCGTTTCATACCACAATCGCGGGCGATACCTGTTTTATGCTTTGCAAACTGTCAAGAGTGAGAACTGGCACTTACATGATGAGTGTGGGAAACAGTTTCTCATTACCTGGCAATGTAGGCTTGCGCGATGATCAAAAAGTGATAGCTTACGGGGCATATTTGAGCGCCGAACGCCTTATTCGCTCAAAATATGTTAGCGACTCGAAGATCATGCGATTTCTAACGGTCACGATGATCTGTCTCGGTGGGCTGGTTCTGACGCTTATTCTGACCGAAGTGTTGGGATATTTCCTTTTCAGCAGTGGGTTTCTCGGCTCAGACTATGATTCGGCCTTCCCGCTCGCCATCGTATTTTCCTTTGTCATTTCTTTGGTATGTGTGGTGACGTTGTTCCGAAGGCTGCTGAAGCAAAAGAATGGAACTCCCAGGTCCAACTAATAGCATGACGGACGTCAACGTAGCTGCAACCCATTGATTTTCGACTTCTTTCGGGCTTTTCCAGCCATTTTCAACCTTTTCCGAAGATCTACCCACCGCCTTCGTTCACTCAATTTAAGAGCCGCACCCAAGCTGCGCCTTCATGCGCGAAGTGGAAGCGGGTGGGGTGGAGGATTGCGGCGAGGATTTCGAGGGACTCGACGAGGCGGGGGCCGGGGCGGTTGAAGTATTGGCTGCCGTCGGTCACATAGACCTGACGTTGGCGGACGGCGCGGAGGTCGGGCCATTCGGGGCGGGAGGTCAGGGCGGACATTTCGTGGCGGGCGCGGGCGAGGTCGAAGCCGCAGGGCATGACGACGATGACTTCGGGGTCGTGCTCGACCAGCGCTTCCCAGTTCAACCAGGGAGAATGTTTCCCGGCTTCGCCGAAGAGGTTTTGGCCGCCGGCGAGTTCGACCAGTTCCGGGACCCAGTTGCCGGCGGCCATGAGCGGTTCGATCCATTCGATGCAGGCGACCGACGGGCGTTTTTTGATGAGGCAGGTGAGTTGGATGACATCGACGAAGCGGGCCTTGAGCGTTTGCAACAGGCGGCGGCCGGCCTCGGCGGCGTCGAGTTCGTCGGCGACGCGGCGGATGTCGTCCCAGACGCCGGCGACGGTCGTCGGCGAGAGTGAGACGATGCGGACGGTCGAGGTCAGCCAGCGTTGCACGGCGCGTTCGACGTCGCGGAGGCTGACGGCGCAAACTTCGCATTGGGCCTGCGTGAGGATGAGGTCCGGGTCGAGGCGTTCGAGCAGGTCCGCGTCGATTTGATAGATCGAGAGCGCCTGTTGGGCCAGCGCCTTGACCTGGCGGTCGATGGCGGCGCTCGGGGCCTGGGCGTCGAGCTTCGCCGAGGTGCAGGCGGGCAGGTGGCGGATCGACGGCGGATAATCGCACTCGTGCGAACGGCCGACCAGTTGGTCGGTCAGGCCGAGCGCGCAGACGATCTCCGTGCAACTCGGCAGCAGGGAGACGACGCGGGGTTTAACCAGGCTCATGGCGGCGGGCGGAGCAGAATCTTCGACATGAGGTTCAAGTCCTCGCGCAACTCCCAGCCGGTTTTCCGCCAGAATTTCTTGCCTTCGCGATTATCGGCATAGACGACGATGTGGCATTTGCCCAGGCCTTGCGCGCGCAATTGCGTGAGGCAGCATTCAATGATCCCGCGACCGACGCCGTGCCGGCGATAGGCGCGGTCCACCGCGAGATGGTAGATGAAGCCGCGGCGGCCGTCGTGGCCGCAGAGCGCGGCCCCGATGATGGCGCCGGCGCGCTCGGCGACGCAACTCATGTCGGGATTGCGCCGAAGGAACTTGCCAATGCCGTCGCGCGAATCGGCGTCGCTCATGCCCATCCCTTCAACGGCGTTCCAGAGGACGATCACTTGATCGTAGTCGCCGATGGTCATGGGCCGATATTCGACTTCCATTTTGTATCACCCGTCTTCGCTTAAAGCTTCGACGCGGCATGCCCGTATTCGCTTCGAGAATTGGACGCGGCATGCCCGTATTCGCTTCGAGCAGCTCTGACGCGGCAGGCCCGCATGCGCTGCTGTTCGCGGCTTCGCCCGGAACTACGACAAGGTCTGGCCGCAGAGCTTCGTGTCTTGCTTCCAACGTGATGCGCGCTGGCCGAGCGCTCGCGTGGTAGGGACGGCGCGCTGCGCCGTCAGCGCCGCGAAGCGGCGCCACCTGCCGACCGTTGCGGACGCCGTGAAACGTTCGTTCCGCCTCGCCTTCGCTCCGCGCTGGCGAGGTGGCGCCTACTGTCAGCTCACCACGACCTATTCGTTCCGTCCTGCCTTCGCTTCTACTCCCGTCTTCGCTCGGAGCTTCGACGCGGCAAGTCTTCGGGCCGGTGACCTCGCCGCGCGAGGTCCCTACCACCGGGCCTATTCGCGATTCTAAGGCGCGTGACCTATTTGGCCGATTCTTCGGGGATCCGCATGCCGTAGAACGAGCGATAAACGAAGACCAGCGCGATCAGCGAGATGACGACCCCGATGGCGGTCTTGGTCGCTTGATCCTTCATCGTGACGGCGATTTCAACGGCCAGCAAACCGAACAGCGTGGTGAACTTGATCACCGGGTTCAACGAGACCGACGAGGTGTCCTTGAACGGGTCGCCGACGGTATCGCCCACGACGGTGGCCGCGTGCAACGGCGTGTTCTTCTGGCGCAAATCGACTTCGACGATCTTCTTGGCGTTGTCCCAGGCGCCGCCCGCGTTCGCCATGAAGATGGCTTGGAACAATCCAAAGAACGCTATGCCGACCAGATAGCCGATGAAGAAGTAGGGGTTGAAGAACGGCAGGGCGAGCGCGAAGCAGAAGATGACGACGAAGATGTTGACCATGCCGCGTTGGGCATAGACGGTGCAAATTTTCACGACTTCCTTGCTGTCCGCGACCGAGGCGCTGCCGCTGTCGAGCTTGATGTTTTTCTTGATGAACACCACGGCGCGATAGGCGCCGGTCACGACGGCTTGCGTCGCGGCGCCGGTGAACCAATAGATCACCGAACCGCCCATGAGCAGGCCGAGCATGACTTCCGGTTGCACGAGGCTCAGGTGGGCCGCCACGTCGCCATAGGTGCGCTCGAGCAGCAGGATGATCGCGAAGAGCATCGTGGTCGCGCCGACGACGGCGGTGCCGATGAGGACCGGTTTGGCGGTCGCCTTGAACGTGTTGCCCGCGCCGTCGCCTTTTTCCAACTGGTGCTTGGCGTTCTCGAAGTCGGGGGTGAAACCGAAGTTCTTCTTGATGTCCTCGACGATGCCTTTGCGGGATTCGATCTGGCTCAATTCATAGACCGACTGCGCGTTGTCGGTCACCGGTCCGAAGCTATCGACCGCGATGGTCACCGGCCCCATGCCGAGGAACCCGAACGCCACCAAGCCGAACGCGAAGACCGATCCGGCAAACTTGTATTCAATGGGCATCAAAGCCACGACCGACGCGTGTTGCGAGCAGACATAGCTGGCGAACATCAATCCGAGGATGACCAATCCCTGCCAGAACGCGGAGAAGTTGCCCGCCACAAAACCGGAGAGAATGTTCAGCGAAGCGCCGCCGTGCTGCGAAGCGGTCACGACTTCCTTCACGTGCCGTGAATTCGTGCTGGTGAAGATTTTCGTAAACTCCGGAATGATCGCGCCGGCGAGCGTGCCGCAACTGATAATGCTCGAAAGCACCCACCACAGCCCGGGATATTTGGCGTCCAAGTCGCCCAACAAAACCTTGCTCGCCGCGTAGGTGACGATGATCGAGACGATCGACGTGATCCAGACCAGGCGGGTCAACGGCGCTTCGAGATCGAAATCCTTCAAGTGGCCGAACGAGGCCACCGCGAGTTTGTCGTTCAGGAAATAAGAGCCGAGCGAGGTCAGAATCATCAACATGCGCATGACGAAGAGCCAGACGATCAATTGGCCGCACACCCCTTGCAACGCGGGCGACGCCAGCGCCAGCGCCAGGAACGAGATCAGCGCGACCCCGGTCACGCCGTAGGTTTCAAAACCGTCGGCGGTCGGCCCGACGCTGTCACCGGCGTTGTCACCGGTGCAATCGGCGATCACGCCGGGATTCTTCGGATCATCTTCCGGCAGTTGGAAGACGATCTTCATCAGGTCGGCCCCGATGTCGGCGATCTTCGTGAAGATGCCGCCGCAGATGCGGAGCGCGCTGGCGCCGAGGGATTCGCCGATCGCGAACCCGATGAAGCACGGGCCGGCGAGGCTGCTCGGCAGGAAGCTGAGGATGCAAATCATGAAGAACAATTCGACGCTGACCAGCAGCAAGCCGACGCTCATGCCAGACTTCAACGGGATGCAGAGCGTTTTGAGTGAATTGCCCTGCAACGCGGAGAAGGCGGTGCGCGAATTGGCCTGGGTGTTGATCCGAATGCCGAACCACGCCACGCCGTAGGAGCCGAGGATGCCGAGAATCGACGCCAGCAGGATGACGAGGACGTTCCCGCCCGATTCCTGCCGCAGCACGAGGAAGTAGTAAGTGATGCAGGCGGCGATCAACACCCAGAGGATCGCCAGAAACTTGCCTTGTTGCGTCAGGTAGGTTTTGCAGGTCTCCCAAATCGTCACCGAAACTTCGCGCATGCAATCATGCACGGGCAGGTTCTTGGTTTGATTGTACTGGACCAGGCCGAAAAGCGTCCCGAGCGCGCAGATCACCAAACCGAGGTAGAGCAGCGTCATCCCGCCGATCGAGTTGCCGAACAGGGTGAAATGCACCGCCGAGAGGTCTGGAATCTTGATGTCCGCCTCGCTGGCCCACGCCGGGGTAGCCGTCGCCGCGAATCCGGCCACCGCCAAAAGACTCCAAATCCAAGTTTTTTTGTTCAACATATTTGCTGTTATTGATACTTACCGACTTTCCATCCGTAGCCGACCCGATCCCCTCTCGCCGGCGCTTTTTACCGCCTGATTCGCCGCGGAAACCCCACCCGCCACGCTGGCCGACGCCGCTCATCTCGGGCCGTCCAGGTGGCCGAATTCCGGCGCCGAACGCTCCACAAGTGAGTTGGCGCCAATGATTAAGCACCTGTTCGGAAACCGCCGGATGCCGGAGGCTTCCGAACCGGCGCTCAGGCTACCGCGTTCGGTGGGCTTGGCAGTAAATGAAAACCGGCGGCGGGTCAAGCGGATTTCAACAGCGGGATTCATGGCGGGTGTGAGACAGAATTCTTCCGCGGGACTCCGAGACTTGAAGCTCACGTTGTCGGCGATTCGCTCGGAGGGACGACCGAGAGTGGCTCGGCGTTTCAACGCCGAGTTCCGGTCAAAGTGATCAAAAGTCCCAGCGGGACGGCTGAGGGTTAAGCCCAGAATAGCGGTCGTCAAATTCGACCCCGTGGTTGATTAGCAGCGTTACCAACTCACTCTTAAAATCATGTTTCTGATGATGAGCCACTGGGGATACGAAACATTCAGCCGTCCCTTCTGGACTTACGCAAACACGATCTCTCCAGGCGCTGAAGCGCCTGGCTATTCGCATCCCGTCCCTTCGAGACGGAAGACCATGAATCGCCGAGGTTTGGCCACTTCCGAATTGATTCCGGCCCGGCGCCTTGGAAATCGGCCCCAGCTCGCGGTTACGTAAAACGCGGCATCTGTTCGGCGCCAGAATCGGTCCAACGATTCACTG
Source organism: uncultured Verrucomicrobiota bacterium (assembly GCA_964522665.1). GTDB lineage: Bacteria > Verrucomicrobiota > Verrucomicrobiia > Limisphaerales > CAZFVY01 > CAZFVY01. Next base: position 259 of record CAZFVY010000178.1, on the reverse strand, counting down.
GCGCTTCGCTTTTGTTCCGGCTTTTGTCCCAAAGGGACAATCGAGAATAGGCCGACGTTTCAACGTCGGTTTCGCTTCGGAAAGCGTTAAAGTCCCAGCGGGACGGCTGAGATTGATTACCCGCAGCATAAGGTCGTCCGCCGGTGCGTTGGCGGCTTTGGTTTGGACGTTCTGACGTCAGCCGTCCCTCCGACTTAAGCAGAGTCACAAAGCTGACTCGGCGTTGAAACGCCGAGCTATTCTCATCGGCCCTTCCAGG
>CAZFVY010000177.1:0-7424 GCA_964522665.1 uncultured Verrucomicrobiota bacterium | reverse complement strand
TCCACGCGATGGCGCACCGGGCCACACTGCATGAAGATGATCGGATGGTGTCCGTCCTTCCGAGCCACCGTGGCGGATAACCCGGTGATGAACTTCGCTTTGGCGCGACGGACGACAAGTTCAAAACCGCGGGCGGAAACGTGATGGCATTCGTCCACGATCAGGTGTCCATAATTGGCGACGCGATCATCCACGACTTCTTTGCGAACAAGACTCTGCATAAGAGCCACGTCCAGAATGCCCGTTAGTTTATTGCGTCCACCACCGAGACGTCCGATGGAATTGGCCGGCACACCAAGAAATGAGGCCAGCCGTTCGATCCATTGTTCCAGCAGTTGCCGCCGATGAACCAAGACCAGGGTGTTGACCCCGCGCTGGGCGATGAGCCAGGCGGCAACCACCGTTTTGCCAAAGGCGGTCGTCGCGGCCAGCACCCCTGTATCATGCCGAAGCAGCGCCGCCGCGGCCACCTGTTGATCGGCCCGGAGGATGCCGCGAAAAGAAACGTCCAGAGCGGCGCCACCGAATCGTTCGTCGCGAAGGAGGGGCTGGATTTTAAGCGCCCGCAGCGTTTCCAACACGTCATCCAAGCAGCCCCGGGGAAGGGCAAAGTGTTTCGGATGATTTTCGGCGCACGCGATGATCCGGGGCTTTTCGTAGGTCGGGAGGCGCATGGCTTGCGCGCGATAGAATTCGGGGTTTTGAAACGCGGCCAAATGGAGCAGCCGGTTGCGCAAGCCGGGAACGAGGTTTTCCTCGGCGACGTAGATTTGATCTCCGAGAACGAGTTCAAGGCTCTCTGGCAATGGTCCCGGAATCGGAGGATCCTTCCGTCGGCGTGAGGGTGGCGCCGTCCATGGATTGTCGTCGTTTTCTTCCGGGGCGGCAACGCGCGCGCCGATGACCCGTCCCCTGGATTCCGCGTTACGTACCAGGGCTTCCACTTCGGAGCGGCTTATTTTCCGGATCGAGGCTAGAAACGCCCACTGATCAGCGTGAGGAATGAGATTTTCGTCGAGGAAAAGAGTGTTCCCTCTTGATCGAGCCCTTTTTTGGAGGGGCAACGCGATAAGATTGCCGAACCCGCCTTTCGGCAGAGTGTCTTGGTTGGGAAACAGCCGGTCGTAAGAATCGAAACCGATTTCGGGACACTGTTCCATCGTCTCCGTCAAAATGTACGAGCCGAGTTTCCGGGCCAGGCCGGCGGGAATGGCTTCGGCAAAGAAAAGCCAGACATGGCCGCCGGCGCCGGATCGCGAGCGCTCCAGAGCCGCGGGCGCCTCCAGTCGCCGACAAGTTTCGAGAAAGGCGACCACGTCCCGCTGCCACTCTTCGCCATCGAAGTCCACCGCCAGAAAGAAGCAGGTTTCGTCCTGCATCATCGCATAGACGCCCATGACGAAATCAAGGCCGCGGGCGTCATGACCAGAAAGATGCCAGCCGATCACCTCGTCGGTGATCGGGAAAAAGCGGCGATTCGGGCAATCCGTGCATTTGATGCGCGGCTTTTCGCAGACGCCGGGAACCCATTCATTGGCGCACGCTGGCGCGTAACCGGCCTTGCCTGTCTTTCGACTCTCGAAACGGCGGGGATAGACATCATCCCGGCCCCGGAAGAGGGAGCGAAACAACTCGATCTTCGCGGTGGGCGAGGACTGGTTTGTGACAGTGGGGCCGGGGGAATCCAGAATGTCCGCTTGCTTCGCCGGAGGCTGGGCTTTGTCGCCATCGCTTTGGATGATCGTCGCCATGTCGCAGCGATTCAAAACTCTCCGCGAAGTTGAAGTTGCGCCGGTTCCTCCAAGATGTCGAGCAATGCCGTGGCACAATATACCCGGTCGCGCGTGGCGCCGCTGATTTCTTTGACGATGCCTCGCTTTTGCAACAGCCCAATCACGCGCATCACTGTGTTGAAGGCGACGCCCAGCTTTTTTTCGACTCCGCGGGCGGTGATAAACGGATTTGCGACCACGATGTCCTCCATTTGAAACGCGACCTTTGCGCCTGTGTCTCCGGCAAGGCTGGCTCGTTTCAACGTGAACGCGCGGAGACGCAGAGTTGAACCATGCGCGATGCGCAATCTCCAATCAAAAAAGCGAACGGATTTCCGTTCGCATTCGTTTAAAAAACCGGTCAAGCGGCCAGCTTGCGGGGGGCCTGCGCGCCCTTGCGAGCGCCCTTGCCGTCGGCGCTCCGACGGCGCATGAACGCCATATACGACTTGGAAAGTCTCAAACCATGCCGGGCGGCGAAAGCCGAGGGGCTAGGCCCGCACACGCCGGGAAACTTTTCCTCCAGCGTCATCAGCTCTTCGATCGAGCGGATACGACGGCTTATCAACTTCATTTTCACGGCATCAATCTCCTACCTCGCTGCCCGGCGCGCAAGCATTTCCTTCTGGGCCAGGTGCATTTCCTTCAGGCAGTGCGCCATCACCTGGTCTTCGATGAAGAAGTGGTCGCGTACCTCTTCGATGGCCAAATGCTTCTGATACCACTCAAACGAATTCTCCGTCGCCTCGCCCCAGATACAGGGAGCGGCGATTTGTTCAGCCAGTGCGACGATTTGATGAAGCATGGCATCGCCGACGCCGCGGATTTGTTCGTGCCGCCGGACAATCACTTGCGGATGCGTGGCGAAGAATTCCAAAAACAGATGATTGCACCAAGTCCGCCGCAGGTAAGCGATCCCTAGTGTCGGGATTCGCGAATCCCACGCTGGTCGCGCTATCATAACCATCGCCACTTCTGCGCTGGGACGCTCATGAATGGTTTGGTTCAACCCGTCCATGCTTTTCACCGTGGCATGTTGCCTGTGATAATACTGCCAGCGATTCGAGGCGAGCCGCGCGAACTCTACCGCGTCAAAAATCTTTTGCGCCACATCAAGGTCTCGGGGCAGGAGCCGGGGAATCCGCCAATACGCGAGCCGCTTCACCTCTCGACGCGAAGCAAAGCTGATTTCGACTTCACGCCACTCACCGTCAACATTGACCGGAAACCTTCCACTCATGGATCGGGCAAAGAATGCGCGAAAGTGACAGCGAACGCCAGCGATTATGCCTTCCTTGACATTTCTTTTGTTGAGTCCGTTCGAACAAAATCACGACAGATCTGGCGATGCCTCGCGTGACAGCGTCATCATTGTCCGCTAAATTGGATCCAACACTTTGGCACACGACAGGACCCGCGAGTTTCTGAACGGGATTTGGCTTCTCCGACCGCCGCGGGTCAGGTATCGTCGGCGAGGCTCGGTAAAGAAAACTTCTATTAGTGACTATGAGAAACGCGATTTGGATTTTCCTCTTGAGCATGGGCCACGCCTCATTAGCGGCAACGATCAATTGGCCGCAATTCCGCGGCCCGAATTCAAGCGGCGTGGCCGACGATGCGGCACCCGTTACCTGGAACATTGAGACGGGCGAAAATATCCGCTGGCGGACCCCGATCCCCGGGCTTGGTCACGCGTGCCCGATCGTCTGGGAAGATAAACTCTTTGTGGCGACGGCGGTGCGGCCGGGAGCGAAATCTGAGTTGCGGGTGGGTTTGTATGGCGACATTGGTTCGTACAAGGAAACCGAGCCACAACAGTGGCGACTGCTGTGCCTCGACAAAGTCTCCGGCAGGATTCTCTGGGACAAATTGGTCCTGGAAGCCGTGCCCCGCTCGCAGCGCCATACGAAAGCAACCCACTGCAATTCAACCCCGGCGACTGATGGGCGCCACATCGTGGCTTTGTTCGGCTCCGAAGGATTGTTCTGCTTCGATCTCGAGGGCCGCCAGCTTTGGCGGAAAGACCTCGGCGCGTTGGATGCAGGATATTATGCCATTACCAATACCGCCTGGGGTTTTGGCAGCTCGCCCATCCTGCGCGACGGCAAGGTGATCGTTCAATGCGACGTGTTGAGCGGACAATTCCTGGCGGCGTTCGACGCCGCGGACGGTCACGAGCTTTGGCGCACCGTCCGCCACGATGTGCCCACGTGGTCCACGCCAGTGATTGCGACCTCGGGTAACCGGACCCAAGTCATCGCGAACGGCTGGAAATTGATTGGCGGGTATGATTTCGAGACCGGCAAGGAGCTCTGGCGCCTGAAAGACGGCGGCGACATCCCGGTTGCCTCGCCGATTATCGCGGGCGACCTTGCTATTATAACGAGCGCGCATGGTCGATACCGGCCGATGCGGGCGGTTCGGCTCAGCGCGACGGGCGACATCACCCCGGAGGATATCGCCGGCACGAATCAGGCGATCGCCTGGTCCCATCCGCGCCGGGGGAATTATCTCCTCACCCCGATCGCGGTGGGAGACTTGCTGTGGGGAAACCAGGATGGCGTGCTTACGTGCTTTGACGTCCACACCGGGAAGGTCGTTTACGACGCGAGGATCGGCGGCGGCAACCAGGGCTTCACGGCTTCGCCGGTCGCGGCGCGGGACAACCTCTATTTTACGGGCGAGCAAGGCGAAGTGTTTGTCGTGCCCGCGACGAATCAGTTCTCGGTCCTGGCCACCAACAAACTCGGCGGCATTTGCCTGGCCACGCCGGCGATCTCCGAAGGCACGATCTACTTCCGCACAGTGGAGAACATCGTAGCCGTGGGCACGACGAAACGGTGAGCCGCTATTTATAAGACATTACACCAAGCGCTTGTGTTCTCCGAGGGGGTTCAGACGCGCGCTGGAGTGCGACATCGAGTGGTTGCAGTTTTTGGCATCGTAGGTCGAGGGGAACGGCGAACGGTCCCGGTCTTACAGACCGGAAGAATTACAAAAGGGGACGATTTCCTGGGATTTCGCTTCGCTCTATCCCAGGCTATCCCATTGTGGGCTTCCAGCCCGTTCCGACCTGAGGCTTCGGAGCGTACCGACCCAAAACGTAAACAACTCGAAGTTACGCGCGTCGGGGCGCATCTCATTTTTTTTGACAGGTCGATAATTTGGGAGGGAGGCGGGAAGAGGGGAAATCAGCGTCGGTTGCGCCAAATCCGCAATAGACCGACAAAAAAATGAGATGCGCCCCGCGCGTCGGTTTCCGCATGGTTTTGCTTGCATTTTCGGCCATCCTTGAGTAGGCTGCCGAATGTATGCGAAGGGGTTCGAAGCAAGGGCGCATGACGGAGGTGGAGAGCGGGTTCGGCCCAAGGTCGCTCGGCCACGGTTTCACCCTCATTGAGCCGCCCGTCGGCGGGCCATTCCTGTCGAAACAGCAAGATCCATGTTTTCTTAACGGGCTGCCAAGACAAAAACCTCGAAAATAATACAATGTCGAACTTCACGAATAACCCGGTCTCATGCGGCGCAAGATTCCATCGATTGCTCTTCGCGACGCTACTCTGCCTTTTGACGCCTTTGGCCCAAGGGCAAACGCTCTCGCCAAAAGTCTTCCCGGTCTCAGAATCCGTCCTCGTCGGCGACCCTGTGTCTTTTACGGCGTTCCCTTGGAACGGTCTGGCGACGGCGCCGCCGGGGGAGCCGACTTTTCAATGGCAATTGAATGGCGTGGACCTCCCCGGAGAAACGGGCTTAGCCTTGATTTCACCTGGCGTCCAGCTTTCCGACTCCGGAACCTACACGGTGGTCGTTAGTTACGCGGGCAATTCATTTGTCAGCTCCCCCGCGACGCTGACGGTGCATCCGGCGGACTATGTCTATCCCGGCGATCCCTTGGCCAATTGGACGGTCCAGACCTCGGGGACTGGCGCCGCGCTCCGAAGCGTAACCTACGGCGCCGGCCTTTTTGGAGCCGTGGGTGACGCGGGAACCATCCTGACCTCAACGGATGGGGCCACTTGGACCGCGCGCGATTCCGGCACGAGCGCTCCGCTGTACGGCATCGCCTATGGCGCCGGAACCTGGATCGCCGTCGGCGACGCGGGCGCCATCCTGACTTCGAGCAACGCCGTCAGTTGGACCGGGCGCACCGCGACCACGAGCGCCCCGCTCCGCGGCGTCGCGTTCGGCAATGGCGCGTTTGTCGCCGTGGGTGATGGCGGAACCATCCAGACTTTTATCGACGGAGTTGGCTGGATAGCGATCACCTCTCCGATGCCAACCGCTCTGAACCACGTCACCTACGCCAACGGCCTCTTCGTGGCGGTGGGCGCGGGTGGGACGATCGTGACTTCGCCCGACGGGCTGGGTTGGAACCGGCGCAATTCCTCGACGACCCTCGATATGTTTGGCATTACTTATGGCGCGGGAGAATTTGTGATGACGGGCCTCTCGGGCGCGATCCTAACCTCGACCAATGGCCTCAGTAACTGGGTCGGCCACAGCGGCCCCTCGCATAATCTCTTCGATGTCACGTTTGCCAATGGAGCCTTTGTGGCGGTGTGCGACGCCGGCGCGTACTACACCTCGACCGATGGAATCAACTGGCAATCCCGAAATCCCCGAACGCAAGCCGATCTTCATGGCGTGGCGTTCGGCGCCGGCACATTTGTGGCGGTTGGCGACGCGGGCGCCATCCTTCAATCGCAGACCTATCCGTTCGTGGCGCCCTCAATCGCTTTCACGCGCTCAGCCAACCGCGTGGTTCTATCCTGGCCGGTGAACTTCACGTTGCAGTCCTCTCCCGACCTTTCCGCGGCGAACAATTGGATCGACGTCACCAGTTCACCGACAATCAACAACAATCAAAACACCCTCCCGATTGACGCTTCCAGCGGAAGCCAGTTCTTTCGGCTGATCGCGCGCTAACCGCTCATGAATTGGCGCCGTAGAGTCGCGCTCCTCGGCCGTTCTCTTTCACCTTGCATGACACTATCGGACCCGTCCCGATTCCTTCCATAATTAGACAAGATGCATTGGATCATTGGATTGCATGTGTGGGAGCACAAGCTGCGAGGATACCTTCGAGAGCATCCTCTACTGCTTTGCGGATTGCTAGGAATTGTTTTGATGCTTGACGGAAGAATTGATTATTCCGTAAAATGGCGTCTGGTCGGCTGTTTGAAGTGGTTCTTCGGAGGTGGTTTGGGAGTTGCCGCCTTGGCAAGTGGCTCCGTGGAGTACCTTTTGTTCCTTGGCCCCTTCCGCTGGCCTGTTGCTTTATTCATTTTAGGCGGTGGGACGTACGCAATTTGGCGGTTCAGACCAGAAGCGGCCGACCGAGTTGAGGATTGTTCCACTCGCGGCCTCTCAAAATAATGTTTCGTATGAAAACGTGTCACTTCGTGGAACCCGTTCCGAGAGACCGTGAAACGTCGCCCCCGACTCGAACGACTAGGCAAAAGAGTTTTAGGCCTTATCTAAGCGCCATTGAGACACTTGTAAGAACTTGTATGCAAAGCGCAGCGTAACGGAATCACCGATGGATCAATCACTCCCTATCTCTCAAAGCGGCTCTCGCCGGCTCCACAGAACGTTTTACGATCTGTGTTGTTGCGCTCCGAGGCGCTCGGTGGGCTCGGGTATCGAAATGAT
>CAZFVY010000176.1:0-7605 GCA_964522665.1 uncultured Verrucomicrobiota bacterium | reverse complement strand
TAGCATTTGAAGCGCCATTTAGCAAGTCGCGAGCCTGCGAACGGATTCGCTGCCCACCCTTCGCCCGTGCCGAGGGGTCCGCCGTCGTGGCGGTCTCCCCGCTTGAAAGCCGGGCCGTATTCGACGCGACCGCGCCTTAGTTTTTAGGCCGCCGATGAACCTTGTGGATCGCGGCCTGATCGGTCGCCTTGATCAACATTTCGTCGATGCAGACGTGGGGTGGCCGGCTGGCGGCCCAGACCAACGCCTCGGCGATGTCCTCGCCCGTGAGCGGGTTCACGCCTTCATAGACTTTTTTCGCGCGCTCGGCGTCGCCTTTGAAACGAACCATCGAGAACTCGGTCTCCGCCATCCCGGGGTCGATTGTGCCGACCCGCAGGCCGGTTCCGCACAGTTCCAGACGGAGCGCGCGGGTGATTTGCAGTTCGGCGGCTTTGCTGCCGCAATAGGCGGCGCCCCCTTCGTAAGCGACGTGGCCCGCGATTGAACCAATATTGAGAATCGAGCCGCCCGGATGATCCCGCATCAACGGCAGGATCGCCCGCGTCATGCGCAGGACTCCCAGCACATTGGTCTGCATCATCGTCTCCCAATCGGCGTCCTTGCCTTCGGCGACCGTTTCCAGGCCGTGCGCGCCGCCGGCGTTGTTGATGAGCACATCCACTTGGGACGTGTGCTCGCGGACCCATTCGGCGAACGCGTCAACGCTGGCGGTCTGGGAAACATCCAGGGCGTGAAAGAGGGCCTTGGGAGCGCCCGCCGCCAGCGCTTCCTCGGCGAGCGATTCCAGGCGCGGCACCCGCCGGGCGCCGAGCAGCAGGCAGGCTTTCTCCGCGGCGAAGGCGCGCGCGGCCGCGGCTCCAAAACCGCTGGAGGCGCCGGTGATCAATACCCATTTATTGGCTAGTCGTGTCTGCATGGCGCCCATTATCAGGAGACATCGGCGGGCTTCAAGGAGGGATTTTTACCGCGGATTACGCGGATTTCACGGATGAGAAGAACTGGAGTGAGGTCTATTTCGATCCGTGAGACCCGGGTAGTGCGTGAGCGTAACTGATCGGTATCGGCGGCGTTCAATCGCAGCGGAGCGCGAGAATGGGATCGACCCTAGTCGCGCGCCGGGCGGGGAGGTAACAGGCGATCAACGAAACCACCGCCAAGAGCAAGGCAGCGGCGGTGAAGGCGAGTGGGTCGGTCGCGGTGACGCCGAAGAGCAGGCTCTTTAGAACCCGGCTGAGCGCCAACGCCCCGGCGACGCCGAGGGCGAGGCCGGCGAGCGTCAGCCGCAGGCCGTGCGTAACCACCAAAGCGAGCACGTCGCCGCGTTGCGCTCCCAGGGCCATGCGGACGCCGATCTCCTGGGTGCGCTGCGTGACTGTATAAAGCATGACCCCGTAGATGCCGACCGCCGCCAGCCCAAGCGCCAGCCCGGCGAAGCTCGCCAAAAACCAGGTATTGAACCGCGGCTGGGCGACCGACTCGTTCACGCGATCGTTCATTGCGCGCAGGCTGAAGACGGATTGGTCGGGATCGAGCGCGGTGACGATGCCGCGGATCGCGCCGACGAGCGGCTCAAGCTCCCCGACCGCGCGGACTACCAAGTTCAATTGCGTGACCGGATTTTGGGGGAAGGGAACAAACATCTCCGGTTCCGCCGGCTGGCTCAAGGAGGTGTGGTGAACGCTGCCGACGAGGCCGACGATTTGCATCCAGCCGCCGTCACCGCCCAGCGGCTTGAGGCGCTTGCCGATCGGGTCTTGGTCGGGCCAGTACTTTTGGGCCATCGCGGCGTTGATTAGCGCCACGCGCGGCGAGTTAGCGTCGTCGTGATCGTTGAAGCCGCGCCCCTTCAAGAGTGGTATGCCAATGGCGGGGAGGTAGTCGGCGCTGACCGAGCGATAGCCGGCCATCGGAGTGTTGGGGCCAAAACCGGTCGGCGTCTCGGAGCCTTCGATGGCGAAGGCCAGGCCCAGATTGCCGGCGAACGGCAGGCTCGAAGTGATTCCGTCCGCCTGCACGCCGGGCAGGGCGCGCACCTGGTCCAGAAGCTCGCGCTGAAAATTGAGCGTTTGCTGGCTGGTGGAGTATTTCGCCGCGGGCAACTCCAGGCGCGCGCTGAGGACTTGCTCAGGGCGAAACCCGAGCGGAACGTGGCGCAAGGCGATCAGGCTCTTGACCAGCAAACCAGCGCCGGCGAGGAGCATGACGGCGACCGCGATTTCGCCGATCACCAGCCCCGCCCGGAGACGCCGGGCGCCGCCGTGGCTGGACGCGGCGCGTCCGCCCTGTTTCAGCGCTTCGTTCAACGTGACGCCGCCCGCCTGGTACGCCGGCGCCAAGCCAAAAAGGAGGCAAGCCCCAGCGGAAACCAAAGCGGTAAAAAGGAGCACGCTCCCGTTGAGCGTGATGGGTCCGACGCGGGGGATTTGGGCGGGCAGCAGGCGGGTAAGCGCCTCCATGCCCCAAACCGCAATGACGATCCCGAGTCCGCCGGCGAGAATCGCCAGCAGCGCGCTTTCAGTCAGCAATTGGCGAAACAACCGGGTCCGGCCGGCGCCGAGCGCAAGCCGCACGGCCAGCTCGCGCTGGCGTCCAGAAGCAAGCGCGAGCAGGAGATTGGCGACGTTCGCGCACGCGATGAACAAGACGAGGCTCACCGCTCCGAGGAGGATGAACAGCAAGGTCCGGTTTTCGCCGACCAGGTTTTCATGAAGTGAAATCAAATCGAGACGCCAGCTCCGGCGGAATTCCGGGTAGCGGGCCTGGGCCAATTTGCCGATCGTCTCCAGCTCGGCGCGCGCTTGGCCGATCGTCGCGCCGGGTTTAAGTCGTCCGACGAGGCGGAGGTAGCAATCGTCGTAATCGGCCCTTTCAGCGGCGCCGAGGCGGAGCGGCGTCCAGACCTGAGCCTGCTCGGGAAAACTGAACCCGGCGGGCATCACGCCGACGACCGTGTAGTCGTGCGCGTCCAATTTGATGGTCCGGCCCACGATCGACTTATCCGCGCCAAAACGCCGGCGCCAGAGGCCATCGCTTAGAAGGGCGACTCGATCACCGCCAGATTGCGCTTCAGCGTCCGCGAAGGCGCGTCCCAATTGCGGTGGGCGGCCAAGCAGCGCGCAAAAGTTCGGCGTGATCCGTGAGCTACTGAGCCGCTCGGGTTCGCCGTCGCCAGATAAGTTAATATTCTCGGAAGAATAAGCGCCGATCGGCGCGAATGATTTGCTCTGGGTCTGCAAGTCATTGAGGTCGGCGCCCGACATCGCCTCGCCGAAAAAGCCGCTCGTTTTAATGAGCAGCAGGCGGTCGGGTTCGGCGAAGGGCAGGGAGCGCAAGAGCGTGGCGTCCATGACGCTGAAAATGGCGGTATTCGCGCCGATGCCGAGAGCCAGAGAGATAATCGCGACGGCGGTCAAGCCAGGGCGCTTCAGCAGCATGCGGATGCCAAAACGAATGTCGGGCAGAAATGAACTCATAACGATTCGCGATTTGTGCAAGCAGTAACCATTCGGGTGAGAATGGCGTTCGCCGCTTGGGTGTCGATTGCAAGGTGTGTGCCAAATCCAGCCGCCCCTGGTTGAGAATCTAGGAATCGCTCGTAAGTGATTCCGGTCGAGTTCGATGCATCTTCGCCGGTGTTTCAATGAACGCCTCGTAGCGCCCCGAATCGCTCGCGGCCCGACTCGATTGTGGGAATCGGCCGTCCCGGCATTGGGATCGCGTACTGTGCTCGGAGGCCGGGCGCTGGCAGAGTCGAATCGGCCGAGGTGACGACCGGGGCTGACGAGACTTTCTCAGAAACGAGCGACGGCGGCGCGGCGGGGATGGTATGGAACCTGCTTGAAAATAACCTAGCTGGCCATTATGATAAATGACCGTCGAAAATCCAATTGGCGTCCTCCGCTGGACGGCTGGTTGGGCCGATCAAGATGGCCGAGGGTCGCCGCTGAAACACTGCCGGTGTGCGATGGAACGCACAGTTGCGACGCTGGACGTTGCCAGTATGATTCGATCACTATCGTCTCCCCATTCGAAGGCTGACCAATTGGCGGTGGACGGGGTGAATTCAGGGCTGCGACGTCCGAGAAGTAGTCTGGTTGAAAAGACCCAATATTGTTTTCATGAAAACCCGAAACTCGCTATTCGCTTTGGCTCTGCTTTCCGCCGCCCCGGCCCATGCCCAAGTGACGATCACCGCGTCCGATATGTACAATCAGGCTGGCCAGTACTTCCGGGCGTACGCGAATTATTTTGATCCGTATAATTCGACCACCGCGTATTCCACGGGAGGCGTGATGGGGAATTCGGGCGGGCCGAATTTTTGGGACTTTAGCGTTGGCCCGACCAATCAGGTTTTCCGCTATGATTATCTGGCGTCGGCCGGCGTGCCGGAAGCGGCCAGCTTTCCGCAGGCCAAGATTGGCGAGCGCAAGACGGTGGAGGGGACCAATTCGGTGAGTTGGCTTTTCTTCGAGCAAGTTCCCGGGACCGGGCGGAAAGTCTATGGATTTTACGATACCAGTTTTAGCTCGGATCAGCCCGACAACGTTTTCAACCCGCCGATCATCGATTTCCCCGACACAATCCATTATGGCGACGTGTGGAACACCACGACGACGATCACCACTCTGGTTTCGCTGATTGATCCGGACATTAGCGGCTCGATCCCGGTGCAGGTCACATTCAGCAGCGCGTTCAAGGTGGACGCCTACGGGACGGTGGAGTTGCCGTTACTCAGCTTTGGCGATTGCCTGCGGGTGAACGAAAACGAGACGATTACCACGGCCGCCGACTTGGACGGGACCGGCAACTATCAACCGGTCGAAACCGACTACGCGCACAATTTTTATTGGCTGCGACCGGGATACGGCATTTGCGCGCAGATCAACTCGACCCAGGCGAGCAGTCCGCCGCCCGACAATTTTGACCAGGCGACGGCTTTCATGCGGATGTTTGAAACGAATAAGAAGCCGGGGACGAGCACCAACACCGGCATCGCGGCGGTGACTGATCTCCGCGCGGTCGTCAACGGCTCGCAGTTGTTGATCAAATGGACGGCGCCGCCGGCGACGCAACATTTCCGGCTGGAGTATTCGAACAGCACGCTGGCGCCGGCTTCTTGGAAGCCGCTGACGACGATTACGAATTTGACCCAGCCGTTTTACCTGGACACGACCAGTTCCGACACGATGCGGTTCTACCGGGTGGTTTCATTGCCTTGAACGATTCCGAAATGGAGCGATCGCGACCAACGTTGGCGTCCGCGCAGAACCCGCCGCGGCCGGCCGGTCGGGGCGGTTTCACGTTGATTGAGTTGTTGGTGGTGATCGCGATCATCGCCATTCTCGCGTCGTTGCTCCTGCCGGCCCTGGCGAAGGCGAAGGCGAAAGCGCGGGACACTTACTGCAAGAACAATGTCCGGCAGCTGGGCTTGGCGCTCAATCTCCATTTGCTCGATAACGCCTTTTTTCCCGCGTACAACGTCGATCCGACGATGACCATCACCAACGTGTTCTGGCATACCGCATTGCAGCCTTACACCACGTCCGGATGGACCAATAAGCTTTATCTCTGTCCCGATTACAAAGGCCTGACCGCGGACGGGAACGACGATGGCGTGCCGATCGGCAGCTATGGGTACAACGCCAACGGCGTCAAATTCACCCCCAGTGACCTGGGCTTGGGCGGCGTCCTTTCCAAGGTCTCGCTCGCGGACCAAATCGACGGTTTATCGCCGGATATTCTGCACATTAGCGAGGCGAAAGTGCAGGCTCCCAGCGACATGATCGCCATCGGCGACGCCACCTTGATCTGGGATCCGGCGGGCATCGTGCGCTCGATCTATGAGATCAACGTGACGCAGGACAGTTACGATGGGATGGCGTTGATCGACATCAATTCGCGCAATGGCGTCGAGCGACCGAATTACTTCGGCAGCGCGGGAGTCATCAAAGCGACTTTGGCGCGCCATAACGGGCGGTATAACATTGTGTTTTGCGACGACCATGTCGAGGGCGTCCGCCGCGACCTCTTGTTTCAGCAGTCGGACGCCGCCTTGTCCCGGTGGAATAACGACCACTCACCGCACGCGGATCAGTTGACCCACTTTTGAGTGAGCGCCTTCGGCGCTTGCGCCCGGGCGCCGCGCGACCTCCCTGAACCGCCGGCTGGTCTGGGCATTATCGTTTCATCGCTGGCCGGAACCCCAAGCCGGTAAAGAACAAGGCCAAGTTTTGGGCTCCGAAAACGGCCACCTTCAGAACACCTGCGGCACGCCTTCCTCGAGGATTTTCAAATGGTGGCTGCAACCGTCTTTCTGCGCAATTTCCTGCAGCCAGCGGGGCGGTTCGTCCATGTCTTCGAACGAGAGCTTAAATGTTCCGTAATGCATCGGGACCAGCCAGCGGGCGCGCAGGTCGCGGAATACTTTCATGGCTTCATCCGGCCCCATGTGAACGTTTCGGAACGAGTGGGGAAAGTACGCGCCGATCGGGAGCATGGCGATCTCCGGGCTGTAGCGGGCCCCGATTTCCTTAAACCCCTCAAAATAGGCGCTGTCGCCGGCATGGAAAAGTCGGCGCCCTTGATGCTCGATAATGAATCCACCGTAACCGCGATGCACGTCCCGCAGCACGCGCGCGCCCCAATGCTTGCAGGGAGTCAGGGTCACCTTCCAATCCCCGTGGCAAAAGCTTTCCCACCATTGGAGTTCGATGATCCGCTCGAACCCCAACCCCCGCGCGAGGTCGCCCATACCCCACGGCATGATGCCGATTTTCGTCGGCGGCAGTCGCCGCAGGGTCGGTTTATGGAAATGATCGAAGTGCGCGTGGCTCAATAAAACCAGATCAACCGGAGGCAGGTCCTTGAGTTTCAACCCCGCGCGCCGAACCCGTTTAAGCAGGAAGAGCCAATTCGCGAAATTGGGGTCCACCATCACATTGAGATCGGTGAACTGGATGAGGAACGAGGCGTGACCGATCCAGGTCAGGGCGAGTTGACCCTCGCTCAAGCGGGGAAACACGGGCGCCTTGTGCTGCCCCGTCCGCTTCATCAGCAAGGCCTTCCAGACCATCTCCCGGAAAAACGTCCTTGGATTGAACGCCTTGGTGGGGGTCAAATCCTTGAAGGACCGCGGCAGCCGGCGGCGCGGACGTTCCGGGGGGCGTCGCCAATCAGATTCGGGCGTCATTCGGTGGGGTGCCTATGCAAATTTCTACGTTTCGCGTCCGCGCTCGAAGCCGTTTCGGCCACTGGGCGCTCGGTCGGATCAAGACGACCGAATGGGTTTCCGGGGCAGCTTAACATCCCTCACCGCAAAGATAAAGAGATTATCCGCGAGACGCGCGGCGACCCGTCGGCGTCGCCCGGTTGAATAAAAAGCCATGGCGGCAGTCCAAACAGCAATTGGAATTTAACAAAAGGAATACGATGAAAAGGATAATTCTAGGATTAACGGCGCTCACGGTCGCGGCCGCCGGAATGCAGTCCGCGCAGGCCGATGGCGGGTGGTCCACGACGGGCAAAGTATTGACGGGCCTGGTCGCTGGCTCGGTACTCGTTCGCGCGCTCGCGCCGCCGCCGGTTTATGTTTATCAGGCCCCG
>CAZFVY010000175.1:0-7692 GCA_964522665.1 uncultured Verrucomicrobiota bacterium | reverse complement strand
CAGGCGCTTTCCGTCGTTCCTGCGTGGCCGCTTCTACTGCCGCCACTCTTCTTATTATCGGCCACTTCCACCAAAACTTGAGGATTCCAGCGAAATACCCGGGGAAATAAAAAGGGCCGACAGCGGTCGAGCACGCTATCGGCCTGGGACGTGAGATGATGCTCCCGGGGACGACTTTCCGAAGGTTGCGACCGGCGCGCGAGCGCCCGAAGGCGTTGCCGCGCAGCGGGATTAGATGCTCTGCAAGATCTGCAGAGTCGAACTGCGAAGTGAATTTGCCTGGGCAAGCATGGTCGTCCCGGCCTGCACCAACAATTGATATTTGGCGAAATTCGAAGCCTCGGTCGCCATGTCAACGTTCGTAATTGCGCCACTGGCGGCCGTCAGATTCGTGGTGAGCGAACTCAAAGTATCACTCGAGAAATTGAGCCGCTCGATGTTCGCCCCGGTCACGGCGCGCATGCTGGCAAGGGTTGAGATCGCCGTCTGCACGTTGCTGAGCGCCTGGGCGGCGCTGGTCGCGTTCCCGACCCCGGTGGAGATCGTATTAAAGATATTCGCTAGGCCGATCGTAACCGCTGAATTGTTGATATCCAACGCGTTAAGAGTGATCGTCGTGCCCTGCGGGTCCACCAACACACTGAGGCCGGTACTGCCGAACATCGTCGTGGAACTGAAATTCTTGGTCCCAACGTCGCTGATGAAACTCTGCAACTGGGTGAACTCCGACGTGTAACTTGAAATGTCCGACGCCGATTTTGAGCTATCCTGCGCCAAAACGCCCAGCTCGCTCATCCGATCCAAGGCCTTTTCAACCTGTTGCAGCAGGCCATCCTGAGCCTGGGTCAACGAGGTGGCGTTCGTTACGATTGACGCGGCGGCATTATTCCGCTGAATTTCCCCATCCAGTTTGATCGAAATCGCCAAACCACCCGGATCATCCTCCGGCGAGACAATGCGCTGGCCGGAAGAGAGACGGGCAAGGGATTTCGACAGGAGGGCGGAGTTGATCCCTAGATTGCGAAGAACGGCTGAGCTTGCGTCAACAGTCATAAGCTCAGTCCACTGCTAATTGAGCGCGTTGATTAAAACGCTCCCAAATATTAAATTCGGCAGCCATGCCACAAGTCTCCGGCGCCGTTTCAGCGCCTTTAGCAGGGGTCCATCCCCGCCATCTAATAGAGATAATCGGCGTACTGGCGAAGAACTTTAGCCTTTTTTACATCATTTTTTGCGGTAACCGACTTGGGCTCCGTCGAACCGCTTTCTGGGACACGAGACGAAGGCGGTCGGAAGCGCGGGCGGGCCAAACCTGACCTGGTTCGCAGGAAATCCAAACGACAAAAGGCCAGCAGCGAATCAACACGCTGCCGGCCCGTTGTGCAGTCCCTACTGACCGGGACAAATTACCGAAGGTCTGTTCCCTCGGGAAAACCTAACGCTAGATGTTCTGCAAGATTTGCAGGGTTGAGTTGGGAATCGCGTTCGCCTGAGCCAACATCGTTGACCCCGCCTGGACCAGCAACTGGTATTTCGCGAAGTTCGCGGCCTCCGAGGCCATATCGACATTGGTGATCGAAGCGCTAGCCGCCTGAAGGCTGGTGTTAAACTGGCTCAACGAGTCGTTCGAGAAGTTCAAGCGCTCGATATTGGCGCCGGTGAGCGCGCGCATTGTCGCAAGCGTCGAAATCGCCGTCACGACGTTGCTCAAGGCCTGGGCGGCGCTGGTCGTATTGCCGATGGCGCTCGAGGCGGCGTTGAAAATGTTGGACAAGCCAATGGTGACCGCGGCGTTGTTGAGGTCGAGCGCGTTCAACGTCAACAGCGAACCGGAGTCGTTGATCGGCACCGAAAAGCCAGTGCTGCTAAAAAGGGTCGAACTGCCGAACTTCTTGGTCCCGATGTCACTGATAAAGTTCTGCAACTGGGTGAACTCGGCGGCGTAGTTCGAGATGTCGGACGCGCTCTTCGAGCTGTCTTGCGAAAGCACGCTCAATTCACTCAAGCGATTCAACGCGTTCTGCACCTGTTGCAACATTCCGTCCGCCGTCTGGCTAAACGTCGTCGCATTGGTCAGGATCGTCGAAGCGGCGCCGTTGCGGCGGACTTCGGCGTCCAGTTTCATCGAGATCGCCAGGCCAGCGGCGTCGTCCTCAGGCGAGACGATGCGTTGACCGGACGAGAGCCGGGCCAGGGACTTCTGGAGGAGGTTGGAATTGACCGAAAGCTGACGGGAGGCGAACAAGGCGGAGGAGTTTGTACCGATGATCATAAGTTGACTGCACTTTCTATTGACTACGTTGATTTAAACGCGTCCGTGCATTTAACTTGGCCTCCTTGCCACGGGATTTTTTCCGGCGTTCCCTTCGCCTTTAGCGGGGGTCAATCCCCGCTGTCTGAGATAGATTATCGGCGTACCAGCCGTAAACTTTAGTTTTTTTTAGGAATTCTTTCGTTCACCCGGAAATTTGCAGAGAAGCCCGCAGCCGTGAGCGGGCGCCGGACGGTCGCAAAACAACCGCGCCGGTAAGCAGACGGAACGGAAATGGGAAACGCGCCCTTGGGAAAAGCGCAGGAAGGGGAGAAGCCGGGACTCATTCGCCGGAGGAGCAGGAACGCCCGCGCTCAGCTCCCGCCCAGCAAACGCATGGCGGAGGTCGCGAGGATATTCGCCTGCGTGGACATCGCGGAGGCGGACGCGCTTTGGAACACGGAACGCGCTGATTGCAGATCTTCCTGCGCAACTGAGGGGTCCGAGATCGATTTGGCGGCGCCCGCGGCGTCACGGGCCGCCATGACCTCGCCGAGGCGGCGCAAACGCTCGAGATTGGCGTCGATGTGCGCGCGAAAGCTCACGAGCTTCGCCTGCGCCTCGCCGAGCGCCGCGCTCGCGGGCAGCCCGGCTCTTCGGGCGGCGTCCGGGCTGCCGCCGCGCTCGACGGCGCCCATCACTTGCCGCACAACCGAGCGCAAGGGTGGGTCCAACTCCTGACTGAGCCGGCGAGTCACGGCGTCGTCCTCCACGGCGACGCTGCGCGCGCTGAATAGCGTCGCCGCGTCAAAGGTCCGCGATCCCAGGTCGCTGACGTACGCCTGCAACTGCGTAAATTCCTGCAAATACTCGTCGGTCTCGCCCGCGACCGCGGCCGCGCCGGCGAAGCCCGAGATTTCCTGCAGCCTTCCCAGCGCCCCCTCGACGGCGTCCAGAAACCCGACCTGCGTCTGCGTGAGGGAAGTGGCATTGGCCAGCGACTCGCGCTGGAGCGCAAAACTCATGTCGCGAAAGGTCAATGGCGCCGACCGACTCGCGGAGGCGCTGGCATCCTCCGGGGCCGGTGAAGCCTCATCCGACGGACGACGCTTCGGCGGCCGAAATCCCGTCGAGCCGTTGTCCCGCGCCCCGCCGTTCCACGGTTTAACTGAAATATCCATGGGGTCAGTCTCGGTAGGTCGGCGAGGACATGATCGGCAAAAGGGATCTCATTTCGTCAGGCAGCCAAGTGTGTTTAGAGATGCCGGAGGCCACGTCGGGCGTGAAAACCGGCTCCCGTGGTCGCCCAACGGTTAGCGTCCGGCGTCAATTCGCAGCGTCGAAGCCGGCGTCATCGCGGCGGCCACCAGCATGTCCGCGCTGTGCCCCCGAAAAAGGCTGAAGCGGGCAAAGGCATTGGGAGCATCCGAGGCCGCAGCCCCCTGCTCCGAGCGCGTGGGACTCAGCGCGAACCGAGAAATACTCTGGACCGAAAGGGGCGCGCCGACGCTGCGTCGCGGGGTGTCGGAAGCCAGGCGGCCCGCCGGCAAGTTCGCGTCGGTGAGTAGGTCGAGGGCGCGCTGGATTCGCTGAACCCACGGCTTCGGGGAAACATCGGCGCGCGCGGCGCCTTTGACGGTCGAGGAAAGACTGGCGAGGGATTCAGAGAGCGAGACGGTGTCAGCAACCGTGGCTCGGGACTTGGACAGGGAGGTCAGGCTTTTAGAGATTACCATACGATCAAATGTTTAAACGACTGCGTCATCTCAACGCATCCGTGCAGTTGATCGGCCTCCATGCCCGGGACTACTTTTGGGCTGTCCCATCTGCCCTATACCAGCGTCGTCAGACCATACAGTCGGCTCAATTCCTCGGAACTTTAGGCATTTGTTTCGAAGGAACCTCCAAATCGCGTCGAAAGTCTAAAAAGTGATCCGCGCGGAGACGTGCGCGCGCGAGGTCTCGGGGCTGATCAGGATGCTCGCCGGCGGATCCTTCAACTGCCACCCATAATCGAAGCGCACCGAGACATACGGAGCTACCTGATAGCGCATCCCTACGCCGGCGGACATGAGGGTGACCCGCGACCGTTCGTTCGGCAGGAGAACCGGATTGCCCGTTTCGCCGTAGTCAAAAAAGCCGAGCAATTGGAGTTGGTCCTTGGCCGTTGCGTCGAGCAAGCCGCCCAGCGAAAATGAGGGTGAATAAAGCTCGTTGATGATATAGTAGCCTTCGGAACCGTTGACCGTGCGCTCGTCGTAGCCCCGCACGGTGTCCACGCCGCCGAGACCGAGCTGGGCGCTGGGGAGAAGGTCACCATCCGCCCACTGATAAAGTCCGAACGCGCGCCAAGTGAGACCGCCGGGAATCCGGGTCAGCCGTTCGACGTTGAACCGGGCGTAATTGTAATTGGCCTTCGCGTTCGCATACGAGGCCCTAAAAGCGGCGTCTCCGTTTAAGGAGGTCAAGTTTCCCGGGCTATAATAATACTCGATGCCGACGGACGTACCGCCCCAAGCATCCGGCAGCGTGCCCGAATAGCCAATGACCAACTGCTCCGTATCGACCGTTGACGCGGAGAAGTTGAGGAAATTGAATTCCAAGTTGTTATCAGAGCGATTGTAATCGGCCCCGAGCGACAATTGATGGGTGTAGGCGCGCAGCTTGGGCAAATTGATGATGTAGCGGAGGTTCGCGCCGTAGCTGGTTCCAGAGGTGGTAATGCCGGTCAAAGTTCCCGGCAGATCCGCCCGCACGGACGAGTAGGTCCCGGAAAGGCGCACGATATGCCGCCAGGGCAACGGAAACTCGTAGGTCACCGAATGGCCCTCCAAAAACCGGAAATCAGTGTCCGCCGTGTACCGGTAGGTAAAATAGTGATCGTCGAGCCAGAGGAAATTGCCCCATTCGATGCCGGTCGAGAAGCGGTTTTCACCGGTGATTCGCGTGCCGTCGGTGTCGATACCGACGAACGCGCTCAAAGGAAATCGATCATGCATGCGAACCACGAGGTCCGATTCGGCTTCAGCGGCGCCGGGCCTAACGAGCGTTTCGACCGAGTGAAACTTACCCCGATTAAGCCACGCCACGTCGGAGTCGAGTTGCTCCGCGTCAATCGGCTGACCCGGGGCAAGATGCAGGTTCTCGCGGGTATAAGCCTCCCGAGACCAACGATTCGCTCCCTCGTACACCACGCGGCCGAGTTTGCCTTGAACCAAAAACAACTGCAGCACCCCGTTGGTCACAGATTGAGGCCCGAATCCGGCGTCCACCAGAGGCTGGCCCTTCTCCCGACAATACGCGATCACAGCCTGCGGCAGATCTTTGAGAAGCTTATCGTCAATCGGCTTTCCGAAAAAGGGGTTGATACGCGACTTAAAATCCGCGCCATCAAGCAAAGGGATG
This sequence comes from uncultured Verrucomicrobiota bacterium, assembly GCA_964522665.1. Taxonomy (GTDB): domain Bacteria; phylum Verrucomicrobiota; class Verrucomicrobiia; order Limisphaerales; family CAZFVY01; genus CAZFVY01. The sequence continues at coordinate 2,036 of CAZFVY010000175.1, read as the reverse complement.
TCTTTGACGACCAGTCCGGAGACGTCGGCCGCCCCGCCGGGCGTGATCTCCGACTTCGACTTGACGATGATCAGACCGCGTAGATCGGTCACGGGTTTGGCAGCGTCCGCGGCCTGAATCGTGGCGCCGCCGAAAAGCGCCGCGCCGATTGCCAAGAGCAAGGCCACCCATCCCGAACCACCGGGCAGTCTGTGAGCCGCCGACGCGTGGGACGAATCCATCCGGCGTGCGCGCCGGCCAATAATGAGAAAAGGTTTACCCATGAGTAAAATACAATTATTCACTTAACCCGAGATCTGATGGTTGAAGCCGAATTGGCGGCGGCAAAGACCACGGCCTATTGGCCCGCCGTCTTCTTCCGCTCCAAAAACTCCGCCGCCCGCCGTTGTCCTTCGTTTACCTGCGCCGGCGTCATCTTTTGCATAACTGATTGTCGGAAGGAAACGGCGTTGGTATTGCCTTGCGCCGCCGCGAGATTGAACCACTTGTACGCCTCGACGTAGTCCTGTTCCACGCCGCTCGCGTTGGCATAAAGGAGGCCGAGGTTCTGTTGGGCCAATTCAAGCCCCTGATCCGCGGCCTTGCGGAACCACTCGGCCGCTTGTTTCGAATCCTTGGTAACGCCGATGCCCTGGTCGTACATCCATCCGATTTCATTCTGGGAGACCGCTTGCCCCTGTTCCGCCGCCTTGCGATACCATTTCATCGCCTCCGCCAGCTCTTTGGCCGTGCCCTTGCCGTTGGCATACATCACCGCTAAGTTGTGCTGGGCGGTCGCGTAGCCCTCGTCGGCGGCCTTGCGGTACCATTTCACGGCTTCCGCGGGGTCGGACGCAACGCCGTTACCCCGCTCATACATCCAGCCCAACTCATTAATCGCCATGACGTAACCGTGGTCGGCCGATTGACGATACCACTTGAGAGCCTCACCGAGATCCTTGTTCACTCCTCGCCCATTGGCATACATCAGACCGAGATAATACTCAGCTTGCGGATGCCCGTGCTCGGCCGCCTTGCGGAACCAATTAAGGGCTTCTTTGTCATCGGTGGCTACACCTTCACCAAAATAGTACAGGGTTCCAAGATTGTTTTGCGCAACCAGGTCGCCGCCATCGGCCGCCTTCCGTATCCATTTGAGACCTTCCTTCGCATCCTTCGGGACACCGGACCCACTGATCAATGCCCGGCCCAGCTCGTTCTGCGATTGCACGTCACCCTGCTCAGCCGCCTTGCGAAACCAATCCAAGGCTTCAACGCGGTCCGCCGTCACGCCCAAACCAGCGGTATAGAGCACGCCGAGATTTCGTTGCGCGGCGGAAACCCCTTGATCGGCCGCCTTCCGAAACCATTTTACCGCGGCTACATAGTTAGTGGGGCCGCCTTGGCCATTCGCGGACATGAGGCCGAGAATATTCTGCGAACCGGCATCGCCCTTCTCCGCCGCCTTGCGGTACCAGTTGGCGGCCTCAAGGTCGTTTTGTGGCACACCCTGTCCCTGGTAAAACATCGCGGCCAGAGTTTTCTGAGCGGTCAAATCTCCCTGTTCGGCGGCCTTTTGGAACCATCGCGCGGCCTCAGCGTAGTGCTGCAACACGTCTTGGCCGAGGTAATACTTCATCCCCAGCTTCGACTGCGCGGTCGCGTCGCCCTTCTCCGCCAGCGCCTTTAATTCATTCACCGCCTCGGCCTGCGCGCGGCCAGTGACCGGCCAGAGCGCGACGGACGCCGCCAGCACACAGGAGATAATCGCAACGTAGTTGGAGAATTGTCGTTTCATGTTTGTCAAATCACTTCCACGATCTTAGTCAATACATTCGGGAATTCGTTCACTCTGCGGCGTTTGATCCTAACGGATTCAGTTGCCCGCGAGCAAGGTTAATTCGCGTCGCGCGGCCACGACACAGTCCGCGGCGTGAGATCGCGACGACTTGGGAGGCGTTCTCAGCCCCGCTAGTCATGTTTGGACTGGGTCGGCAGCGCGTGGCGTGGACGGCGCATTTCTGCGTCCGGGTTGCGTCTTTGCCGCGCCGCCGCCC
>CAZFVY010000174.1:0-7880 GCA_964522665.1 uncultured Verrucomicrobiota bacterium | reverse complement strand
GGTCGGTACGTCGAGAGCGCCGTCGCCGACGCGCAGCGGTTGGGGCTGATTTCGGTGGGCGATACCAAGCGGGCGGCGGAAGCGGTTTCCGCGATCGTGCTAGGCATGTTGATGCGGGCGAAGCTGAGAAACGACTTGAGTATTTTGGAGCAATTGGAGCCGGCGGCGTTGGGAGTGATCGGGTTGACTCCAGTTGGCGTCTAATAAATTGAAGGGACGCCGGGTGGCGAGCGTCAGATAAGAGCGGTCGATAGTTGACCGGTTAGTATAGCGCCAAGGCAGAGCTTGGCGGCAAGAAAATGCGGTTCGATGAAATCGTGATGAACGGACCGAAGTTTTGAATGTCAAGTAGTCAGTGTAACCATTGAACGTTGCACGGCTCCGGCTCCGAGCCAAAGCCGCAGTGACGATTGAACCTATGAAAACGAGAAAGAACGCAGTTCGCGCGACCAAAGCATTCTCCCTTATTCGCGCCAATCGGCTGGGTCGGAGAAACACGGGCGCCAAAGCGGCTGCGATCGAGCGGGAGGCCAAACCGGTAGTGGTCGCTCCGGCGGTCGCTCCCGCCGTGGCCCAACCGGCGCCGGTCGTCGAAGCGGAGCCACCCCGCGGGAGCGAACCGCAGGAACGCTCCTCCTTCCAACTTTACCTGGGCGAAATCGGTCAATTCAAGCTGCTGACGCCCAAGCAGGAGGTCTCCCTGGCCAAACGGATTCGCCGAGGCGACCGTCAGGCGCGCACCGATATGATCAACGCCAATCTCCGATTGGTGGTCAAGATCGCGCGTGATTACGAAGGCTACGGCGTACCGCTGCTCGATTTGATCGGTGAGGGCAACATCGGTTTGATCAAGAGCGTCGAACGCTTCGACCCCCGGAAAGGGGCGAAATTTTCGACCTACGCTTCGTGGTGGATCAAACAGGCGATCCGCCGGGCGCTGTCGAACCAGTCCAAGACGATCCGGCTGCCGGTGCACGTGGTGGACAAGCTCTATCACATCCGCCGCGCCGAGGCGAAACTGCACGATCTATTCGGGCGCGACCCGACCGACGAGGAGATCGCCCAACAAGTCGGCTTGCCGATGGCCCGCGTGACGCAGTATCGGCGGGCGTCGCTGGCGCCGAGTTCGCTCGACGCGCCGGTGGGCGACGACAGCCAGAATCATCTGGCGGACGCCGTGGCCGACCCGAACGCGCTGACGCCTTCCGATCAACTGCGCGAGCAGGCGGATTCGGCGCTCGTGCGCGAAGTGGTCGCCAGCCTTGATCCGCGCGAACAAAGCGTGCTCATGCAGCGCTTCGGCCTGGCCGACGCCGATGAAAAGACGCTCGAGGAAATTGGCGCGCAATTCGGCGTCACCCGCGAGCGCATCCGCCAGATCGAATATCAAGCGCTGAAGAAACTGCGCAAACGGATCGAGAAACTGGAAGCCCCGCGGCAAGCGGCGTGGAATTGAATGCCTAGCCGGTGATCCCGGCAAGGTCCTCGGCCTCGCGGCGACGGAGTCAGTCCGTCGTTCGCGGGGCCGAAGTTAGCTACGCTGCCGCAATCTCAATACGGGCGGAATACCCGAGTTGCCGCAGAATCTCCTGACAGTCGTCCCACGTCAGGCCAAAAGCGCGGACATCAGCCAAACCCAGACGGGCGACCGCGTCGCGAATTCCGTCGAAGCGCGATTCTTCGAACGCGCCCTCCAACATTGAAGCCTCAGCCCATTCCACCAGGCCAGCAAGCGAAAGTTCATGGTGCAAGTAAGCCGCTAACTTCCCCGCCACAAGCTCACGCGTTATCGTCATGATGTAGTTTGGTTAAACCTTCTTGTGCCCTTTGTCCACCGGGTATTTCTCGTGGACCTCGACGAGCTTGTTGTTCTCGTCGTAAACCTCCTGACAAAATCGCGTCGTGCGCTCCTCACGGTCCACCTCCTTTACATAGCGGGCTCGTCAGCCATGACGGCCGGCCACCATCGGGCAATTCCTGCCACCGGCCAAACTGTCTCTCGTTCTGCGCGCGCGTGCTCACCCGGATCGACTGTGGGCGGCAGGGTAGGCGGGCGTTGGGTGACCGTCAACCGATCCGGTTCCAGAGGTTCCGAGAAAAGTCGTGTGGCCGAAACGTGACTTTCCCCGGGGTCGAGTCTCTCTCGCCGACGAAACGACGCGCGAGGAAATCGGCGCGCAATTCGGCGTCTCCCGCGAGCGCATCCGTCAGATCGAATATCAAGCGTTGAAGAAACTGCGCAAACGGATCGAGAAACTGGAAGCCCCGCGGCAAGCGGCGTGGAATTGAATGATTGGTGGCTTGAATTCGGCGCACTTTTTGCGCAGGATTCTTCATATCTCTATGACGCAGATTTCACTCCTGCGCCGCGGCCTCTTGATCGTGGTCGCCCTCAATCTTGGGCTCGTTCTCATTCAGGTGGCTCTTTACCGTCCGCTCTTGGCGCTGCCCGGCGCGCTTCGCTTTATCGTCGAACCGGTGATCGGGTTGGCCGCCGGCGCCGGCTTCGCCTGCGCCGCGACGGCGGTCAAGAGCGCGCGGTTACCGGACGCATTGTGGCCAGCTACGGCGTGGGGGCTTGGCGGCGGCGGATTGTTGGTCGTTCACATGGTCTTGGAGAACTTCGGCCGTCACGTCGGTGAGAACGGCCGGCTTACCTTGGCCTTCATGGGCCTCACGTTTATCCTCTGGGGCATCGCGGGGTTCGTGGCGGCGCGCAACACCGCCAGCGGGCCGTTGGGAATTCTGGCCGGCTGTTGGAGCGCGGTCATGAGCGTACTGATGGCGGTGAGCTTTGGATTCGGGCTGATGTTTTTTGAGGTTCCGTCGCTGGATTACATCCGGAGCTGGGAAGAGTTCAAACAAAGTGGTTGGGGCGACGCGCGGGCCTTTGGCATCGCCAATTCCTTGGAAGCCGGATTCACGCATCTCGTCGCGGGGCTGCTGGTCGGCAGTCTCCTTGGGGCGATTGGCAGCGGCGTGGCGCGCGTTTGGTGGAAGTCGGCGGCGACTCCGTCAACCGTTCCGGATATCTGAGTCGCTCGGTCGGCGCGGGGTCACACCTTCGCCGCCATCGCTGTAAATGGGCGGCGCAATGGAGCACGCGGCGGTCGCTCTACTTGAGATACTTTTCGAGAGTCGAGGTGAGTGACGCGGAGTCTTGGATGGTCTCCACGAACTTCCCGTCTGGATTGATGATGAAGAGCGCCGGGATGCCCGACACGCCGTAGTCGGTCGGAGTCTTGCCATCGAGAACGGAGCCCAAAAAACCTTGGGTCCAAGGCAGGTCATTCTTCGCGAGGAAGTCGCGCGCCTCGGCGATGTTGTTGTCCAGGCTTAGACCGACGAGCGCGAAGTCTGGGCGCGCGCCGAATTTTTCCTGGGCTTTCTTAAGGTCCGGAAGCGCCGCGAGACATGGGCCGCACCAGGTGGCCCAAAAATCGAGGACCACATACTTTCCTCGAAAATCGGCGAGCGCGAACTTTTTCCCATTCATCTCGGTCGCTTCAAACGGGGGCGCGAGTGTGCGGCCCATTTCAATTTGCGGCTTCAACGTCACGTCAAAACTGCCAATATCCAAGGGCTTCTCTTCGCCCGACACGCCGTCGGCGGGCACCTCGAAGGTCGCGTGATATTCCGCGAGGTAGCGGCTGTGGGCAAATGCGCTGGGGTCACGGGGGTCGTAGATTTGAAGGCGGATGGAGTAACTGCCAGGAGCCATTTCTTCGATCGTGAACGAACCATCTGGCGCGAGTCGCGCCGGGTACGAACGATAGGCGTCCAACGCCTGTTTAATGGCCGGCATATTTTGCCAAACGGTCAATTCATCGGCCGATTTAAGACCAGCCGGCGGCGTCGGCCGGACCGAGCTGATCGAAAGCCAATCGCGATTCCGGCCCCAGTCGATGGATACGTAGGGATTCTTGATGGTAAATCGACCGATGACGCGACGACCCGTCCCGCCGATCACCACTGAGGTCGTCGCTCCGGAACTAACACGGACGCGGGTTCCCGGTCCGCTCGAACCATTGCCTTGGGCGTCGTAAATAAACCGTTGAACCGAGTAATCGCCGGTCGGAACACAATCAAAGGAAAAATGCCCGCTTCCATCGGTATCTCCCCGCATCTCGGTCCGGAACTCGGCAGTCCAAGGGTTGGCGGAGGTCGCGGCGCTGACCCATACTTGCTGGTTGGTCACGGGACGGCCGTACTCTCGGACCGTGCCCACAAGTCGTCCCCAGGGCCGAAGATTGAGCGTCACATTGCCAGCCAATTCATCTTTCCCAAGGATCGCGATCCCATCGTGACGGATGGCGATCAAGCCCGTCGCCGTGGAATCGGAATTGAGGCGAAAACGGCCCTGCTCATCGGTCACTCGATACAAGCCGTCCGCCGATTCATGAAAAGTCGGACTGCCGGTCAGCAGCAATCTGGAGCCGGGCCCTTCGAGCGCGACTTGAGCGCCCCGCGCCGGGTTACCAGCGGCATCGGTAACCGTTCCAACGATCTGCGGAACCGGATTCAGTTCGATATCGTAGGATGCGTCGGCGACGTGTCCCGCGCGCGATGTAAACTTCGGCGAATCCGTCGAGGCATAGCCGTCCGCTTCAATCCGGAAGGCGCAGACTCCGGCGTAACCCCCGCCCCAGGTGCGCGCGTAGAGGCGCCCCAGGTCAAGCGCGTAGGCGCCATTCGATCCGGGAATGACGCTGGCCGCTGAGGAGCCAAGTTGGCGCGGATCGTCGCGATCGAGCCATCGGATGAGGAAGCGCTCGACCGGCCGTTTGGTTCGGGCGTCGATCACTCGACCGGTAATCTTCATCGTCTTTTCGAGGGTAATGGTCGTCTCACTCGTCCCCTCGGCGTTAGCGTTGAACCGCCCCGTCAAGTAACCGTCATTTGCGATTTCCAATTGGAATTTTTTGGCGGGAGCATGATCCCATATGAAACGCCCGCGCGCGTCGGTGGTCGTTGCCCAATCAACCCCTCCCCACCCAGCGCCGTGGATCAACGCGACCGCCGCGCCTGAGATCGGGTTACCTTCCTTGTCCACGACGACGCCGGAAACCGTACGACCGGGACCTACGATAAGCTCAATGGGATTATTTGGCGCCTTGGCCGATCGGCTTACGACCACGGGAGCGCGGCCGGTCTCCTGAATCCACCAGACCACGGCGCGCGACGGGACATGCGCCATCTGAAACCTCCCGTCCGCATCGGACCTCACCACGCGCTGACCGCGCAATGCCGAGGCGCCGCCACCTGAATCTGGCGACGGCTCGGCGCAGTGAATCGCTACGCCGGAAATCGGCTGTCCATCCTCACCCACGACGCGCCCCGTGGCTGTCTCGCCCTCGGTCATGACGAAACGGGCGCGACGCCCGAGCAATTGATCATACTCCAGGCGCGTTCCCCGCCCCTCCGCTTGCATCGCGGTGGCAAGCTCCGTCGAGCCAGAGAAGTCCGCAAAATCCGGGTGGTGAATTCTCAGCTCAGCCCAGCGAACGGTTGGATACAGATACCGCGCGCGCCAATTTCCGGCGGCGTCCGTGACCGCCAGCTGATCGCCCGCGTGGGTGCGCCAGACCCGGACGGCCAGCGGCGCGCCTTCACCAAATTGAATGTTCAACGTCGCGTCGAATGAGACCACCGCGCCTGACACGGGCTTTCCCGCCTCATCGGTAACAATGCCGCCGAGCTCCACTCCCTGGCTCAATTTGATTTCAAACTCATCGGGAAGACGCGTTATCTCCTGTTCGTGCCAGTCGCCATCCAGCGACACGCCCGCCGGTTGCTGAGCGTGATAGCCGAGGCGTTTGAGGTTGGTCGTCAGGAAATCGAACGCCACCCGCCCGTCAGGGCCAGTGGTCAGCGTTTCAACTCGCGTCGGCGCCCCGTGATACTCGAGTTCCACGCGGATCGTCACGTTGCTGAGCGCGTTGGTGGTGTCGTAATCTCTCGCGCGAACCGCGAAACGACGCCATCCTGCGGCCGGTGGCGCCGGACTTTTTGGCGACCCGCTCGGGCGCGCTGGAGCTTCGACGGGTTGCTCGACCGCTGGCTCGGCCGGCCGAGCTTCCTTGGCGTCCGTCAACGCCAGTCCGGCGAGCGCGAGGGCCAGCGCGGCGGCGCACCAGCGCCAGGTCTTGACGCCGCCGCGCCCGGCGATCGCCCGCATGCGTTCCCTCATCCCCGCCTGGTCTTCCCCGATGCCGACCAATCCCGGCCGGGCCGGCGCGCGGGTGAGACCTTCGAGCACCTTCAGAATCGTTTCACCGTAGGCCAGGGCATCACGATCTCCCGCGCGTCCCAGGGCGAGCGCGTCCGCGGCCAGTTCACGATCGGCTCGCATACGCGCGAAGGCAAACCAAAGCGCCGGATTGAACCAATGGGCCACTTGGAGCAGGGCGACGAGGCAATCCACTTCCAAATCGCGCCGTTTGACGTGCGCCAGCTCATGCAGGAAAATGCAGCGCAGTTCCGCGATCGTAAAGCGGTCCAACGATCCTTCCGGCAGCAAGAGTTTCTTCCGCCGTAAACCGCAGACGGCCGGCGCGGATACCTCGGCGCATTCGAGCAGGAGTACTGCCGTACGCACTCCGAGAATCGCAGCGCATTCCTGCAAAAGTTGGGTCGCGGACGGAGCCGAAACCGGTAGATAGGCGCGTAAGCGGCGTTGAAATCGCAGACTCGACCCCAGGAGGCGGCAACCGAGTAGGAGAGCCCCGCCGAGCCACACAGCTACCGCGATTCCCCACCAATCTAACGTTCGCGCGGCCGGAGCCGGAGCCGAACGAGCCGCGCCGGCTTGGCTAGGAGCCGGCGCCGAAATGACGTCAGGATGGTTCGGGGTCGCGACGGCAACCGGAACGACGCGGTAACGTTCGACGATTCCTCGCGGCGCTGGCGGACTCTCCGGCGGCGACGCGCGAAGCGTCGAGGCGAGGGGCGGCGGGGAGCTTATCTCATTGAGCCGCCCAGCGGCCAACCGCGCCACGGGAAGTTTAGACAAATTGAAGACGCTAATCGGCGCCGGCAGCGAAACGGGCAACAGCAGGCGCGTGACAAGCAGGAGCCAGAGACCATAGCGCCAGCCAGCCGCCAGCCGCGAGCCGAGTGCACGTTGGGTGAGCAAAATCAAGGCGGCGAGCGCCGCCGCCTGCCAGGAGGTGTGAAGTACCACCGCGAAGACGCTTTCTCCCAGGCGCAGCAGCGGGTTCACGGCTTCTTCTCCTTTTCGCGCAGAATGCGGCGCAGTTCCTGAATGTCCTTTTCTGACAAATCGGCCTTGCGCACCAGATGCAAGATCGCCACCGACGGGGTGCGGCCGAGCACGCGCTCGAGGAACGACTCGCTCTCGTGGCGCACGCATTCCTCACGGGAGACGCGCGCGGTGTAGAGAAAGCGTTTGCCCTCCAAACGCTGCTCCAATGCCCCTTTGTTCGTCAAGCGGCGCAACAAAGTCCGCACCGTCGCCAGCGTCCAGCGCTTCCTCTCCACGAGCAAATCCGCGACGACGCTGGCGGCGACGGGTCCCCGCTCCCAAACGACGGTCATCACCTCCCACTCGGCGTCGGCAATGTGAATGGGTCCCTTCATGACCTAAGTGGTACAGTTGTCACATATGCAATGTGTGACATCTTGTAACAGGTGTCAACGGTTTATTTCGCGGCGCCGCCAAATCGCCGATCCTGGTTCGTGGGCGACGCTCGGCGACCGTGAAAATGCCGCAAAAAGTTCTATTGACTGTATCGCATTATTGCTATATTATTCGGATAAAGAAATGAGCCAGATAAGGGATGCCAAAGACTCGGGTCATTTTCTATTAGGGCTATGTACGTGACTCCACCGACCGCTACAGCTTGTGGTGCGAGAGGGCA
>CAZFVY010000173.1:0-7903 GCA_964522665.1 uncultured Verrucomicrobiota bacterium | reverse complement strand
GAAATTTGGACCGAGCAAGGCGTTCTGACCGCGAGCGATGGCGCGAAAAATGACGATTTTGGCTGGGCGGTCTCGATTTCGGGCGATACGGTTGTGGTTGGCTGTAGTGAGCATAACAACGGCGCCCTCCCGAATGAGGCGTACGTCTATGCCCGAAGCGGGACAAATTGGAGCCAACAGGCGATCTTAACCGTCGCCGGAGGAACGCCCGATGACGGCTTCGGTAACTCAGTCGCAATCTCTGGCGACACGGTGGTAATTGGGGCTTTCCTCACGTTCCTTAATTTTCAAGCCTATCATGGGCGAGCCTACTGGTACGTGCGCAGCGGCGGCGCCTGGACGCAAGCGGCCACGTTGGTGGCCAGTGACGATTCGGGCGGATCGAGATTCGGTCTTTCGGTAGGGGTGTCAGGTGATACTGCATTTGTGGGAGCTCCAACCCATCAAGTCGGCGCCAACCAGGCGCAGGGCGCCGCGTATATCTTTCAACTGACCCGGCCGCTTGCTGTCAGTGCGATTAGTCTTTTAAGCCCGACTAACACTGTAACCAGGGCTACGACGCTGGTCTATCAAGTCACTTTCAACGGCACGGTGACAGGCGTGAGTCCCCCCGCCTTCTCGCTCGCCGTCACCGGAACGGCGACCGGAAACGTTGCCGCCGTTTCAGCCGCGAGCGGCGTTACCTTTGACGTGACGGTCAATTCGGTCAGCGGCGATGGCACGCTGCGGCTGGATTTGAACGCCAGCGGGACCGGGATTACCGACACGGCAACCCCACCGAATCCCCTCGTCGGCGGCTTTATGAGCGGACCGGCCTACACGATTGATAACACTGCGCCGACTGTGGCCATCGGCGCTCCTTCGGCATCTTCGGCCGCGCCCGGCGGCGCCGTCACCTACGTCGTGAGCTACGCCGACGCCAATTTCAACGCCAGCGCCCTGACGACCAACGACATTTCTTTGAACCATACCGGCAGCGCCGACGGAACCGTCGCTGTCTCGGCCGCGAGCGGATCAACTAACGTGGTAACGATCTCGAACCTCGTGGGCAACGGGACGTTGGGTATTTCGATTGCGGCGGGAACCGCGAACGACCTGGCCGGGAATCTGGCTGGCGCCGCGGGTCCCAGCGCGACGTTCGCGGTCGTCACTGCGCCTGCGGACACAACGGCCACGATCACGAGCCTGGGGGACGGACGTTACCAGATGAACTTTCCGGGCGTGCCGCAGTTGACCTACACCATTCAGTTCACTGGCGATTTGGGCAATCCGCTCTGGACCGATTTGGCCCAAGTGACCGCGGACCCGACCGGCGCCGTTTCGTACATTGACTCCAGCGCTGCGGAACGCCGCTTCTACCGAGCCGTATATCGGTGAGCGCCCGGGGGGGGCGGGACCGTTTCGTTTGCCCACTCCGCAAGCCAAAGCGCCAAAAACCGCCTCAACCCAAGCTCGCCGCCGCGGCCCGCGGTGCGCGGGGCCAGGGCAAACGCATCTAAGTCCTGCCGCGTGAGTCGTGTCGGGCCGTTTCTTGAGCAATAGTCGCATCCTTCGGTTTTAGGAGACGATCCGGTCCGTCCCGCTCCAACCCCGAAGCGGGTTGTGGCGCCGGCCGCCGCCCCAACCCGCTTAGGGGTTGGCAAACAGAGGCGTCTGAACCCAAGGAAGGCGCGTTGCGCCATCCTTGGGCTTTAGGACTCAGCCCCGCAGGGGCTGAAGGAAGGCGCGGGCGCAAAAATGGATGACCTCCTGAATGGGAATCTGGTTACGGCAACAAGTTCCTCGCGGCGACAACGGGGTCGAATCGAGAATCCCGTGGGATTGGTAACAACCGTCGGTGGGTTCCACATTTAGACGCGTTTGCCCTGTGCGCGGGGCCGTTCTTCCTTTACGCTGGCGGAACTTCGGCCTACGCTGCGGGTGTGTCGTGGTTGAATTGTTCGATCCGGTTGCCGCGCGGCGGCGACGCTCCTTTTCTCTCCCATTTTCCACGGGCGGCCCATTTTCTGACGCGGACCCGGGTTTCAGTTTAGCATATTATGTCAAACGAGTCCGAATCGCCCTCCGATGAGCTTTGGCAGGAATACAGCGTCGTTTTTCGCGACTTTGATGATCTGACATTGGCGCGGTGGATGGCGCAGACGCTCGGCCAGTTGTTGGGTCGCTCGTGGCGGCTTTCACATCCCTTGCAGGCTTCCTATCGGCTGGCCGCGCAAGTGGCGCACGAACGGCAGATTTGGCTGAAGCGGCTGGCGACTTCACCTCCCGCCTATCCCGAGGCGCCGTGCTGCCGCGCGCCGCTCCTGCCGTTGCTCACGCGTGATGTGCTGGACGCCGGCTTGGTTTGTCAGCATTGCAGCGGCACGGCGGTGCCTTTCGATGAGATTCCGCCGGAAATTCAATTGCCGATCCGGCGGTGGGCCGAGGAATACGCGCCGATCCACGCGGTCGCGCATTGGGACGATCGGCAACGCAAGGCCTGCGGCGATTACCAGCGCGCGTTCGAAGAGGCGGCGACCACGGCGGAGAAACTCCTGGCCGTCGCCGGCCGTGAGTTGACGCCCAAATTGATCGAATTCTGTCCCGCGGCGGTCTGGGAGGACCAGGATGAATGCCTGGAAGTCCGCGCCGAGGACATCGAACTCTGACCGCGTCGGTCGCGCCTGGGGGCCTTCGGGGACGCCGTTGAGGGGATTCGCGCGGCAACGCAAATGGCGGCTCGGCGTGAGCCAGTCTTTGTGATTCCAGCAAACGTCTGCTATGCTGGCTCGGCATGAAGACGTTTTTTCGCTGGACCATCCGGGTGATAGTCGGACTGCTTTTGGCGCTCGTCGCGGTGATCGTCCTGCGTGAGCCGCTCCTTCGCTGGATGGCGGAACGACAGCTTCGGCGGCAAACCGGCCTTGAGACAAAGATCGGCAAGTTCGACGTCGGCATTTTCTCGCCCATGATCACGATTCGCGATCTGAAGATTTACAATTCCGCGGCGTTTGGCGGAAAGCCGTTGCTCGACTTGGCGGAATTGCACGTCGAGTACGACGCCGACGCCCTGCGGGCGCTCAAGCTGCGCCTCAAGCTCGTTCGATTCAACCTCGCGGAGGTCAACGTCGTCACCGATACGAACGGCCGCAACAATCTGCAAGAATTGCAGGATAAAGCGCAGCAAGCGGCTCCGGGCGGCGCGACCAACCAGCTCGCGCTGGGGGTCGAGTTCGACAAGATCGACACGCTCGATCTAACCTTGGGCATGCTGCGCTACACCGATATGAAGCAGCCGGACCGTCCCCAGGAAGTTGATCTTGGGCTAAAGCACGAGGTTATCCACAACGTCAAATCAGCCAACGACATCAATCAGGCGTTGGTGAACGTGATGCTGCGGCGCGGGATCGGCTTGCTGGGCGGCGGCAGTCCTTTCGGCGGCGCCGCTCAAGGGGGAGCCGGTGCGCTCAACCCGCTCACCCTTTGGAAACAACTTTCTCCGCCGGCAAAGAATTAGCGTCCAATCGACGGCGAGCCGCGCGTCAAATCTTCACCTTGAACACGTCGTCGGCCTTGAGCGAAAGCGCGAAGGCCGCCATCAGTTCCGGAATCTTTTCCAGATCCTTGAGACTAACCAGTTCGACCGGAGAATGCATGTACCGGTTGGGCAGGCTGATCAACGCGCTCGGGATGCCGCCGCGGGTCCAGAAGATCACGTCGGTATCGGTGCCACTGGTCGCCGACATGGCTTCGTGCTGGAGTTGCATCCGCTTGGCTTTCGCGACGCTTTCGAGCCGGGACACGACTTCGGGATGATTGCAGCCGCCGTGCGTTAGCGCGGGACCGCGCCCGATTTTAATGTCGCCGTGCTGCGCCTGGCTCACCGTGGGATAATCGGTCGCGTGCGTCACATCGACCACGAGCGCGACGTCGGGGTGGAGCGAGTAGGCGATTTGCCGTGCGCCGAGCAAGCCGACTTCTTCCATGATGTTCGAGACCACGCAAACCTCGGCTTGCAGCTTGGACTTCGATTCGTGTAGCAGCCGGGCGGCTTCGGCGACCGCGAAGGTGCCGATGCGATTGTCAAAGGCGCGGGCGATCGCGAGGTCGTTGCGCAAGAGTTCAAATTCCGCGGTCAGCGTGATCGGGTCGCCCACGCGGACGAGCTTTTCCGCGGCTTTCCGGGTGTCCACGCCGATGTCGATGAACAGGTCGTGAATCTTCGGAACCTTGCGTTCGCCGTCATCGCGCGAGAGGTGCGGCGCGACGTTGCCCACCACCCCTTTGACCGGCCCGCCGCGAGTATGAATGACCACGCGTTGCGCCTTGGTGATCGCCGCATCGACGCCGCCGAGCCGGCGCACGTAGATGTAGCCGTCGCTGTCGATAAAATTGACCACCATCGCGATCTCGTCCGCGTGCGCGGCTAGCATGAGGCGCGGCGAGCCGCCGGGATTGAGGACGGCCACGGTATTGCCATAGGCGTCGGAGTGGGTCTTCGTCGCGAAAGCGCTGACGTAATCGAGCCAAACCCGCTGGCCGCGCGCCTCGTGGCCGGAAGGGCTGGGCGTGTTAACAAGACGTTCGAGGAATTCCAGAGAATGATCACGCATGGCGGAAATATAGGCAGTTCAGCGGGGAAAGAGCAAAGTTCAAAGTTTGCCATTAGGCGGGGCGTTTGCTACCAACACGAGCATGAGCCGTGAGTCTCTCAAGCAGGTCAACCGTCTCGTCGTCAAACTTGGCACGGGCGTTCTGACCGATCATCGGAAACAGTTGGACCTTGCCCAAATGGAGCAGTTGGTGGCGCAGGTGGCTCTGCAGCAGCAGGCGGGCCGCGAGGTCGTGCTGGTGACTTCCGGCGCGGTCGGCGCGGGGATGGGCGCGCTCGGGTTCGAGAAGCGACCCAGCGAACTGGCCGAATTGCAGGCGTGCGCCGCCGTTGGCCAATCCCGCCTGATGGCGACCTACGAGCAACTCTTCGCCAAGCACAACCGGCACGTCGCGCAGGTGCTCTTGACGCACGACGATCTCGAGCACCACGAGCGGCACCTCAACGCCCGCAACACGCTGCTGACCTTGCTGCAGCATAAAGTCGTGCCGATCATCAACGAGAACGACGCCATCTCGTTCACCGAATTGAAATTTGGCGACAACGACAAGCTCTCGGCGCTCACCGCTTGCCTGATGCCCGCCGACTTGCTCGTCATCCTGACGACGGTGGATGGCGTCATCGAGAATTTTGGCCGCGATAACCCGCGCACGATTTCGACGATCGAAAACATCGACGCCTCTTTGGAAAAAATCGCCGGCGGCGCCACCAGCGAGACGGCGGTCGGGGGCATGAAGTCCAAGATTCAAGCCGCGAAAATCGTGATCCGTTCCGGCATTCCGCTGGTCATCGCCGCCGGCAAAAAGAAGCACGCGCTGGCCGCGATCCTCGAGGGCCGCGATGAGGGGACGATCTTCATTCCGCAGGAAAAGAAACTGACCGGCCGCAAACGCTGGATTGCGTTCTTCCCGCATCCGAAGGGCGCGCTCATGGTGGATGACGGCGCCAAAAAAGCGCTGCGTGAAAAGGGCAAAAGCCTGTTGCCACCCGGAGTCGCGCGTTGCCAGGGAGAGTTCAACGCCGGCGAGGTCGTGCGGATTTGCGACCTGGACGGCACGGAGTTCGCCCGCGGCATCGCGGCCTTTGACTCGCGTTCGATCCAGGCCCGGTCCGTTCCGCGGGTTGAGGTGGTCCACCGCAATGATCTGGTGATTTTGTGAAAAAGAAAGCCGCGCCGAGTTCCGCGATTTCCGAGTTGCTCCATTTGATGGCCCGTTTGCGCTCGCCGACCGGGTGCCCCTGGGACCGCGAGCAGGACCATCGTAGCCTCCGATTCCACGCCGTCGAGGAGGTGTACGAATTGATGGACGCGATCGAGGCGGGCGATGACGCCGAGATGATCGAGGAATTGGGCGATTTGTTGCTGCAAGTGGTTTTCCATTGTCAGTTGGGGCAGGAGCGTGGCGCGTTTGATTTTGAGCGGGTGAGCCGGCAAATCGCCGACAAGCTGGTGCGGCGCCATCCGCATGTGTTCGGCGACGCGAAGGCCGAGTCGGTGGACGCCGTCTGGCGGCAGTGGGAACAGATCAAACGGGCCGAGAAGCAGGGGACTCGACACGAGCGGCCCTCCGCTTTGGACGGCGTGCCGAAGCATCTGCCGGCGTTGCTGCGCGCGGAGAAGCTCGCAAAAAAAGCGCGGAAGGCCGGTCTGTTGGATGGCTCCGAGCCGGGCGCCGCCGTCCCCTCGAAAACGGTGAAAGGTGAACTCGGGCGGCAGTTGTTGGCATTGACCCAGTACGCCCAGAGCAAGGGTTGGTCGGCCGAGGCGCTGTTGCGCGCGGAGACGCTGAAGGCCGAGCGCGCCTGGCGCCGCCGCGAAAAAATCGACCAACGACCCAAGTCCAGTTAGATTTGGGCAACTGAATTATGACAGATCCGCGTTACACGAAGCTGGCCAAACTCCTGACCGAGTATTCCACCGCCCTGAAAAAAGGCGACCGCATCCTGCTCGATCTCATCGACGTGCCGGACGAGTTCGGCGTCGAATTGATCCGCGCCGTGCGCGCCGCCGGGGCGACCCCCGTGGTGGAAATCCGCCGGACGCGGATTACGCGCGAGTTATTGCGCGGCGTGGACCAGAAACAGGCGGCGCTGGCGCGGGACTTTGAGCTTGGGCGCATGAAGAAAATGGCCGCCTATATCGCCATCCGTGGCAGCCATAACGCCAGCGAAACGTCCGACGTGCCGAGCGACCGCATGTCGCTTTACGCCCGCACGCTTCGCCCGGTGCTCGATTACCGGGTGAACAAAACCCGTTGGGTCGTGCTCCGCTGGCCGACGCCCAGCATGGCGCAAGCCGCCGGGCTGAGCACCGAGGCGTTCGAGGATTTCTATTTCGACGTCTGCACGATGGACTATCGCAAAATGGCCAAGGCGATGCTGCCGCTCGAACGCCGCATGAACGCCGCGGACCAAGTGCAACTTAAGGCGCCGGGCACCGACTTAACTTTCAGCATCAAGGACATCGGCTCCCGGCCGTGCAATGGTCTTCGAAACATCCCCGACGGCGAGGTGTTTTCGTGTCCGGTCAAGGACTCGGTCAACGGCCATATTCAGTTTAACACCCCGACGCTTTATTCCGGCACGCGGTTTGAGAACGTCCGCCTCGAGTTCAAGAAGGGCAAGGTCGTGAACGCCAGCGCGAATAACACCCAACGGCTGCAGGAAATCCTCGATACCGACGTCGGCGCGCGCTATGTCGGCGAGTTCGCGCTTGGGGTGAACCCGCACATCCTAAATCCGATGTGCGACATTCTGTTCGACGAAAAGATTTGCGGTTCCCTGCATTTCACGCCCGGCCAAGCCTACGAGGTGGCGGACAACGGCAACCGTTCCGCGGTCCATTGGGACATGGTGCTGATCCAGCGGCCCGAGTGGGGCGGGGGAGAAATCTGGTTCGACGGCAAGCTCATCCGCAAAGACGGCCTCTTCGTCCCGCGCGACCTGCAACCGCTCAATCCGGAGAATCTGAAATAGCGGCGAAGACTAACCGGCCGGACTGTGGTCTGCCCCGCGCAATACAAGACTTCACGCCCATGTGTGCGGTTGATCCAACCCTGTGAGAATCAGCCAACTTTTTCGATGAGGCCGACGAGGGCCGACCCTGACACCGACTGAACTTCAGAGAGCCTGGTAAGTTTCAGGTTGTACTTGGCAAGAATCCTCTCAACCTGTTCTTCGCCTAATCCGGTCTGCCGGGCGATTCCCCCAATCGTGCGCCAAGTGTAATTCGGACCGTCCAAGGCCAAAAAAACTTTAACCTCGGCATCGTCGGTAACCTCTTCTTTCCAATTCATATCGTCACTTTGGTCG
>CAZFVY010000172.1:0-8202 GCA_964522665.1 uncultured Verrucomicrobiota bacterium | reverse complement strand
TGGCCGGCAACGGCGACGGCGCTCTCGACGTACCGACCGCCCCGCTCGACCAATTCCTGCGCCTTGCTCCGCAGTTTCTCGTCCTGCGTGGCGACCTCGCAGCCGAGGCTGGCGTACGGGCACCCACAGACCCGCCCGTAAATCTCCGCCTTGCGCCGCTGGCCCTCGCAGATGAACTCGAACCAGCCCTCAAGTCTTTCCAGCGGTGGGATTTGCGCGGAGAATATCCGGTCCATATCCGCCTGTTTCTGCCGCCAATGTTCCTCGTAAGCCGCGACCGCCAAATCCGTCTTGGACGGGAAATAATGGTAGAAGCTGCCTTTATTGACGGCCGCGCGCGCGCAAATCTGATCCACGCTCACCGAGCCGTAACTGCTGTTCCAAATCAAATCAAAGGCCACCTGCAACAGCTTCTCTCTCGCATCACTGATCCGTCCCATAATTCAACAACCTGCCCGGCCAAACTGCTTTTTCGGGCGGACTCCGGGTCCGCTCCTGCCACCGAATCAGCTTGGCCGGACCCGAGACTATCGCACGTTTTGACCGATTAGTCAAATCGGTCCCAAAAATACCGCACGCCGACGCTCCGCATTGAGCGCCGCCCCGTCCAGATCGTCCATTTGGTCCACTCCGTCCACCGCCGTCCACGGCGCCCGTACCCCGCTTGACGCGCTTTGAGTGGCTACCCCTCCATTTCATCCAGCGCCGCGCCCAGCCGCTCCAGCCCCGCCGTGACCACCGCGGTGTCGCCACCGATCCCGATGCGGAAGTTCTGGGGCAGATCGAAGAAACGTCCCGGCACGACTTTTGTCTCGTAGCGCTCGAAGAGACGCTGGCAGAGCGTCTCCACGTCCCCTTTGAGCAGGCGCGGAAAGGCCACCGTCCCGTGTTCCGACCGCGGCGCCTGCAAGTCGGTTCGTGACGCGAGGAATTGATTCAAGAGCGGCCGATTTGTCGCCAGAATTCGCCGCGCCCGCTCGCGCAATCGTTCAAGCTGCGCGAGCGCCAGGACGCTCAGCCGCTCCGCGGGATGGGCCGGAATACTCCCGAACAGATCGTTCAGCCGCCACATCCGCCGGCACAAATCCGGTTCCGCCACGATCCAACCGCACCGCAGCCCGCTCAGGCCGTACACTTTCGTCAGGCTGCTCGTCACGACGAATTCCGTTCCCAGCTGAAACGCGGACTTCGGCGGCGCGTCGAACACCGCGTCCAGATACACCTCGTCGATCAACACCCGCGCGCCGACGCCGCGGGCCAATTCGCCGACCCGCCGCAACGTCGCCTCGTCAATCAACGCGCTGCTCGGGTTATGCAGGTTAGTCAGCACGATCAGCCGGGTCTTGGGCGTCAGCGCCCGCTCCAGCTCGTTCGGGTCGAGCCGGAATCCGTCCGCGGACGGGCGGTTGAACCGGCGCACGTCCGCGCCCAAATAACGCGCGGTCGCCACCAACAATTCGTAAGCCGGCCGCTCGATCAATACCTCATCACCGGGGTCGAGCAGCGCGGCCATGGCCAGATGGTTCGCGCCCGACGTGCCCTCCGCCGCGACGACGCAGTCGACGGGAACGCCGGCCTTCCGCGCCAGCGCTTGATTGAGCGGCGCGTAGCCGTAGTAACTCGGACCGCTCAGATCGAGGTCGTCCAGCTTGACTTCGAGGTCCGGCAGATGGCAATACGCGATCCCGCTGGTCGCCAGGTTGAACCGCGCATGAGCCTGCAGTTTCGCCCACTCCATATACGCCGAACTTTTCATTCGCCCGCTTTCGCTCATTTGCTTTTCCTCCAACCACGCCAAAAAACATACGCTGGCAATCCCGCCAGCAGAATTCCCAGGCCCACCAGGCTGTTCGTCGGGTATTTGTAAATCGTGTTCAACACGACCAGCCAGCATGCCCCGATGAAAAACAGCGTCGTGAAAGGATGTCCGGGTATCTGGAAGCGATCCGGCGCGTCCTCGCCCGCCGCCGCCGCCCGCCGCCGAAAGACGAACACGCAGACGCCCGTCAGCCCGAACGCGATGAAATCGACCGACACCACATAATTGAGAATCTGGTCGTAGCCGCCGGACATGGCGATGATCATCGCCAGGACCCCTTGCAGCGCGATGGCGACCACCGGAACCCGCGTGCGCGGATGCAGCCAGCCGACGCTCTTGAAGAACAAGCCATCCTCGGCCATCGCGAAATAAACGCGCGGCGCCGTCAACATCCCCTGACTCAAGAATCCGAGCGTCGAGATGGCGATCCCCGCCGCGATGAATCGCACGCCGCCTTCCCCGAAGGCCGCTCGCATCGTCGCCGAGGCCGGCGCCGGCGTCCGGGCCAGCCCTTCCGCGCCCAGCGCCTTCAAACAAACCAGGCTGACCCCGGTGTAAAGGACGATCACGCCGGTCACGCCGATCACCAGCCCCAACGGCAGATTCCTCCGCGGATCGCGCACTTCCCCGGCGACGAAACTCGCGGTCTGCCAGCCGCCGTACGCGAACAGCACCGGAACCATCGCCGCGCCCACCGCCGTCAACCACTCGAACGGCGACGCCGCGGTCGCCGGCGCCGCGGCGGCCTCGTGCGGCCCGGCGCCCAGCGCCAGCCCCGCGCCAATCAACGTCGCGATCGCGAGAATCTTCAACGCCATCAGCGCGCTTTGCACGGCGCTCCCCGCGCGGACGCCGCCGCAGTTGACCAGCGTCAACCCGGCCAACGCGGACGCCGCAACGAGACTCTCCGCGCGCGGTCCCGCGCCCGCGTGAGTCAATTCGAGAAAATACCGGGCGAACGTGACCGCCACCGCCGCCATCCCGCCCGTCTGGATCACCAGCAGCAACGCCCACCCATACAGAAACGCGATCAACGGATGCTGCGCCTCCCGCAAGTAGGCGTATTGGCCGCCCACCGACGGTCGCCAGCACGCCAGTTCCGCGTAAATGAACGCCCCCGCCATCGCGATCAATCCGCCCAGCAACCACACCCCCAGAATCAATGCCGGCGTGTGGACCCTTTGGGCGACAATCGTCGGGTTCATGAAGATCCCCGCGCCCACGATTCCGCCCATGACCAGCATCGTCGTGTCGAACAACCCCAGCCGGCGCGCCAGATGCGGCGCCGCCGACTCGCCGCCCGCCGCCGGCGTGCCCTCCGCCGCCCCCAACTTTTCGCGGTCCGATTTCACTTCGCCGACCCGGTGTCCGCCAGGCTCACGCAAATCAGCTCTTTGTCATTGCGCGCGAAAACGCAGCGATCCGCGAAGGCCGGATGCGACCAGACCAGCGGCCGGCCCGCCGCGATGTTCGTCGGCTCCAGCAGATGCGTCCGGCTGATTTCGTGATAACCCGCCGGGTTGAGTTCGGCGATGATCAGGTCGCCTTTTTCGTTGCATAGAAAATACCGGTCGCCGTTCTTAACGATGAAGGCATTGCCCCAACGGGCCTCCTTGCCATCGACCGTCGCCGCCAGCGTCTCCCACACGCGGTCGCCGTTGTCGGCCCTCAACGCGCGGAGTTGACCGTAACTGCAGACCCCATAGATGTAGCCGTTCTCGAGCACGGGCGTGCTCATCACGCTGTGGAGCGCGTCGGTGTTCTGTTCGTTCTTGCCCGAACGGCGCCAGACGACGCTGGCCGCCGGCTTGCTCTCGTCCAATTTCAACATGATCGAGCCGTTGTAGAAGCAGGTGAAGAAAAGTTGATCGCCGTCCCGCCGCGGGGTCGAGATCGACATCCCCTGTTTCGCGGTGAACGGTTCCGACCAATAGACTTCGCCCGTCTCCGGGTTCAGCGAGTTGATCGCTTCCGGATGCCAGATGATCAATTGCCGCTTCCCGCCGGCCTCGAAGATCATCGGCGGCGCGTAACCCGGCTCTTTCGCCGAGAGCGCGCGCCAGACTTCCTTGCCGGTGTTTTTGTCGAACGCCACCGCCGTCGTGCCGGCGCCGCGCGCGAGGCAGATCATTCTGCTCCCATCAATCAGCGGATGCCCCGAAAAACCCCACACGGGGGGCTCGATTCCGTAATCGCTCTTGAAATCGTGCGACCACAAAACCGCACCCGTCGCGGCGTCCAGGCAATAAAGATCGCCCATCGTCCCGAGCGTATAAACCTTGCCGCCGCCGACCGCCGGCGTGACGCGCGGCCCCGCGGGATACATCACGTCGTACGGACAATCATAAGCGCGGACCCAAAGTAGCTTGCCATCGGCCTCATTGACGCACAGGACCCGTTCCTGGCCCTGCAACTTCGCCTTCGCGAATCCGCTGGCCGGCAGGCTGTTCGTCGGCGCCAGAATCCGGTCCATCAGATAAACCCGTCCCTGCGCCACCGCCGGTCCCGCGTAACCGCCGCCCACCTCGACCCGCCACCGCTTCGGCAACCCCTCCGCCGGGAAGCTTTTGACGATGCCCGTCTCCCGCCACACCGCGTCCCGCTGCGGCCCCAGCCACTGCGGCCAATCATCCGCCCGCGCCGCGCCCGCGATCAGCGTCGCCGAAAGCGCCACCGTCGCCAATCGCGAACCGAACGCCGCCACGAGTTGCCGCGCGAAAAGGGTTCGGAGAAGAACGGGTCGAAGCGAAAAACGATGGCGCCGCATACCCGGCGGGGTAACACGGCGCTTCCCCCCAAGTCAAGGGTGTTCGGCGCAACCTAAGACCGTCGGGCGCAACGTCGAGTTGTTGACGTCTTGGATCACTCTGGACCGACGCCTCAAGTCGGCCCGATCGAGACATCGCAACGCGATGTCACTGGAACGAGTCGAGCAGCGAACCCTCGTCGAAACGCCACGCTAAGTTTGGTGGGGCGAGGCTCGCCAAGCCCTGAAAAAGCGCCGCGGAGTCCGGTTTGGGAACCAACGCTCGATCCCGCCGAAACGCCGCCGTTCCAACTTGGTTCAGTCGAACCGCATTACCGGTGATTATCCCGACTACTTGGCCAAAACAAAACCAATCCGATCGACATCGGCGCCGGTGGTACCCAGAATTGTTTTGATCCCGTACGGCGTTAGCGTCGCGAATTCATACGGCACGTCGCCGGACTTCGGCGTCGCGCCATAAACCACGTCGTTGATCTTGACGCAACGCACCCGGCCGGTTTTGAGGTCCGCTGAACTTAGGTCGTAAAAGAGGTAAACTTTCAGCGCGACCACCGCGTTCAAGGCGAGCGTTCCGATCGGATACTCAGCTCCGGCGCTCGTGCCGAAGACCTTGCCATCGATTTTGATCCCCCGGACGCGCGAGCCGTCCGCGTAAATAACGACCGAGCTGGTTGGCGTGATCGCCGCCGAAAACGGCTGGTTGCCTCCGACTCCGCCGTGCGGGCCAAAGGAGGTGGACATACTGTTGTTGGGGGGATTGTCGTAGATCAACAGATTCCGATTCAGAGTCAAGGGACTCTGGCTCCGGTTGTTCACCGTGGCCCCTACGCTGGTCGCGATGGCGCAGAACACGTTGAGCGCCGTCTGGAACGCGCCTTCCACCCAGCCACCGATAAAGTGGAAGCTGTCACCGATGAAATAGACCTTGGCCAGCGGCTTCGGGTCCAGAAAGTTAAAGAAGGTCGTGCTGAGCATGTATTCCTGGACTGGATGATTCAGCATGAACGCGCCGTAGTAATGTTTCTGCGTTTGCCAATCGATCTTTACCGCGTTCTCGTTCGTCGCGTGGTCGGGCATGCTGTCGAGAATATACTCGTGCCCGGGCGTGATCTTGCCGAGATCATCGCGGAACCGCTGGTATCGCTCGTCGATATCGACCAGCGCCTCGGACTTCTGGGAAACATCTTCCCAAACGTAATTCATCAAGCAGACCGCCTCGGGCGATGTCGGTGAATATTCGAGCGTGTAGAAATTCTCCATCGGTGTATCCGTCGTGATACAACGGATGCGCGACGAGTCCTCCCGCCACCACGGCTTGACCTTGATAAAGAACTTGCTCGATTGCGCCATGTGGATGTTAGAAATCGCCTCCCGCATATTCATCGGGACCAGTTTCTCAGGGACGCTATTGTCATTCCCGACCGGCGATTGCCAGCGGGGATCGATCTTCAGGTCGATTTGGGCCGAGTTATGCGTCGTCGCCACGACCAAATGAGTAAAACCATCACCGATGAGCGCGTTGGCGGCATCGTAAAGCGCAACCGTTTGCCCATCGATCGACGGTACGATCTGGCCGACGGCGGTGTTTAGCTTAATATGCGTTCTTACCGTATCGGTTCCGCCGTTGACGACGCAATCCGCCAGGCCGCCCATTACCGAATCGGTGCCGGTCACGATCTGGGCGTGGCAGTCCTCCAAGCCATTGAAGATGAATCGCATCAGCTCGCAAAAACTAACGTCGAACAGCGGCGAGTAACCGCCGATGCCGGTGCCGACCGTGCCAAATATCTCAATGTCTTCCGGATACGACCACGGCGTTCCCCCGGGCGCGTTCGGCTGGCAGAAAATATCCATCACCCCCTCGACGAAGGTTCTATCTTTGAAGGTGTTGAGATAGTCCTGCCACGCGTTGGTGGCCAGCACTGGATTAAAGGTGGCTGGGTTGTTCTTATTCAACCACCCCATGATCTTGGCGGGCGGCGCCAGGGTCGTGCCGTCGCCGAGCGCGATGTTATCCGTGGTCGTGACGAATGCGGTCCACCCATCGCTCACCACCTTGAACTCCGGGGGCGTCTGCCCGCCCGGTGTAATGGTGTGCAACTGACCCCGATAGGAGACCAGCGTCGGAACTAATCCCGGATCGGGGAAGTTAGGATTTAACTTGATCTCATGCGGTTGTTGCTTCGCCGCGAAAGCGTTCTGCAGATACTGGATATACCAATAGAGACAGTTCTCCGTCGGCGGGAAACGCATGGCCCCAAGCTCCGCCATGTTCACGTCGTCCAGTTTGTAGGAGTAGAAACGCCCGCCTATCCGGTCCGTCGCTTCGAACAGGGTGAAATTGGCGCAGCCCGCCCGCAGCAACTCGAACCCGAGCGACAACCCGCCCGGCCCGGCGCCAATGATGGCGATCTTAACGTTCTTACCGCTTAGATCGGCTAACTGCTTCGGGGTATTGACCAGCCAGTCCTGGTAGGAAACCGTGGCCGTGTCCAGGAAGCAATAGGGCAATAGCTTGAAAATCTTGCCCGTAGCCGGATCGATGCAAGGCGTACAACTTGATTCAGCCGACGATTTTAGTCTTGGTAAAAAGCTCCTCATAATAACACGTCATCCTTTCCGCGCAAACCGCACTGTGATTAGTCCAAGTGCGTGTTATCTAACCGTAACTCGTTCGACGTGTCAATAGATTTCTTACGACGTGTTTGAAAAATCTGAGCAGGCCGGCAGCGAGGGATTTTGGCCGTGGCCTAGCCGGCGTAGCCCGACCCTCCCCGAGGCGGGTTCTGTCTTCAAGCCCAAGGTTGCGCCGTGCCGCGGGGCCACCGTAGGCATCCCCTGCCACCCGTTAATATTTTCCGAATACGCGGAGACTCCGAACCTCGAAGACGACAACCGTGTGCTACGTTACCAAGCGCGCGAACAATCGCGGAAACGACGTGGTTATGCCACTGGAGCGCCTCCGCGAGTCTTAAGCTCATTCGCGCGCGCAATTTCCCTGGCTTCACCAAAATGGTCGGACTGAGACGAAATAATCCTAATGAAATCCTCGTCAAAGATTTGCAACATCTTCCCGTGATACGGTGACGCAAAGAGATACGCATCCCAACCAAAACACTCCATTAGGTAAATCCAACCGATCAGCTCGTTTCTTTCATCGGCGCCGAAGACGTGACCTGGAGCGTCGATGAGCCAGCGAAGTTCGCCGTGGCTTCGCCGGAGTGAGGCGATGAGAGCCATCTCATCCGGTTGATAAAACGGCCAAGCGGGTGCGCCGCTGCGTTCGACGCCCAAAGCGGTGTCGCGCTGCGCTCTTGCCGCGCCGTAGCGTAGCGCAGGCGGGTGCCAGACTGCAGTCCGAGGGCGCAGCGGCATCTGTCGTTTCACGTCTGCCACCGCGATGTTTCGAGGAATCGGCTCGGGCCCGTTCAACCCCGAAGCGGGGAATGGCGCTTACTTAAGCGATAAAGCTTTGCCGCATAGTCAGTTGCGTGGCCAGTGAGCGCGTTGAGTGGCAGCTTTTCTCGCCGCGGCACGATCAAGCCAAGAATGCGCCCCAGTGAATGGTGGGGCGAGGCTCCGCTCCGCCTTCGCTCTCGCTTCGGCGCGACAAGCC
>CAZFVY010000171.1:0-8443 GCA_964522665.1 uncultured Verrucomicrobiota bacterium | reverse complement strand
TCTGGCGGTTGGCGCTCCCGGGCGCCTCGTTTCCCAGAGAACGAATTCCTGCCGGGGCTGGCGATTCCGGTCGGCAGAAGAACTCTGTCTCACACCCATTCATGGCCGAACGTTAAACTTACCGAGCCGGGAGGCTCGACGTCGTCTCCGGCGGCATTTTGGCAAAAAAAACCGGGTCCTCAAGTCAGGGGGTGACTCATAGGACCCGGGGAATGTTCAGGATCAGTACATCAGTGGGATTACGTGGGAATTTCCGCTCTCGGCTTGTACCTCGCCGTGAGCGAAATCTTATTGGGCTTCAAAGAACAGTAGCAACGTCTTTCGCCCGAAATCTCGTTGCGTAATCCACGGCTACTAAGCCATGCATTAGCGCCCCTGTCAACGAAGGAAAATGATGTATAAGTTAAGCTTATTTATCATAGCCGAATGTCCGATATATGTGGCCCCCGCGCGCGTGGTCCGGAACGTCGGCACGCTACTGGTACGCAAGCGGTTACATCTCCACTCCGAGAATTTTAGCGCAGTGGATTCAGCATGTTTTGGCGGCCTCGGAAGGCTGCGATTTTCTTTTGCGGCGCTCGGCGGCGGCGCGGTTCCAGAGGAAAAAAGAAGCGATTGCGGCGACGGTTCGCCATTTTCTCGCCCCAACCGGCCAGGCGGCGTCACGAAACGCCCGCGAACGCGCTGGCGAATCAGCGTGGCGGTGGCGGATTCGCGAACCTCGATGCCGGTTTTTACAACGGGAATCCCAAGGCGGGCGCGAAAAAAAAGGCTCCGGGCCAAAATCATGTTTACACCCATCGGATGAGCGCTAGAATTTGCCTTCTGAACAAGACACCATGAAGAAAATCGAGGCGATCATTAAACCTTTTAAACTGGAGGACGTGAAAGAAGCCCTTACCGGCATCGGCGTCGAGGGGATGACCATTGTCGAAGTGAAGGGTTTTGGCCGCCAGAAGGGTCACACCGAGATTTACCGCGGCAGCGAGTACACGGTCGATTTTTTGCCGAAGATCAAGATCGAGATCGTCTTGCCGGACCCGCTGGTGGCGGGCGCGGTGGATGCGATTGCCAAGGCGGCGAAGACCGGGAAGATTGGCGACGGGAAGATTTTCATCTCGCCGATCGAAAATGCCATCCGCATTCGCACGGGCGAAACGGGACAAAACGCAGTTTGAATTTTCTCCGCCCGCTCGCGGGAGTTGGAGAAGCGTGGTCAATTGGAAAAACCGAGTTAGCTGGCGTATCTAACCAAATCCCATGAGCACACCCAAAAGCGTACTTGAACTGGCCAAGAAAAACGGCGCCAAAATGGTGGACATCAAGTTTGTGGACACCTTTGGAACCTGGCAGCATTTCAGTTGTCCGATCAGTGAACTGAGCGAGGATTCCTTCACGGAAGGATTCGGCTTCGACGGTTCCTCGATCCGCGGCTGGAAAAGCATCGAAGCCAGCGACATGCTGGCCATGCCTGACCCGGCCACCGCGTTCATCGATCCCTTCTGCGCCGCGACGACCCTGAGTTTGACCTGCACCATCGCCGAGACCGGCACCCGCGCCGCCTACAATCGCGACCCGCGCGGCATCGCCCAACGCGCGGAACAATACCTGGCCGGGACCGGCTTGGCCGACTCCGCCGTCTTCGGACCGGAGGCGGAATTCTTCATTTTCGATGACGTGCGGTTCGATCACAAGAGCAACGGCACGTTTTACAGCGTCGAATCGAGCGAAGGCGTCTGGAACACCGGCCGCGACGAAATGCCCAACCTCGGCAACAAAATCCGGCACAAGGAGGGTTACTTCCCGGTCGCGCCCGCCGACTCGCAACAGGATATTCGCACCGAGATGTGCCTGGTGATGGAATCGCTGGGCGTGAAGATCGAGCGGCAGCACCACGAGGTCGCGACCGCCGGCCAGGCGGAAATCGACTACCGCTTCGACACCCTGGTGCGTTCCGCGGACGCGATGATGGTTTACAAATACGTCGTCAAAAACGTCGCCAAGCGGCACGGCAAGACGGCGACCTTCATGCCCAAACCGCTTTTCGGCGATAACGGCTCCGGGATGCACACCCATCAATCGTTGTGGAAAAAGAACAAGCCGCTCTTCGCCGGCAAGGAATACGCCGGTTTGAGCGAAATGGCGCTCTATTATATTGGCGGCTTGCTCAAGCACGCCCGCGCGCTCTGCGCCATCTGCAATCCGACCACGAACTCCTACAAGCGCCTCGTGCCCGGCTACGAAGCGCCGGTGAACCTCGCCTACAGTTCCCGCAACCGCAGCGCCGCGATCCGCATCCCGACCTACAGCGAGAACCCGAAAGCCAAGCGCATCGAGTACCGCCCCCCGGACCCCGCCGCCAATCCTTACCTCGCGTTCGCGGCGATGCTCATGGCCGGCTTGGACGGGATTCAGAACAAAATCTCGCCCGGTGAGCCGCTGGACAAAAACATTTACGAATTGCCACCCGAGGAATTGAAAAAGGTCCCCAATGTGGCCGGAAGCCTGGGTGAAGCGCTCGATTGCCTGGAAAAAGATCACGAATTTCTCCTTAAAGGCGACGTTTTCACCGGCGACTTTTTGGAGATGTGGTTCAGCCACAAGCGCAAGGAGCACGACGCCTTGCGCATCCGCACCCATCCGTACGAGTTTTTCCTGTATTACGACGTTTAATGGGCTTGGATTTGTTCACGGGCGCCTCGGTCGCGAGGCGCCTTTTTTTGCCCCCAAAACGTGAAAAAGCCCTGATTTTATGGGCCAATTGGCCTTGTGAATAACTTGCGAACAAGAGTTAATAGGTTGTTCTCGTCAAAGTCGCCGAATTGTTCTACATAAGGCGCTGTCAATTCTGATTGAACCGGTCGCGGCAAGCCCGTTAAGCCGGCGAAACACTAAACAACCTGGGCGCGGTATCTAAATACTTTATTGTGAACAAGTTATGCGTGAGTGGGTCGGGCCTGGAACTCACTTCCCTCGGGTCGCCTCGGCTCCGCGCGTCGTCCCCTCGAATTGACCGCGTAAACGATTGCGAAATGAGATGTTACGGACCCGTGACAACCCTAGGTGAATAACATGCCCGCCAGCGAGCCAAGCCAAAAAAAGACCGTGACCGCCCATTCGCCCGAAAAAACCTGGGAAATCGCCCGCGAAGCCTTGCGCCGCGCCCTCAACGCGGACATGTATAATCTCTGGTTCGCGGCCATCCGTCCGGTCGCGCTGGACGATGAGACCATGACGCTCGAGGTGGCCGATGATTTCTGTGAGGTCTGGCTCAAGGACAACTACCTTGGCCTGCTGCAAGAAGTCGTTTCCCAAGCCGCCGAACGGCCGGTTCGCGTGAAATTCATCGTTGGCTCCGGCGCCGTCCCCGCCGCCCCGGCCGCCGAAGTGCGTCCGGGCAAGGCCAAACCGGCCAACGACGGCGCCGAGCGCAAAGAAAACCGGGACTTCGCCTTCAACCCAAAGAACACCTTCGAAACATTCGTCGTCGGCGGCAACAACAATTTTGCGCACGCCGCCGCCCTCGCCGTGGCCCAGGCGCCCGGCAAATCCTACAACCCGCTCTTCCTTTATGGCGGGGTCGGTTTGGGCAAGACCCATTTGCTCCACGCCATCGGCCAATACGTCGCGACCCACAAGAAAGGGGCGCGGGTCGCCTACGTTTCGTCCGAAAAATTCACGAACGAATACATCGACGGCATTCAAAACAGCCAGCTCGTCAAATTCCGCAAGAAATACCGGCAGTCTGACGTCCTGCTGATTGACGACATCCAATTCCTCGCCGGCAAAGAACGCATTCAGGAGGAATTCTTCCACACCTTCAACGCGCTCCACGAGGCGCACAAGCAAATCGTCCTCACCTGCGACCGGCCGGCGAGCGAGATTCAAAACCTCGAGCACCGCCTCATCTCCCGCTTCGAATGGGGCCTGGTCACGGACCTGCAGCCGCCCGACGTCGAGACCCGCGTCGCGATCCTCCGCAAGAAGGAAAAATCGCTCAACATTCAGTTGCCCGACGAAATCATCAATTTCCTCGCCTGCCGGATTCGCACCAATATCCGGCGCCTCGAGGGCGCGCTCAACCGCGTCGCGTCCTACGCCTCGCTCACCGGGCAGACCCTGAACCAGGAGTCGGTCGAGGTGCTGCTGCGGGAAGTCCTGCACGAAGAAGGCCGGTACGCGGTCAACATCGAGTTGATTCAGCGGCGCGTCGCCGATCACTACGACATCCGCCTGGCCGACATGTCGAGCAAACGCCGCCCCGAGAACATCGCGTTCCCGCGCCAGGTCGCGATGTTTCTGGCGCGCCAATTGACCGAAAGCTCGCTCAACACCATCGGCGAGGCCTTCGGTGGCCGCGACCACGGCACGGTGCTGCACGCGTGCCGGCTGGTCAAGGACCGCATGGAAATCGACCCCGAAATCCGGCAGGTCGTCAACTACCTCGAGAAACAATTGCTGCGGTAAACCGCCCGCCCGCGGCGGCGCCGCGGGCCAACGGTGGCGACCGCCAACGCCCGCCGGCGCCGAATGGAAAACGTGCCCGCCCCCGCCCCAACGACCGCCCGCCCCGGCCCGGTGAATCCCGCCGGCTCACCCGTCATCCAGGTGGACGGGTTGTGCAAGACATTCCGCACTTACAAAAAGCAGCCGGGTTTGAAGGGCGCGCTCAAAGGTCTGCTCAGCCGCGAGTACGAGCCGGTCTTCGCGGTCAAGGACGTGAGTTTCAGCGTCGCCGAAGGGGAATTGGTCGGTTTTCTCGGGCCGAACGGCGCCGGCAAGACGACCACCCTCAAGATGCTCGCCGGCCTAGTCTATCCCTCCAGCGGCTCGGCGCGCGTGCTCGGCTACACGCCCTGGCGCCGCGACGATGGCTACCGCCGTCAGTTCGCGCTGCTGCTCGGCCAGAAAAACCAGCTTTGGTGGGACCTGCCCGCGCGCGAATCCCTCGAACTAAACGCCAAGATTTACGGCATCCCGACCGTGGCGTTCCAGCGAACCGTGGACGAATTGACCGAGCTGCTCGTCGTCCGCGACAAGCTCAACGTGATGGTCCGCGAACTGTCGCTCGGCGAGCGGATGAAGATGGAGTTGATCGCCGCGTTGCTGCACCAGCCGAAAGTCCTGTTCCTCGACGAGCCGACGATCGGCCTCGACGTCGTTTCGCAAAAAACCGTGCGCGAATTCCTGCGCCGTCACAACGCCACCCGCCGCACGACGATCCTGCTGACCAGCCACTACATGGCGGACATCCAGGAGCTTTGCCAGCGCGTCATCATCATCGACCGCGGCGTGATCTTTTTCGACGGCCGCCTCGACGAAGTGATCGACCGCTTCGCCGATTTCAAGATCATCACGATCCAATGCGCGATCCCGGCCGAGCAACGCGCCGAAGACCTCGCCAAGTACGGCGAGGTCGTCGAACGCGACACCCACCACGTCAAGCTCAAGGTCAAACGCGACCGGGTGATCCCCGTTTGCAAAGCCCTCCTCGACGAATTGCCCGTCAGCGACATCGACATCCAGGAAGTCCCCATCGAGGACATCATCCGCCAAATCTTCGCGCGGGCTTAGCGCCTCTGGCCAAATTAACAATATGCGGCATACGCTGCATATCGTCAGCGGAACGTTCCGGTCGCCAAGCGGCAAAACCCCGTTTCCTTTCCTAAACCCCGTAATAACTCTCGTAAACCCGCGCGGCCTGCGTCTGCGCGTCGCTCCAGGACCAGCCGTTTTCGCTGAAGCGGTCGGGGCTGAGACTCTGGACGTAGGGCGACGGTTGCCTCTCGAAGAGCGACTCGACGAGCAATTTGCCGATCCCCGCCGAGCCGGAGATGCCGTGGGCGTTGCAACCGCCGGCCATCACGAAACCCGGCACGCGGCCGCTCTCGCCGATGATGAACCGCCCGTCCGGCGTGAACGTCGGCCAGCCCTTGCCCACGAAACTCTTCTCGCTCGGTTTCGCCGCGGGAAAAAGCTCGGCGAAATCGTCCTCGAATTTTCCCAATACCTGCCAATCCGGGTTGATCGGTTCGGACGGCGCGCCCAACCCGTACCCGCGCGGGTCGCGGGAGAGCGAACGGCGTTCCCATCCGCCCAGCAGCAGGCCCCCGTCACGCACCCGTCCGTAAAGCGTCAACTCGGGAATCCGGAAGCAGGGCAGCTCCGGCGCCAGATTGGGCATCGGAACGGTGATGTAATACTCGTGGCGCACCGGCACGATCGGCAACTCCAGCCCCGCCAACTTCGCGACGTGGTACGCGTGCGCGCCCGCGGCGTTGATGACGTAGCGGCAGTCCGCGGCGCCGCGGCTCGTCTGGACGCCGGTCACGCGTCCGTCCTGGAGCTTGATTCCTTCGAGCGCCGTCGCGGTCGCGAAGCGGACCCCGGCCTTCTGGCACGCGGCTTGATACGATTTCGCCACGCAACGCGGCGTCATCCAGCCGTCGGAGGGACACCAAAGCACGGCTTTGACGCGCTGGAAATCCAAGCCCGGCCAGCGCCGCGCCGCTTCGGCCTGCCCGATCAGCCCGGCTTCGAGGCCGGCCGCGCTCGCGGTTTGCGCGAGTCGTTCAAACTCCGCCGCGCGCGTCTCGGACAACGCCAAACGCAGCGAACCAACCTCATGCCAGTCCGGCTTCACGTCACTGCGTTGCAACTCGCGAAACGTCGCCACCGAATGCATCGCGAGTTTCGTCCGCTCAAGCGAATCGCGCGGCTGGCCGCACAGCCCCGCGCCTTGCGACGTCGTCGCCTCGCCGACGTCGTCGGCTCGTTCGACAACGAGGATGTCGGTCTGGCCGGCCTTGACCAGGGCGTGCGCCACCCCGCAACCGACCGCGCCGCCGCCGATGATGATGAATTCGCTGTTGTCGATGCCTGACATATCGAGTTGCTCGGCGCCCGCGGCGCCCGTAGGAAGCTAGCGCTGCAGTTTAGCCAGGTACCACTGGACAAAACTGGCGACATTATACTCCTTGAACGTGGAGTATGGCCCCGGTCGATAGGCGCTGGAATTGACGCCCCGCTGCTGCCGCTCGCAAATCTGCCAGTCCTGCTCCGAGGTCAATTGCCAGAACGGCATCAACTTGGCGAGGTCGTAGTCCCGGCCCTGGACCGCCTTCTCATCGACCAGCCAGTAAACGCGAATCGCGGTTTTTTGCGGGCCGGCGGGCAACAGGCGCGTGCTCACGCCGTGATCGCAGCTCGAGTGATTCCAGAAATTCGGCAGCGTCCGCGTCCGGAGCGTGCCCGTCTCGGCCGTCTGATAATCGCCCATTAACGGCGCGACCTGCCGGCCGTCCATCGATTCGGAAACCCAATCCTCCGCCAGCGGAGTGCGGTTCGCGGAAAACCAAATGTCCTTTTCGGCGTCGGGAAACACCGTCATGCCGGTCCGTTTATGCGTGGGCGCCAGGCCGGACGCGGCCCACTCGGCTTCACTGCGCGCCAGCGCCGTCGCGATCTCGGACTGGACCCGCGGCGTGGTGTCGTCCGCGTTATAATGATCGAAATTCGCCTTGATGTACTGGGGATGATTGACGTTGCAATGATAGCACTCGCGGTTGTTCTCCCAGACCAATTTCCAATTCGCGTTCACCACGTAATCGACCGCTTTGGCGACCTTCGCCCGGCCAAACCCTTGCGGTTTGAGGACCGGCGCCAGCTCGCGATGGGCCGGCTCGAACGGCGGCGGTTCCGGCGCCAGCGAAATGAAGATCAACCCCTCGACCTCGCGGAGATGGACCGGTTGCAGGCCGAACTGCGATTTATCGAGGTCCGCCGGCAT
Source organism: uncultured Verrucomicrobiota bacterium (assembly GCA_964522665.1). Taxonomy (GTDB): domain Bacteria; phylum Verrucomicrobiota; class Verrucomicrobiia; order Limisphaerales; family CAZFVY01; genus CAZFVY01. Next base: position 654 of record CAZFVY010000171.1, on the reverse strand, counting down.
CCCGCGGCAGCCGAGCAGGCTCCCGTCCAGACCATAAATCCATTGGTGATAAGGGCAGACGATGCGCGTGGCGTGGCCATGATCGGCCGCGCAGAGAATCGAACCGCGATGGCGGCAGACGTTGTGGACCGCGCGAATCTGGCCTCCTTCCGAGCGGATCACGATCACCGAGTCCGTGTCCACCTCGAGCGTGAAGTAATCCCCGGCGCGCGGCAGTTCGCAACTATGCCCCGCAAACAGCCACCCGGTGCGCCAGATACGCTCCACGTCCAGCCGGTAAACCTCGTCCTCGCGGTAAAACGGCCCCGGCAACGACCAACCCGCCCGGCATTCGGCGAGCAACGTTGGGTCCGGTCGCCGCCGACTGACGCCCACCCGAACCGCCGACGCCGCGCGCCGCGCCGGTTTCGCCGTGCTCTGTCCCCGCGCGGATGGAGCTTTCTTCATCACGCCGAAGTTTAGAAGCGAACCCCCGATTACTCAACGCAATGTTTTCAACCGGTACTCCCGAGTTGTTGACGGGGCCTTTCCCGTCGTCGAACCAGTTGCACCCCATTATCCTTAAAACGGCAGTTGGAACGCGCCAGATTGAGTAAGGTTTTGGAGCAGAAACGGTTTGGAAAAAGTGAAGGCATACCCGCAGCGGTCTGGTGA
>CAZFVY010000170.1:0-8482 GCA_964522665.1 uncultured Verrucomicrobiota bacterium | reverse complement strand
GATATAGTTTGGACGCATGAATTCGCGCGGGTTCACCTATTGGCAGGATGGCGACACTTGGATCGGCTATCTGGACGATTTTCCCGATTATCTTACGCAGGGCGAATCGTTTGAGGATTTGAAGGAACATTTGCTTAGCTTGCGTGAAGATCTCGCCAGCGGGGAGATTCTGAGCGTCCGACGGCATGGTGAACTGGAGATCGCCTGATGGGTCGATTCCCCGTCGCCGGTAGCTTAACGAGCGCCTCGCGCGGCACATTCTGAAAACGCTCTCCCGCGAGTAATGCCCTTATTACCAAGTAATGCCGGCGTCCGACAGTTGGATGGTTTCGGCCCCTACCTCGGTGAGCGCCCGATTCGCGGACCAAATTAGACGCGCCCGCAAAAGCGTCTGCTTCGCGTCGGGTGCAAGTCAGGCGAGGAGCGACTGATGGCGCCCTTCGCTGGGAAAGTTTTTTTGGAACAAAAAGGAGGCTTCCCGCGTCCAATTGGTCGCCGGAACAGAACAACCGGCGAAAATGAGACGATTCATGAAATGTGTTATTCGCAATGTCCGCCCGCTCTTAGTCATTTTGGTGGCTTTCACGAGCTTCGTCGCCGCCGCTCTGGCGCAAGAGGTGACGGTTCCCGATCAAGGCCTGAACGGCGCCATCCGCGACGCCCTCGGCAAACCGGTCGGCCCTTTGACGATAACGGACATGCTGAGCCTGACGAACTTGAACGCCCGCAACCGGAACGTGAGCAGCATCGACGGGCTGGAAGCGGCTCGCAATCTGGTCGGCCTGCATCTTGAGATCAACCACCTCTCGAACGTGGACCTCTTGAGCGCGTTGACGAACCTGAGCGTTCTCGACCTGAGTATCAATCCCCTGACCAACTATTCGCTGCCGAATGGGCTGACTCGTCTCACCTCGCTCATCGTCGAATCCGACGGTCTCACCAACCTGGTCCTGCCGGCGAATGTGAGCGGTTTGACCAACCTCGACGTCGAGGGAAACAACCTGGCGAGCGTCAACCAACTTTCGAATCTGACTAGTCTGGTTGCGCTCGACATCGGTTTCAATTCGTTGACCAATTTCTCCCTTCCGGGCGGGCTGACAAATCTGATCACGTGTTATTTCGCCGGGAATCCCATGGTCCATTTCGACTTGCCTCCCGGCCTGGCAAGCTTGACCGAGCTTAATCTCTCCCAGAATCTGCTGACGAACTTCATCCTGCCGACGGGCATGGTGAGTCTCACCGAACTCGACCTCTCTTTCAACCAACTGACGAACGTAGTTTTGCCCGCCGATCTACGGCGCTTGATCCAGCTTGAGCTCGATTTTAACCGGTTGGCATCGCTCGATTTTGCTTCGAACCTGACCAGCGTGGGAGCGCTTCACCTGCGCGGCAATCAATTCACCAACTTCAGTCTGCCCGCGGGATTGACCGGCTTGACTTATCTCGACGTCAGCGAGAATCCAGTCACGAACCTAACGCTTTCTTCGAGCCTAAGTCAGTTGACCACGCTCCGCATCGCCGATAACACGAACCTGACCAGTCTGACCCTGCCCTTGGGTCTAACAAATTTAGTCGGCGTTAATCTGACCGGCAATCAACTGACGAACGTCGCCTTGCCTCCCGATTTAGGCCGTTTGGAGACGCTCAATCTCGACGGGAATCGACTCGTCAGTCTGGCCGTGCCTTCCGGCCTGACCAACCTGACCGGCTTCTTCCTCGCCGGCAATCTACTGACCAACCTCACGTTGCCTCCAGATATGTCGCAGGTGATTGGGTTCGGTTACCTCGGCAATCCGCTGACGACGCTCGTGCTGTCGGAACTGACCGCCACGAATCTTGCCGCCGACGTCGCGTTCCTGCGCGCGCAAGGCGTCTCGGTATTCACTTACCCTTTGTCCGTGCAATTGCTCCGGCCTCGAACGTTGGCGGGAGCGTTTCAATTTGGGATCACCGGTCCGCCAGGCGTTTACACGGCGCTCGCCTCAAGCGATTTCGCGAACTGGACTGAAGTGGGCGCCACGAGCAACGCGCTCGGGAGCATCTCCTTTGTGAATGTGACCTCCAACCTTTTCCCGTGGCGATTTTACCGCGCGACGCGGCAAGGTCCGCCCTAGAATGTGACGATCATTGAGGATCGAATGAAGGAAGGAACGTCTCAGGCAGCAATGAGACCGTCTCGCCTCGCTAAGAGTACCGCCCCTTCGACAAGCTCCAAAAACATTGCGCGTGGATAAATGTTGGAACGTCCGTGACGATGTTTGAGGACCGGCGCAGTTTTCTAAAGTTGACGGCGAAGACTCTCCAACCTCGCGTTGCCTGTCTCAGGAACTTCAAGCACACAGCGGGGTGTCCGACCCAGCGCAACAAGCGCGGCGATCAACGAGACAAACAACGGTTCGTATGAATCGTCGAACGGGACGTTGAGGAAGACGTCCTGCCGGCTCCCTTGAATCCCCAGTGGCATGGGAACCAGACGGCGGTCACACTTTGACGCCGACGGCCTTAAACGCGCGAGAAATATTGGCCATTTGCGCGCGGGTGATTCGAAGCTTGGATCTGATCTGAGTGGCGGTCGCAGGACTGACCACATGAATTCGCCTGTGCTTCCGGCGCGACGCCGACTCAACGCCAGTATGGACGAGCGATTCGCCGCTTTTTCGGCTATGATTGGAGCTCATTTAGCGCTTTCAAGCGGCGCGGCGTCCACGCGACTGTCAACGCCAAAAAACGCCAGCCTACGCCTGGTCCTCCGCTGGCGTACGTTTGACCTCATTTGAGATCCGCTATCGGAGGATTTTGCCCTTGGTCACGTCGCCGGGCACGTCGAGCAGTTGGATTTGGTTCACGACTTTGAAGTGGGTTTGATCGGCGAATTCCCAGACGATCTTTTTATCGCGGGTAAGCTCGAAGAAGTGCGGCTGTTCGCCCAGATGGCCGTGCCCGAGGTAATTGCAGAAAACGGTGTTACCGTTCGGGAGGCGCTGGCAACCGGCCATGAGGCGCAGCGTGTGCCCGGGCAGATCATGCTCGTTCAATTCCCAGACGACTTTCTCGTGGGCGTCGAGTTCGATCACCTTGTGGCCGTCGCCGCACGTAATGAGCAGGTGGCCTTTGGGCAACGGCACAACCTCATGCGCGTCACCGGGCGTTTTGATTTCGCGCAATACCTTGCCGTCGCCATCCAATTCCGCGACCAGGTGTTCGCCTTTGCGGCAGACGAAGTAGTGGCCGGAGGTCGTCTTGCGAACGCCGCGATACTGGTCGTGCAAACTCACGGTGGCGGGCGGCGGCGTAAGTTTGATCTCCTTCGCGATTTTGCCCGCGCGGTCCACCTCGATAATGCGGCTGGTACCGCACTCGACGACGAGCACTCGTCCGTTCGGCAACGGCTGGCAGGCGTGGACTTCCGTCTTCTCTGGGGACTTGTACTCCCAGACGGTCCGCTTATCCGGCGTCATTTCGAGCGCTCCGCGTGAGTGACAGAAGAGATAATTGCCATTCGGGAGCCGCCAGCAGTCCTGCGGATGGGTGCAGGAGTACTCCCATTCGATTTTCCCTTCGGCGGAAACGACGCACACTTTGCCGGCGTAAGAGTCGGTACAGATGAATGGATGCGCGGCAAACGTCGAGGAAGCGGCGCCCAACCACGCCAGTAGGGCTCCACAAGGAAGGAATGATTTCATGTGGAGAAGTTGTCAGGAAACCGGGGCCGAAGTCCATCCCTTAAACCTTATCTTATCGGCTCGCCAGCGGCGTCGTGGGCGAGGCGAGGCGTTTTTCGATCTGCTCGAAGCGGGCTTCGAACTGGCTGTTCTTCGCCTGCTGCTCGGCCACCTGTTTTTCGAGGGCCTTGATTTGGGCGTCCTTCTCCTGCAACTCGTGGTGTTGCTTGAGGAATTCATTAAGCAGCATCGCGTTGACCGCCTCGTAACGCACGGTCAGAACCTCGCCCTTCGCGTCACGCACGACGAGGTCGGGATTCACTTTTTCGACTTCCTCGGCGATCAGGCCGAACTGCGGAGTTCCCTTCGGATCGAGTTCTGACTTGTACTGGAAGGTGACTGGGCGCAGGGAGAGCAGCGCGTCGCTCGCCCGGCCCATATCCTGGATGTTTTGCTTGAAACGCCGGGACGAAGAATAGACGCCGAGATGGCCGGTCGAGTCAACATACACCGGCGAACCACCGCTGATCGTCGTGCCATAGACGCCCGCCATATAGGCGCTGGTTTGGGTATCCGGATCGCCAATCCGGATCGTGTCGCTCTCACCCGAAACCCCGGCGTTGCCGATTAGAATGTTGCCGTCTTCAGAGTCGCTCAGGGCGTTTCCGGCGCCGTTGCCAAGCGCAATGTTATCGTCGCCGGTCAAAAGATTCGCCAGGGCATTCTCGCCCACCGCCACATTGTGATTTCCGACAAAGTTGTTGAGGAGCGCTTGGAATCCCGCCGCCGTATTGCCGCTGCCGGTGGTGTTGTGGAGCAAGACCGAGGCGCCGAGCGCGACGTTGTCGGCGCCGGTGGTGACGGAAGCCAGGGCATATACGCCTAACGCGTCGTTCTCGTAGCCGGTCGTGAGGTTCGACAGAATACTATAACCGACTCCGGTATTACTGTAGCCGGTGACGCTGAAGTTCCCGGACGCTACGCCAATGAAGACGTTCTTATCCCCGTAGCTGTGAATAAATCGCGACCCGTTGACATTGATTGTTCCCGCCGAAGAGGTGGTGGTGACGAGGTTCAGGTTGGCGCTTAGGGACAAGTCCGCCGAGAACGTATTCGCGCCGCTGAACGTATTGCCCGCGGTAAGTGAAGCGCCGCCGAGGTTGGACAAGGCCGCGGAAGCCGTGGTCGCGCCCGTGCCGCCGTAGGCGACGCCGAGCGCCGTGGTCAAGCCGGTCAGCGAGGTGATGTCCGCATTGGCGCCACTGGCGGCGGCTCCGAAATTCGAGCGGGCGCCCGAGGCGGAGCTCGCGCCGGTGCCGCCGTAGGTGACGGCCAGCGCGGTGGTCAAGCCGGTCAGAGACGTGATGTCCGAATTGGCGCCACTCGCGGCAGCGCCCAAATTCGAGCGGGCGCCCGACGCGGAAGTCGCGCCGGTGCCGCCGTAGGCGACGGCCAGCGCGGTGGTCAGGCCGGTCAGCGAGGTGATGTCCGAATTGGCGCCACTGGCGGCGGCGCCCAAATTCGAGCGGGCGCCCGAGGCGGAGGTCGCGCCGGTGCCGCCGTAGGTGACGGCTAGCGCGGTAGTCAGACCGGTTAGCGAGGTGATGTCCGAATTGGCGCCACTGGCGGCGGCGCTCAGACTTGAGCGCGCTCCCGAGGCGGAGGTCGCGCCGGTGCCGCCATTCGCGACGGACACGCTTCCCGAGAGATTTGCCGCCGGAAGCGAAGTCAACCCGGCGCCGGAACCGGTGAAGCCTCCGCTGGCGGTCAGGTTACCCGCGGTGTCGATGGAAACGCTTTGCGTCGTCTCACCGTTTTCGTTCACCGCGGTCACCAACCGGACGCCGCCCGTGGCCCGGACGGCGAATTCGTCCACCGCCTCGGAGTTGAAGTCAAAATCATTGTTGTCCGCCCACACGAACGCGCCGTTGTTGACCGCGTTCGCATGGTGGCCCGCGGCGAAGGTGTAGGAGTCGGTGGTCGAGTTCTGGCGGCCACCGGCGATGAACGAATAAGCGCCGCCGGCGTTATTGTCATACCCGCCGCCGATGGCCGAGTAAGCGTCGTGGGCGGAATTCTGCGCGCCCCCGGCGATCGTCGCGTAGGCGTCCGACGCGGTGTTATTGGAACCGCCCGAAATCGTGGTGTTATCGGCGGTGGCCTGATTATCGGCTCCGCCGGCGATGACGCTGTGGTAGCCGCTGGCGACTTGCCCGGACTCGTCGCGACTGGTCTGCAGGTCAACGGCGCCCGCGCCGCGGGAATCGCCGCCGGAGGATTGGATCGTCCCACCGAACGTCGTCACGCCGGTGACGGTCAGATTGCCGCTCACTCTCATGGCTCCGGTCACGTCAAGCGCCAGTCCCGAACCGGGATGGTTGTTGTTGATCCCGACGCCGCTGGAGGCTTCGATGAGGAACTGACCGCTCTGCGTGGAAGCAAAGCGTTCGTCATAACTAGAATTGTAATAGGTTGTCCCGTCACTCCAGACAAAGCTCGTGTTATTCGCCGCCTGCGCGCCGTAACCCCCGGCGAAACTCCAGAGGCCGCCAGCGATGTTGCTCTCGCCGAAGACGAGACTGTTGTCCCCGGACGCCACGTTGGCATGGCCGGTCGCAAAAGCGGCGTAGCCGGAAGCCGTGTTGCTGTCGCCGCCGGCGACGACCGATTCTCCGCCGCTGGCCGTGTTTCCCTTGCCGCCGGCCACCACCGAGTAGTTGCCAGACGCGGTATTATTCTCACCGCCCCCGATGACGCCGTAGGCGCCGCCGGCCACCTGGGAGTTTGAACTACGGACCGACTGGAGGTCAACGGCGCCGGTGCCCCGCTCGTCGCCGCCGGAGGATTGGATCGCCCCACCAATCGTGGTCACACCGGTGACGGACAGATTCCCCGAAATCGTGCTGTCGGCGTGCGCCGTGATCGCGCCGGCATTGATGGTTCCGGCGTTCCCGACGTCAAGGGATGTCCCGCTCAAGCCCCCGCCGCTAATCGTGCCGGTTGTGTCGATCGTCCCCGTGCCAAGACTGATGCTGCCGGTCAGGTTTCCCGCGGGAATGCCGGTCAGGCCGGCGGCCGATCCGTTGAAGGAAGTGGCCGTTACCGAGCCATCAGCGGTAATGGTCATCGTCGTGCCCGCGCTTCGTTTCACCACAAACGTCGGATTGGAATCGGAGCCCGAGGTGTCGGTCAGCGTGAGCGACTGACCTGCCAGCGCGCCGCTGACAGAGAGGTCGCCCGTGACGGAGACCAGCGTATTGCCATCTTCGTTTGGGTTGGCGAAGGCGCTCGTAATGGTCGTCACGGTCAAGGCCTTGGTCTTGTCGATGATCACGTGGCCGTTAAGCGTCGTGCACCCGCCGACGGTCAGGGCGCCGGTTAAGGTCGTGTCGCCCGTCACGCCCAGCGTGCCGCCGATCGTGGCGTCGCGCGAGACGCTGAACTCGTCCGTCGAAACCGTGCCGCTGGCGGTGAGGTTCCCGACGGACGCAATATCGCCACCGTTCAAATTGAGCGAGGAACCGGAAATGGATCCGCCCGTGATCGAGCCGGTCGTCGAGACCGTGCCGCTACCGAGACTGATATTCCCGGTCAAGTGGCTCGCCGGGATGCTGGTCAGGCCCGACGCCGACCCGCTAAACGAGGTGGCGGAGATGGCGCCCGAGGCGGTAACCGTCACCGTGTTGCCCGAGCCGTTGTTGACGGTCATAACGGTATCCGTGCCCGTCGAACCGCTCAGCATCATTGATTTGCTCGAAACCTGCCCGGTCGTGCTGATCGGGCCGCCACCGCTCGTGGCCAGCGTGGTACCGACGATCGTGCCGCTCGACGTGATGCCGCCGGACGAGATCGTCCCGCTGATCGTGAGATTGCCGGAGCTAAGCTTCGGGACGTTCGACGAGAGGACGTTGTCTGACAAGGTCCCGCTGCCGGTGATCTGTCCGGCGAGGACGCTGACGCTCGAGGCAAGCGTGCCCGTGCTCAATTGCGTGGGCGAAACCGTGACGCCGGACGCCAGCGCGCCGCTGGTGAACGCGCCCGGCGCGAGGCCGGTCAGACTGGCGCCGCCGCCGCTGAACGCGGTCGCGCTGATGGTTCCCGCGGAGAAATTCCCGCTCGCGTCGCGCAGCACGAGCTTGCCGGCGGCGTTGATATTCGTCGCGTTGATTCCCAGATTCGCCGCCGTGGCCACGTTCGCGGCGCTGACGCCACCCACGCTGCCCGAAACATTGCCCGACAGCGTGGCGTTAATCGTACCGGCGATAAAATTGCCACTGGCGTCGCGCATGACGACGGTGCTCGGCAGATTAAGGTTCGTCGCCGTGTTCGCCAGATTCGCGCCGGCGGCGACGTTCGCGGCGGTCACGCCGCCGACCTTCGCCACGACCGTCGCGGATTGCGTTCCGGTGACGTCCCCGTTCAACGATCCGGTGAAGCTGCTCGCGCTGCCGGCTGCGTTCCCGCTCAAGCTCCCGCTGAAGGTCGTCGCGGTGATGGTCCCCAGAAAGGTTTGGTTCGTCGTCGCGTCGAGGCGGGCCACATTGAACGCGATCCGCGCGTCCGGCACCGTTCCGCTGCTCAAATTGCCGGCGTTCAAAGCGGTCAAAGACGAACCGCCGCCACTGAAGCCGCTCGCGGTGACCGATCCGCTAACCGTCAAATTGCCGGAGCTCAACTTGGGAACGTTCGCCGACAAAACGCCGTCGGGCAACGTAGCGCTGCCGGTCAACTGACCCGCGGGCACGCTCACGCCCGAGCTGAGGGTCCCGGAACTGAGTTGCGCGGGCGAGACCGACACGGCGGTCGGCAGCGTGCCCGTC
>CAZFVY010000169.1:0-8943 GCA_964522665.1 uncultured Verrucomicrobiota bacterium | reverse complement strand
GTGTTTGAGGTTCGTGGCCGGAATTGTGAATCTCCGGTGGTTCTACATTAGCTAGCGGTGTGCCATCGCCGCGGGCGCGGGCGGGGGGGCATTCCCAAGCCAGTTCCGGTCGGCAAATTGCGGTCAACGCCGAAAACCAGTGGCAGAACGCGGCCCGGTTGACGGTCCGGAAGCCTCGGCTTCGTCAGAGATGACGTCCCGACCAGAACCCAAGACCAGCGCTGGGCGCTTCACCCTACTTTCCAACGCCCGATTCTGGGCCGAGCTTGGGTCGTATGATTATTTTCGTAACACGACCCTCGAGGTCGACGGCGCCCGTGAATTGGCGCTTCTCAGCGGAACCGCCGATTGGCTCCACTTGGCGCCACCTCGGCGGTGAGCAAGCGCGCGCGCGATTTCGAGCCGCGGAAAAATCCGCCGTTCCGGGAGAACGTCCGCCGGCTCCCGAAGCTCCGCGCCAGCGTGACCGGATCCACCGATCGGGTGGCGAGTCCCTGACGAATCGCGCGCCACCAAAAAAACCAACCGCCCAAAGATATGAATACACGAATTACAAAACACGATTGGACCAATCTCGGCGTTTTTGACCAGCCAACGGCGGGCAAGAGACTGCAGAAGTTCGTCGAAGAGGCCGGTTTCGAGGCTCGCATCCATGACGAGCGACGCCTCCAGCGCTTTTGGTTTTTGTCACGACCGCGCGGCGCGATCAAGGTCCAGGTGCCCGGCGCGTCAGCCGACGTTGTGCGGCGATACCTTGAAGCGGCGCCGGGCGCGCAGGCATTGTTGGATCAGGCGATCTTGTGCCCGGCGTGCGAGTCGGCCCGCGTTCACTATCCACAAATGAGCCGCAAGTCGCTCCTTCCGACCCTCGTCGCCCAATTGGCGCGGTTGTTTGGAGTGATCGACGTGGAGTTCTACTGCGAAGATTGCCATCACACCTGGGTCCAGCCGCGCGGCGGCGCCAAGCGTCCGAGACCAACGCCGAGTCCGGTGCATCAATGACCGTCCGAGGCGTAACTCCAATTGGAGGGCCGAACGGATTGGTGGATACGCGGTCGCCCGCCCAGGCGGCCGGCCGGATGCGACCGTCGCGCGCTAGGCCGCCCGTTTAAGGATCGCGACGGAATCCGAGGGTAAATGGACCCCGAGCCGGGTCAAGCGCAGGCCAGCCGCCGAGGCCAGCAACAATCGGCGCAAGCCGGCGGGCAAAGGAACGCGCTGGGGTTGATCCGCTAGATTGCAAGCGATCGTCACGGGTCCGCGGTGGATCACGATCCAGCGGCGGGCCTCGTCCTGGCTGGTCCGACTCTCGGCTAACGTCGGGTCCGTGAGCGCTGATTCGGCGCGACGCAGACGAATTAATTCGCGGTACCAGTTGAACAGCTCGGCGTGGACGGAGGCGCCCCGCTCTGCCCAGTTCAGCTTCGAGCGTTCAAATGTCTCGCGGGCCTGGGGATCCGGCGCCGGTTCCGCCAGCGCGCCTTGGTGGCTAAACTCGCGCCGCCGGCCATCCCGAACGGCCGCCGCCAGACCCGCCTCCTGGTGATCGGTAAAATAGAGGAACGGAGTCGAAGCGCCCCATTCTTCACCTTGGAAGATCAGCGGAATAAAGGGTGAGAGAAGGACGAGCGCCGCGCCGATTTTCAGCCGGCCCGGGTTCATCAGCCGGCTGCTCCGCTCGCCCTGCGCGCGGTTTCCGACCTGATCATGATTCTGCGAATAAACCACAAACTGGTGGCCCGCAAGCCCGGTCGTCTCGCGTCCCTGCCGCCGTCCTCGAAAGGCGGAGTATCCGCCGTCATAAACATACGCTTGCCGAAACGCCTTCGTGAAATCGGCCAGCGTCCCAAAGTCAGAGTAATAGCCAGTTTTTTCACCGGTCAGGATGCCGTGGAGCGAGTGATGGAAGTCGTCATTCCATTGGGCGTCGAGTTGAAAACCACCCCTGCCGACCGGCCAAAGCGGACGCGGGTCATTCCGATCGTTCTCGGCGATGATCAGGCAGGGTCGTCCCGACCGGGCGGCGAACTCACGAACCTCCCCGCAGAGCTGTTCCAGAAACGGGATCGTCGAGCTGTCCACGAAAGCGTGGACGGCGTCGAGACGCAACCCGTCGAAATGATAATCACGAAGCCACATCAGGGCGTTGTCACAAAAAAAGCGGCGAACCTCATCGCTGCCGCGGCCGTCCAAATTCACCGCGGGCCCCCAAGGGGTGGAAAAATGGTCGGTAAAGTACGGGCCGTATCGCCCAAGATAGTTCCCGGAGGGACCGACATGGTTATAGACGACGTCGAGGATTACCGCGAGGCCGCGCGCGTGACAGGCGTCCACCAGAAGTTTCAGGCCGCGCGGACCACCATAGGCATGATGCGGCGCGAACAGGTCCACGCCGTCATAGCCCCAGCCGCAATTTCCCGAGAATTCCGCGACGGGCATCATTTCGACATGCGTCACGCCAAGGTTCACCAGTTCCTCAAGTTTCTCGATCACGGCTTCGAATGTGCCGTGGGGCGTAAACGTGCCGACGTGCAGTTCATAGATGACCGCGCTGGCAATCGACGGCGGGCGCCAGGCGTGATCGGTCCACTTGAACTCGCGATGATCGACCAAGCGCGATAACCCGTGAGGCCCGCTGGGCTGCCACGGCGAACGCGGGTCGGGCAGCACGGGTCCTCCCTCCAAGGCAAAGCCGTAGGAGCTGGCCGGACCGGCATGGCTGATCTCCGCGCTCCACCAGCCGTCCAGACCACGACGCGAGGGATGGCGTTGCCGGTCGAGCTCCAGCTCGACGGTTTTCGCGAAAGGCGCCCAGACTCGGAAATCTCGGTTCATGGATCGTCGGCCCGCAATAGAAACGCGACCGGGAAGCGCGAGCAGAGCAGCGCCACCGGAACCGGGCCTCCCGGCCAATGCTCACCGGTCAACTCGTCGCGCCAGGGACCAGGCGGCAGATCGAGCTTGGCCTGGGACCAATTATCCTGCGTCCGGAGCGTCAGTCGCGGCGCGACCGTGATCGCGGAGAGGCTTCGCGCGAAAGCCACGACGTTCTCGGCGCCGCCGTCGCGCGCGAAGAGAGGCGAGTAGGCGGCGCCGCCGGAGAACCACCCAGGATGACGCGCCCGCGCGTTGAGCACGCGAGCGATCAGCCACAGTTTCGGCAGGCCCTCGACGCGGCGCCGCCAGATTTCTTCCGGCGTGAGGGACGCGCACTCGGCCAGGAGTCGGCGGGAGGCGCTAAAATCAACCGGACGGCGGTTGTCGGGATCGACTAGGCTGAAATCCCAGCGCTCAGCCCCCTGATAGATGTCCGGTACGCCGGGGGCGGTGAGCTTGATCAGCGTTTGGGATAGGGAGTTGACGTAACCGGGATCGGCCAGCCGGGACACCAACTCCTCGAGATCCGCGACGAATTCCGCGTTGTCCAGCGCGCCCGTCACGAAGGCGCGCACAGCCTCTTCGTAATCGCGGTTCGGTTCGGTCCAACTGGTGTGCCGTTTGGCTTCACGGGCCGATTTTTCGACGCAAGCCAGCGCCCGTTCGAGGCTGAGCGGCCAGGCGCCCACCAAGGTTTGATAGAAGAGATACTCGAGGTCGCGGTCCGGCCATCCATGCCTGCGAAACGGATGATTCTGGGCCGACCAACGGCGCACCGCCGCGGCCCACTCTTCAGGCAGTTCGGAGAGGACACTCAGGCGCGCGCGAGTATCTTCCCCACGCTTGGTATCATGCGTCGTGGTCGCCAGCGCCGAATGTGGGCAGCGCTCCCGGGCGTCCACGCAAGCCTCGTGGAACTCACGCAGCGTGAGGCCGAAGCGCCCCGGATCACCACCGACTTCATTCAAGGCAAGCAGGCGGTTGAAACGGTAAAAGGCGGTATCTTCCACCCCCTTGGCCATGGCCGATCCGGTCAACTGTTGAAAGCGTCCGACGAACTCCGCCTCCGCCACCCCGCGCCAGCGCAGGCGCAGCAATTCACCTAGCCCGGCGAACAAGCCCGGATCAAGGTCCGGCCGACGCGAAGCCGCCACGCCCATCATGACGTCAATTCTTGCCCGGTCGGCGTCGCTGATTTCATCGGCGTCGGGCCGCGCGTAGGTCCGATACACCGGCAGGCTGGCGGCGGCTTCACACGCCGCCTCGCGCAATTCCTCGCGGGTAAAATCGCGCCAGCTCCCACGGCGCGCGGAGACCCGCACCAGCAACTCGACCAACCGATTGACTTCCGCGGCGAGCTGGGTCCGCAAGGCGAGCAGCTTCTGCTCGCGGGTCCGGTCGCGATAATCCCCCCCTTGGCCCGTGAACTCAGCGTAGAACTCGGTCAAGGGCCGCTCACCCGCTTGATCGATGAAGAGACCACCCACGCGATTCAGGAAGTCATAGCCGGTGGTGCCGTGAGTCGGCCAGGCGGCGGGAGCCGATTCCCCGGCTTGAAGGATTTTCTCGGCGATGATCCAGGCGGACGGGGCCAGCGCGCGCAAGCGCAGCAAATACTGCGACGGGTCCCGCAGTCCATCGGCGTGATCGACCCGAAGCCCGTCCACCAGGCCCGCCTCCACCCATTGGCGGACGAGTTGGTGACTATCGTTGAACACCGCTTCATCCTCGACCCGGAGCCCCGCCAGCGCGGAGACGTTGAAGAATCGGCGATAGTTGAGTTCCGAGTCGCCGCGGCGCCAGGAAGTCAGATAGTAGTGCTGGCGCTGGATCAGCGCGTCCAGGGCTTCGGGGTGCGCGTTGAAGTTATTCGTCCCATCGTGGAGCGCGTCGAGTGACGAGGGGCATAGCGGAAAGGCCAGTTCGAGATACCGAAGCAGGAAGGAATTCCCCGCCGCCTCGACGCGCAATTCGCCGCGCTCCAGGGCGCGCGCGTAGCGATCGTGCAACACGGGCGCCATGACCTTCCCGCGCAGGCGGGGATCGGGAGAATCCCAGTCCACGTCGAAATAGGACGCGTAGCGGCTGGCGCGGCCGCGCGTGAGCACGTCCCACCACCAACCGTTCTCCGGTCCTCCGATGCCCATGTGATTGGGCACGATGTCGAGCGCCAGGCCCATGCCCAGACCTCGCAACGTCTTTATCAAGTCCACCAAGTCTTCCTCGCTGCCCACCTCGGGATTGATGCGATGATAATCGACCACGTCGTAGCCGTGGCCGCTATGGGGGCGCGCCCGGGTCAAGGGAGAGGCATAGATATGGGAAACTCCCAACCGCTTTAGGTACGGGGCAAGCTCGGCCGCGTCTCGCAGGCGGAATCGTTCGCTGAACTGAAGGCGATAGGTGGCGCGCGGCACGGCGGCGAGGGTGGGCGGCGATTGGCGCGAGCCGGCGGCAATGGTGGGTGAGTCAGAGTTCGTACCTGCGGACATGGCGGGTTTTGAGTCGGCGTCGAGCCGGTTGGTGAAGCGATGGGGATTCTGCGTTCCGCCTCGAAATCAAGGGGTGTCAGCGCGGCGGGGAGGAGAAAAGCCCGATCGTCACTTGTTCACTTGCGCCTGCTGCAGCGAGGTGACGATCGCGCCCTTCGAAAAGACATAAAGATACCCTTCCGTACGCTTGAAAACGTGCTGGATTTGGCCACCACCGGGGGCTGGCGCTTTCGATTCCTGCTCCGGCTTTCCCAGGCAGGCATACATCGCGTCGAGGTTAAGTCCAATAATCGTGCCATCCTCGATGTGCTTCCAATCGCTGTCGGAGAATAATTTGCGCTTATTAATCTCCGCTTTACAAATGGCCAGATTACTTTGGTAGATCAGACCCACCGAGTCGGTCCCCGAGACCGAGATACCCTGAGCGGCGACGCCGTAGCGCACGCAGAGATCCTGGTCAGTCATGGCGGCCGCCGTCGTCTCGGTAACGGTAAGCTGGTCGCCGCCGGAAACCGCCGGCCCGGCGCAGCCCGCCAGCCAAACCCAGGCGCAGACCGCGAGCATTCCGAAACAGGAGAGGCGAAGCACGCGCGCGTTCATAAGGCTTTCGCAATGTATTAATCGCTCCGGGGGGGCCGCAGGACCGACCGCCCTCGGCCAAATCGTCAACTAACCTTTCAGCAACAACTATGCCGGGTTGATTGCCTTCTAGTGAACCCGAGCGTTCTCCCCATCGTGACAGTCTGGCAAAAACCTCGGACCTGGCGCGCCCGATCGCTTCACGGGCGACCAAAGCCCACACTGCCTCACAACACCTGAAGCACACTGCTCTGGTTCCCGTCCGGGCTGGACACCTCATCACGGTTGTCCGGATCCACCTGCGCTTGACCGTCAACCACGTATCGGTACGCGTAACGCCCGCGGGCAAGAAGAACTTTCGTCCACCACGCGCCAGTTTCATCGTGACGCAGCGCGATGGGTTGACCAGCCCAGCCAGTAAAGTCACCGATCAGACCAACATGGCGGGCGTTCGGCGCCACGAGGCGGAACAAGATTTCGTTGCGCGCGTCGTCAGAAGTGAGCCGATGCTCTGGCTCAGGGGCGGATGGGCGTCCCGTTTCGCTCTGGTCGGCGGAATGCTTGGTGAGGTCCATGAATCAGCGGGGGCGTTGCTTCTTGGGAACGATGGAAGCGCCTCTTGCGCGCCGGATCGCGGCCGCGAGCGCCCTGGGCAAATATGACACTTCGAGTTTTTCGAGGGGGATGGGCAAGGCCCGGGACCAGTTCGCATTTTTCTGGCCGCGATCCCCAGGCAGGTTGACCCGCTCCTTCAGTCCCAAGGCGTCCTCCATGGTGACCGACATGAGCGCGGTGGCCCCGCCAGCCAGCAGGCGGCAGGCCCGCAGGATCGCCCGCCGCGCCGGGGCCCCCGGCGGGAGGCCGATTCGGCGTCGAAGTCGCTTAAGCCATTTGGTCAAACCGGCGGAGTTCGGGCTTAACCCGGCGCGCCGCTGCGCGGCCAAATCCTGGCCTGACCATAGGCCGGCCATGGTCGGAAGGTCATGCGTGGTGATCGTCGCCAGCGAGCGCCGGGAATATTCGCGCGGGGACCTGGTCTCGGTCAGCAGGAGGCGATAACCAAGAATGTCGCGCCGCCGCAAGCTCGTCCGAACGCCCGGCGGCACGGAGCCGAGATCCTCGCCGATAATCACCACGCGCGCGCGCTGGCTCTCAAGGGCGAGTATCGCCAGCAGTTCGTCCGAGCGGAAACGCAGATAGGTTCCCATCCGCGGGTCGGCGCCCCGGGGAATGAGATATAACCGGAAAAGTCCCATGACGTGATCCACTCGCAATCCCGAGGCGTGTCGCATCGCGGCGCGAACCGTCTCCCGAAACGGCTCGTAGCCGGCGACGCGAAGCCGGTCGGGATCAAACGCTGCCAGGCCCCAATCCTGCCCCAGTCCGTTAAACAGGTCAGGCGGGGCGCCGATCGACCGCTCGCGCGCGAGGAGATCCTGCCAGACCCAGGCGTCGGCGCCGCCGGGGTCGATGCCGATCGGCAGATCGTTTAGCAGCGCCGCTTCGGTGGCTGCCTGTTTGAATTGGTCATCCAGCAACCATTGCAGCCATTTGTGAAACTCGAAACGGCCCCGATCGGCGGCCAGCGCCTGCCGCGTGGACGGCGAGTCGGGCCGCCGCAATGAGGGCGGCCAGCGGCGCCAGTCAGCGCCATGCCGCTCGGCCAAGACGCAGAAAGCGGCGAATTGTTCGAGCGCGGCCCCCTCCTCCACGCAATACCGCCGGAATTCCGGCGTCGGATGAAATTTGCGCCAGAGACGCCGCAAAGCGCGCATTTTTATTTCGAAGATCGCGTCGCGGTCGATGAGACGCCGGCGGTTCAGCGCGCGCCCGGCGGCCGCGATCTTTTCCAGCTCGCTTCCCACGGCCGCGGCCCCCGGCGCTTCTTCGACGCAAATATAGAGGGGATTTCGATAGCGGCGGCTGCTGGGAAAATAGGGACTCTTCTCCTGCGGCCGATTCGGCGCCACGGCGGATAGTGGGTTGATTTCAACCAAGCCCGCTCCCGTCTGCCGGGTTGACCAGCGCGCGAAGCGGCGCAAGTCCGCCAAATCCCCCATGCCCCAACTTCGCTGCGAACGCAGGGCGTAAAGTTGGACCGACCAACCCCACGTGCGAAGACCCGGCGGTAGATAGCAGCGGCCCGGACTGACGATCAACTTGGTCACTTCCTCGCGGTCAAGCGAACGGTACTGATGGTAGCCGGGTGGCAGAGCGCCAGACAAACGGTCGGCGACCCGCGCCGTCGAGCCATCCTCCAGCGTCAACTCGACCGGTTCGTCCAGCTCAACCGCTTCGCCTTGAAGAACGACACGCAAAGCAGGAGCGCCGCCCGGTTCCGCGCAGGGATCCGCCAAGCCAGATCCGCGACCGGGCGGACGCGACCTTGTTGGGTCCAGTTCCGGCCGGCTTGACTCGTTGCCCTGGGTGCGCCGACGCCAGGGGCCTGACGGCCTCAACTCCATGCGCGGGCCTTTCGATGGATTTCTCGCCCGGGCAAATCGGGCGGCGGGGCTCCGGCCCGGATTTCGGGCGATTTGGCAGCGCGGCGCGTGCGGGGCCACGCCGAGACAGTGAGAATCAGAATCATAGCGCTGGAATCGAGGCGCCGGCGCCGGCGTTAGAGCTGATGGGACCGGACGACCAGGATTTGTTTTTGGGGAAAAGCTTTGAACGTGCCAGCCCAACGGCACGTTTTTTGGCGTCGATTGCTGAGCGACCTTGGCGTGCCCCTGGCAAATTGATCGCAATTTGCGAGGACCGCCGGCGCCATCTCGCAGGATGCAACGTAGTTCCAACCCCAGTAGAGTAACTAGGGAAGGCGTACAAGACACTTGAACTAACTGAGGCCCTCAGCTATGGTAACATCGGCTAAGAGTTACCATAGTTGAAACCGTGGCGGCCGCGCTCACTTCCAGATTCTCGCGAACCAGAGCGAAGACCTAGTGTACTGTTCATGAAATAGGTGGACATAATCGGTTTTTCGGTGCAATTT
>CAZFVY010000168.1:0-8999 GCA_964522665.1 uncultured Verrucomicrobiota bacterium | reverse complement strand
CTAGCGGTCGCTGGCGGTCGATTACAATTTCGGGCCGAAGTGGAGAGGGCAGGGCAGGCGGGACGCCGTTTCGGCAACCGGGCCGACCCGGCTGGCGATCCGCGCAGGGTCCGAACCACAATTCGTAGTGTTCTTCGCGCCGCCCGAACCCCGCTTGGCGCAATACCGCGGCGCGAAACGGCCACTTCTGGGCTTGCCAAACGGATTCGCATCCCTAGATTTAGCGGCTTGTTGCTCTGGAAACTATGACTTTATTTGATGGACATTTGATGGTCGCGATGGCTTCGCCGCAGGCAGGCCAGGGGCAGCCACCGGCTTGGGTCAACATTGTGCCGCTGGCGCTGATCATGGTCGTCTTCTATTTTATCTTGATTCGGCCGCAGCAGAAAAAGGCGAAAGAGCAGGAGGCGTTGCTTAAGACGATCAAGGCCGGCGACAAGGTGTTGACGGCCAGCGGGATCATCGGCGTCGTCGTGGCGGTGAAGGAAAAGAGCCTTTCCATTCGCTCGGCGGATGCTAAGCTGGAGATTCTGAAAACCGCGGTCACTGATATTACGGAAAAGGCTGAGAAGCCTTCGGCGCCGAGCGAGGCGTAAATTGTTGTTACATGAAACGGAATAATTTTTCGAGATCCTTAATCATACTGTTCGTTCTGCTTTGGTCGGTGTGGCAAATGTACCCACCCACCTCGCCTAACCTCATCGAGGAGTTCCGCGGCCGGGCGAGCAACGTGGACACGAATTTCAACGTCATCGTCAAGAGCGCGGAGGCCATGGAACAGAAGGCGCCCGACCGGACCTTCGCGAATCTGATGGAAGCGATTGGGACGAATGACATCACCCGCTACTTCCCGTTCGTGAATACGAAGGTTGAGGCGATGCCGACCCGCGCGATTCTCAATCGGATTCAACAGGAGTCGGCTGGCAAGATTAAGCTCGGCTTGGACCTCCAGGGTGGAACCGAATTCCTGGTCTCGATGGACACTAACCGGCTGAGTTCGTCCGCCGACCGGTCTCATGCGTTGGAGCAGGCGGTTGAAGTGTTGCGCCGGCGCGTGGATAAGTTCGGCGTCGCCGAGCCGGTGATCGAACCGGTCGGGGACAACCAGATTCAGATTCAACTTCCCGGTCTCTCAGAAAGCGACAAGGAGAACGCCAAGAAACAGTTGCAAAAGGCGGCGTTTCTCGAATTCCGGCTGGTCCATCCAGATAGCAAGCAGTTGGTCGGGCAAGGGATCGGGATGCCGGGGTATGAAATCCTCAAGGAACAACGCGTCGATTCCGCCACCGGGCAAAAGGATTTGATTCCCTACATGGTCAAGAAGAAGGCCGAGCGCGGATTGACCGGCAAAAACGTCAAGAGCGCGATGGTGAGCCGCGACCCGATGACCGGCAATCCAGAGATTAATTTTACGTTGGACGCGGACGGCGCGAAAGCGTTCGCGGATGTGACTCGGGAAAACGTGGGCAAGCAATTGGCCATCGTGCTTGACGGAGAGCTGGTTTCCGCGCCGGTTATCAACGGTGAAATCCCACAGGGGCGCGGGGTGATTCAGGGGCATTTTAGCATCAAAGAGGCGTTTATGCTGGCGACCTCGCTGGAAAACCCGCTTGAAGCGCCGGTCGTACTGCAGCAAGAGCGGGGCGTGGATCCGACGCTGGGGCGCGATTCCATCGCGAGCGGCATTCGGGCGTGCGTGATTGGGACGCTGGCCGTCTCGGGTTTCATGGCGTCTTACTATTTGCTCGCGGGCATCGTGGCGAACATCGCGCTCATCCTGAACATTATCATCTTGTTCGGGGTTATGTGCTCGGTGGGGACGACACTGACCCTCCCCGGCATCGCGGGTATCGTTTTGACGATTGGTATGGCGGTGGACGCGAACGTTTTGATCTTCGAGCGTATTCGGGAGGAATCCGGGAAGGGCAAGTCGCTGCGGGGGGCCATCGAGGCCGGCTACAACCGGGCGTTCGGGACGATCTTTGACTCTCACGTCACGACGTTGATCTCTTCGGTGATCCTGATTTACATGGGCACCGGCTCGATCAAAGGGTTTGGTGTTTCGCTCACGATCGGCGTCGCCGCGAGTTTGTTCACGGCGTTGGTCGTCACCCGATTGATCTTCGACGTTTTGTTGAACAAGGAATTGCTGAAATCGCTGCCGATGATGCATATCATTCGCGCCACCAAGCTGCGCTTCATGTCGCTGGCGAAGCCGGCGTTCATCATTTCGTGGACGCTGATCGTGATTGGCCTCAGCTACGGAATCTTTGTGCGGGGCCACAACTTGCTGGGCGTTGAGTTCGCC
Organism: uncultured Verrucomicrobiota bacterium; assembly: GCA_964522665.1. Lineage (GTDB taxonomy): Bacteria > Verrucomicrobiota > Verrucomicrobiia > Limisphaerales > CAZFVY01 > CAZFVY01. The sequence continues at coordinate 6,691 of CAZFVY010000168.1, read as the reverse complement.
GGCGGCGACAACATCATTTTGAGTTTTTCGAAAAAGGTCGAAGTGGATAAACTGCGCGCTTCCCTCAGCGCGGCGGGCATCAACGATCCGAAAATTCAGTATGGAAAGGACATTGTCGGCGGCACGGAAACGCTTGAAATCACCGCGCGATTTGGCGCTGGCGACCAGGCGGTGAGCGCTTTGGTCAAAGATTTCCCGGACGCCAAGTTTTCACCGCGAGGCATCAAGAAGGTCGGGCCGACGATCGGCGCCGAGATTCGGAAGACGGCCATTTCGGCCTCGCTGCTTTCGCTGTTCGGCATCCTCATCTACGTCGCGTTCCGCTACGAGTTCTCGTTCTCGGTCGGCGCGGTTTTGGCGGTCATCCATGACGTGCTGATGACGATCGGCTGTTATTGTCTATCGGGGCGGGAATTTGACGCCGCGATGGTGGCCGCCGTGCTTACGATCATCGGATTTTCGATCAACGATACGATCGTCATTTTCGACCGGATACGGGAAGACCTTAAGCTGGGTATTCGCGGGAGTTTCCGAGAGCTGATTGACCAGGCTTTGAACCAGACCTTGAGCCGAACGCTGATAACGTCGGGCACGGTGTTCCTGGCAACCCTCTCGCTGTATATCTTTGGTGGCGGCGCGGTCAATAATTTCGCCTTCACGTTCCTGGTCGGCATCATCACGGGCACGTATTCGAGCATCTACATCGCGAGCGCGCTGGTTCTCTGGTGGCACAAAGGTGAACGTCCCAAGACCGGCTCGCAAGTCATCGTTGAGCGCGAAACCGCCGCGCGGGTTTGATGTCCGTTAGCGCTCGCGAAACCGCCGCGTTCTGAGGTAGGCGGCTGGTTGGATCGCGCGTTTAGTCCCGGACTTGCCGGACGGCGTGGCGCTGAGGGGGTAGAGGGTTTCGCGTCGTCCTGGCCTCCCGCCCCTTCGCCGCGTCTGAACGTTTTTGATGACCTATCGTTGGCAGTTGGCGGAGTCTGATCCGGCGCTCGTCGGCCGATTGACGGCGGAACTTAGACTTTCTCCCTTGCTGGCCCGCTGCCTCGCGAATCGCGGGTTGACCGAGGTCGGCGTCGCGAAAGACTTTCTCCAACCGCGACTCGCGCGGTTGAACGATCCCTTCGAACTTCCAAACATGACCGCCGCGGTAGAGCGCCTCTGGCGGGCGCATCCGAGCCGCCACGGTCAGGCGGAGCCACTGGTGATTTTCGGCGACTACGACGTCGATGGCGTCACGGCGACGGCCCTGCTGACGGAGGTATTGAGCCGTCTGGGTTGGATCGTTCACGCCTATCTTCCCCATCGGCTTGATGAAGGTTATGGGCTTAGTCAGGAGGGGATTGAGAACTGCCTCCTCCAGCGCCCGGTGTCTCTGCTGCTGGCGGTAGATTGCGGTTCGAACGCGGTCGATTCCGTGACCTGGCTTCGGGGACGGGGAGTGGACGTCATAATTCTCGACCACCATCAAGTCGCAAATCCACCGCCGCCCGCGTTGGCGCTGGTCAACCCGCGCGTCGGCCGCCCGGCGAGTGAAGGAGCATCCTCGGTGGAGGCCTGCGCGACGGCGGACGGTTGCGAACTCAGCGCGGTCGGTTTGGCGTTCAAACTGGCGCACGCGCTCGTGAAATCGGGACGGGAGCGCGGTCTGGCTGGGGCCGCGGCGCTCGACCTGCGGGAATGGTTGGACTTGGTGGCGCTCGGGACGATCGCCGATCTGGTTCCGTTGACCGGGGAGAATCGAATCCTGGTCTCGGCGGGATTGACGCGCCTGGATGCGACGCGCCGTCCTGGTCTGCGCGCGCTCAAGGAAGTGGCGCAAGTCGGACCGGTGGCGGACGGCTACGCGGTCGGGTTCCAACTCGCGCCCCGGTTGAACGCCGCCGGCCGGCTGGAGAGCGCGACCGACGCCTTGCGTCTGTTGCTCACTGACGACGCCGACGAGGCCGCTCGCATCGCGGGCGCGCTGGACGGGCGCAACCGCGAACGTCAAGCCATCGAGCGGGGCATCGCCGACGCGGTATTGCGCCAGGTCCGCGCGAAGTTCAACGCGAGCGCCGATTATGTCATCGTTGAAGGGGAGGCCGAGTGGCATATCGGGGTCGTGGGAATCGTCGCGTCACGAGTCCAGCGAGAGTTCTATCGCCCCGCGCTGATCATGGGCGGCGACGGGGCGCATTGGCGCGGCTCGGGGCGCAGCGTCGAGGGCTTCGATTTGGCGGCGGCGTTGCGGGAATGCGCGGATCTGCTGGCGCGTCACGGGGGACACGCGATGGCCGCCGGCGTCACGGTTCGCCCCGAGAATTTAGGCGCGTTGAGAACGCGCCTGAACGAATACGCGCGGCAGGCGATGTCGGCGGAGCAATTGCAGCCAAGACTGCGACTGGACGCGGAGGTTTCGCTGGCCGAGTTGACGCTTGAACGAATTACCGAACTCGAGTCACTCAAACCGACGGGCCAGGGGAATCCGCCGGTCCAGGTGATGGTGCGCGGGGTTGGCTTGAACGGGCCGATCAAGTGGATGGGACGCGAACAGCAGCACGCGCGATTCTCGGTGAAAGCCGGCCCGACGCAAGCCGGCGTTCTCTGGTGGAATTGCGCGGACAAGGCGCGGCCCGCCGCTCTGTTTGACCTTGCCTGCGCGCCGCAAATCAATGAGTTCAACGGCCGTCGCTCGGTGGAGTTGAAGGTCCTCGACTGGCGGCCGGTGGCGTAGCGGTCACTTCAAGTTTACCGAGTCCGTGCTATTTGCCGCGGAGGTGAAACGTCCCTGAATCAGCCCGGCGGTTTCATTCGCCCGCGGATACGGGTTGGGTTGTCCGGGCGGCGAGGGGAAATAAGTCGTGGGCGCGGGTGCGATTTGACACTTCGCCAACCCTCGGCCATCCTTCGGGCGCATCCGGGCTTTCACCGGCTAGGATCGATGGTGTGAGCAGCAATCTTCGACACAGACTTCACGCGTTCATCCTTTGCGCTATTTGGGCTAACTCGTCCGTCGGTCGGGCGGCGCCGGAGCGTGAATATCTGATCGACGCGTGGCAAACCGAAGCCGGCTTACCTCAAAATACGGTCAAGACCGTTATCCAGACGCGGGACGGCTACCTCTGGTTGGGAACGTTTGACGGTCTCGTCCGGTTCGATGGAGTTCGCTTCACTACGTTTACCGTGGCGAACTACCCCGAACTGCGGTCGGGAGACGTTAATTGCCTTTTGGAAGACCGCGACGGACGCCTCTGGATCGGTACGGACGGAGAAGGGTTGGTTTGCTACCAGAATGGCGTGTTCCGCGCCCGGCCATTCGGTGGCACGACGGCCCCTCGCTCCATCAATCAAATGGCGCAGTTGACGGATGGGAGCTTGCTGGTCGCAACGACGACGGGCGTTTTCCACCTGACGGGGACCTCATGGGAAGCGGTGGCCACCCCGGAGATCGATTTTGCGGTTCCGATAACTTTTGGCCCGCTGGCGATGAATGCCGCTGGCGATGTCTGGCTGGCTTATCGAAGGAACCTTTATCATTACGCCAACGGCGTCGCGACGCTTCGGCGTTCGTTCCCGGCGGACATCAGCGGTTTGCTGGTCAATGATGACGGCAGCGTGTTGTGTGGCGTCAATGACGGTCGTCTGGCCGAAATCCGGACCCGAGGTGAACCGCAGTTTCTGGATTTCGGAGCGGTCACTTGGCATTCGCTGCTGCGGACGCGCAATGGGGATGTTTGGGCGTCGGCGCAGCAGGGGCTGTATCGACTGCGCGGATCCGATCGGCTGCACCTTGGCCAAGCCGACGGGTTGGTAAACACCGATGTCGATCAAATGCTGGAGGATCGGGAAGGCAATCTCTGGGTTGGCAGTAACGGCGGCGGTTTGATGCGACTCCGGCCCAGTATCGCCCGCATTCATTCGACGGAAAACGGTTTGCCGAGCAACGATACGATGTCCGTGATGGAGGACAGGAAGGGTCAAATCTGGGCGGGCTCGTTCAAAGGCGGGGTATCGGTTTGGACGGCCGGAAACTGGGCGCCGTTTCGATTACCGGCCGACGCATCGGCCGAGCGAAACGTCGTTTCCCTGCTGGAGAGCCGCGATGGGAAAATCTGGTTCGGCGGATTCCGGTTTCCCCATTTTTGTTGGGACGGAAGGGAGGTGGCGGGAATTCCGTGGTTGACGTTTGAATCGGTTCGCGTCTTGTTCGAAGATCGGGACGGGGGCATCTGGGTGGGCAGCGATCAACTCGGGCTGGCTCACCACGCCAACGGCCAGACCCACCTGTACAACGAGGCCACCGGGCTGTCGGGCAACACGATCACCGCGGTCGCGCAGGATTCCACCGGCGCCATTTGGGCGGGGACTGCCCGCGGCTTGGATCGTATCGATGCCGGGCGGATCACCGCTTATAGTCGGTCCGACGGGCTGGGCGGCAATCAAATCAAAGCCCTCTACGCCGATGCCGCTGGCGCGGTGTGGATTGGCAGCTCGGGTGGTGGGCTGACCCGTTGGAAGGGTGGGCGTTTTTCGACGCTCACGACCGAGCAGGGGTTGCCGACGGATATTGTCTGTCAATTGGTGGAGGACGACGACGGCTATATTTGGATGGGGACGACCGCCGGGATTTTTCGGGCGCGTCGATTGGATTTGGAGGCGGGGTTCGAGCGGCGGGCGAGCTTCGTGCCAACGACGTCGTTTGGTCGAAGCGAAGGATTAAGGGAGGTCGAATGCGCGGGTGGCTTCCAACCCGCCTGTATGAAGGCGCGCGACGGGTCGCTTTGGTTCTGCACGATAGGGGGCGTCGTGAACATCAACCCGAAACTGATTCGGCCGAATCCGATTCCGCCTCCGACCCTGGTGGAGAGAGTGGTATTGGACGAGCAAAGCCACGCCGTCTCGGGCGCCGGATCCGCGGCGGCGCAGGAATTGATCGTGCCGCCCGGGACGGCGCGAATGGAGATTCACTACGTTGGGCTAAGTTTTGTCGCGGCGGAAAAAGTCCGGTTCAAATATTTTCTCGAAGGCTACGATTCAGACTGGGTTCAGGCTGGGGCGCGGAGGGTCGCTCTGTTCACCCATGTGCCGCCGGGCCGGTATCGTTTTCATGTGACCGCCGCCAATAACGACGGCGTCTGGAATGAGACCGGCGCGACGTTGGCGATGTGGGTTCAGCCGCAGTTCTGGCAGACATTGTGGTTTCGTCTTCTCATTGGCGTGACGGTCCTGGGATCCCTCGTTGGCTTCGACCGGCTGCGGACGGCGCACGCGCGCCGCGTCCAGGCTTTGCGGCAGCGCATCGCGCACGACCTGCACGACGACGCCGGGAGCAACCTGGCGAACATCCGCCTGCTCAGCCGTCGGGCCGCCAAGCTGCTTCAACGCCGCGAAAACGCCGCCTTCGAATTGACTGAGATCGAACGAGTGAGCGCCGCGACGAGTGAATCGCTCCGGGACGTCGTTTGGTTGATCGATCCCCGTTTTGATACGTTGGATCAGATGCTCGAAGAAATGGAGAGCCGCGCGGCCCAGGTGCTGGCGGAGGCCAATTGCCGATGCCGCTGGAACGTAGCTCGGTCGAACCGAACTTTGTCATTGGAATTTCGCACCAATTTCTTCCTGTTGTTTAAGGAAATCCTCCACAACGTCCAAAAGCACGCGGGCGCGACGAAGGTGGAAATCGAGCTGACGGAACTGGACGGCGCGTTTGTGCTGCGAGTCCGCGACAACGGGGTCGGATTTGACTCCGGGGTAAAGGCGCGGGGTCACGGCCTGGCAAGCTTGCGACGCCGGGCGGGCCTGCTTCATGGCCGGGCAATTGTGGAAAGCCAGCCCGGCCAAGGCGCCACCGTTACCGTCACGGTGAGATCGCCGTAACCTGGGCCGGCCACGTCTCTCCAGTCGATGGAGCGCTCGATCAGCGCTCGAACTTAACCTGCCGCTTACGGATAAACGGTGCGGTAGAAGCGGGTGCCGGCGGCGCTGGTGTCAGTGTAGGTAATCGTGCCGGTGGCGTCGGCGGTGGCTTGGCCCAAAGTGGTCCAGGTCGGGTTCACCAAATCCGTGGTGAACTGAACCGTGTAGGTGCGGAACGGAATGCCGGTAAATGTCACCTGGTAGCTGCCGCCGCCCAGGTTCTGGATGGCCGAGACGTTTTGCGAAGGGGTGTTGTCCGGCTGGACGGTGACGCTGGCCGTGCCGGTGGCCGTGCCGCCGTAGCCGTCGCTGATCGTGAAGGTGACCGTGTCGGCGTTGGTCGAGCCGGGCGCGGGCGTATAGAACAACCAGCCCTGGTCCAGCGTCACCGTCGCTCCGTCAGGCGTGGGCGAGACCACGGCGCTGACCGTCAACGCGTCGCCGTCCGGGTCGCTGGCGCCCGCGACCAAATCGGCGAAGGCGATTTTCGTCCCCTGCGTCGGCGGCCGTAGTAATTGCAAGGCGGGGCCGGCGGTGGGCGAATGATTTAACAGGCGAGCCGTGACCTTGCTGGCGGCGTTGCTCACGACGGGCGCGATGCCGTCGCTCACGGTGACCGTGAACGTCGTCGTGTTGGTCGCCGTGTAAGTGTTCGGCGGAGTGAAGATCAAGATGCTCGGATCGATGCTTGGCGCGTAGCTCAAGGCCCGGATAGCCGTCACGCAGGCTGCGGCCGTTCCCGAGAACTGATAGACGCCGGGGGCCGGATTGCTGAAGCCGGTACTGGCCA
>CAZFVY010000167.1:0-9020 GCA_964522665.1 uncultured Verrucomicrobiota bacterium | reverse complement strand
AAAATGGATGACCTCTTGACTGGGAATCCGGTTACGGCGCCAAGTTCCTCGCGCCTACAGCGTGGTCGAATCGATAATCCCGTCGGATTGGTAACCACCGTCGGTGGGTTCCACATTATGATGCGTTTCCCCTGGCTCAAATTGGTTGCCGCGTGCCGCGGGCGCGATACACTTCTATTGTGCATAGTCTGACCGACGTTCAACGACAAGCGCGGGAACTGACCGAGGCTGACCGTGGAATTCTGGCGGCCCATCTGCTCGCGTCATTGCCAGCGGTCTGGGCGGACGAAGACGAAGGACTCGCCGAGGCTCTTCACCGGGACGCGGAAATCGACGCGAATCCCGCCGCCGCCATCAGCTTGGAAACGATGAGACAAGCGGTCCGGCGGTAGTCGATGGGTCTCGTCTTCCATCGTCTCATTCAGCGGGACCTTCGGAGCGTGCCTACTTGTTGGGAATAGACCGTTGGGCGGGTACTCTCAGAGCGATTCTATCAGGAATTTGAAGCGCAGGATACGGATGTCATGGCGAATCCCCAACGGCTCCAATCCGCATCGCCAAAAAAAGCGCGAACCAAACTCTGATTCTCCCCGTTTTCGATAGTCCTTGGCCGGCGCTCTTGCTGGAAGCTACGCTCGTGTCGTGAAGCGCGTTTGGCCAATCGCCACTTTAGTCGTCGTACTGGGTTTGGCGATTGGCGCTATTTTGTCGCAGCGTGCCCCAGCGAGCCAGGAGATCATTTGGCTATCCCCGGTACAATTTCAAAGCCTTGTGGGAAGCCGACCTTCGTCACGGATTAGGGAGATGGCTCTTAGATTGTTTGCCCTAATTCGACCTCGCTCTTTGTCACCCAAGGCGTATTACACGCTAAAATTCGAACTTTTCGCGGTTCCCGCGGCGCTTCCGGACCCGCTGATCACCAGCTCCGGCGCTGCCACGGGCGGAAACGGACTCCAGGCTCGGATCATATCGGCGGATCAACTGAAGGTCTTCCGGCGAATTGGGCGAATTATGGCCGGTTCCACCGAACTGGAAGTGGACCCAATCATGAGTTTTGGCGAAAGAGTTTTCACCGTAAGAGGGGGAAGCATGTACACTCCGTCCGGTACGGCGACACCGAATGGTCTGCGATTCGAAGTCGCTGGTGAGCGCGTCTCTGGGTCGTGGCGCCAAATCATTCACGCGACGACGACCGAGGCGAACGAGACCACGCCAGGATCAAGGCCCGTCATCCGAACCAACCTTGATTCTTTAGGTCGATGAAAACCGTTAGGTCCATTTTAGTGTTTATTGTCCTCGGTTTGCTGATGGCCTTGCCGGGCGAGATTCTCAATCAGGTCTTCTCTCTACGAAATCCGCGCGCGCTCGTGACGACCCTCGTGAGCTACGCCGTCCTGCTGTTCCTCGGGTTTTTTATCGGCAAGCTCATTTGCCGCGTCGCCGGCCGGAAGTCGCGCGCCGCGGTGGTTCAATATGTCGTCTTCGGGGCGCTCGGATTATCGGTCGAATGGGGTCTGCTCGGCAACGCGCCGGTCCTCGACTGGCTGCAGTTGATCGTCCAGCCCGGCATGTTCACGTTTTGGGGAACCATGTTGCTGGCGCCGTGGCTGCTCGTGGAGGGGACGGCCTTCAACCCGCTCAAACGCGCCTTCGCGTGGTACTTCGCTGCCTTTTCCGCGCTTTACCTTTTAGTGGCGGGACTCGTTCCGCGCGAGAAAGGCGGGGTGTTTTTCGGCTTCATCATTTTCTCGGCGGGCGGCGTCGGGCTGAACTACTTTTATTGGCAATACTTCCGCCAGCTCAAAGCCGTCGAACCGGTTTGAAAAATCCGGGAGGTGGGGATATTGCGCCCGGCGGCATCCGCGGCGCCCTTGCCCTCGGCGCCACGGAGAACTACTCTGGTGGGGTTACCGAACAAACCGCGTCCATGAAAGGCGAATCATCAAGGTGGCGATGCTGGCTGGCAGTGTGGTGGCTGGGCGGTGCACTGACCGTTTTGGCCGGGCCGCCGTTCGTGACGGATGATCCGGAACCGGTGGACTATCAGCATTGGGAATTCTACCTCGCGTCGCAGCACATCCAGACGTCCGCTGGCTGGACGGGCACTGCGCCGCACCTCGAACTGAATTACGGCGTCGTCACCAACGTGCAACTGCACCTGATTGCGCCGCTCGCTTATAAAGCGCCAGCCACGGGCGGCGCCCGCTACGGATACGGCGATTCCGAGCTCGGCGTGAAGTTTCGGTTCCTCCCGGAGACGGAGCGCTCGCCGCAGGTCGGCATTTTCCCGTTGCTGGAAATCCCGAGCGGCAGCAAATCAGCCGGGCTGGGCAATGGTCAGGCGCAAGCGTTCTTGCCGGTGTGGTTGCAAAAGAGCTTTGGCGACTGGACGATTTATGGCGGCGGCGGTTACGGCCTCAATCCCGGGGCGGGCAACGAGGACTATGGCTACGCCGGGATGGTCGCGCAGCGGCAAGTCAGAAAAAGTGTCTTGCTTGGCGCCGAGGTTTATCATCGGACCACGCTGACTATCGACGGGCGCGCGGATACCGCGTTCAACCTCGGGGCCGTGATTGATTTCACCGACCATCAACATCTGCTGCTCTCCGCCGGGCGCTCGTTGGCCGGCCCGACGGATTTTCAGGTCTATGTCGCGTGGCAATTCACCTTCGGTCCGGAACTCTTCCATAACCCAAGCGCCTGGTTTGGCCACCGGTGAAAGCTTCCCGGTGGATTCAGTGATTTACCGCGTGGGCGGTGATCCAAATCGTTCACGCTAACTCGCCGGCTCGCGCGGCGAGCGCGACAGTTTTCCAAACTGATCGACGGGCCAGAAAAGACGTGAACAGGTCAACCCGCTCCGGCTCCTTCAGAAAGTCACGGAGGCCGATTTGGGCTGACCATCGCACAGCGTCGAAATCCAAGTTCCCGCTAATACTTGAAACTTTCCAAGGTGACGCCGGGTTCAATCCAGTATGAACATGCCCGGCCGAGCAAAGCGCGATCCTTCCCCATTGTCCGGTAACCGGCGACGACGTTTTGCATGTGCCGATCGCGGAACCATCCGCCGGCGTTTGGTAATTCTGTTTGCCGCGGTTGTCGTTTGTTCAGGTCTTCCGCTTGCCCAATCGCGGGCTGGCCAGCCATCTGACGGTCGAGCGACGGCGGCCAAACCCGCGCCCTTCCCACTGCAGCTCGAAATGCGTGTGCCGTTCGAGCCTACCGCGTTTCCCAGCGGTCGCAATATCCATCTCATGTACGAGCTGCACGTGAAGAACTTCGGCGCGGATCCGCTTAATCTGACCCGCATTGAGGCGCTCGCCGCGGACGCCGCGGACGCTCAACCCATTGCCACCTTTAAGGAAGAACTCCTTGCGACCATGCTGCAACCGGTGGGCGGCGGCGCGGTCGCTGGACCGAAAGGACCTCTCACCATCCCAGGCGGCCGGAGCGCCGTAGTATTCATATCGATAGCGCTCGACCGCGGCTCACCTATCCCCGGCCGGCTGCTCCATCGTGCAATCACGACCGACTCGTCGGCGGAAGGCGCAGTCATCTCCACACATTACACGACCCTGCATGTGCTCGGGCCGCCGGTGGAAGGAACAAACTGGGTCGCGGACGATGGTCCGAGTAATGACCGGGACAACCACCATCGCCGCGGAATTATCGTTTTCGATGGCCGGGCGGTGATTTCACGACGGTACGCGATCGATTGGGAGCGGCTCAAGGACGGCGCCACGTTTTCCGGTGACTCGCGGGAGGCGCGCTCTTATTTTGCCTATGGGAAGCCCGTGTTGGCCGTCGCCGATGGCCGTGTGCTCGTGGCGAGAGGTGGCCTCCCGGACAATGTCCCCGGACACGGCCAATCGTTCCGTCCCGCCGTGCCGATCACGCTTGATACGGTGGCGGGAAACACGATCACCCTCGAACTGAGCGGCGGCCAGTTCGCGTACTACCTGCATTTGCAACCGGGCAGTCTGCGCGTCAAGGCGGGGGACCGTGTGCGGCGCGGGCAGGCGCTGGCGCGCGTCGGCTCTACGGGCGACGCGCGCGAGCCGCATCTGCATTTCGAAGTCACCACTTCGCCGAAATTCGGGGCCGGCGAAGGCGTGCCTTATCTGATCGACCACTTTCGTTTCCAGAGCGCCGGCGGCGGCGTTCCAGAACTACGCGTAAAGGAGCTGCCGCTGGATCATGACGTTGTGGATTTCGAGGAAAGCCACGCGAAATAGGGCACGATTCTCATGCGCCAGTCACACCGACTGGCGCCGGCATCATCCTCTCCGGTCGGAATATTCCTCCTTGATGCTCCGGGCCGGCTCTGCTATGCCTCGCCTCAATCATGAACGAGACCCAGACCGCCTGCTCGCGCGCGCCGGTTGCTGACTTGTCCGCCCCGCCAACCCAGGCCGCCTTTACCCTGATCGAATTGCTGGTGGTCATCGCCATCATTGCCATCCTCGCGTCCCTGCTGTTGCCGGCGCTGTCCAAGGCCAAGGATCGGGGCATGGCGGCGAGTTGCTTGAGCAATACCAAGCAGATCGGTCTCGCGGTCACGATGTATGCCGGGGATGAAAACGATAGCTTTCCGATGATCGTTCCTTCCTGGTCTCCCGGGCCATTCAAGAACTCCAGCGGGTTGGCCTGCGGCGGCGAATGGAATGCGGCGCCGGGCAAACCGAATACCATTGCCCCGTTGTTGCAACCCTACGCCGCTAACAGCAAGGTCTGGGTCTGTCCCAAGCGGAAACGTGGGTTGACCTATAAGACTCAGAGCGGGACCTTCGATCCCAGCGTGACCGGCTTTCTTTCCTACGGGTTCAATGAAATCGGCGTTTTCGGCCGGCTCGACCCGACGGACGTTTTCCGTTACATTCCGTTTAAAGTCTCGGCCGCCCCGAAGCCGACGGAGATGGTGGCGATCGCGGATTCGAGCGGCTCAAACGATCCGGGCGAGTCTTACCCGGGCGGCGGCGCGGATGACTATAAAGGCGATGCCGCGTGGCTTGACGAGGTCTGGGCGGAAGGCTCCGGTCCGAACCAATCGCCCGTCGGCAAGAACCACCGCCTTCAGACCGCGCACGCGAAGCATAACAAACGGGTCAACGTCATTTACGTGGACGGTCACGCCGCCTCCTCGCTCCCGAGCAGGCTGACCTGGGGGCAATTCTACGGAGTTTTCGACAGCAACGAGACCCTGCCGAACGGCGCAAAGCCCAGCGCCTTTATCAGCAAGCCGGCTCTCGACGCCGTCGAATGGTCCGCCCTGCCGGAATAGCTGGGACGTCGAGGTTCGCCGGCAGGTGGTTCGCTCCGGGATATTCCGCTCGCCGTCGGCGCCGGATCGTTCGGCGAATACAGCCCACCCACCCGCAACAGGCAAACAGGCCGCCGTTTAACCCGTTTTCGTAAGCGTTTGAATGCGAAAACGATGCTGAACGCAACGGTCGGAATAATAGTCTCACCGGCCTCGCGCTCGCCGAGCGTCACGGGACGCTATCGAAGCCCTCATCGCCCCTCCGCCAACTCGCTTGCCAAAGGCTGATTCGTAACGGCAGACTCCGCGGCGGCAGCGTATGAGTAGCAAGACTTTCCAGCACGATCGCGTTACGTCCAACTTGGGCGACCCCCGACTATGAGCATTCCGCGCGGAGCCATGTTGGGCCGTTACCGGGTCGAGGGCGTGCTCGGGCAGGGGCAGGCTGGGATCGTTTACCGCGGCTTCGATACGACCATCGAGCGGACGGTGGCGATCAAGTGTCTTCGCTCAGCGCCTGGGGAAAATGGAAAGCCTCCGACTGGCGCCGAGGCGGCCGTCCTTTTGGAGGAAGCCAAGATGATTGGCAAATTGAATCACCCCCACGTCGCGTCGGTTTACGATATGGGGACTTTCTCCAACCAGGCCTTTATCGTCATGGAGTACGTCGAAGGGGAAACGCTCAACGCCTGCCTCCTGCAGAAAGGCCGCCATTCGAACAACCAGATCCTGGATTTGATCGTGATGATCGCGCGGGCTTTGCACTATGTTCATCAACGCGGCATTCTGCATGGCGATATCAAACCTGCCAACATCATCATCACGCCACCCGGGACGCCGAAAATCATGGATTTCGGCGTGGCGCGGCGAAGTCTCTCCGGCGAGCCGTCGAGTTGGTCCCTCGTCGGTGAGGAATTGGTTCGCGGGACCCCGGGTTACCTGGCGCCGGAACAGCTTACGGCCAACGAAGTCGATTCGCGCGCCGACGTGTTTTCGCTCGGCGTGATCGCCTACGAGTGGCTGGCCGGACGCCCGCCGTTTTGGGGTAGGACGCCCCGGGAGACCATGCAAGCGGTGGTCGCCGGCCGCGCGCGGCCGCTGGTGGAAACGGGAAGATTCGCGCCGGAACTTTCCCAGATTGTCGATCAGGCGTTGGCGACGAATCCAGAGCAGCGTTTCCGGTCCGCCGACGCCTTTGCGGACGCGCTGGAAGTTTACCAGGAACAAGCCCTCGAGCGTCCGGCGAAAACCGCTCCGGCCGGCCCGCTCGAAACCGCGCGTCCAAGTTCCTTTCCCCGGTCAGCCTCGCCGAGTGTTTATTTTGCGGATTTCAGCGCTGAGGAACTGGCGGCGGTGATGGAACTTTCCCGCCACGAACGCTTCGAACCCGGAGACGCCATTATCCGCGAGGGCACGGGTGGATCGACGATGTACGTGGTGGTCGAAGGCTTGGTGTCGGTGCGCAAGGCGGCCGGCTCGGAAAGCGTGGAAATCGGGCAGCGATCCGTCGGCGACGGATTTGGTGAAATGTCGGTGATAAGTCAACTGCCTCGGTCGGCCACCGTCGTCGCCTTGCGGCCCACGGAAGTGATCGCGATTTCTGGAGCCGTCTTGCGACTCGCCAATCCTGTGCTTTGCATGAAGCTATACCGCAATATCGCGTCCTTGTTGTCTGAACGAGTCCGGGAGGCTGACCAGCAAGTCGCCAAACTGACGCGCAACGAGAGCGCACGCGCGACCCGGTAGCCTTCGACAATATAAAAGGGGTTCATCGGCTTGGCAGCCATCGTCGGGGATCGTCGTTATATTAGGACGGACCTCGACGCTCGCCAACGCCGACAACTCTTCATCGCGAGGGATTTTTCTGCGCGAATTGGGGCTGAGTCTTCAAGCCCAAGGATGGCGCGGGCCGCCTTGGGTTTCCCCCGCCTCTCTTGCCAACCCCGAAGCGGGTTGTGACCGTGGACGGGGCCACAACCCGCTTCGGGATCCCTCCGCCTACTTGATCGCCCCGAACGCCGCGAAACAACTGTTCTTGCGCAGGATTTCCACCGCGCGGAAGCCGACTTCGCGCGGGAGGTCCAGTTGGAACATCAGCGGCCGGGATTCCAGGCGAGCAAAAAACTTCGAAGCTCTGCGATGACATCCGCTCGATGTGCCAAACCGCCATTATCCTTAAAACGGCAGTAGGAACGCGCCAGATTGAGTAATGCTTTGGAGCAGAAACGGTTTGGAAAAAGCGAAGCCATACCCGCAGCGGTCTGGTGAGCTTTTTCCGAAACGTTTATGCCCAAATGATTACGCAAGATGACGGGTTCCTACTGCCGTTTTAAGGATTATCAAGGACGGCGGCGAAGTCGTTGGCGGACTGGTTGAGTCGCTTCGGAACTAGGCCGAACCGGTTGGCGAGTGTTTATGAAAAGAAACGGGGACGGGCGCGGTGGGCGGCAACGTCGCCACCACGACACCGCTCACGGCGCGAACAACGCGCGGCCCTTCTTGTGGCCGATACCGTCGCTCACGGTGATGCCGCCTCGCCACCAGCCGTCGGAGTCTTGATAGCGGTACTGGAGCCGCTTGAGCCGGTCGCCATAACGGTCGCGAACGCGAGAGTATTCCGCGTGAACATGGATGTTGTTTACGTAGCCATGACAAAACGCAAACGCAGCCATCGGAAAAAGAAAAGCCGAGCAGATCATGTCCGCGGCCTGAATTCCCGCATGGTTGTCGCTGTGGCCAAAGACCGGCATCTCGGCCAGTTAGATCAAGGAACTTGTCCATGAACCCGATCGCGTGGCGGCGCCGATTGTCGTGGCTCTCGCGCAGGTGTTTGCGTAGGTCGGCGCCCTTGATTTCGACGGCGATCCAGTCGAGAAAATCTGAGTTGACGTTTCGGAGGTTCGGGAAAAATTGATCCTTGAGATGCAGCCAGTCGAGCGTGAAATCGGTCAAGCGGCGCATTTCGAGGATCACGCCTCCCAACGCGAAGACTGGTTGTATCGGCGCCGTCGCCGACGGCAGCATTCCCGGGCAGCCAGCTTCATCGACGTAGAATACCCGCATAGGCCTCGTTGAAAACAACTGCGGCCACCCAGCTTTCACTGAGTGGCCACAGGATTTGCCGCCTGGACGAGCCAGTTCGGCGTACGTTAATCTCTGTGACTAGAATAATCTCGGCGGATCCTAACGCAAGCGCGGATTTATCGTGGCGCGCGCGTTGTCAACGCCGCCGCTTCGGGACCCCTCGGCCTACTTGATCGCCCCGAACGCCGCGAAACAACTGTTCTTGTGCAGGATTTCCACCGCGTGGAAGCCGACTTCGCGCAGGAGGTCCAGTTGGAACATCAGCGGGCGCGGCGAGTCCTCCCGCTCGACGTAGGCCAGGACGTGGTCGCGGTACTCGGGGCCTTGGAGGCCGACCAGGTATTCACCGTAACGTCGCCACATCAGCGCTTGCGCCGCCATCGTGGTATGCTCGACGAGATCGGAAATCCAGAGCGAGCCGCCGGGTCGCAATGCGGCGAAACATTTCGCGAAGACCGCCCGCCATTCAGCGTCCGTTCGCAAATGATGAAAGACCGCCGCCGCGAGGATGATGTCAAACTCAGCGGTCCCGAGCGTCAATTCCCGAATGTCCCCCTGCGCCGTCTCGATTTCGCCGGCGCTGACGGATCGGATTCGTGCCACCGCCCGGTCGAGCATCGGCCGGCTCAAATCGATCAGGCGGACGTGGCGGTTCGGCAGCTTTTCCAGCAGTTTG
>CAZFVY010000166.1:0-9138 GCA_964522665.1 uncultured Verrucomicrobiota bacterium | reverse complement strand
CGTCCCGTTTACGCGGAAATACACCAGCGGCGTCATCAGTTTTTCGGAAGAAAATATCAGTCCCGCGACGGAAACTGAAATCATGGATCGTTTTGAGTCAGTGGCGTTCGCCGGTTTGAGCAAAGACCAGTATCAAATTCTGTGGATTAGGCATGCGCATACTGGCCGCGAGGAAATGCATTTCGTTTCGCCTGCCATTGACCTGGCCAGCGGCAAAAACCTGAATATCAACCCACCGGGGCGCACGAACCGCGAGACGTTCGACACGCTGCGCCGCCTGATGAACGACGAGTTTAAGCTGACTGACCCCGACGATCCTGCCCGCGCCCGTTCGATTCGAGTTCCGTCATACCTGCTCAAAAACGTGCCGACCCGGGACAATGTGCGCGTGACCATCGGACGCTATCTGGAAGCGCGGGCAGCCGCGGGACGCATCGCGAGCCGCGATGAGGTCGTCACCGCGCTCCGTGCGGCGGGCTACGGCGTTACCCGGGTTGGCGACACATATATCACCATCACTGACCAAACAGGCAAACGTTGCCGCCTTACCGGCACTTTTTTCGAAAAAGATTTCGCCCCGCTCGCAAAACCGGCGACGGAATGGCGGCTGTCGCCGGAAGAGCAAGGCGAGCTTGAGGGGAAGCTTGCCGGGCTCGTTGCGGCCCGGACCGAGTTTAATGGCAAACGGTACGGAACGATTGGAGAACCTGAACCCCTCGGTCTAGCACCCGAACCCGTCCCGCAACCGGAACCGTCGTATGACCGAATTGGAGCATCTGTTATTAGCCGCATTGGAACGCTTGGCGAACGAAGCCGCGAAGCGGGATGCCAACGCGACGCGGCAATTGACCGAGTTGGCCGAGCAACTTGCATCTGGCGAGAAAGAACTCGGCAACTTGGCGGCATTGCTGACCGGGCTCGCCGCGCAGGTGAATCACTTGACCGAGCAACTTGGGCGCTTGGAGGCGAGTTTGGCGAAGCTCTCAAACGGCTCGAAGAACGGTCGTTGACCGAAAACATTTTGCACAAATATGGCGTTCGGGCGCACGCGGCTGAGCCGGGACGGGAATTCGCGCTTGAACTGGAAAGGGAACCGTATGCGCATTTTTGATTGGTTGAAAACCAAACCTCAAACGCCGGCGCCAACGCCTGGCCACTTTGACATGCGCCAGTCCCTCATGGACCTGACTCCATCTGACCCGTGGCGGCTTCAAGACGCGGCGGAGGGCACGATAATATTCGGGGCGACAGGGAGCGGGAAGACCAGCGGGTCGGGCGAAACTATCGCCAAGAGCCTTCTTGCGGCCGGCATGGGCGGCCTAGTGCTCACCGCCAAGACCGGTGAGGCGGAGCTTTGGCAGCGGTATTGCCGTGAGATGGGCCGCGACCTAGTCGTGTTTTCGCCCGCATCCGGCAGGACGTTCAACTTTTTGGATTACGAACTGCAGCGTCCCGGCTCCGGTGCGGGACTCACCGAAAACCTGGTAATGCTGTTTTGCTCGGTTCTTGAAGTCGCCGAACGGTCGAGTGGCGGCAACGGCGGCGCCGACTACTGGCAGCGGGCGGTGCGGCAATTACTACGCAACACCATTGACCTCGCCGTCATCAGCCGCGGGACGGCGAGCATTGATTTGCTCCACAACATCGTCGTCACGAGTCCGGCGAGCCCCGAAGAACTGACGTCAACTGAATGGCAGGCAAGTTCAACGTGCATGGCCTGTATTCGCGAGGGGGAACAAAAGGCGAAAACGTCGGAGGAAACGCATGATTTTGAGATCGCCGCGTCCTTTTTCCTGAAAGAGTTCGCGACGCTCAATTCCCGCACGCGAAGTTGCGTTACCTCCACCTTCACGACGATGAGCGATGTTTTTCGACGTGGCGTCATCCACCGGATGCTCGGGACGACCACCAATCTGCTCATACCGGAAGCGACCCACGAGGGCTCGGTGGTGCTTCTGGACTTGCCGGTCAAGGAATTCGACCAAGTGGGCCAGCTTGTCCAGGTGCTCATCAAATACATCTGGCAACGGGCGACCGAGCGGCGAGACCTGACTCGTTTCCCGAAGCCGTGTTTCCTGTGGGCCGACGAGTGTCAACTTTTCGTTACGGCATCCGATGCGACGTTTCAGACGACCGCCCGCAGTTCCCGCGCCTGCACCGTGTATCTCACGCAGAGCCTTTCAAATTTCTACGCGGCTTTGGGTGGTGGCGAGCGGGGTAAATCGCTGACGCATTCGCTCCTCGGCAATCTCCAGACCAAGATATTTCACGCGAACGGCGATACCGTGACCAACGAGTACGCCGCGCAAAGCATCGCCAAAAGCTGGCAATTCCGCGGCAGCGCCGGCACGTCAACCTCGGAGGGCGGACATGGCGAAGCACGGGTGTCGCGGAACTCTGGCGGGAGCGACAGCCTCGAATTCGAAGTGCTTCCGCAGACGTTCACCATGTTGAGAAAAGGCGGGGCCGACAATGGTCTCAAAGTTGACGGAATAGTTTTCCAGGGAGGCCGCCGATGGCGGGCAACAGGCAAGAATTACCTCCGCGTCACCTTTCAGCAGAACCGATGAAAACAACACGATCAAGCACCGGTCGAAACGTTGAGCGCGTTCGCCGGGCCGTCCGATTGACGTGGTGGCTGGCGCGGGTTCTACTCAAGCTTGTGCCGCCAAGTTTGGAGGTATTTCTCCATCGCCGCTTCGGCGACCGGAATTTCCCGAGGATGGCCGGCTCGTTCGCGCTTTTTCTGTTCTATCGGCGAGCCGTTACTTTCTTTTCATGCGGAACGTCGAGTTGGACTTTGAATCTCTGCGTTGACTTCTACGTCGCCCTGTTTCTTTGCTTTGGCCTGTTCCATTTTGGCGTACGGTTCGTGCCGAGGTTCCGTACCGGCGACAGCGTCCACAGTTACGCCGCCGGTCTGCCGTGGCCGTTTTGGGAACGACTCGGGCTCCCGCCGTTGGTTGTGGTCCGGTTTGTCGAGCCGGCGATCGGTTTGTGCCTGGCGCTCGTCATCTCGCGCTTCAGCGCGCTGCTCGGTTTCTGGCTCAAAATCGCAAGTGCCGCCCTGTTTATCAAAGGCCAAATGGATTGGTGGACATTGCGCAAGCTTACTCTGGACGCGATGGATGCCAGGATTGAGGGTCGGCGGGTCAACGCCAGCATGGAGGAACGACTGGCGACCCACCAACCTGCAGCAAGCCGTTTTTTCACGGCATCGCCAGCCCGGCGACCGGCGGTGACGCGGCGCGATTTGAAGAAATGAGGGAGAGACATGAAAACGAATACAAAGGTCGATGCTGTTCAACTTGGCGCAGAAATGACTGCTGCCGGGCCGCTCCCGGCTGAGGCGCGCGTAGGCGCCGCCGAATCCCAGAGCCGCTGCGAACGCTTGGCGTTCAGTGTCGGCGAGACGGCGGCAATGCTCGGCGTATCGGACAAGAGTGTCCGCCGACTCATCGCCCGCGGCCTTTTGCGTCCATCGAAGGCGCTCCGCCATATACTGATTCCCAAAAAAGAAATCGTGAGATTTTTGGATCAGACCTAATGCGACTCCCACTTTGCATCGGCGTTCCGATTGGAATAGTCTCGCCACGGGAAGTGCAGCGCGGTCTTCAACGGGGGTAGCGCCGCCGTACGCCGAAGCGAAGCGCGCCCTGCTCGCGGCCAAAGTCGTAGTGCCTGGGTCCCCCCGTTGAAGAATGCGCTCCGCAAGGTTCCAAAGGGTAGATTACCCCGAACCTCTGGAACGCCATTTTGGCACGGCGTGTGGATACAATTCGATCAGATACAGGGACCGGTCGGAGCTTCCAAAACGGGCAAAACGAATGCGCGACAACCGCGGTTCGACCGTCAGTTTCCGCGCCCCTTAACGGTGCTCCGCTCTCGCCTCCGGCTACCCCTCCATGCGATATTAAGATTCGTTTTGCCGTTTCACTAACGACTTGACATCGCACGATTGGACCGAAGACTCCGAGGACAAGTTGAGCTAAAATGCGCTCTACACTCAGCGTAGAATATTTTGTTATGTTTGTCCCAAACACCCTAATCGAGAACGCCGACACGATTCGAGAACTCCGTCCCCATGAGCAAGCGGTGGATTTCGACCGCGATGCCTGGGACCGTGCGTGTCCCGATGTGGATTTCGACGATATTCTCGGCCATGGTGCCTTGGCTATTTCGCGGGACCAATGTCTGAATCATGCTCCGCAACTAGACCCCTACAATCTAATTCCATGCGACGCCGCGTTTCCTGCCTTACTGCAACTTTTCATCGCGGTGATGGTCTGGGGTTTCGGTCGCACAGGTTATGGGCCACATCGCGTGGCTGCCATGCTCCGTGCGCCGAACCTCAAACCGACGCTTTGCGCTGTCGCGCGCGCGATCGCATTCGGGATGTATGGCGCGGCTTATGACACGTTCCGCACCGCCAAAATCCCCTACCTCGGGGCGTCATTCGCGTCGAAGTATCTCCACTTCTGTTCGGCTCGTAGTGCCTATGTGATTAAAGCCCTTATATTTGACAGCCGAGTTGCTTCCGGTCTGCGGAAAAGTAACTTGCCCCCCGACTTCTGGTACTATTTGACGCGTACGAGATCAATCGCCAATTCGTCTGTTCACTGGACTGCCAGTGGTTACCTCCAGTATTTAATTCTTATGCATTGCTGGGCGTCCTCCCTGAGTTGCACCGCAGAGCAAATCGAATACTTTCTCTTCACTCATGGCGGCCGAGCATGACAATGTCGCCCGACGAAGATATTTTAAGGTGGACGACCGTTGCACGAAATGCGGCGACGGACAGGGTACAAGTCAACATGCGATTCGACCTTGCAATGTTCACGGCAGAAACGTTTTCACGCGTCGGCGACGAGTTGCATGTTGTAGGCCATATTGTCGGCCCCGACCGGGTCAATGGCGCGTCTCCGGGAGGACATGGCAGCGACGAAATTGTCGCGGTGTCACTGCTATTTCGAATTGCGGGACAGCTCACTTCGGCTAGCGCGCAGCTATTTGGAGATGGAAGGCACTACGCTGCTGCCGCCTTGCTCCGACAGATGGTAGAGATAGAATATCTTGCGTGGGCTTTCGAAACTCGTGACAAGGATGCCCAACGTTGGCTGAGAAGCTCTACTCACGAACGGCGCGAATTCTTTACACCTGCCAAGTTGAGAGACGCCGCGAAAGGACGATTTCGTGGCAAGGACTACGGGTATCACTGCGAGCTTGGCGGCCATCCAGTTCCCGGTTCGGACATTCTTCTTCACGGTAATGAGGAGATCAGCCAGCTATTGCTTTCCGATTTGTTGGGGCATACCGGGCGAATTTGGGACCATTTTCTCGATTGGTCTGCGGGCAACACTTGGGCATCGCCAATACACGGTCGCAGCGAAGAAATGTTTGTGAAGTACACGGCCTGGAAGAACGCTGACGAGCTCACTCTTTTGCCAGCACCTCCGTAAATGGTTGATATGGCACCTGAGTCAACACGGAGATCGACACCACCCCTCCAACCCCAGCGTGAGAATCGTTCCCTGCTATCGATTTGGCTCGTTTTGGCGTTAGCAGCCTGTTGAAATAATCAGTCGAAGTAAGAGGAAAAGTGTTGTCTTATGTGCAGAACAAGTGATACTTGTAACATGTTCGCATCGAAAGCCTTGCCGGAACTGGAACTCTTCATTCCCTCCGGCCAACTCGTGCGGCCGGCCACCGGTTCGTTCTACGCCAAACTCGAGCTGACGCTTCAGTCTTTTGATTTCGCCGGTCAAGTCCGCCAGCTCTGCGCGTCGGCTTACGCCAGCAACGGCCTGGGCCGGCCGGGCGTTGACCCGGCGGTCTATTTCAAAATGCTGATGGTGGGCTTCTTTGAGAACCTCGGCAGTGAGCGGGGCATCGCCGAGCGGTGCCAGGACTCGCTTTCGATCCGGGCGTTCCTGGGCTACGACTTGACGCAGAACACGCCGGATCACTCGACCTTGTCCGTCATTCGCGCGCGCTTGGGCGAGGCGGTCTATGAGCAGGTCTTTGGCTTAATCCTGCGCGCGTTGCAGGCGCACGGGCTGGTCCAAGGCCAAAACGTGGGTCTGGATGCCTCGGTGATCGAAGCCAACGCTTCGCTCAAGGGTTTGGTCAATCGCCAGACCCAGGAGGCGTACTGGGAATATGTCCGGCGACTGGCCAGTGAGAACGGGATCGATCCCAAAGATAGCGAGGCGGTCCGGCGCTTTGACCGCAAGCGGCCCAAGAAGATGAGCAACCAGGAGTGGGAGAACCCGCATGACCCGGACGCCAAGATCGGCCCGACCAAGGCGGGCGGCACGGACATGATCTACAAGCCGGAGAACACGGTGGATTTGGACACCGGCGCGATTTTGCGGGCTGAAGTGCGCTTGGGGGATGAAGCCGATCACAAGGATTTAGCGGCGCATGTGTTGGAAGCTCAGG
This sequence comes from uncultured Verrucomicrobiota bacterium, assembly GCA_964522665.1. GTDB lineage: Bacteria > Verrucomicrobiota > Verrucomicrobiia > Limisphaerales > CAZFVY01 > CAZFVY01. The sequence goes on along the minus strand of CAZFVY010000166.1, from coordinate 2,697 downwards.
AGAACCTCAACGCCGTGAGCGACCGTCCCGCCGACAGTCTGACCATTAAAAGCGTGACGGCGGACAAAGGCTATCACGCGCTGGACGAACTGGAAGCCGTGCAGGCCGAAGGCATTCGGACGGTCATTTCCGATCCGGTGCGCCAGCGCAAGTTGGATAAGCTTTCTCCGGCGCAAGGCAAGGCGGCGCGCCGAGCCAGACGGAGCGCGCGCAGCAAGTCGGGCAAGAAACTATTACGCAAAAGAGGCATGCACATCGAACGAACCTTCGCGCACATTCTGGATGCGGGCGGAGCGCGGCGCACGACACTGCGCGGGTTGGCCAACCTCAACAAGCGCTTTAAGTTCGCGGCGGCGGTGTATAATCTCTCGCAACTGATGCGCCAACTGCTGGGAATCGGAACGCCCAAACAATGGGCGGCCCAGGCAAAAGTCCTTTTTGTGCTTGGCTGGCAACTTTTGGTGGCCGGATGGTCCGGGATCGTGGGCCGGAAAGTCAGTAAGACGGAGCGACTAGAAGCTCCATCGGAGAAACCGTGGCGGCTATTGGGGCAATGGGTCAACGAAATCGCCAGCGCCTTTCGGCACGCCACCCGCCCCGTTTTCAAATACTGCCATACTTCAACAGGCTGTTAGGCGGCCACCCAAGAATTATTATTCACCGAACGAGGCCAAGCTTCCTTACCTCCCGGACTGGTCAGGATCTCGGGGTACTCGCGATTGGATGCGCTTCTACGCACGCTTCTACGCAGGCGATGAAAAATGGGGGAAGTTGCGGAACGGAGGGTCCAAGGCGAAATCCTCGGAAGCTCCTTCACCACAGGTAGTTGTCCAATCAGGGCCAATTGGGAGAAAATGAGTCCAAGTGCCAAAAACTCCTTGCGAACGAGACGCTCTACCAACTGAGCTACGACCCCAGCCAATGGACCGGACACCCGCAAAATATGGGTCTTTTCGGCAAAAGGGCAAGCGGATTTCGCGCGGCGTTAAAACGGCAAACGACAAGCGCGGCGTCGAGTTGTTCGGGGGCCGGGCGTTAATCCGAACGCGTGGAGCGTCGGGAAGGGTTGCCGCGTACGTTCGCGCGAGTGCGCCGTCACCGCTTGGCATTCTGGCGCTTCCTCCTGGTCACCATCGTGGCCGCGGCGCTACTCGCGTGACTGCGACGACATGGCGGCCTTGACATCGTTCCCACAGTTAAAGAGCCGCGCCCCTCTTGAAACGCCGTCGTTTTCGGCACCCCGAACTCAGGACCATTCGGACGGCCCGTCGAACGACGGCGCGCGACGGGGCCGCACGGGTTCTCCCTGACGTCGTGCGGCCGGCAATTTGGCAATTTCCCTGAAACTAGATTTCGCTTGCGCTCGGCGCTGGACTCTGCGTTAGGTTTCGGTTGGAAGAGTTGGGTCCGCTCCGGGTGCAGAGTTTCTGTTTGTTGTTGCCCGCTAAAGGGTTTGCGTGAGTTCGCAAGCCGCGCGATTTCTCACCTTCCGTGATCCCTCCGACCCGCCGCCTTTGGTGCAGACGGTGACTGGGAGGGGCAAAAAACCTGAACGATTTGAACGCCGCAACCGAACGATTCCGCGTGCCTATAACGCCTATGAAGACCCTCCGCCTATCCACCCTCGCCGCCCTTCTGCTCGCCTTCGGCGGCGCCGGTTCCGCGCGCGCGCAAAGTACCGGCTTCACCTACCAAGGCCGCCTGACCGCCAGCGGCGTTCCCGCCAGCGGCGCGTTCGACCTCAGCTTCCAGCTTTTTGACGCGGGCTCCGCCGGGAACGCGCTTGGAGCGGCCGTCACCAGCAGCGGCGTGGTCGTGACGAACGGAGTTTTTACGACGGTCGTTGATTTCGGCACCAATTCCTTCAGCGGGAGCGACCGCTGGCTGCAAGTCAGCGTGCGCACGAATGGCGCCGCCGGCGGTTTCACGCAACTGAGCGGCCGGCAGCAGCTTTCGCCGACGCCCTACGCGCTCTTCGCGCGGCAGGCGGGTTCGGTCGCTCCGCTCTCGGTTGGCACGGGCGGCCTGGCGGACGGCTCGATCACCGCTTCCAAGCTGGCCACGATGTCGCTGCCCGCCACCGTGCAAGTCCCGGCCGGTAATCTGACCGGCGCCGCCAGCCTGCCGGACGCGGTCCTCTCGGCCAACGTGCTCAAACTGACCGGCGGCAACCTCACGTTGAGCGGGTCGATCATCACGGCGACCAGCTTTGTCGGCAACGGCGCCGGCCTGACCAGTCTCAACGCCGCCAACCTGGCGGGCGCGTTAACCTCAAGCGCCAGCGTGCCGGCCAACCTGCTAACCGGGAACGGAACCCTGCCCGACGGCGTCCTCTCCTCCTTTATTCCCCGGCTTAACTCGGCCACTTTGCCTTTCAGCGGCTCACTCAGCGCGCAGAGTTTCAGCGGCAATGGTTCGGGTTTGACCGGTCTGAACGCGGGCAATTTGGCCAGCGGCACGGTTCCCGACGCGCAACTGGCCTTCAACGTGGCACGGCTAAGCGCGACGACCAACCAGACGTTCCTCGGCGGGATCACGGCGCCGAGTTTCAGCGGGAATGGCTCGGGTCTGACCGGCATTTCCGCCGCGAACCTGACGGGCGCGCTGCCGGCGACGGTAACGATTTCGCCCGCGCAGCTAACGACGGGCACGCTGCCGACCGCCGTGTCGGTCTCGCCCGCGCAACTCAGTTCCGGG
>CAZFVY010000165.1:0-9430 GCA_964522665.1 uncultured Verrucomicrobiota bacterium | reverse complement strand
TGCAACGCGCGGAAAATCTCGACGATCGGCGCCGTGCCGTCGCCCGGATAGACCCGGAAACTGTCATCGATTCGCTCACGCGGGGGGTCGGCGGGATAGTCGTTCATGTGCAGGACGTGAATGGCGCCGCCACTCAGCAAGCTCAAGCCGTGATAATCGGTTCCGCCCTTATAAAGATGGTAAACATCGACCAAGACGCACGCCTTGGGATGGCCGGTGTTGATCGCGACGCACGCGCATTCGCCGAGGCGGTGCAGATTCTTGGAGAAGCCCCACAACTCAAGTTGCGGGACCACGCCCATTTGATCGCCCAGGTCGAGCATGGCGCGATAGCGTTCCGCCGCCTTCGTCAAATCCAGCTCCGGGAGATCGGTCGCTCCCGCGGGCGGGGCCGCCAGCCTCTTCCCGCCGATTTGCGCCACCAGATCCATGGCGTGTTTGGCGTCCTCCATCCCTTTGGCCCGCTTGGCTTCGTCAGCCACGATCCACTGCGGAAAACCGATCGAACTTTCGACCGCCAACCCAAGGTCGCTGATCCGCTGCTTCAGCTCCTTCAACGAGCCACCGCTCTTCGCGTAGGTATCGATCGACTCAACCCACGGCTCGATTGCCTGGTAACCGGCTTTGGCGGCCACCTCCACTTCTTTGACGATGCCCAGTTTTTGCCCGCGAATCGTCGCGGTGTTCAGGCAAAAGACGAAGGTTCCCGGCTTGTTGCCGAGCTCCGCTCCGTAAGCCGACGGCACGGTAACCGCGGCGCCACCCACCAGGGCCGCGCCAAACAACGCTCCGGTTCGCGTCATCGCTTCTCGCCGGGACAATTTTTCTTTTTCCATAGGTACGATTGCCACAGTAGGCAGGATTCCAAAAGTTTCGTTAGGATTCGCGCGGCCGAAAGCTTCACCATTTTTGCGCGGCCGTGGCAAGTGAATCATCGACGCCGCAAGATATTGACTTGAGAGAGAAACGATCCCCGCTATGCTCGCCCGGTTCAAATAGCGCGACAGAAAATCGTGATAAGCAAAGCGCCATCCTCGCCCCGGCCCGCGCCGCGCCGGTCGTGGCGCGTCGCCGCAATGAATCAAGCCGCGCGCGTCCTCTGGCCGCTCCTTTTTGCCGTCGGGGTCTTCGCCGCCCAAGGCGCGGAATCCGCCGCGCCGGTCCAGGCCGCGAATGGCTCCGCGGTTCGCGAATGGCTCTGCCTGGGACCATTTCCCGCCGACGACATGGCCCAGGATTTTCTCGACAGCGCGGGCGGCGAGGTGAACGCCCGACCGAAGGAGGGCGACGCCGTGACCGCCAAAGATGGGACCCGCCTGGTTTGGACTCGGCTCGCCTCGCCCGACGACTATATCAAACTGGAGCGCGCCTTCGGAACTCGGCAACACGCGGTCGCCTACGCCTACTGCGAGATTCAAGCCGATCACGAAGCCGACACCGACGTCCGCCTTTGGGCTGATCACGCGGCCGCGATTTGGATCAATGGCCGCCCGGCCGGCCGCAGCCCGAATCAAAACGGTCCACGTGAAATGACCACGATCGAATTCCTCCCGGTTCATCTGAAGGCCGGCCGGAACCCGTGCCTCGTCAAGGCCTGGCAGGTGAGCGGCGAATGGCAATTCCTTCTGCAAACCGTCCCCACCGAACGCGCCCTGATCGAGGCGCACGTGACCGACGCCGCCCGGCAAAACGCCGCGCGGGCTTTGGTCCAGGTCATTGACAAAGGTCACGAGGTCGCGCGCGCCTTGACCGACCTCGCGGGCAACGCCAGCGTCCGGGTTTTTCCCGTCGCCGGTCCGTATGACATTGTTGCGACGTGGGGTGATCAAGGAACCCGGATCGAGAACGTCGCTCTCCAAGCCGGTCCCGCGTGGGGCATGGAACTGGCCTTGCGGCCGGCGGTGAGCATCGCCGGGCGGACAATGACCCTCGACCCAACGAACAACGCGCCGCAGGCGGCCATCCCGGTCCAGGTTCTGGCGCCGGAGAGCGGCGGGCGCCCGGCCGATTTGGTCGCCACGACCGTCACCGATGCGGCCGGACATTTTGAATTCGTCTGTCTCAAGCCGGGCAAATACCAGGTCCGTTGTCAGTCTCCCTCCGGCTACCTATATTACGGCGCTGGCCCACTAGGGGACGGCCCGCGCCGGATCGTCGAGGTCGGGGAGAGCGGCGCGCGTGAAAGCGTCGATTTCCGGTTTGCCGAGGCCGCGAAAGGCGTCTGGAAACAAATCCCGATCATGCGCGGCTTGGTCATGCAGGACGTCGGCAGCGTTTGTCATGCGTCGGACGGGACGCTCTGGATCGGCACCTCGGCCTCGAAAGTCTATTCCTATGATGGCGTCAACGTTCGCGGGTTCGCCGAGGAAACCACTTTTTCCGGCGATCGGGTAATCACCCTCTACGAGGACCACGGCGGCACCATCTGGATCGGCACGAACAACGGTTTGAGCTGGCATGACCGCGATGGATTCCACGAGGAGGCGTTCAATAATATGCTGGAAGGCGCCGCGGTCAGCGCGCTCTTGCGCGACCCGGACGGCGTCTTGTGGGTAGGCACGAGCGTCGGGCTGGGACGAGTCGAGGGCAAGAAGTTCGAACTCCTGACGGTGAAGGACGGTTTGCCCGGCGTCTCGGTTCATTGCCTCTTGAGAGCGCGCGACGGCAAGCTGTGGATCGGCACCTCGGATGGGGTCGCCGTTTACGACGGAAAGAAGTTTACCCAAGTGAATCCGATCGCCGGTTTCGCGTACCGCGGCGTGCACGCCTTGCTGGAAGCCAAGGACGGCGCCATTTGGATGGGAACGATTCGCGGCGCCGCGCGCTACGACGGCCAGGGCTTCTCCTGGCTCGGCCTCGCCGAGGGGTTGGCCGGCGCGGACATTAAGCGGATGATTCAGGATAAGAGCGGCGACCTCTGGCTCGGCACCGACCGGGGTCTTAGCCGGTTCAACGGAAAGACGGTCGTGAACTATCCCGCTCCGAACGGCGTTAAAGATTGGATCGTTAACGACATGTGCCAGGACCCGGACGGCGTTTTCTGGCTGGCCGCCTACGGAAATGGCGTTTTCCGCTTTGACCCGACCGGATTCGTCTCCTTCACCCAGCGCGACGGGATGAGCAAACGCGACAATGTCACGGCCGGAGTGTTCGCCATTAGCGCCGACGCCGATGACAGCGTCTGGGTGGGCACCGAGTGGGGGGGGCTTTACCACGTCGTCGGCGATACCCTGCATTCCATTCCCTCGACGCCCGCGAAGCCTTACGTGCGTAAAGTTCACCGCGCGCGCGACGGCACCCTTTGGCTCGGAACCAGTGACGGCATCTTCAAATACGAGGACGGGCGCATGGTGAAAGCGCTGGAACGCGCCTGGGTGCTGGCGCTCGGGAGCGACACCGCGGGCAACGTCTGGTTTGGCAACGGTTGGGCCGCCGGAGGAGTGACCCGATTCAATCCCAAGACCGGCGAAACCAAGGTATTCACCGGCCAGGAGGGACTCGTCACGGACGCCGTTTGGGCGGTGATGGGGGACCAGGACGGTTCGGTTTGGGTCGGCAGTTCCGGCGGTGTCTGCCGTTACCACGAGCGACAGGTTGAGGACTACCGCAAAAAAGCCGGGTTGCCGCCTGGCGCGGTCTGGAATTTTTCCCCGGATCCCAGCGGCGGCGTTTGGATTTGCACCCGCGTCGGCCTGTTCTTGGAGTCGAGCAACGGTACGGGCGACCAACCGCCGCTGGTCGCGCTGACGCGGACGAACGGCTTGACCGACCCCAGCGTGTGGGGCGCGACCCGCTCGCGCGACGGGCTGGTTTGGATCGGCACCGAAAACAACGGCCTGATGGGCTACGACGGAACAAATCTAACCGTCATCGACACGCGGGACGGTTTGGCGGGTAACAAAGTTTTCGCCGTCGAAGCGACCCACGACGGCGCGGTGTGGGTCGGGACTTTGGACGGAGGGCTGACCCGCTACCGCCGCAGCGCCCAAGCCCCGGCGATTCGCCTCACCTCTCTCAGCGTCGATGACGAAAGTTACCCCAAGCTCGACCGCCTGCCAAAGATCGAAACCGGTCGCCGCGTCGCGATTCACTATTCTGAGATCGATCTCAAGACCCACCCCGACAAAAGAAAGTTTCGCTACCGGCTGGCGAGCGCCGCCGGGGCGACGCTCTTTGAAGGTACCACGGGCGAACGGCGTTTCGAGTGGACGCCCAAAAAATCCGGCGATTATCAATTCGAAGTCGAGGCCATCGACCGGGACTTGAATCATTCGCCGATCGCCAAGGTGGCCCTCAGCGTGTTTCCACCGTGGTATCTCAACGCCTGGCTGATCGCCCCCGCCGGCGGCGGCGTGTTGGCGTTGATGCTTTTCTCGGCGGTCACCGGTTTCCGGTACGTCGCGCAACGCAAAGAGTCCGCGCGGCTGCGCGACCGGATGCTGGAGCAAGAACGCCACGCGCGGGCTTCGCTCGAAGGCAAAAACAAGGAATTGATGGACGCCAAAGAGGCGGCAGAGGTCGCCAATCGGGCCAAGAGTCTTTTCCTGGCGAACATGAGCCATGAGATCCGCACCCCGCTCAACGCGATCCTCGGCTACGCGCAGATCCTGCAACGTGACGCCAGCCTGCCGGAGAAACAATTGCAGGCGGTCGGCACCATCGAACGTAGCGGCAGCCATCTCCTGGCCTTGATCAACGAGATTCTCGACCTCTCCAAAATTGAATCCGGCCGCATGGAACTGGCGGTCGTCGAATTCGATCTGCGCGAGCTGGCCCAGGGCCTTTCCGTCATGTTCGAACTCCGCGCCCGGCAAAAGGGACTCGCTTGGAAAATTGAAGGCGTGGGAGCTGAACCAATTCCCGTGCAGGGCGACGAAGGCAAGCTGCGCCAATCGCTCATCAATCTGCTCGGCAACGCGGTAAAATTCACGGACCACGGGTACGTCCGGCTGCTGCTAACCCGCCGCGAAGGAGATCGTTTCCTGTTCGAGGTCGAAGACACCGGCCCGGGGATTTCGGCGGACGCGCGGGAGAAGATATTTGAGCCGTTCACCCAGGGTAAGGAGGGCCGCGCCAAAGGCGGCACCGGCTTGGGTTTGGCGATCGCGCGCCGCCAGATCGAGTTGATGGGTGGCAACCTCGAACTGGACTCGGAACTTGGCCGCGGCTCACGCTTCCGGTTTGCTCTGGTCTTGCCCGCCGCGCAAGGCGAACTCGCGGCAAAATCGGCCGCGAGTCTCCGGCGCGTGCGCCGCCTAAAAGCGGGCGTCAAACTCCGCGCGCTGGTCGTGGACGACGTCGCGGAAAATCGCGATATTCTCCAGCAATTCCTGGAGGAGTTGGGCCTACAGGTCACGACCTCCGAGCGCGGGCTTGAGGCGCTCGAGCGCTTGCGCGCCGAACCTTACGACATCGCCTTTCTCGACATTCAGATGCCGGGCATGACCGGCATCGAGGTCGCCGAGCGGGTCCAAAAGGAATTGCCGAACAACCGCGCGAAGCTGGTCGCCATTTCAGCCTCGGTCTTGCAGCACGAGCAGCGGCAGTACGCCGAGAAAGGTTTCGACGCGTTCGTCCCCAAGCCGTTTCGCCTCGAACAAATCTGCGAGACCCTTGAACGACTCGTCGGGGCCACTTTCGATTTCGAGGAGCCCAAGACCGAATCGACCGCGCCGGTCACCGGCGCTCCGGTCGAGTTGCCCGAGGGGCTGGCGGCTCGGATGCGGCACGCCGCGGAAATGTACAGCGTCACCGAATTCGAAGATTATCTGGTCGTGGTCGAGAGTCTGGGCGGCGGCGGCAAAGCGCTGGCGGACCGCTTTCGCGAATTGGCTCGCAACCTCCAGTTTGACGAAGTCTTGAAAGCGCTGGACGCCATGCCGTCTCGCCCGAAGTAGTACGGATCACGCGGCGAACGGGAGACCGCGCCCCGCCAAGGCGACCGAATCGCGATCAATCGTCCGCCCGTTCCAGTTCAGGCGCCGGTTGCGTCCGCTACCTTTCTCAGATAGTCAAACGAAAATAGCCCCGTGGCGTGCCCATCGCCCCAGACCGGTTGCACCGCGTAACCTCCAACGCTGGCCAAACGGACCAGCTGAAAAGCTTCGGGCGGGAGCGCCCGCTCGGGCAATTTATAGACGTTGCCCATGACGTCCGTCTCGCCTTTGCACCCGGCGCACGGGCAATGTCGGCGCAAATTCTCCAGGCGCACGAAACTCTCGCTCCCATCGTCCCATTTGATCGCCAGTTCCTCGCCCACCGTTTGCATGTCCACCGGTTTCATAGTGGCTATTTTGGGAGCTACTCCCGCGTACGTCGATCAAATCATCGCGCGCGCGTCGCGGGGGTGGCGGAGCCGCCCGGCCCGCCAAGACAACCCGGCTTTCGCGGCCACGCCGCAAGGCAGCCCACCGCAAAATATAGTCTATCCTAACATTATTACTTGACTCAAACATTCCAACGCGGTTAGCTGGGTTCAGCGCGCGGGATACGTTTCCCGTCGCTCGCGGATTTAACTCATGATTCATTCTGCCGACCAGCAACCGACGGACGCAGCCGCCAAGCCCCACGTCGGCTGGCGTTCCCCAGCCGCCGGGCCGAGCCTCCCGGACGCCCACCGCAGCGTGCCGGTTCCCAAAGGGATGGGATTCTGGCGCAAATTGCTCGCCTTTTCCGGGCCGGGTTATCTCGTCGCGGTCGGCTACATGGATCCGGGCAACTGGGCGACCGACTTGGCCGGCGGTTCCCAGTTCGGCTACACGCTTTTAAGCGTTATCTTTTTATCGAACCTGATGGCGATTCTGCTCCAAGCCCTCTGCGCCAAGCTTGGGATCGTCACGGGGCGAGACCTTGCGCAGGCCTGCCGGGATCATTACTCGCGGCGAACGACGATCATCCTTTGGTTGCTTTGCGAGATCGCGATTTGCGCGTGCGATCTGGCGGAAGTCATCGGCTCGGCCGTCGCGCTCAATCTTTTGTTCGGCCTCCCGCTCGTCTGGGGTGTCTGCGTCACCGGACTGGACGTCTTGCTCATCATGGGGTTGCAGAACAAAGGCTTTCGGATGCTTGAGGCGCTCGTGGTCACCTTGATCCTGACGATTGGCGCCTGTTTCCTGGCGGAAATCATTTTTTCCCGGCCCGACTTCGCCGGCGTCCTGCGCGGATTCGTGCCGCGGATGGAAGTCGTACGCAATCCCGAGATGCTCTACATCGCCATCGGCATTCTTGGCGCGACGGTCATGCCGCACAACCTCTACCTTCACTCGTCGATCGTCCAAACGCGCAAATACGAGCAGAACGCCGCCGGCAAAGCCGAAGCGATCAAGTTCGCCACGCTGGATTCCACCTTGGCGTTGATGTTTGCGCTTTTTATCAATGCCGCCATCCTGATCGTCGCCGCCGCCGCGTTTAACTCGCGTGGTCAACATCAAGTCGCGGAAATTCAGGAAGCGTATAAATTGCTTAGCCCAACGCTCGGTGTCCCGGTGGCGAGCGTGATCTTCGCCCTGGCCTTGCTCGCCTCCGGTCAGAACTCCACGCTGACGGGCACGCTGGCCGGTCAAATCGTCATGGAAGGATTCCTCAACATTCGCCTGCGGCCGTCGTTGCGCCGGATGCTCACGCGCGGCATCGCGATTGTTCCCGCGGTGATCTGCGCGGCGCTCTACGGCGAGAACGGGTCCGCCCGCTTGTTGGTTTTGAGCCAGGTGATCCTCAGCCTGCAACTGGCCTTCGCCGTCGTCCCGCTCGTCTGCTTCACGGGCGACCGGAAGAAGATGGGTGAATTTGTAAATCCCCGGTGGCTTCAAGTCCTGGCCTGGATTACCGCTGGCGTGATCATTCTTCTTAACGTAAAGTACTTGGCGGACTTGCTGGGCCTTTCGGCCTGGTTGACGCGACTTTTATCGTAAACCCGCCATGTACCGCAAAATCCTCGTCGCGCTCGAGAACAGCCGCGCCGACCAAAGCCTGCTGCCGCACGTCGCGGAGCTGGCCCGGTTCTGCGGCGCCCAACTGCTGCTCCTCCACGTGGCCGACGGCTGGGTCGCGCGTCACTTTGACAATCTCAAGCTCGCGGAGTCTGAAGAGATGAAATCCGACCGGAAGTACCTCGCGGCGACGGCGGAGCGGCTGCGCGGGACCAAATTGCAGGTCTCAACGCAGTTAGCGCTGGGCAGTCCGCCCGATGAAATTCTCAAGACCGCGGAAAAGGAAGGATGCGACCTGATCGCGATGACCATTCACGGCCACCGTTTAATCGGGGACTTGATCCACGGCAGCACCATCTCGGAAGTCCGCCATCGGACGACGATTCCGATCTTGCTCGTCCGCGCGAAAAAGTGAACGCGGCGCCGTTTAGCCGCCCGTTAACGGGCTGCTAGCCGCGCGGCGGGAGCTTCTTTTCGACCGGGCTTTTTTCCAGGACCACGTATTTCGGCAGGCCGCCCTCGGTCGGCGCCTTCGTCTCGCCTTCGATCAAGGGCCGCGCGTACTCGATAAACTTCTCATTGGGCAAAAACCCATCCTCGCTGATCCAATCACGCGGCACTAGGTGCTCGACGTTCGCGATGTCCTTCAAATCCTGCAAACCGGTCCCGCAGCGATAAGGATGGGATTGCTCGCGCACGAGCTTGACCATCAATCCGCTCTTGCCCTCGACGGCCGCCCGCACCGCCGCCTCGCCACAGCTGACCGCCTCGGCGACATCGACCGCGCTGGCGCAATGGGCCGCGGCGCGCTGCGCGTACCCAAGCTTCACCGTCCGGGTCTTCGTGCCGAGCTTTTCCGTCACCAAACGCGCCAGATTATCCGCCGCGCCCGAAAGCAAGGGGTGGCCAAACGCGTCCAAACGCGATTTGTCCGCCCCCAATTCTTCTCCGGCCGCGTTCTTGACGCCCTCGCCGACTACCACCACGCAATACTTCAACGCCGAGACGGTTTCTTTCACCCGCGCGAGAAACGCCGTTTCATCGACCGCGATCTCCGGGGTCAGGATGATGTGCGGAGCATCCTGCGGATGCCGCTTGGCCAGCACGGCGCTCGCCGCGATCCAACCGGCGCTGCGGCCCATGACTTCGATCAGGCAGCACGACCCATCGTCGGTCGCCATCGCCCAGACGTCCAGCGCCACCTCCATCACGGTCGTCGCGTTGTATTTCGCCACCGAGCCGAAACCCGGGCAATGATCCGTGTGGGGCAGATCGTTGTCGATGGTCTTGGGCACGCCGATGACGCGCAACTCGAAGCCGCGCTGAAGGGCCTGCTCGTGAATCTTATGCGCCGTGTCCTGCGAGTCGTTGCCACCGGCGTAAAAAAAGTAGCGGATGTTGTGCGCTTCCAGCACCTGAAAGAGCCGGTCCATGTCGCGCGCGGCCTGCTCGGGCTTCTTCTTGAAGTCGATCTTGTAGCGGCAGGTGCCCAGCGCCGCCGC
>CAZFVY010000164.1:0-9492 GCA_964522665.1 uncultured Verrucomicrobiota bacterium | reverse complement strand
TGGGATCGCTCGAGGACCTGCCAGTGAGGCCCGCGACCGAATCCAGAACGGTCGGCGTTGACCGCGTTAGAAACTGTGTTAATAATCTGTTAGAAACCGGTCACTTCGGAAACGTTCCGAGCGCGAAAGTGGGTTGGCCGATTACTCTGGAGCGGCGAGCCGGTAGCCGATCCCTGGCTCGGTGAGCAAGAGGGTCGGCTTGGCCGGGTCCGCTTCCAGTTTGGCCCGGAGATAGGCTATATAGACTCGCAGTTGCCCGGTCTTCTCGGGGTCGTCGCAGGCCCAAACCTCGTGCAGTAACTGGCCATGCGTGAGGACCTTCCCCGCGTGTTGAACAAAATAATGGAGCAGGGAGTATTCGGTCGCGGTGAGGCGCACGGTTTGCTGCCGGACTTTGACGCTGCGCGTGGTCAGATCGACGCTTAAATCGCCACTGTGAAAGATCGCCGGATTCGCGGGCGGTTGAGCGTAACGGCGCAGGACGCGCAGGCGCGCGAGTAATTCGCCGGCGCCGAATGGTTTGGTGAGATAGTCGTTCGCCCCGGCGTCCAGCGCGGCGATCTTTTGCTCTTCGCGCCCCCGAACGGAAACCACGATCACCGGGACTTGGCTCCATTCCCGCAACCGCTGGAGCACGATCAATCCGTCGATGTCCGGCAGTCCCAGGTCCAGGATGACCAAGTCCGGCGTGGTCCGAATCGCTTCGTCGATGGCGCCGTCGCCCGTCGAGGCCTCGACGACGTCATAGCCGTTCCGTTCCAAACAGACGTGAAGCAAGCGGCGAATTTGCCCGTCATCTTCGATGATGAGGGTGACGGGCTTTTTGGCGGGCAATTCGCTCATAATGTCCCGGCTCCCGCGACCGGGGTCGCCTGATCGAGCGGCAGACTGATCGCGAAGCTCGCCCCGCCGCCCGAACGGTTCTCCGCTCGGACCCGGCCGCCTTGGGCCTCAATGAAGCCTTTCACCAGCGAAAGTCCGAGGCCGACTCCGCCCGCGCGCGCGCGCGGCCCGCGGTAGAATTTCTCGAAGACCCGCGCGAGCGATTCGGGCGCGAGGCCGGGACCGCGATCGGCGACTTCGATCAGCAGCGACTCCCGCTCGATCCGGGCGGCGAGACTGACCTCGGAGCCGGGCGGGGTGTGGAAGGCCGCGTTGGACAAAAGATTCATGAGCGCTTGCTGAACCAAGACGAAGTCCATGCGCACAAGGGGCATGCGGGGCGCGATGGTCACCGAGAAGCGGTGCCGCGCCAGTTGTTTTTCGGTTTCCGCCACCGTCACGTTGATCAGATCGCTGACGTCGCAATCGATCCGCTTGGGTTTGACGTTACCTGATTCGAGGCGGGTGATGTCGAGGATATTCCCGACCAGCCGATTGAGGCGCAAGGTCGCCTCCTGGATTTCGGCGATCATGCTCGCTTGGGGAGCCGACAAAGTGGAGCCCCGCATATCGACCAGGTTGCCGATGGCGCCGTTAATGACCGCGATCGGCGTGCGAATCTCGTGCGACATCGAGTCGAGCAACGTTTTGCTCAGGCGCTCGGATTCGGCCAGCAGCTTGGCCCGCTCGGAGACGGCCTGCAGGCGATGCCGGTCGAGCGCGAGGGCGATCTGCTGGCAAAAGGCGTCCAGCAGACTCCGCTGATGCGTGTTCAACGGTGAGTCGGCCGGACGCCGCAAGCCGATGACGCCGGCGGCGCCGCTGGCGGTGGCCAGCGGCGCGTAGAGCGCCTCGGCCGACGGGAGCGTCGAAGTAAACCGGCCGGCCGGCTCGTCGTGTGACATCGCCCAGGCCGCCGCCGTCAGGTCGAGGCCGCCCGGTTGAAATCCGGTGGCGGGATGAACTTCCAATTTGGGACCGCCGATCGGTCCCGGCAGGAGGATGGCAACCTCCGCGCCAAAGACCTTGCGCATGTGCTGCGCCACTTTCCCGAGCATTTCATCCTGGCTATTGGCGGCGGCCAGCTCGCGGGTAAGGAGATACAGCGCGGTCGCGCGCTCCTCCCGTTGCCGTTCGTCCCGTTCCTGGGCGCGGATGCGGGTCGTGAGTTGCCCCATGACGAGCGCCACCGCGAAATACATTCCGAGCCACAGGATGTCTTCGAACTTGGTGACGCGCAGGTCATACACCGGCGGGAGCATGAAATAATCCCAGAGCAAGGCGCTCATCGTCGCCGCCAGCAGCGTGGGGCCGCGTCCGACCAGCATTCCCAAAACGACCACGGCCAGCAAATAGATCAACGCGATCGCGTGCGGTCCGACGATCGGCTCGAGCAGGAATGACCCCAGCGTCACGGCGAAGACGAGTCCCGCCGCCAGCAGGTATTGGCGCCAGCTTGATTTAACGCGCACGCCGGCGAAGCGCGGACCGCGCGCCTCTTCGGCGCCCGGAACCAAGTGCAGGTCCAGTCCGCTCCCCTCCCGCGCGAGTCGCCAAGCCAGCGAGTCGCGCCGCCGCCACAGTCCGGCGGGCCGCCGGGGCTTACCGAGGATGATTTGGGTCGCGTTCCGCTGGCTCGCGACCCTGAGGATTCCCCGTGCGGGGTCGTCGTCGGTGGTCGTGACGATCTCGGCGCCTAGTTCCTCGGCCAGCGCCAAATGCTGGGTCAAGCGGGCCGACTCGGCGTCCGTCAATCCGCGGGGGGTTTCGACGAATAGCGCCAGCCACGGAGCGTTCAGACTCTCCGCCAGTTGGCCCGCCCAACGCGCCACCGGTTCGGCGGCGGGGCCGGAGTCGATCACCGCGAGAAACTGGTGGCCCGATTTGGCCGGGCCTTCCACGCGGTGGGCGCGGCGATATTTGCGCGCCTCCCGGCCGGCCCTTTCCGCGACCAGCCGGAGCGTCAACTCCCGCAGGGCGATCAAGTTGCCTTCGCTGAAAAAATTGACGCGGGCCAACTCCGAATTGCGCGTGAGATACGGCAGACCTTCCCGCAGTCGAAGCGAGAGCGTTTCCGGAGCCACATCGACCAACTCGATCTCGACGGCGTCCAGCACGCTGTCGGGGACGGTTTCGCCGGCGGGCAGCCCCGTGATTTGACGCACCGCCTCGGCGCGGCTGGCGACGTTCTGGACCTGAAGCGTGGCGTAAACGTCGATGCCGGCCTCGACCAACTCGAGCGCGTCTTGATAACGGTGAGGATGCCGCCCGCCAGGAGCGTTGGCGTAAGCCAAATCGTCCACGACCACCAAGTGCGGTTCCGCCGCCAGGATGGCGTCAACGTCCAGGTCGGATCGCCCGCCGCTGGCGCCGTTGGTCCGGGGCGGGATTCGCCGCCACCCTTGGACGAGCGCCGGCAACGTTTTCGAGCCGTGCGTCTCGAGGTTCGCGATCGCCGCGTCCCGCCCCGCGAGTTTTTCGATGCGCGCCGCCTGCAACATGGCGTGCGTTTTGCCGACCCCGGGCGCCATGCCAAAAAAGAGGCGAAACCTGCCGCGTTTCCGGCTCGCGCCGGTCGCGGACGTGGCCGGCTCAGAGCCAAGCTGAATCGCGTCCGTCACGATTCTCAAAGTATTTCAATTTCGTTTAAATTCAGCATATTTCGACGCCCCCGGCGCGCCCGTCGGTCTTCGCGACCCGTTCACGGAGCCGAACGCGACGGCATTCTTCTGGCTGATCGCGCGAGGTCCGGCCTGCCAGATCTGCCTTGAAGCCGCCCGGGTTGAATGACAGATTGCACCCGATGAAGCTTTTCCCCGTCGATGATCTCCGTTCGCGACTCTTGCGGGAGAGAAGCAGGCCGGCAAGGTTCTCGTGAACGCCCTGAAACTGAAACACGTCAGCCACGAGATTCTCGAGCGGGCGGATACCACCCTCGTTCCGCCCGGTGGCTTGCCGAAACTCATCGACGACTATTTCATCGAGCGGGTGAAGATGGATGAGCTGGCGTATGCCTCGATTGACGCGACGCATTACGAAGCATTGCGCGAGCAGTTGAAACAGGAAGTCTTGCCGTTGTACGAAGAATACTACCGCCTCCGCGATCGTGTCCTCGAGCGGAAGCAGAAGCGCCGCCTGACGGTTTATGTGCTTGGTTCGATTGGCGTGCTGCAACTCTTCGAATTGCTTTTGTCGAAAGGCCGTTCGCTGGAACCGCAAATCCTCATCCCAACGCTGCTGGCTCAATCCTTCATCGGCTTCCTCCTCTACGCGGCGGCGGGCTACAAAGACGATCTCAGCACAAAACGGGCGCGCCGAAACCTGGAGAACTCCCTGCAAGGGCTGGATCAAAAGATGGCCATCGATTTCACCTACGAAGCCCGCCGCCGCCTGATGGACTCGGAGGTGATGCAGGCGGAGGTGATAACGCTCCTCGCGGCTTACGCGCAACCCGCGGCTTTTTGGGAGGATTATCGCCGGGTGCGGGAAGCGGACCCGGTAACGCCCGCGGCGTTTGCCGCGCTCGGCGCGCCGGCCTTCGCCGGCTTTCTGCGGGGACACCTTGACGGGAGCGCCTCGATGGCCGCCCGGCAGACCCGGTTCAATCACCTGTTTCTCCTCGCGCACGAAGTTTTCATCGCTAAAGACCGGGAACAATATATCCTGCGACATCTGAATCAGAGTCGGTAAACCATGAAGCCATACTCCAGCCCCAGCTCGGGCGGCGGTTCCAAGCTGTCTGAATTCCTGCAGAAGGTCGGCGGCTTTTTCAGCCTGTTGCGGCCGCAGGGAGTCGTCTCCGGGCTGGTGATCCTCGGTGTCGGTTGTTTCATCATCTCGTATGGAATTTGCGCGAGTTACATCCGTCCGGACGAATTCGCGGTGAAACAGGTCGATGTCAATCTCCCGCTGTTGACCGGACCGCAGGGAATTCAAACGAACATCTATCAGGCCGGAACGTATTGGCTGATTCCGGGCTGCGAGAAATTCCTGGTGTTCCCGAAATCGGTGCGCGTGGTCACCTTGCACTCGAAGGAGCGGCGGGAAGGGACGCCCGAAAAATATGTTCGCTATGAAGAGGCGGCGCACATCCAGACCTCGGACGGCTTCTTCATCAACCTGGATGTCTCGATCCTTTATCGGGTCGTCGATCCGTACAAAGTCATCAAGGCCTTTGGCGCCGGCCTGCTTTACGAGCAGAACGGCATCATCTTGCAGGCGGAGCCGACCCTGAAGGCGACCATGGGTACGCTCCAACCGGAGGACTTATTCAACAGTAGAATCCGCGTCACCAAACAAGAAGAGGCGAGGGTCAAATTCAACGAATTTCTCACCCCCCGCGGTTTGAAGGTCGATCACGTGCTCATTCGCTACCCACAGTATCACGAGGCGGTGCAGGCCCGGATTGAAGCTCGGAATATTCAGGAGCAGACCAAACTGAAGAATATCGAAGGCGCCAAGCTGGCGCAGGCGCAGGCGGACCTCAACGAAGTTGAAAAACAGGGCGAAGCCAATATGACGATCAAACTCATGGAAGGCTCGAACTTCGTCACCCGCCTGGCCGCGCAGATGGAGGCCTACCAGCGGATCAAGCAGTCCGACGCCAATAAGCTCACCTTGCTGGCGGAAGCCGAAAAGCAAAAGCTGATCAATGATTCCTACCAGGGAACCGGGTCCGACCGCCTGATCGGCTTGGAATGGGCGAAGGTCCTGGGCGGACTCGACACCATCGTGCTCCAGTCGGGCGGATCGAATGGCTTTGATCCGTTCAACGTGGACCGTTTCCTCAAACAACTGAAAATCAGCTCACCGGAGGCCAAATAACGTGCGTGCGATTAAGAATTTACTCGTGCTGGCCATCGTGGTGATCGGTTTCATCGTGTTTGGCGCCTCCTCCTATCGCTCGACCGATTCGACCGAGGTCGGCGTGCGGACGGTGAAATGGTTCGGCAAGCGCGGGGTCGTGGACCGCGTGTATCAGCCCGGCGCGGCCTATTTCATTTTCCCGATTTTCAACGACTGGAACACCTTTGACACCCGGCTGCAAGTCATCGAGATGAAAGGCCCCGATCAGTTGATCTTCAAGACCAAGGACGGCAATGACATCTTCATGGACATTACGTTCTCGTATCGGATCGAGCCGAACAAAGCGCCGTATATCCGACAGTTCGTCGCGGGCAATGACGAGGAGTTGCGCGAAAAGATTTTCAAAACGGTCGCCCGCAGCCGCACCCGGGATTTCTTCGGCGAGCTTTCCACGGAGGAGTTCACGCGCACCGAGGATCGCAACGTCGAGGTTGAGCGCGCCAAAATTGGTTTGCAGCAGATCTTTGACGACTACGGCATTATCGTCGAGCGCGTGGCGGTGATGGATTATCGCTTTGACCCCGACTACCAGAAGGTCATTACCGAGAAGAAAATTGCCGAGGCGAAGACGCTCGAGATTCGCGCTCAAATCGAGGCGCAACGCGAGATGAACAAGAAGAACCTCAATGACGCGGGCGGACAGGTCCGCGCGCTCATGGCCGCCGCCGTGGGACGTTACTCGAACACGGTGTCGGCCGCGGACGCTTATTTTGATCAAAAGAAAATGATCGCCGAAGCAATCCTGCGCGAGGGCACGAACACCGCCCAGGCCATCGTCAAGCAACGCGAGGCGATGGGCAGCGCCGGCGGTGAGACGCAGATTCAACTCGCCATCGCCACCAATCTCTTGGGCAAACGAATCATCATGATCCCTTCGGGCAACGCGGTGAATTTTCAGACGCTGGACCTGAACAAGATGCTCGACAGTCTGCTGAAGAAGTAGGTTCGGCACGAAGCACGCGGCGAACGGCAAGCGGTTCCGCTGGTGGGGCGAGGCTCCGCCGAGCCGTGACAAGCTCGGGGCGGCAGCGGCGGTTTTGGACTCTCCACGGCTCGGCGGAGCCTCGCCCCACCAGGGGTGGACTCCAAATCCGTTTGCGGCGACGAGTCCCCCGGGCGCTCCCAGCATCGCGGAAGGAATTTCACGGAGAATTCTGTACTTTCGATCGGCGCTATTTCGCCGGTGATTTGACCGTGGCGGCGCCCGGCTGCGTGATCGGCTCGCGGCTTGCTCCCATGACCCGCAACACCGCGTCGTTGTAAGTCACCGACACTCGTCTGCCATCGATCGGAGTCAACACGACCCCGGCGTGACGAAGCAGCGCGCGGCGCACCAGGTCCGCCGCCTCGTCCCTGCTTAGATCGCTGCCCTCCGCGAAGATCGTGCCCTGAACGGCGGCCGCGTCGGGCGCGACGATGAACTCGACGCCCGCGAGCGCTTTGTAAAAGTCGAGGCCATTTCGAACTGGGAAATTTAACAGGTTCAGTACTGGAACTTCCTTGTCATTGGGCCGCTTCGACGTTTCGGTTCCGGCCTTCCCGGCGACTTCGCCAAGCTTCAACCAGGCGTCGTTGACGGAGACCGAGGTTCGCTTGTCATCAATCGGGGCAATCGCGATCCCGGCCTGCAAGAAGAGCGCCCGACGCAACGCGGCCAGACTCTCCTTCAACGGTTGTTCCTGGAGGCGGATCGCGACCGACGTTTGCGGGAGCGGGTTCGCGTTCGACGCGATCACGAATTCGCAGCCGATGAGGGATTGATAATACTTCACGACCTTGCTCGCTGGCGCCCCATCGAATTGAACGGAAACCGAGTCCGTCGGCGCGGCGGCGGCATGCCCCGCGTCCGAGGCGCCGATGAGCAAGCACGCAGCGGCGATCACGTGCGCGAACGCCTTTTGAACGTGGCAAAATCCTCGGTGATCCATGATTCAAGAATGTAAGATCCTGAGTCCGCCGAGTCCAGCGGTCTTTCCGATACAAACGCAGGTGAGTTTCGCTCCATAAATACAATCTCAAGACAATCCTAGCGATTTTCATAACCGATTGATGCGGTGGAACTAATGGGCGTATGATTGTGTCTCGACAAAAACCGGGTCATCGGTTCTACTGTGCTGAATGGATCCGAGGCCTCGTTCACGCTCTTGCAGTCTAGTCAGATTACCGGGCGATGGACCACGAACGCCCCAGCGATGCTTACCGGGAACAGCCCTTCCGGAGGCTGTCAGTTCTCCTTACCATCCCCCGCTGCCAACAAGCGTTTCGAAGTGCGATCGCCTTCGTCGGCATCGAGAATCACGAGCGGCAATTCTATGAAAGTGAGGCAAAACTCAGTTTGCGCTTTATTAGTTCTGTTGGCCGCGATTTTGGCCCCGGCGCTCTTGCCCACGTTGGTGTCGGCTCAAACCGGCCCCAGCATCACCCAGCAACCCGCCAGCCAAATGGTTGGGGTGGGCGCCAACGTGACTCTGACGGTTGCGGTTTCCGGTTCCGGTCCTTTCACCTACCAGTGGATATTCAATGGAACAAATCTTCCAAGCGGCCTCATCACCACGGTGGCGGGGGGAGGGCCGGTAGGTAACTTGGGCGATGTTGGCCCGGCCACACAGGCTTTCCTGAATAGTCCTTATGGCGTGGCCGAGGATGCTTCCGGCGACCTTTTTATCGTGAGCCAAGTCGGCCAAAGCGTCCGCAAAGTGGACGCGAAGGGCATAATTACCACGGTGGCGGGCAATGGAACGAGGGGATACTCTGGTGACGGAGGCTTTGCGACCGGCGCCAGCCTGGACAATCCTGTAGGCGCGGTGGTTGACTCCTCCGGAAGTCTGTTCATCGCTGATTCGGGGAATTATCGCGTTCGCAAAGTGGACGTCAACGGAATTATCACCACCGTGGCGGGCATAGGGGCATCCGGCATTTTGGGCGATGGCGGCCCGGCGACCAACGCTTTTGTGAGTCCAATAAGCGTCGCGGTGAACACCTTCGGAAACCTGTTCATCGCTGGAAACGGTCGGATTCGTGAAGTCGATACCAACGGAATCATCACTACCGTGGCGGGCACCGGGTCCAGCGGCTTTTCCGGTGATGGAGGATCTGCGACCAATGCCGAGATCAGCCCATCCGCGGTGGCGCTGGATGTCTTCGGCGACCTTTTTATTGCGGAGCAATCCAATTTGCGCGTCCGGAAAGTTGATCTCAATGGCGTCATCACCACCGTTGCTGGCAACGGGTCCAGCGGTTATTCCGGCGACGGCGGAGCAGCGACCAACGCCAGCCTGGATTATCCGGAAGACGTCGCCGTTGACCCATACGGAAACTTATTCATTACAGATGTCGCGAATCAGAGAATTCGTAAAGTGGACAGCCGCGGCATCATCATTACTGTGGCGGGCGACGGGACCACCGGCTATTCGGGCGACGGCGGCGCGGCCACCAACGCCAGCCTGAAGTTTCCCACCTACTTGGCGGTGGACGCCTTCGGAAACCTCTTCATCGCCGATACTGTCAACCAGCGGGTTCGTGAAGTTCACTTTGGCGCTCCCAGCCTCAACCTCGACAGTATTTCGGGTTCATCCGAGAAGTTTGTACTTAGAATGGTGTAAAGACAGTAGCTTGAGGAGAAAGAAGTCCTCGTCGTGGAAGCCATAGGATCGTTTGGCGCCCGTTCCTTGTGGGCGATATGGTCCCGAATGGCGTTGATGTTGCGACCGGCCTTCTCCGGTTCTCTGGCCAGCAATTCCCGCG
>CAZFVY010000163.1:0-9578 GCA_964522665.1 uncultured Verrucomicrobiota bacterium | reverse complement strand
AAATATGAATGACATTGATTTTGGCGAACGCGTCCGGGCCTGCATGGCGAAAGTGTTCGATATCGACCCGGCGTTGATCACGCTCGAATCGTCGCCCGAAACGATCGAAGCCTGGGATTCCCTGGGCCATTTGAACCTGATTATGGCGTTGGAAGACGAGTTCGGCGTTAACCTTTCCGATGACCAGTTTCTCAGCTTAACAAACTTCGCCGCCGTCGTTACGGCGATCCAGCGCCAAATAAAGTGAGCGGAGAACGCAGGGCCGGAGAGGTTTTTGTCCGGGCGTTCGGCCCGATTTTTCGGGGGACCTTACCCAAGTCTTGTGTTCGTGGAATCTAAGGCCAGTCAGTCTGATCTCGGTTCCCCCTCGCGTCAGGCTGATCCGGCCTCCGTCGGGCGCTTTCACCACATCGGTTACGTCGTCTCCTCGATCGAGGGCGCCGTGGCCGGAATGGCGAAGTCTTTGGAGGCGGACTGGGACGGGGCGATTATCCACGATCCGCTGCAGACGACCCGAGTTGCGTTCCTTTATCCCAAGATCGCCGCGAACCCGGTCATTGAATTGGTCGAGCCGGTCGGGCCGGATTCGACCGTTTCCCGGTTCCTGAAACGTGGGGGAGGACTGCACCATCTTTGCTACGAGGTTGATTCCGTCGAGCAGGAGCTGGAGCGTGCGCGAGCTCGGCGCGACGTCATCGTCCGGCCACCTTTTCCCGCGGCGGCTTTTAATCAGCGGAAGATCGCGTGGGTTTATACCCGGACGCGGCTCTTGATTGAATACCTTGAGAAAGACTCCAACGCCCGCGATGTGGCGCCGTGAGAATCGATGGCCCGCCTTACCGCCGAGCGGTTGACGCCAAGCGAGACTTGCCGCCGAGTCGCGCGTAGGTTCGGGCCGACAGCGGACAGACAGGAAGACTCGCCGCGATGAATTTCTCGGGACACCAATGACCAGGGTGGTTGAATTAACGCCTGCCGATTTTGAGCGCGTTAGTCCAGTGCTGGCTTCCCTGTCGAAATCCAACCTTGAATCGGGAGTCTGGCGTCGGCTATTCGCCGCCGCGAAGACGACTGAATTACGCGTCGAGAACTACGGCATCGAGATTGATGGCAAGATCAAGGGCTTCATGAGCCACGTCATTTCCGAGCGGGACGTGGAGGGGAAGCGATACAAGTTTCTGAATCAGAGCACGTGGGTGGTTGAGAAGGAAGCCCGGGGAAAGAGCCTCGAATTGTTCCGGCTTTGCGAACGCCTGTCGGACCACATCGTGACGAACCTGACCCCGTCGGAGAACGTCATCAAACTCATCACCCGGCTCGGGTTTCAGGCGTTCGAGACGGAGGCGGTCCTGATTCCCCCGCTCCCGGGATTCCGATCACGCATCGTGCGGCAAGATGCCGACGAGGCGGTGAGGACCCATGCCGCGTTCGGCGCCCCAATTCACAAGTTGGCGGACGCGGGTGGCGCGGTCGTGGTGTATGGGCATTTGATTAAGCGGCGACGACTAAAATTCTTCGTCTGCGACCGGCTCTCGGTGGGCGCCGACGTAAATTTGAATCACCTCGCTTTTAAATTGCTCATCGCGTTTGGCGCGGTCGGACTCATCGTGGATCGGCGTTTCTTGACCGCCAACTGCGCTTATCGAGCGATCAAGACGCTGCCTCGTCGTCGATTCCTTCGGGGCAACCTTACCCCTCCGACGCTAAGCGATAACCTTTTCACCGAGCTGAGCCTCCTTGGATTATGAGGTTGGGCGGCCAACGTTCGGGGCGCGAAAACGGGAAGGGGAATGGCGCTTCCTAACTGGCGCGGCGCCCTTCTCCCTGGGTAGATCAACCCTTCCGGAACCGAGCCGCCGAGTCAGCGGTTAGCGTAGTGTCTCATAAATAACTGGCCGCGAATGACCAGTTATTTATGAGACACTACACCAGTCTCAGGAGCTCCACGATGGGCGCAAAGCGAAGCTTAGCTCTTGCCTCCCGGCTTAGAGCGGGAGCCTATGCCGGATTACGCGGACTAAAGCCAATCTTGCGGGCGGCGCCGGTCGATTGGCTCGTGCGGCCATATTACGGCGGGATCGGCTCCGTGCTCATGTTTCACAGTATTGTCGAGCGGGCGCCGAAAAGCCCGATTGAGTGCGATTTTGAGGTTTTCAAGCGGATTGTAGAACACGTTCCGAAGCTCGGTTACCAATGCGTCTCGCTCGATCAATTGGCGGGTGGTGAGTTCGATCCGCGCCGTCGCGTTATGGTTTTTACGTTCGACGACGGATACCGGAATAACGCCGACCTGGCGTGGCCGTATTTGCACGAGCGGTCAATTCCATTCACCATCTACGTTACCACCGGTTTCTTGCGGCGTTGCGCGTTGCCTTGGTGGTTGCTTTCCGACTGGTTTCATGACGACGGCGTAACTGAAAGCGACTTGCGCCGAAGCTTCGCCTGGACGGACGAGGCCAGTTTTGCGGAGGTGGCGGCGAAGGCCTACACCGTCGGCGGTCGGGAGTCGGTCGAGCGGATCGAAGAAGCGGCCCGTCGTGACTTTGGCGAATTGATCCAAAAGAGGTTTGAAGCCGAATTCTTGGACGACCGGCAGGTTAGCTCGCTCGCCGGTGATTCCCTGGTTACGATCGGGAATCATTCCCACACGCACCCGGTGTTCAAAGGCTTGTCGGAGGTTGAAATTGACGCGGAGTTCGAGACTTGTAACGCGATTCTCCGCGGCTTGACCGACCGAGCCGTGAAACATTTCAGCTTCCCGTACGGCTCACGTAGTCAAGTCGGATCGCGCGAAGTAGGGCTGGCCGAGGCGCACGGTTTTGCGACGATCGCCACCACGCGAACCGCCAATCTTTTCCCGAAATCGGACACCCGCCGCAGTTACGTGCTGCCGCGGATCGCGGTGAATTCAACGACCAGCCTGCGGGACCTGGAGCTAAAACTCAGTGGGTTGGTCCCGATGGTGATGAACCTCGGTCGTCGCGTTCCGACCGACTGAGCGGGGTCCGTGGCTCCGGGAACGCGTCCGGGCTGTCCGGGGAAAGGCCGCGGACCCTCGGCCGACGAAACGGGGTTCCCGTTTGCCCCCCAACCCTTCAAATCCAGAACTCTTGGCTCGACGCCATCACGCGAAGGTGCGACAGTTTGAGACGATGCAAACTGGGCCAGAGCTTAAGCCGTCGAAACGAGTGGATTCGGTTCCCCGCCTGGCCGATCCCCGGTCGGTCGGAAGTCAAGCCGGCGGAAGCAGCGAGCTTCCTGAGCCACCGGAGTCACACACCGTCGCATGATTCGAATTCTCGCCGCCATTACCTTTGTCTGCGTCTTCTACTCGATGGGGCAGTTCGGCGTGACCAGCATCTTCGGGGTCCGGCGGGAGGCGCAGATGGTGGCGCTGATCGCGCTGGGAGGGCTGGCGCTGGCGCGGCTGGGACGGTTGCGGCTGAGCCTCTGGAATCCGGTGGTTTGGCTCCTGCTTCCCGGGGTGTTCATCTCCATGCGGGAGAAAGAGACGCTGATCCAGTTGACGGCGTATTTCGTCAGCGCGTTGGCCGCGGCCACGTTTGAGTCATTCGAACCGAGGGGTCGTCGAACCATCGTGAAGGGAATGGTGATTGGAAGCTCGATATTTGCTTTCCTGAGCCTGGTTCAGATCATTTACCTCCTCTCGGACTATACCGCGCAAGGGTTGATGACGGGCATGAACACGAAGGAGGCGCACGCCACGGAAATGGAGCAGATCGCGATCGTTCACCCGGCGATGTACTTGGGCTTCTTCAACACCTTTCACGACTTCCGCATATTCGGGGTGTACGTCCCGCGCGTCTTTTCGTTTGCCAATGAGCCGTCGGTTCTCTCGTACAGCATTTTTGCCCCCGGCCTCCTCGGTTTTTTATTGGGTGGCCCGTGGCGGTGGCTGGGCCTCGTCACCATCGTCTTTTGCCTTGGTCCAGCGCAATCGGGAAACCTCTGGCTGGGGGTTTTCGGCGGGCTGGGGGTCTATCTGGTCAGCGTGATCACGCGGTGGATCTCCGGGAGCCGCCGAACGCCGGCGACATTCATCGCCGTTATGGCGATCGCGCTGGTGCTCATCAACGTGGGCACGGCCAATATGACGGATTTCACCGCCTGGATTGGCGCGGAGGGCCAAAAGATTTCCGGCGTTTCCACCGAAATGGGCAACAAGGAGCAGTCCGCCTATGCGCGGCTCGAATCAATGCAAGAGGGGCTGAAACTGGTATTGGAACATCCGCTCGGCGGAGCGCCGGATTTCAAAGCGGTCTCCTCCCCGTTCGCCGTCACTTATGGCTTGGCGCTCGGCGTGGTCGGACTTCTCATCGCTTCGGTTTCAATTCTCGCGATTGTTGAACGCTTGGCGAAACATGCCGAACGGTCCAAAAATCAACCTCTAAGTCCCGCTGCGAAGCTCGTGGACGCGGCGGCAATTTACGTATTATGCGGGGCCTGCCTCGTCGCGTTGCTATTTCAAGGTTATGGCTGGGACAGCAGTTCCGGGCTTATTATGCTTTACATGATCGCAACGTTTCCCGAGTGGGCCGAGACCCCCAAGGCACGGGTGGCGGGCCTTGCCCGGCGCGCGCCCCTCATCCCTGCCGCGACCTCCGCGGCTTGATTAATCCGGCCGTCCCGGCGCGAGCCTGAGGAAGCGGATGAGCTGAGTTTGTGCTTTTCAATTCGTTACAGTTCCTGGCTTTTTTTCCGGTCGTCACGGCCGCTTATTTCGCGCTGCCGCACCGCTTTCGAGTTTACCTGCTATTGCTTGCCAGTTGCCTCTTTTACATGGCGGCCATCCCGGCCTACATCCTCATCCTTTTCGCCATCATTCTGATCGATTATGGCGCCGCGTTTCAAATCGCCGAATCCACCGGCCGCCAACGGCGCGCGTGGCTGACGATTAGCATTTGCGCCAACGTTGGCTTATTGGCGATTTTCAAATACTTCAACTTTGCCAACCATAACCTCGCCCACCTGGCGCGGTGGCTCGACTGGCGATACCCGATCCATGACCTGCGGTTACTACTGCCGTTGGGCCTCTCGTTCCACACGTTTCAAGCGATGAGTTACACGATCGAGGTTTATCGGGGCCGGCAAAGCCCGGAACGCTCGCTGCCGCATTACGCGTTGTACGTCTTATTTTATCCGCAGCTCGTGGCCGGGCCGATTGAAAGACCACAAAACCTGCTGCATCAGTTTCGTGAGCGGCACGAGTTCAATTACGAACGCGTGGTCAACGGGCTGAAATTGATGGCGTGGGGGATGTTTAAGAAAGTGGGCATCGCCGATCAACTGGCGGTGATCGCGAGTCCCATTTTCACCCATCCGGCGAATTTCGACGGTGGCGCCTGCTTGCTCGCGGCGATGGCGTTTGGAATCCAGATTTATTGCGATTTCTCCGGCTACTCTGATATCGCGATCGGCGCGGCGGAGGTCATGGGGTTTCGCCTGATGCGGAATTTCCGGCAGCCCTACCTCGCCCAATCGATCGGCGAGTTCTGGAAACGGTGGCACATCTCACTCTCGACCTGGTTTCGTGATTATCTCTACGTGCCTTTGGGGGGAAACCGGGTGTCGTTCGCGCGATTGTGCGCCAACGTTTTTCTGGTATTCCTGATCAGTGGGCTTTGGCACGGGGCTAACTGGACGTTTGTTATTTGGGGCATGCTGCACGGATCGTATCGGATTCTGGAATTGGCGGCGGAACGGTGGCGCATCGAGCCGCTCCGCTGGCTGGGGAGCTTGACCTATCCCGCGCTGGCGACGGGAATTCGCCGCGCGTGGGTTTTCCTCCTGGTCAGCCTAACCTGGATTTTCTTCCGCGCGCCGGACGTGAGCAGCGCGACGCTCATGCTTCGGCAAATCAGCCGCCCTTGGTTCACTGGGGCGGGCGTCCGGTCGATTTGGACCGCGTCGCCGCTCTTCGGGCTTACCGCGTGGACGATGGGATTGATCGGGCTGGCATTGGCCGTCCTGTTCGGGGTGGATTTGGCGCAGAACCGCGGACCGATCGGGCCGCGCGTCGCGGCGCAACCTTTCTGGTTGCGTTGGGGGCTTTATTACGGGCTTTTATGTGGCTTGCTGGTTCTGGGGGTGTTTAAGAAGAACACGTTCATCTACTTTCAGTTTTGACGGCCAAGGCGTGGGGCGATGAAGCGGCTCTTTCTCCGGTTGCTCTTGCTGGCGCCCATCCCAGCCCTCGTGGTGTGCGTCAACTTCGCCGGCGATCCGGCGCATCTGTTCCGTTCCAAGCTCTATTGTGAACGCATCGCGCGACTGGCTTTAGACGGAAAGCGCGTCGCAAATCTCGGGAACTACGACGAACGGCTGGCGCAACGATTCTATGTCGAACATCTCGTGGCGCGCCCGGACGCGCTGGCGCTTGGCTCGAGCCGGTCTTTGCAAATTGGCGCCGAACTTTTCCCGGGACGCTCGTTTTACAATGGGAGCGTTAGCGGCGCGTCAATCGAGGATTTGGTCGGGATTTACCAGCTCTACGTTGATCGCGACCTGACCCCGGCGCTGTTGGTCTTGGGCCTCGATCCATGGCTCCTAAATCGGCGGAGCGAGCAGGAGCGATGGTTTTCGCTAGTGGACGCCTATGAGCGGGCGCTGGCCCGGCTTAACTGCCAAAAGTACGCGCAGCTCACCCTGCGCCGCAAACTTCATCTAGGTTTGAAAAGATGGGCGGAAGCGATTTCACCGAGCTACTTCCAGGCTTCGCTCCAGTGGCTCTTCCACCGGTATATCACGGGGGCGGCAACCGGCAGGGAGTTTTATGTCCCTCGGGATGGCGAACTTGTGGCCGAAGATGTGAAGCGGGCCGACGGATCGTATGATTACCCTCCGGCGGTGACCGAGCGGACGGAATCGCAGGTGGCAACTATCGCGGAGCGATACGCCGCGGATGAGCCGATCTATTCCCTCGGGGGTTTTCAAGAGTTGGATCCAGGACTCTGCGCGATCTTCGAGCATTTCGTCGATGATTGCCTAGCGCACGGCGTCAAGGTGATATTCTTTCTCACGCCATATCACCCGATCGTCGCCAAAGAAATAGCGAACCGCGCGACGTACGCTCGCGTCGCGGAAGCCGAATCCTACTTCCGTGATTTCGGAAGGCGCCGCGCGATCCCGGTAGTCGGCTCGTATCGCCCCGACGATTGCGGCGTGACGAGCGGCGATTTCTTTGATGGAATGCACTTACGGCGCGAAGCTGTCAACCGCCTGATCAGTTCCCAGCGCTTGGGGGCGACCGCCGCCGGCCACTGAGGCGCTGAAGTTATTAAAAGAACGCCAAAGCACGCATTCGGTTCGCGCGAAGCGCTTTGGCCGCCCGATAGCCCAAGTCGAGATCAGGGCAAAGCGCGTGGAAAGTGATATCCAAGATTTGAAATGAAGCCGTACCTATTACAACATCTCATTTGTCCAGTCGATAAAGGCTCACTGCAACCAGTGGTTTTTGATCAACGGGAAAACCCATTAACGAGCCAGGTGAAGGACGAGATTGTCGCCCGGGGCCTTTCCGTCGATGATTTCAAGGTCGAGATCCTCGATGGCGTGTTGATGAATAACCGCCTCAAACTGATTTATCCCATCTATCACGGAGTGCCGCGGCTTTTGGTGTTTCAACATCCGTTGCTCGGTGAGTTTCGTCAGGAATTCGCCAAGCGATTGGAGGAACTCTTCCAACAGGGATATAACTTTCCGAATGACAACTCGGTGCCCGGAGAGAAAAAGGTTCTCGCCTCCTTCTCCAACGAATGGACGGGCTATGGCTACAATGAAAACGCGTATTGGGCGCAACCGGCGGACGTGTACAATAGTTCGCTCTTGTCCACGCTTCAGAATGAAACCCAGGACCTGACGAACCGGTTGGTTCTGGAGGTCGGCATCGGCTCCGGGGGATCGGCGGATTTCATGAGCAAGACGTTCAAATGCAATTTGATCGGCGTGGACCTTGGCTACGCCGTGGATGTCGCGTACAAGAATTTCTCCAGCAACCCATTTTTTCACATCGCTCAGGCGTCGGCGTTCAGGCTGCCTTTCCGGGATGAGACGTTTGATTTTGTCTATAGTCACGGGGTGCTGCATCACACCTACTCCACGCGGACCGCGTTCGATTCGGTCGCGCGGCTTCCGAAGCAGAATGGGCGTTTCTATATCTGGGTCTATTGCTGGAGTCACGAATTGCAGGATTTGAAGCGGAGCATGATCATGGGGCTGGAGGCGGTGGTTCGTCCGTGGTGCTGCCGGTTGCCGACTTGGATGCAGACCATCGTGCTCCAACCGATCGCGCCGTTGTATCTCTTTCATCAGAACGTGGTCTATCGCGGCGAAAAGGGCCTGGCGCGTTACAATTGGCGCGAGGCCATGCACGCGGCCCGGGACAGGTTTACGCCCAGATACATTCACCGCCACAACGAGGAAGAAGTCATGGGGTGGTTCCGCGAGAATAATTACGAGCGAATCCGACCTTTATCCCAGCGAAAGCTGCCCGACTTCGGACCCGCGAGCTTTTTCCTGAACACCGGAGTGGAGGGATTCAAGCGAACCTCCGGGCGCAATCCGGCCGGCGCAGCTTGACCTGGGACGGCGACATCGAACTGGGGTGAACAGCAGTGAATGGAGAAACAATCTCGACGCCGGTGACCCGGCGGCGCTCAGCGGCAATGTTTCAATGCTGACCGTTGCGATTGCAACGATGGCGGGGCGGATCGAGTCGGCGCGACAATTGAGCTTCGCGCTGGCCGGTGACGCCGTAGATGAAATCCTGGTCGTGGCTCAATTTCCCGACGGGGCGGCCGGGTTTCAGGCGAATGACCCGCCGTGGCCCGACAAGGTCACGCTGATAGTTGATGAGCATCGCGGCTTGAGCCGCAGCCGGAATATCGCGTTGCGCGAGGCGCGGGGCGATCATGTCTGGACGGTCGATGATGACGTTCAGTTTGCCCCGGGAGCCTGCGCCCGCGTGCGCGAGCTGTTGAAGCCGCATCCGGGCTGCATCGGGTTGGTTCGGATCGGCTACAGTGATGGCCCGGGTGTCCTCACCTCGCCGCGGCCAGTCGGACGCTTGGGCAAATTGTATCTGTGCCGCGGCAGTTCCATCGAGATGATACTACCCCGCCGTTTAGTCCGCGAGCGGGGGCTGACGTTCGATGAGCGGGTCGGATTGGGAACCCGCTTCCCCGCGGGCGAGGAGAACCTGTTTCTTTTTGAATCGGATAGGCGCGGCCTGCCGGTTGTCGATCTCGGCGAGGTTCTCATTTTTCATCCGCACATGCGGCCTCGAGTCGGACCGGTCGGAGAGGCGGATCTCAATCTGGTCAAGATTCGGGGCCATGTTGCTCGTCAAGTGCGGCATCCTCTGTCATTCGCTCTGGCGTTGCGCTGGGGCATCCGGGAATTTCGCCGCGTCGGGGCGCTGCGCACGCTCGGGCATTTATTTCGAGGCTACCTCGCAGGCTCGACGGCGGCGTTGACCGGGCTTCCCGATACGGATACCGACGGTCAGCCGGTGACGTGGCGCCGGGTGCAAACCGCGTCCGCGATTCCAGCCAGCTAGT
>CAZFVY010000162.1:4531-9598 GCA_964522665.1 uncultured Verrucomicrobiota bacterium | reverse complement strand
AAGGCATACAAGTTGGTGAGCCGGTCCAACGACGTTCCTAGCCGCTCTTCAAAATAGAGCCAGTCGGCTTCCGAATAATGAAGCCGCTGGGCTTTCACGTAAGGAGGATTGGCGATGATTCCGTCGAACATTCCCGTGTCGGATTTGAGATAATCCGCCAGGATTAGTTTCGCGCCGGAAGGCGCGATTGTTTTCGCCCGCTTCAAAGTCTCTAGGTCGCGCTCCACACCGACTAATCGCGCAAGCCCGTCGAGTTGTCGGCACGCGGCCAACAAGGCGCCCAACCCTGCCGCCGGATCAAGCACGGTGCGCGGTTTCGCCGACATAACCCATTTGGCCATAATGGTAGCGACGAGTTCCGGCGTGGCCACCTGTCCGAGTTGCTTCGTTTCTCCTTGCCAGGACTCGGCGGGCGCGGATGGGTCACTTATACCAGTTGCCAGCTCCACGGCGTTTGGCTCGTAGTAGAGTGAGAGAAACGTCTGATTATCGCGCAACTTCACGAAGGGAATCGTGCCAGCAGTTTAACTACGGGTCAACCTTGAGCTTGAGCGCAGTTGCGTTTATTCTCCCCCCAGTTCCATCCACTTCGCCCCTGACAGTGGGCCGGTTGGCCTCGGAAAGAATCCGGTTCGCGGCTAAACCTTTGCTCAACCCAGGCTTCTTGCCTAATCATACGCCGCCCTGAACAATAGCAAAAAACGATTAACACGTAACCACTCCATGCATTACCTCCCCTCGATTCCGGTTTCTCGCGTTCGCGCTTGCGCGCGTTCGACATGGGTGTTCGTTTTACTGGCCATCGGCGCCGCCGCGACCGGGCGCGCCCACGCGGCGCAGAGTATTGCGCGCATGTGGGACGAACGGGCGATCGCGGCCATTCGGGTGGACACGCCGCACCCGCCGGCGCAGGCGCGTAATTATTTCAGCCTCTCGGTTTGCATGTACGACGCGTGGGCGGCTTACGACCC
Organism: uncultured Verrucomicrobiota bacterium; assembly: GCA_964522665.1. GTDB lineage: Bacteria > Verrucomicrobiota > Verrucomicrobiia > Limisphaerales > CAZFVY01 > CAZFVY01. The sequence continues at coordinate 8,627 of CAZFVY010000162.1, read as the reverse complement.
GGTCGCGGTCGGCTACGTTTACCGTGGCAAGTTTACCGCCACCGACGTGGCGGCGGCCCGGACCCAGGCGATCAGCTACGCCGCTTGGCGGCTGCTCAAGGAACGCCATGTTTACTCGAAGACCGCCGCCACCACCCTCGCGGCGGACGACGCGCTGATGGCGTCGCTGGGCTACGACACCAATAATGTTTCCCGCGACACCTCGACCCCGGCTGGGGTGGGCAATTCGATTTACGACGCCGTCTCCGCCTGGTTCATCAACGATGGCTCGAACCAAACGGGAGGCACGCCGTACCCGCTCGCGAACCCGCCCATCGCTTATCCCGACTTTCCCGTCAATCAAGGCGGCTACGTTTATCTGAACCCTCCGCTCGCGGTATCCTTCGAGGGAATCACCGACGGCCAATCGCCCCCGCACACGGTGGTGGACATCAATCATTGGCAGCGTCTGCAAATCGTCAACGCGGTGGATCAAAACGGATTTCCCCAAGGCCCGATCCAGACTTATCTCGGCGCGCAGTGGCTCGGCGTGCGGCCGTTTTCGCTCGTCCGCGCCGACGCGACGAAGCCGTGGATCGATCCCGGTCCGCCGCCGTACTTTGGCGGGGCGACCCACGCGCAATTCGTCAAGGAGCTGGTGGCCAACATCACGGCCGACAGCGAATTGGACCCTGGGGACGGGGTGACCATGGACACCTCGCCGGCGTCCCGCGGCAACAATGGTCTCGATTTCACGGGTTCCTACGGCGCCGGCGATTTTCAGATTTACGACGGGCACGGCTACACCAATAACCCGGTGACCGGCCTGCCGTACGCGCCGAACATCGTTAAGCGCGGCGACTATGGCCGCGTCGTCGCCGAGTTCTGGGCGGATGGCCCCAATTCGGAGACGCCGCCCGGACATTGGAATGTGCTGGCTAATTACATCTCGGATAATCCGGCTCTGGTGAAGAAAATCGCCGGAACCGGCTCCGTGGTCAGTGATTTGGAATGGGACGTGAAGATGTATTTCGCGCTCAACGCGGCCGTCCACGACGCCGCTTGCACGGCGTGGGGCGCGAAGCGCGCTTACGACGGGTGGCGTCCCATCGGGGCGATCCGCTACCTGGCCGGGCTTGGCCAGTCTAGTAATCCGGCTTTGCCATCATATAACGCCAATGGACTCCCGCTGATCACGAATCTCATTGAGCTCGTCACGGCGGCCACGGCGGCGCCAGGGGGGCGTCACGCCGGCTTGACGCCCGGTAAGATCGCGGTTCGCGCCTGGCCTGGGCCGCCGGCCGATCCGGTGCATCAGCACAGCGGTGTGCAGTGGATCCACGGGGATTTCTGGAATACGTATCAACGCACGAACTTTGTCACCCCGGCGTTCCCTGGTTATTTCTCGGGCCACAGTTCATTCAGCCGCGCGGCCGCGGAAGTTTTCACGTCGATAACCGGCACGCCGTTCTTTCCGGGTGGTCTCGGGGTCTATACCAACTACGTTCTGACGTTCGAAAATGGTCCCTCCCAACCGCTCAGCCTGCAATGGGCCACGTATTACGACGCGGCCGATGAGGCCGGCATCTCGCGCATCTATGGCGGCATTCATCCGCCCATCGACAATCTCGTGGGTCGGCGCGCGGCGGCGCAGGTCGGCAAAGGCGTTTGGGCTTTGGCGAAGCGCTATTGGGACGGTTCCGTGACCGACACGCCGGTGGCCATCCGCAAGCTCGCCGCCAACCAGTATGAAGTGCGCTATAACACGGTGCGCGGGATTTACTACAAGTTGCAATCCACCCCGGACTTGCGGCAAGCCTTCACGAACGACGCGCCGGCCGTCAACCAACCGTTCGACGCGCTCACCATCGCGACCACGAATAACCTGACCGGCCCCGCCAAGTTCTACCGCGCGGTCGGCTCGCTTAAGCCGTGAACCGTTGAGTCCGGACGTGAGCTTTTTTGATTCAATTCGACGGAGTTCGCGCGGGAGCGCTCCGCCGTTTCCCCAAATAACGCTTTTGCTTCGAGTCAAATTCGGTCATTAACAACCGTGCCATCGATTCCGCTACCGCCTGCCGCTCGCGTAAATTCTCCGTCGCGGCCGACATTTTGTCGGCGGAGCTTCGCTATCCTGGCGGCCTGCGCGCTGGCCAAAGCCCCGGCGATTCTCGCCCAGGGCTGCATCGCCTCGCGCGGCGCTGAAGCGATGCCCGGGCATTACGGCATGCATCTGGCCGACGAGGTCGAGGCGCCAGCCACCTACGGCTTCGAGTCCTCGGTGAATTATCGCTGGCTGCACTCGGACCGGATGTTTGTGCATGATGTCGAGCAGGCGCCGGGCAACGCGGAAATTAACGACTCGCACTTCATTGATCTCGGGGTCACGTACGCGTTCGACCCGCGCTTCAGCGCGACGGCCACGCTGCCGCTGGTTTTTAACGACCGCTCGCAGGTCGTTCGCACCTTCGCCTTTCCACCGACGATCGACCGGTTTCACACGCAAGCGTCCGGCCTCGCGGACGTCCGGGTCGAAGGCAATGCCTGGCTCCTTGATCCGCTCACCCGCACGAATGGCAACGTCCGGGTCGGCCTGGGCGTTTCGGCGCCGACCGGGGATCGCGACGCCCAGGACGTCTTCGAGCTTCCGGGCCCCACGTTGCGCGCCCAGCGTCACGCGGTGGACCAATCGATTCAGCCCGGCGCCGGCGGCTGGGGCATCATTCTCGACGCGTACGCTTACCGCGAGATCCTGCCCCGGTTGAACGCGTTCCTGAACGGATCGTACACCGTGACGCCCGAAGAGAAATACTCGCCGACGGCCAGCCTGATGGGCGATTATTCGATCACGGACAATTACCTCGCGCGTGGCGGTTTCGAGTATATCGCGTGGCCCAGGCATGCGTTGTCATTGAGTTTGGCGGGCAGGATCGAAGGAGTGCCGGTGCATGACCTCATCGGCGGCAGCGACGGCTTCCGCCGGCCTGGTTACGCCGTCTCGATCGAACCGGGCGTCAGCCTTGCGTTCCGCTCCTGGTCGTTTGCCCTCAATGTGCCGGTCGCGCTCTACCGCAATCGCGAGCAAAGCGTCCCCGAAAAAGCCGCCGGCCTCGAACCGGCGGCCGCGGGCTTCGCCGATTATGTCGTCACGTTCGGCGTGACGAGAAAATTCTGACGAAGGCTTGCCGTCGCGTTGGCAGGGTCGGCGCGCGCGTCTTCGCTCAGGGCTACGACGCGCTTAGCGAGAGCCGCTGCGTCGGAAACCGAGCAATCGCGCAGGCAGGAACAGCAACGCCCGAATCAGCGCGAAGACCGCCTCGATGGTGATTCCCAAGAGCCGCAACGGGAGTGAAATCAACCAAACGATCGGCAGGAAAAACAGCGCCAGGAGCGCCACCGGCCAGCAGAGCACAAACAAGACGCACCAACCGATAAAGAGAATCAGCGCCTTCATAATTGACTCATTTTACCCTTGCGCGCCGGCAAATCAATCGAACTTTCGCGGCGGGCAACGTTTCGCGCGCATTTTTGTGAATCGATCTTTTACGAGAGGCCGGACCCAGCGGCTCACGCCGCGCGGGGTCGTCACGATCTTGAGGATGCGAGTGGTGACGTTCCACGTGGGGCGAGGCTCGGGCCGAGCCGTGAATCGCTTCTTGCAGGCCGCTGCCGCCTGGGGCGAGTCACGGCTCGGCGGAGCCTCACCCCACGAAAAGAAGGTTTTTGGCCGGCAATCGAGAGTGGCGCAACCGCGCTGCCTTCACACTGGCTGGCCGTTACTGGGATTTCATCGAGGCACGTGGTTCGGACTAAGCGTCTGGGAATTTGATCGTTGGCTTGGACTTCATGGTAGAAGGCGGTGGTGGGGCGAGGCTCCGCCGAGCCGTGAATAGCTTCTTGCAGGCCGCTGCCGCCTGGGGCGAGTCACGGCTCGGCGGAGCCTCACCCCACGAAAAGAAGGTTTTTGGCCGGCAATCGAGAGTGGCGCAACCGCGCTGCCTTCACACTGGCTGGCCGTTACTGGGATTTCATCGAGGCACGTGGTTCGGACTAAGCGTCTGGGAATTTGATCGTTGGCTTGGACTTCATGGTAGAAGGCGGTGGTGGGGCGAGGCTC
>CAZFVY010000162.1:0-4431 GCA_964522665.1 uncultured Verrucomicrobiota bacterium | reverse complement strand
GAATTTGATCGTTGGCTTGGACTTCATGGTAGAAGGCGGTGGTGGGGCGAGGCTCTGCCGAGCCGTGAATAGCTTCTTGCAGGCCGCTGCCGTCTGGGGCGAGTCACGGCTCGGCGGAGCCTCGCCCCACCAGTAAAAGGTAATCGCGTCAGCCGGGTGCGGTGTACCAGCGCTGGCGTTTTGGTTGGAACTTTGGACGTCGTGGTAGATGCATTTGGACGGGCGCCGCCCATGTGATAAAAGACTGCCCAATAAACGGTTGTCCGAATCTACCCACGCCGGTAGGATCGGGTCGCGCTTTGGGAAAATGAAGGACTTTTTCATCAGTTACAATCAGACGGACAAGGCGTACGCGGAGTGGATCGCGTGGCAGTTGGAGGCGGCGGGTTACTCGACGGTTATTCAAGCTTGGGACTTCCGTCCGGGACACGATTTCGTTTTGAAAATGCATGAGGCCGCGAAGGAGACCGAGCGCACGATCGCGGTGTTGTCCCCAAATTATCTCGCGGCGGAATTCGTTCATCCTGAGTGGACGGCGGCGTTCGCGAAAGATCCCAAAGGCGAGCGGGGCCTGTTGATTTTCGTCCGCGTACGAGAATGCGAACCCGAGGGAATGACAACGGCGCGAATTTACGTCGATCTCCTCGGCTTGGACGAAGCCGCGGCAAAGGAGCGATTGTTGGCCGGGGTCAAGCCTGGACGGGTGAAACCCGAGCGCCCGCCGCTTTTTCCCAAGCGTTCGGCGGCGGGACCGGGTTGGCCAGGGGCTACCTCAAATTCAATCCATGGCGGCGTGTCGGCCCCTCCCCATAAACCCCGCCATCTGCCCTACGACTCGATCGGCGACTTGTTCAAAGGGCGCGATGAGTTGCTGATCAATCTGCACGAACGCCTGCGGCGCGCGCCCGGTTCGGCGGCGGCGTTGGTGGCCAAGCACGCGATTCACGGGTTGGGCGGGGTGGGCAAGACCCGGCTCGCGGTGGAATATGCCCTCCGACATGGCGCGGATTATTCCGCGTTATTGTTCGTCCTTGCCGAAACCCCCGAGGCGTTGCGGCGCAATCTCGCGGGGCTTGGCGAGTCGGGTATATTGAGTCTGCCCGAGCGCGAGGCGAAGGAGGAAGAGGTTCGCCTTCGGGCCGTGCTCGATTGGCTGGCCGATCATCCGGGCTGGCTCCTGATCCTCGATAACGCCGATTCCCCGGAAGCGGTCGCCGCCATTGAAGCGTTTCTGCCACAATTCCACGGCGGGCACGTGTTGGTTACTTCGCGCATTGAAGAATGGAGTCCGGCGGTCGATTCGTTCGCCGTCGATGTGCTGGGCGAGCCTGATGCTGTGGCGTTTCTGCTGGAACGCACCGACGGCCATCGGCGACGCACGCCTTCCGATGACGCGGATGTCCGCGCGCTCGCGAAAGAACTCGGCGGCCTCGCCCTGGCGCTCGAGCAAGCTGGGGCGTTCATCAGCAAAGTTAATTGCTCCCTTGGCGACTATCTCCGGCGCTGGCGGGGACGCGAGGCCAAGGTCCGAACCTGGCACGACGCGAACATCATGAAGTATCCCAAGAGCGTCGCTGTCACCTGGGACACGACCTTCGAGCAACTCGGCGCTCCCGGCCGCGCCCTGCTGCGCCTGCTCTGCTGGTTTGCGCCCGAGCCAATCCCGCGCGCCATCTTCGAGACCGAGGCGGCGAGGACGGCGCTGAAGAATGGCGTCGAGTCAATTCGCGCGGCCAATGACGCGCCGGCGGTCGATGCTGAGACGGCGGACGTCGAAGACGCGCTCGCGTCGCTGAAAGAATTCTCGCTGCTCAAATGGGAACCTGACGGCGCGGCGTTCCGTGTCCATCGGCTGGTCGCCGAAGTTACCCGCGAGCGGCTGCCCGAGGCGAATCGCGCAACCTGGCTTACCGCGGCTGCCGGCGTGATGGACGACTATTTACCCGGTGACCCTCCACCCCATGATGTTCGCTCCTGGCCGCTTTGGCGGCCCGCGCAAGCCCATGCGGCCGGGTTGATCGCATTCGCGGAACAATGCGGCGTCGCCGGACTCTTGAGCGGCTTGACGGATAATCTCGCAGTGTTCCTGTACGCCAATGGGGTTTGGCGTGAAGCGGAGTCACTCTTTCGTCGGGCGTTGGCGATCGACGAGAAGAGCTCGGGGCCGGACCATCCAGACGTGGCGATACGCCTCAATAATCTGGCGCAGCTGCTTAAGGCTACCAATCGGTCGAGCGAAGCCGAGCCACTAATGCGCCGGGCGTTGGCGATCGACGAGCACAGCTACGGTCCGGTTCATCCGAACGTGGCGATCCGCCTCAACAATCTGGCGATGTTGCTTCACGCCACCAACCGGCTGAGCGAGGCCGAGCCGCTGATGCGCCGGGCATTGGTGATCGACCAGGAAAGGTTCGGGCCGGATCATCCCGAAGTGGCTATCGACCTCAACAATCTGGCGCTATTGCTTAAGGCCACCAACCGGCTGAGCGAGGCCGAGCCGCTGATGCGCCGGGCGTTGGCCATCGACGAGGAAAGGTTCGGGCCGGATCATCCCAAAGTGGCTACCCGCCTCAACAATCTGGTGCTATTGCTTAATGCCACCAACCGGCTGGGCGAGGCCGAGCCGCTGATGCGAAGGGCTCTGGCGATCGACGAGAAGAGCTACGGGCCGGACCATCCAGACGTGGCGATACGCCTCAACAATCTGGCGCAGTTGCTTAAGGCTACCAATCGGCTGGGCGAGGCGGAGCCGCTGATGCGCCGGGCCCTGGCGATGGGCGAGAAAAGCTTTGGGCCGGATCATCCCAACGTGGCGGTTCGCCTCAATAATCTGGCGGCGTTGCTTCAGGCCACCAACCGGGTGGGCGAGGCCGAGCCGCTGATGCGCCGGGCCTTGGCGATCGACGAGCAAAGCGCCGGGCCGGATCATCCTAACATGGCCCGAGACCTCAACGATCTGTCGCTGTTGCTTCAGGTTACCAACCGGCTGGACGAGGCGCACCCAATGATGCGCCGGGCGTTGGAAATCCGCTGCGCATTCACTCGGGACACCGGGCATGAGCACCCTGATCTCCGCGCCACGATTCGAAACTATTCGTCGTTGCTCGAAAAGATGGGACACAACCAAAAAGAGACTGCTGCGAAATTGGCCGAGATTCTGGGGCCTTTTGGCATAAAACCGGATGGAAAGGCGTAGGCGAATTGCGGAAGATACTCTTCGTCCCGATGGTTCGTACAGCGGCGCGAGCGAAAGCGCTCCGACGCTTGACCGGGAAGCATGTGCAGACGAATTCGCATTCCGAAAGGCGGTGGGGCTCGAATTCGGCGCCGGCAGGGGAGCTTGGCCGGACCAAAGAGACCCGCTTGATGCTTCGACGCGTGACCGGTTTGGCTGACGATTGTTTCTCGCGACGATGGCTGAGCTCGAGCGGGAAAGATGCCGGTGGGACCAAGTCTCAGCCGTCCCTGTTCGGGACTTGAGGTAATTCCGACTTGAAACCGGCGTTGAAACGCCGGCCTATTCTCACAAGTCCCTTCGGGACCAGATCGTGGGCCGGGAGCGTGGGAAGGCGGGGGCAAATCTGCCTTCCTTGGCGCGTTCATAATCAACCTTCAAATAGTGATTCGATGTCCCGTGCCGCGTGATAGACGTGCAGTATTTGAATACCATCGGGCGTGCTTCGGTAGAAAATCAGGTAGTTGTCGAAGCCGGACACGCGCCATGACCGGACATCCTTAAGTCGAGCGCTATTAAATCTCCGACGCCGGCCAATACCTGGGTTGCCGGCGAGGGTCTTGAAAGTTTTGTGCGTCGCTTCGATGACTCGGGTCGCGGCGACGGGATCATCCTGGGCGATGAACCGCCAAATGTTCCAAAGCTCTCCCTCGACGCACGGATCGAGGCAGAAGTCAGCCCTTGGCCCGCGCGTTTTTGATTCGTTTGCGGAGTCGTCGAAAAACGGCATCTCCGTTCACGCCTTCGCCGCGTTCGAGGCGTTCGACGCTTTGGATCAATTGCGCTTCCAACTCCCCAAGCGTCTGCGGCAGCCTAGGCAGGCGCGCCTGCTGGTCATCTTTGAGCCGGCGCAAACCCGCGCGGATCACTTCGCTCGCCGTTTGATAAAGGCCGCTCTCCACCTCTTTCGCCACGAACTTTTCCAATTCCGGTGTCAGTGAGACGTTCATCTTGTTCGCGTCAATCTTCACAAACGCGTTGAAATCAAGATAGCGTCGGTAACAGGAATGAGTCAAATCCTGTTATTGAAGAACCGGTCGAATCGTCGGAATGTCTCCGCCCGCCAGTCGCTCTGACTTTAGCCTTCAGCCTTTAGCGTTTAGCCTTCGCGCCGTCGCGGCGCTTAGGGTGTGCGCAGTCGATAGAACTTGACCGTCTCGGCGAGGTCGGTCGTGACGGTGGTGACGCTGGGGCCG
>CAZFVY010000161.1:0-9844 GCA_964522665.1 uncultured Verrucomicrobiota bacterium | reverse complement strand
CGGCCGGTCTACATGACGCGGAGCCGACCGAACAAAAAGGACGACAACGCGCATGTGGAACAGAAGAACTGGACGCATGTGCGGCAATGGTTCGGGTATCAGCGCTACGACAATCCCGAGGTGGTCGAGTTGCTCAACGAGTTGGTCCGGGGACCGTACGCCCAGTTGCTCAATTACTTCCACGCCACCATGAAACTCAAAGAAAAAGAACTCCCGGCCGGCGGCCGGATGCGCCGGGTCTACGAGCCGGCGCAAACGCCCTTAAGCCGCGTGCTGGCCAGCCCGGAAGTCAGCGCCAAAACCAAAACTGAACTGCAGACCGAGCGCGCGGGCTTGAATCCCTTTGGGTTGAAAATCGAAGTGGAAAAGCGCCTCAAGCAAATCGAATCGCTCCGGCGCGCCAGGAACTGCTGAACCCAACGACCGGGGCGCTTGAACAAGTTCTCCGCGAACTTGTTCACACTCGACACGGCCAAGTGGGGGCGAGCTCAAGCTCGATAAGCCCCCCACTTGGCCGGATCGAGTGCCGCTTGGGCCAAAGAAAAAAGCGCGAATTCGTTGGAAAAACAAACCACGCCCGGGTAACACTGCTTTTGGCGCAACGACCCCTCTCTTTTTTACGGCTCGGGTAACAGTTCATTTTGGCGCACCGCGCCAAATCAACCGGGGCAGCGCCGTCAACGCAGCGATTTGATATAGAGGATCAACGCGTTGATCTGGGCGTCGGAAACCAGCCCGGCATAGCTGGGCATTGCCGTGTCAGTCTTCTCGAAGCCGCGCACGATTTTCGCGGCCGGCGTCAGGATCGATTCGCGCAAGTAAGCCTCGTCGGCAGCGACTTTCGCGCCGTCCGCGAGCGCCACGTCGCTACCGAATAGACCTTTCCAGCTTGGACCGACCTTTCCGAGCGTGGTACCGTCGTTCGAGTGGCAGCCCGCGCAGCCCATCAGTTCCGCGAGTCGCCGTCCTTCGTCCGCCGTCTGCGGCGTGGCGGCAATCGCGCCGGGCGCGCGCGGCGTGAGATCGACAGTGAGCGGCGGGAAACCTTCCGCGACCGGATCGAACGCCGGCAATTCATACGGCGTGAAATAGGCGTTTTGCGCGAAACTGACGCCCGCGTAGTTGGTCAACGCCCACCCAATGCGCATCTGCATCACCCGTTTCATGTCGGGGATGCCGACGAAGACGCTTTCGCCCTTTCGCGAAAGGTAGGCGCTGCTCGGCGGCATCGCGTCCTGGCCCTTCTCGCCATTCGTCTTGAAGTGGGGCGAACCATAATTGAACGTGCGCTGGTAGTTCCACCGCTCCGCCGAAAAATTGGCCACGTTGGTCGCGGTGCGCTCGTCGAGTGGCGTATCGAAGCGCAAGAGCACGCCTTTGTCCATCGCGATGACCTCGCGCGGCAGCGATGAAGTCAACCCCGTGTAACGCACGCGCGCCAGCCCGCTGACTTGTTTCGCCGTGGTGCCGAAGATTTGAAATCCGGTCACATAAAGCTGCCCGTCGCGCGGGTTGACCGCCCCATTGAGCGGTGAAAACTGCAGGTCGCGCGTGATACTGACCACGGCCGCTTGCAGGCGCGGCGTCCGCTGATTCGTCAACACGAGAAAAACCTCGGGCCGGTAGTAAGCGAGATGGATCAGCGCGTCGTTGAACCGGCCCATTTTGGCGTCGGTCAACCAGACTTGGCTGGCGCCCGAGGCGTTAACCGGGTACGGAATCCACGTCAATGGATCGGCGATCGCGGCCGGGTACTGTTCCTTGGGCAGGAGGCGGCTCAGGAAGCCGTAGAATTGCCGGTCACGAATCACGTGGAGCGGCGTGGTCGGCACGTAGTGGCCTTGTTGGTCGCTCGCTGTGATCAACCCGGTCTTGGGGTTCACGCCGATGAACGGTTCGCGCAATCCGTAGGCGAGCAACTCGGCCGATTGGCCGTTGGGCGCGACGCGCAGCACGGAGCCGTTATGCGTTCCCAGCGTCGTCATCTGGATGCCGCCTTTGGCAATGATGAACGAGCCGTCCGGCGCGAGTTTCATCCCGTTGGCGAATTCGCGCGTCTCGGCGGTCTGCGTGAACGCGTTCGAAAACAGCGCATACACGTCCGCTTCACCATGCCCGTCGCTATCGCGCAAACGCCAGATGCCGTTGCGGTCAAAGACGAAAATCTCGCCATCCCGTACGCACAGACTCAGCGGCTCGTGAAACCCGGAGGCAAAGCGCCGCCAGCGGATTTCGTTCCCCTCCGCGCCCAGTCCATCGATCAACCAAACGTCGCCGTCGAACGTTACCGCCGCCGCCCGTCCGTCCCGAAAAAACGCAACGTCGGCCAACCGGACATTTCGATGCCAAGGGTTGTCCAGCGGGAGCGCGATGTTATCGACCACCAAGGCAGCTTGGGTGACGGACGGCTCGACGTGGGTCGTCAAGCTTTGCGGCCAACGCGCGGCGGGTGGCCCGTCGGCGGGCGAGCCATGCGGCCCTTCCCAGGTTTTTGTCGCCGGCGTCAGGCCCATCGCGACCCGGAAGGCGACCGCGCGATCGGATTGGTTCAACCGCGCTAACAGCAACCCACCAGGCTCTTCGGTCAGAAGCGCTCCGGGTTTCCCGGCGATCCAATCCGTGGCGAAGTCGAGCGTAAGGCGATCCGTGATCGCGGCGGATTTTCTTCCGAGCGCCAGCGTCAGTGGTTGGCGGACGCGTTCCAAGTAAAAGCTTCGTTGAACGACCGGTCGGCCATCTTCGACTCGCGCTTCGACCCATTCGCGGGTCAAAACTCCGTTCACCTCGTATTCCAGGCAGACTCCGTCACGGGTCAACCGCACCGCGAGGAATCGCCCGAGGCCGGGCGGGAGCGGTCCGCGTCCCGGCTCTTTCGGGTCGGGTCCCGCGGGGCGTGGGTCGGCTTGCGAAAGCTGTTCGCCGACCTGCCACCCGGGATAAAGGCCGTTGGCAATCCACGGCTCGCCCACGATTCGCGGCAGCGTCGTCTGGCCCTCCTCCGCCTTGGTGAACGTGGCGTGGTAGGAGATTTGCGCCATCGAAACCGGCGTGACCGCCGCGCCGGTCCAAACCGCCGACATCCGAAGCAACTCCGTGTCGAAGCAGGCCCAGCAATCGTGTCCCAGATTCAGGACGATCCCGCGCGGCGTCAGATTGTCCGCGGGCAGGCCGGCCCCGAGCTTTCGCGCGTCGAGTACCGACGAAAAGAAAGGGAAATTGGTTTCGACGAAGCCCGCCCACGAATTGGTGGGCAGCGCGACGCTCGCCGGGTCACCCGCCGGTTGCGCGATCAAGGTCGCGACTGAGGCGCTCACCGCCAGCGTGACCGCCAGCGCGCGGAACGGCGCGAAGAGGCGGAATCGGCGAGAAGCGACGGGCAAAAACTTCATCGAACGCGGATTATGAGCGCCCCGCGCCGAAAGGGCAAGCAACGCAAACACGGGGGTCGCCTCGAGGCGCGCGCGGTGATAGTATGGGCGACCATCGCTCGCGAGTTCGTGGTAATTCACCCGGTGGCGGCGATTTCGATTTATCACTGGCGGCGCCTTTGTCGGCTGACTAGTCTCGGTCGCATCATGAAAAGCTTCGCGACGACGTGCGCCGTTTTGGTTACGCTGGTTTTTTCCTCATTGGCGCGCGCGCAGAACGTCGGGCCGGTCGAGAAGCCCTACTATCACGTCCCGAATCCACCGGCGATTCAGATGCTTGCCCCCGGATTCACCGTGCGCGAGCTGCCGCTCCAACTGCGCAATATCAACAATCTGGTGTACGCGCCGGATGGAAGACTTTTCGCGCTTGGCTACGACGGCAACGTCTATCAACTCAAGGATACCGATGGCGACGGCTTGGAGGACACCGCCTCCTTCTTCTACAAGAACGACAACAACGAAATCCCGGCGAGCATCGGGATGGCGTGGGGACCGGGCGGACTCTACATCGCTTCCCGTGGTCGGGTCATCCGCGTGCGCGACCGCGGCGATGGCACGGGTGAACTGGAAACCGTAACCAGCGGGTGGCCGCCGCCGTCGAAAGCCGCTGGTTCGAGCCTCGACGCGGTTGGCATCGCGGTCGATCCCGCGGGCAACATTTTCTTCGGCCTCGGATGTGACGATTGGTCGGCCGCCTATCGGGTCAACCGCGAGACGGGCAAGTCCGCGTACAACCTCCAGAGCGAACGCGGAACCATTCTCAAATTGTCGCCTGATTGGAAACAGCGCGAGGTGATCGCCACCGGCTTGCGCTTCACGGTGTCGCTGGCGTTCAATGCCGCCGGGGATCTCTTTTGCACCGATCAGGAGGGCGCCACCTGGCTGCCGAACGGGAACCCCTTTGACGAGTTGCTGCACATCCAGTCGGGACGGCATTACGGTTTCCCGCCGCGTCATCCGACCTATCTGCCGAACGTGCTGGATGAGCCGAGCCTGTTCGATTACGCCCCGCAGCACCAATCCACCTGCGGACTTCACTTCAACGAGCTGGTCGGGGGCGGAGCCGTAACTTTCGGCCCCGATTGGTGGCGGGGCGACGCCTTTGTTTCTGGCGAATCGCGCGGGAAAATCTGGCGAACCAAGCTCGTCAAAACCGCCGCCGGTTACGTCGCAAAAACCGACCTCCTCGCTTGTCTCGCGATGCTGACGATCGACGCCGTGCCCACGCCGCAGGGCGACCTGCTGGTCACCTGCCATAGCGGTCAGCCCGACTGGGGCACCGGCCCGCAGGGCCAAGGGAAACTCTTCAAGATTTCCTATACTGGCAAAAGCGTGCCGCAGCCGGTCCTGGCCTACGCCGCCGGGCCAACCGAAACCAGGATCGTATTTGACCGTCCGCTTGACCCCGCGCGGTTAAAGAATCTCGCCGCGCAAAGCCACGTCATGATGGGACGCTACGTGACGGCGGGCGACCGCTTTGAATCGTTTGTCCCGGGCTATCAGGCCGTCAAGGATCAGTTGACGCTGCCACGTTTCGAGCTGGCCGTGCTTTCGGCGGGAATCTCCGCTGACCGCCGCTCGCTCGCGCTGATAACGCCGCCACGAACCGAGGCGGTGAACTACGGCGTGACGCTGCCCGCTCTCGATTCTGGCGCCCCCACGGCGTCAGCCGCGCCCACCGCGATCGACGTGTTGAGTGACTTGACCGGCGCCGAGGCGAGCTGGCGCGGCGTTTCTGCCAAAACCAACTGGCCGGTCTGGTTGCCCCACTTCGACCTCGCCGCGGCCCGCGTCCTTACCGCGGCCTCCGACGAACACGCGCGGTGGTACGCGCGCCTGGCCACGCCGGGGAAATTGACGCTGCGCGCCCAGGTTGATCCCTGGCTGATGTTGCGCACTGCGATCCAGCCCGGCGCCAAACTCGATTTTGAGTATCCGCCCGAGACCGTTACCCTCGTGTTCAAAGCGGGGAACAAATTGAGGGTCAAAGCCGGTGACAACGCGAGCGTGAACCGGGTAAGCGCGACGGAGACGCGGGTGACAGTCTCGTCGGCGCCGCTGAAATGGCTGCCGCTAGAGATCGAGCTTGCCACCGGGAACGGTGAGCCGCGCCTGGACGTTGGCTGGTTCACCGCCGAGGATTCGCGCTTGCGTCCCCTACCGCTTCGGCGCGTGCTTTTGCCCTGGGCGACGCCGAAGCAGGTCGAGGCAACCAGCGTCTCCGAGCGGCGGATTCCGGAAATCGCAGGCGGTGATTGGAATCGCGGCAAAACCATCTTCTTCGGCGAAAAAGCGGCTTGCTCAAAGTGCCATCAACTGGGCGGCGCCGGTGGCAAGATCGGACCCGATCTCTCTAACTTGATCTACCGCGATTACGCCTCGGTCGTTAAGGACATCACCCAGCCGAGCGCGGCGATCAATCCCGATCATCTGGCCTATATCATCGAGTTGAAGGACGGTGAATCCGTCACCGGCGTCATCGTCGAGAATACGACGGATCACGTCGCGATCGGCCAGGCCAATGGCGCGGTCCAAACGATCGCGAGAAATCGGATCGCCACGATGCGGGCCTCCAGCCTTTCGCTCATGCCCGAGGGATTGCTGCAAGCATTGAACGGCGCGCAACAACGTGATCTGCTTACCTTTCTCCTCACCACGCCACCGAAATCCGAACTCCGGTAAACGCGGATTCGGACGCGGCGCGCCCGCTCGCCGCGGCGGTCGCCTTCCGCGTTTATCCGGAACGAATCCACAGGTCACTGTGCAGGAACCCGGCGTCGCTCAACTGGCGCTTGGCCAACCTAAAGCCGTTCGCCTCGAGATATTGGTCCGGCGGTTCGAGGCGGCGGGCCGGCAACGCCGTCACGGCGCGAAAAAAACCGTACATCAGGGCCAACAACGCCCGAGCGCGAAGCCGGGATAGCCCCTTCGGCGGCAGGCGAAAGTCGGAAATCAGCCAACGACCGCCGGGCGTGCCCGCAGCCGCCAACATTTGTGTCACTCGCCGCAATTCCTCCGCTGGAAAGCAATCAAGGAAGAAATGTGTCGCGATCAGGTCATAACGACCGGTTGGCGGAACCCACCGTCGGGCGTCCATCGTAACGAAATCAACGTCGGCCCCCGAGTATCCCCCTTGCGCGAGCGCGGCGCGGCACTCTCCCGTCATTCCCTCGCTCGACTCGAGGCAAGTCGCCTGGACTCGGGGATTGGCGCGGAGCAGTGGGATGAGAAAGCGGCCCGGGCCTTCCCCGACCAGCAACGCGGTTTGCGATTCCTTCACTTCGTCGAGAAAGGCGCACCGGCGCCGCTGCATTTTGCCCCCGGCCAGCACGAATTCCATCCCGCGATAAAAGGGAGCCAGGCGATCGAAGCTCACGACGTGACGCTCGGCCACCACTTGTCGCGAGTCCACCAGATCCACGCGCCGGCGCCACCGAAGGCATAGGCGGCCACGTCCCACGGATCACCGGTCGCCCGCGAAACAAGATGGGGTCCGATGACTTCAAACAGGATCGACCAGACCAACACATGCAAGGTGATCTCGGCCAGCGTTGGCGGACCGTCGTGATCCCGGAGATTCAGCCAGCGATGGAGCAACAGCAGCGGCGGCAGAGCGCACGGTATCAGCCAGACGTCATTGAAGTAATAGTGCAGGAAGAGATTGGCGCTACGCGCTTTGAATATCCAACGATTCAACGCGTAGAGCAGGCAACCGACCAGAAATAACCGGTCTCGCACGTACCGGAATCGACTCACAGCAGGGCCAGTATGATCAGACCGAAACCGGCCGCCAACACGATCTTAAACAGCAGAACCATCACCCGCTCAGTTTGACACCGCCGAACCGCCAAGCCAAGCGGCAAAAACGCAATTGGAGCGGCCGAGATTCCCCGGCGATGTGTTCCGCCGCGGGTCTGATTTATGCCTCTGGTTCGAGGCGCGAGATGTCAGCGAGGTCCTGCGGTCGCCCGACTGCCCAATTATTGCGGATGAACAAATCCTTGCCGGTGGAAACCCGTGAAAGGCGAGGCAGTGCGCGCCCACCACGACGTATTTAACGCCGTGGGAGTTTAACAATTCGATAAACTCTCTCAAATCCTTCCGCGGTTGCATGGGTGCGCGCTTGTTGAACGATCTGGAGCAGTGGTTCGATTCTCTGATTGCAGGAGAGGGAGCGATAGTACTCGCGATCGGCCCGTTCGGCTTGGCCGAAGGAGCGGAATTTTTGAACGATGATTTCCATCTCTGGCAATGTTCACCCAGCTTACTCGGCGGCGCGGCGCCTGACAATCAATTGTGGCCGCCCGCCACTTGCGATTGCCGGGCGCGCGCCAGCCTTGGGCATCGCGGGGCTACACGCTTCCGCCGCGCCTCAGACCAGGGGGTCGCCGTTGGCGTCGGTCTTGGTGGTAATGATCTCGGCGATCGCCCAGATGGCGACGAACGCGCCCACCAACAGATTCGTAAACACGACCATCAACGCCAGTTTTACCGCGCCACGGGCGTAGTATCCGGCGTAGAAATTATGCACGCCGAGGGCTCCCAAGAAAATCCCGAGGATGATGTAAATCCCTCGCGATTTGGCAGTCCGGATAAGGATCGGCCGATCGGGCATCGTGAGATTGACCTGCGCGTTGATCGCCACGGGAATCTGGGGAATCGACGGCCCCGGATTCGCCGGCGGAGGAACCGTCGCGGGCGGGGGCGGCGGCGGACTGGCCGACCTAATCTGCGTCACCGCCGGCGTGGTGGGGCGAAAGAGAATTGTCTCCATACCACACTTCGGACAGATCACTTTGGAGCCGACGTGCTCCGGTTCGAGTTCGAAGACGTTGTTACAGTGGTTGCAAGGGCAAGTGATCATCGCATGTCTCCTTCTTGATGCCGTCGGTCGTCAGTTTGGACGCTGCCGCCAGGCGGTCGGCCGGGACCGCGGCCAGTGGGATCCGGTCCGGCTCGGAGCTCTCGTGCAAGAATCAGAGAACTCATACGTTTCCCCGCAAGTTGGTCCGTGGCGACGCCATTGGAAATCGCTTCTCGGGTGTCAAATTAAGGGAATTTGCGCCCGACGCAAGCGGAATTCACTGCGGAATTCACTGCGAATGCGCGAAACGATGGCCGGCGGACTTCGGCGCGCGATGGGCGGTCTCCGCGCGCCGACTACCGCGCCACCGACCGTCAAGATCGGCTGGCGGGCAGACTGAACCGGTTCGTTTTAGGGATACACGGTGCGATAGAAGCGGGTCCCGGCGGCGCTGGTGTCGGTGTAGGTAATCGTGCCGCTGGCATCGGCCGTGGCTTGGCCCAAGGTGGTCCAGGTTGGATTCACCAAATCCGTGGTGAACTGAACCGTGTAGGTGCGGAACGGAATGCCGGTGAAGCTGACCTGATAGCTGCCGCCCCCCAAGTTCTGAATCGCCGAAACGTTTTGCGAAGGCGCGTTATCCGGCTTGACGGTGACGATGGCCGTGCCGGTCGCCGTGCCGCCGAAGCCGTCGCTAATCGTGTAGGTGACCGTGTCATCGTTCGTTGAGCCAGGCGCGGGCGTGTAGAACAACCAACCTTGATCCAGCGTGACCGTCCCGCCGCCAAGCGTGGGCGAGACCACCGCGCTGACCGTCAATGGATCGCCGTCCTGGTCGCTGGCACCAGCGACCAAATCGGCAAAGGTGACTTTCGTCCCCTGCGTCGGCGGTCGTTGCACGGCCAAGGCGGGGCCGGCGGTGGGCGAATGATTCAACAAACGCGCCGTCACCTTGCTGGAGCCGTTGATCACCGTAGCCGCGATACCGTCGCTAACCGCGATCGTGAATGTGGTTGTGTTGGTCGCCGTGTAAGTGTTCGGCGGGGTGAAGATCAGTAGGCTCGGATCAATGCTCGGCGTATAGCTCAGCGCGCGGATGGCTGCCGCGCAGGCCGCGGCTGTTCCCGAGAACTGATAGACGCCGGGGGCCGGATTGCTGAAGCCGGTACTGGCCAAGGTGGCCGCGCCAAAAACCCCCTTGTTGGTGGCGTCCAGCGTGATCGTTACGGTCAGCGTCTGCGCTGGCGTATCCACGTCGGTTATCCCTAACCGCACGAATGGTGTAACGGGATTTTTGGCATTGGCCGTCACTGTGACCGCTCCTGAGATGGTGGGCGGCGTGTTCACCGTAAAGGTGGCGCTCGGCCCGGCCGCCGCGGCCAGATTGCCAGCCGTGTCGCTGGCCGTGCCCGCCGCAATCGAAATCCCGAGCGACCCACTGCCGCTCACCCCGCTCACGGTCACGAGGTAGTTCGTCCCGCCGCCAGTCACGCTGATCGCCCCGTTGGCCGTGCTCGTGGTGTTCAAGCTCACGTTGGCCGCGGTCAAGGCGCTGCTGGCGAAGTTCGGGTCGGAGTAGGTCACCGCGTAGCTCACGCTCCCGCCCACCGGC
>CAZFVY010000160.1:0-9886 GCA_964522665.1 uncultured Verrucomicrobiota bacterium | reverse complement strand
GTCACCGACCCATCGAGTGGGCTCGACGGCCGGGACCAGCTGCTCGGTTTAGCTTGAATGAATCTCCTTTTGTTTCCGTCGATTTTGAGTATCGTAATCGGCGGGCGCTTCTGAGACGTCTTTGGAATGGATCGGCAGCCGAGGCTTAAACGCGTATTCTATATGATGAGGTTGAGAATCTTGACGGTGGCGCTGGCGTTCATTTGCATCGGCGGGCGCTTGGCCGCGGCCGCGCCGGAGACCGAGTTGGCCGATCCTTCCTGTACGACCGTCCGGCGCGCGGACATCGTGTCAGCGGCGCGGGCGGACCTTGTTCGCCGAGCGCGTTTGCCGGCCAAGAGTGGCTTTGCCAAAGAAGATTCATCTTCAGCTTCCCTCGGTTTGCAGCGTGATGCGGCGTCCGGTTATTCCCATCTGTTTTTGCATGGCTCGGCGGGGCAGGTGTTGCGGGTCGATTCGTCCCCGTCGCTCGATCCAAACGGCTGGCAGACGATGCTGACGCTGAATTTGCTTTCCACCGGATCCGACTGGCTGGATGCCTCGGCCGCCTCCGCCCCCAGCCGGTTCTATCGCTTGAGCGAGTTGGAAGGGAATGCGGCATTTGATTTCGCGGACAATTTCCTCTTGCTGGATCAGCAGGGGAAGGCCCACGAGTTGTACTATCCAACCAATCTTTCCGCGGTGGTAGTTTTAGCCGCGGGCGACTCGTTGAGCGGTCTGGGGGCTTGGCTTACGGCTTTGCAACCCTTGGCTCAAGCGTATGCGGCTAGTCCGGTGCAATTCTGGGCGCTTTTATCCGATCCGACCGCCGACCGGACCAATATTGCCGCGCTGGCGCAATCTTTGGGGATTAACGCGACGATCCTGTCGGATCCGCAGGGCTTGGGAGTGCGCGCGTTACGGCTCAGCCACGCTGGGGAGATCGCGGTGGTGCAACCGCCGGCGTTCACCGTGGCGTATCGTGGCCAGTTGCCCGACGGGTCGGGCGCCGCGGGCCAGTCAAACTATCTGACCACCGCGTTAAATGGGGTCATTCAAAACCAGTCGTACGCGTTTCTGCGGACGCCCTTGAGCGGTCCGGCGCTGACGGCGTCAACGGCCGGGACACCCAATTATGCCCAGGACGTGGCGCCGATTTTCCACGATCATTGCGCGATCTGTCATCGGCCCGGTGACGTGGCGCCGTTTGCGTTGACCAATTATCTGGTGGCCGCGCTGTGGGCGCCTTCGATGAAGGACGCGTTGCTCTCGAACACGATGCCCCCCTGGCACGTCGATCCGGATTACGGGACGTTTACGAACAGTCTGGCGTTGCCGGCGGCCGCGAAAGCGACGTTGTTGCGCTGGATTGACGCTGGCGCTCCGAGGGGCGACGGTCCCGACCCGCTCGCGGACTTGCCGCCGCCGCCTTCGTATCGCGCTTGGCCGCCCGACCTCGGTCCGCCGGACGCGATCGTCTCTCCCGGCCTCCAGCAAGTGAAGGCGGTCGGCACCGAGGCTTACCGGTATATCTTCGTGCAAACGCCGAATACCTCGAACGTTTGGCTGCGCGCGGCGGTGGTCCTGCCGTCCGCACCGCAAGTGGTGCATCATTACCTGGTCTGGAGCGGACGCGTCGGAAATCAAGGCGTGCCCGGATTCTCCACCTATCAATCGAGCCTCGCGGGATACGTGCCGGGTGAGGCGCCCTACGTTTATCCGTCGGACAGCGGCTATTACCTGACTAACTCGAGTTGGATCACCTTTAACCTGCACTACACGCCCAATGGCGTCGCGACGAACGACACGCCGACGCTCGCGCTGTGGTACTGGAAATCGAAGCCACCGAAGGCCTTTCACAACGACAGCCTCAACAATATTTTCTTCAGCATCGCGCCCGGCGACCCCGAATCGCAGGTGGTGGCAAATTGGACGTTGCCCAGCGCCATCCGGCTCGAGCGGTTGAATCCGCACATGCATTTGCGCGGCAAGTATGTCCGCTACGACGTGGTGTATCCCGACGGCACGCAGGAAACCCTGCTGTCCGTTCCCGACTACAATTTTAAATGGCAGACGGGCTACCAGCTCGCGCAGCCGAAGATTCTTCCCGCGGGCGCTCGCTTGATGGTGAGCGGCGCCTTCGATAATTCCCCGGAGAACATCTACAACCCCGACCCGACCGCCCGCGTCACTTGGGGCGATCAAACATCGTCGGAGATGTTCGCCTGTTTCTTCGACTACGTTCAGTAGTCCGAAGCGCGCGAGAATTAAGCCGGTAAGGAATGCGCGTTGCGCCGTGAGCGCGGCGTAGCGGCGCAACTTCCCACCCGTGGCGTCCGTCCTGCGCGCTCGGCGAAAGGATGCGCCGAGGATCAACTCAAAGTCACTTCCAAGGTCGCCGCCAATTAGAAATCGAATTGCTCGATGTTTTCCTTCGTGAACACGAAGGGCTGACCCAACAGGATGTTGTCGCCTTTGATTTCCAAATCGCCGAGGCGGCCGGCTTTGAATTGAGTCGCGCCGCTCTTCAACTCACCCTTGACCACGGCGACGGCGGCTTGAACGGTCAGGTAGCCGAGGTTTTCCGTGTTCCAAAGGATCACGGCCGGCGTAATCCCTTCGCGCACGTAACGCTTGTTGTCATTCGGCAGGCCGAGGCCGACAACCTTGACGTCAGAGCGGCCGAGTTGTTTGACGGCTTCGGCGGCCCCGGGGACCGCGGGGGAACAAATCGCCATGAGGAGTCTGACGTTCGGATTGGCGTTGAGGATCGAGGTCGCCTCCGCGAAGGCCTTGTCCTTGAGATCATCGCAGGGACGGAGCGCGGCTTGTTTGATGTCGGGGTATTTGGCCAAATTGCGGTCTTTGATGCACTTCTGCCAGGCGTTCATGTTCGCGGCCGTCAACGAAGCGGTGATAATGGCGAATTCGCCTTTGCCGCCCAGGACCTTGGCGGACTCATCCATCAGCGTATTGCCGATGCCTTCCGGCGTGGCTTGGTTGATCAGAAAATCGCGCGCGTCCGGCTCGGCGTCGGAATCCCACGTGACCACTTTGATGCCTTTCTGGCGGGCCTTGCGCAGCGCGGTCGAGATGCCCTCGCGATTCTCGACGGCGACGGCGATGACATCGACGCCGCGCGTGATCCACGTCTCGACGATTTCATTCTGCTTGGCGGGGTCGGGGTCAGTCGGACCGTCCCACAGAAGTTTGACGCCCAATTCCTTGGCGGCGGCCTCGACTCCCTTGCGGCACGAGATGAAATAGGCGTTGCCCTTGCTTTTCGGCATGACGGCGACCGTGATCTGTTTCTGGGCGCCCGCGTCGGGTTTTGGCGCCGCGGAATCCGCCGCGGGTTTGCAACCCGAACTCGCCAGAACGATGGACAAACAAAACGCGATGAATAGTTTTTGCATAGGAGATTCTCCGGCAAGTATGGTCGGCGGCGAGCGAGTGTCCAGACCGCAATATTACGCCTGCGAACATTTGAAATTCGTCCGCCCGAACCACGCCCCCATGCTTTGGGCTATGGCTGTGAAATCGTCGCTGGCGCCACACGCCGAGCGTCGAGACGGCGAAACATCGCGTCGCCGGCCAACGCGAGCAAGAGTAGAGCGCCAGTGAGAATCCCCGCCAGTTCACCCGGTTGGTCCGACAACGTAAGCCCAACCTTGAGGACCGACAGCGCCGCGACGCCGAGCAAGGTTCCGTGAATGGTGCCCGTGCCGCCGAAGATCGAGGCCCCACCGAGGACCACGGCGGTGATCGCAAACAACTCGTAGCCGGTCCCGGCGTCGGCCTTCGCCTGGCCGACGCGGGCGACATAGACGAGCGCCGCGACGGCGCTGATCACTCCCGCCAGAACGTAAACCAGCGCGAGCCGCCGGTGGACGGGAATGCCGGCGTAACGCGCTCCCTCGGGCGCGAAACCGATTGCCCGGAACGCCCGGCCATAGGTCGTGCGGTGGACCAGCAACCAGAGTCCGACCGCCACGATCGCGAGGATCGGCGTCTGCGCCGGGACGCCGCCAAAAAGATAACCCTGACCCAGGAAGAGAAACGATTTGGGAAAATCGGTGAAGTTATCGACCCCGCGCGTGACGGCCTCGGCGAGGCCGCGAAACAACGAAAACGTTCCCAGCGTGACAATCAAGGGCGGTAGTCGGAGCCGGGTAATGAGCAGCGCATTTAGCCCACCGGCGGCGGCGCCGATGACCAGGGTGGCGGCGCCCGCGGCCACTGGCGGCAGGCCGGCGTCGCGCCAAAGTTTGCCGAAGAGAATCGCGCACAACCCCAGCAGCGAACCGACGGAAAGATCGATCCCGCCCGTCAAGATGATCGGCGTCATGACGAGCGCCAATAACCCGATTTCCGTGCTGAGGCGCAGGATTTCAAAGAGATTTCCGAGCGTGGCGAAGTTCGTCCCGGTCTTGCTGAAAACTAGAATCTCGATCACCAGGACGCAGGCCAGCAGCGCCTCGAAGCGGCCGGTCGCGGTCTTCCATCCCGATAAACGCCAGCGGCTCATCGCGTCAATCCTTACCCTTCGCCCGGCGCCAGCCGTCGGCGGCGACCGCGAGCAGGATGATCGCGCCCTGGAGCGCTTTTTCCCATTGCGGCGGCAGATGCAGAAAGACCAGCGCTGGACCGACGCAGACCAACAACAACACGCCGGCCAGCGCGCCCCAGAGGTTGCCGCGCCCGCCCGCGATCGCGACGCCCCCCACGACCGCCGCCGCGATGGCCTGCAATTCGAGACCCGTTCCGGTCTTGGGATCGACGTCGGTAAAGCGCACCGCGTTGAGCAGCGCGGCCAGGCCGGTGAGCGCGCCGTTCAAAACGAAAACTCCAAACGTGACCCAACGGGGCGGGATGCCGGAGAGGCGCGCCGCCTCGGCATCGGAACCGACGGCATACACCCACCGTCCGAGACCAAGATGTTTCATGGCCAGAGCCATGCCGACAAGAACCACGGCGGCGGAGCCGAGGATCAGCGCTTCGCCCCCCGCCTGCCCGAGGCCGAACCATTGAAACCGATCGGGCAGGTCGCGGACGAATTCGCCTTCGCGCCACCAACCCAGCCCCTGGCGCCAGGTGACCATCGTGGCGAGCGTCACCACGATGGACGGCAAGCCGAACCCGGCGACCATCAGGCCATTGAAAGCCCCAAACAAAGCGCCGGCGGTTACCGTGGCAAGCAAGGCCAAGGGCAACGGCCACGACGCGTGAATCACAAGGCCCAGCAAAACACTGCACCACGCGAACTGCGAGCCGATCGAAATGTCAATCTGGCGGCTGATAATGACCAACGCGGCCCCGCAGGTGGCGACCAGGACCGGCGCGGCGCCGGAAAGCATCGAGAGCAATTGCGCCCGCTGAAAAAAGGCGGGCGCGCGCAGCGCCAGGAGCAACAACAGCGCCCCGAGCGTGGCCGCGACGGCCCATTCACGAAAATGCCGCTTTAACATTCGGACGCTCCTGGATGGGCGGAGTTCTGGCCCAATGCGGCGGACATGACCCGGCGCGGGTCGGTCGATTTGCCGTCGAATTCGGCCGCAATCGTGCCGTGCCGCATCACGAGGATGCGGTCGCTCATGCCGGAAATCTCGGGCAATTCCGAAGAAATCATAATGACTGCGAGGCCGCGCGCGGCGAGGCGACGGATCAGCTTGTGGATTTCCGCCTTCGCGGCGACATCGACGCCTTGCGTCGGCTCGTCGAGGATCAGAACTTTCGGTTGCGTGGCCAGCCAGCGAGCCAGAGCTACCTTCTGTTGGTTGCCGCCCGAGAGGTTACCAGCGCGGGTCTCGGGATTGGGCGCCTTGATGCCAAGCTCGCTGAGGTAGTCGGCGCCGACGGTTCGTTCGGCGGAGCGGCGCAACCAGCCTTGGGGAAAGAAACGGGGCAACGACCCCAGGGTAATATTCTCGGCGATGCTCAGCTCTGGAATAATGCCGTGGCGCCGTCGGTCCTCGGGCACGTAGCCGATGCCGAGCGCGATCGCTTCGCGCGGCGAACCAATCGTGACCGGCTGGCCATGCAACCGGATCTCCCCTTGGTCCGCTGGCGTCAGGCCAAAAAGTACGCGGGCCAGTTCGGTGCGTCCCGCGCCGATCAGGCCGGCCAACCCCACCACCTCGCCCTCGCGGGCCTCGAAGGTGACGTCGCGGACGCCGGAGGAACTGCAGCCTACTCCGCGTAACGACAGGACTGCCGCGCCGGCCGGCGCTTCGGCCGGCGGATAAATCGTCGAGATTTCGCGGCCCACCATCCATTTGATCAAACTGGCCTCGTTAACCTCTGTGATCGGGTGGGTCCCGATGCTTTCGCCGTCGCGAAGCACGGTGACTCGTTGCGCCACGTGAAAGATTTCCTCGAGCCGGTGCGAAATGTAAATGATGCCCGTGCCTTCGGCGCGCAACGCGTTGACCAGGCCGAGCAGCAAAACGGTTTCCTTGGCGGTCAGGGACGCCGTGGGTTCATCCATGATCAAGAGCCGGGCGCCGGCGCCGAGCGCCTTGGCGATTTCGACCAATTGTTGTTCGGGCATTGAGAGGCGGCGGACTTCGGCGTCCGGGTCAATATCCGCTCCGATGCGCGCCAGCAATTCGCCTGCGCGCTGTCGGCTCGCCGCCCAACGAATCCGCCGCCGCCACGACCCTGGCTCGACTCCCAATGCGATGTTTTCCGCGACCGAGAGATCGGGGAGGAGCGCCGGTTGTTGGTAGATCGCCGCGATGCCGCGCGCGTACGCGGCGGCGGGCGTGAGGCGCTCCACGGGATGCCCGTCGATTTCAATTGATCCCCGATCCGGCTGATGCGCGCCGGTGATGATTTTGATCAGCGTCGATTTGCCCGCGCCGTTTTCTCCCAGAAGCGCGTGGACCTCTCCCGCTCGAAGATCAAACGAAACTCCGTTCAACGCGCGAACCGCGCCAAACGATTTGTGAACCGCTTTAAGCTGCAGGAGAGCCGCGCTCATTTCGGGGGCGGCTCCGCGAGCGAAGTGGCCGCGGCGGCGGAGCGGCCTTGTGGATTGGTGGCTTGAAGAATCGCTTCCACGGCCTCAAACGCGCCGCGCGAGCACGGTTTGCTCATAGATCCGCGCTTCTCGCAGCCAGGCGCCGTCGGTCGGCACACCCGACCGCGCGCAATGATAATCCCAGACTGCCCCAGCCGGAAGCAGCTTCGCTTCCTCGAGCAACGCCAAACGCCCGGTGTAATCACCATCCGCCTCGAGTTGGCGCAACCGGTTGAGCGGCTCGAGCAACGCGATGAGGAGCGCCTTGAGCAGGCAGCGCGCGCCGATGACCCAGGCGGCCACCCGGTTGATGCTCGCGTCGAAATAGTCCAATCCGAGGCGCGCGCGGCCGAGAAAATTGCCGCGGACCAATTCTTGCGCGATGGCCTGCAATTCATCCGTGAGGGTCACCACATGGTCGCTGTCCCAGCGCACGCCGCGGCTGACGTGCAGTAAAATCTGATCCAGAACGCCCAGGACCGCCGAAAGCTTGTCCGCCACGGACTCGGTCGGATGGTAATGTCCAGCGTCGAGGCAAAGGAGTTTCTGGCGCGTCAAGGCATAGCCGAAATAGAACTCGTGCGAACCGACCACATAACTTTCCGACCCCAACCCGAAAAGCTTGCCTTCGACGCTGTCCAAGACGCGGCGAGGGCTAAGCGGCTCGGCAAAGATCGCGTCGAGTGATTCGGTGAGCCTTTCCCGTGGACCGCGACGGTCAACGGGCGAGTCTTTCGAGCCGTCCGGAACCCAAACGTTATTGACCGCCGGACTCCCGGTCGCGCGGCCCATTGCCGCCGCGATGCGTCGGCACGCGATGCCGTGGTCAATCCAGAAGCGCCGGATTGCGCGGTCGCGATGGGCCAACGTAAAGCCGTCATCCGCTTTCGGATGGGAGAAGAACGTCGGGTTGAAATCCAGGCCCAAGCCGCGGCTCTTGGCCCAATCCATCCAATTCCGAAAGTGTTCGGGCGTCAATTCATTGCGCTCGACCCGCCGGCCGGCGGTTTCGGAGTACGAGGCGTGCAGGTTCAGCCGGTGACGGCCCGGGATCAGGGCAAGCGCGCATTCAATATCCTGCCGCAGCTCGTCGGCGTTGCGCGCCTTGCCGGGGTACGCGCCGGTGACCGCGAGCCCGCCGCCGAGTCCGCCCCCGCGGTTTTCGAACCCGCCGACATCGTCCCCTTGCCAGCACTGCAGGGAAACGGAGATTTCTGCGAGGCGCGTTAACCCTTGCGGCGTGTCAACCCCTAGCTCGGCGTAACGTTCGACGGCGTGGCGGTAAGCCTTTTCGAGGTTCTGGTTCGGTTGAGTCGCCATAGGCACGAGTATTTGCGGCTTAATTGAGTGCGCAGGGTAATTGGCCTCGCGACCCTTGGCAACGCCCGCGGGCGGCAATTTGCGGAATCGCCGGTCGTGGCGAATAGGCGAGGCCGTTCCACCGTCGAATGGCTAATGACAACAATTGGGCGAATCCGATGAAACGAATTCGAAGTCTGTTGGGAGGGGGTTCACTGCTGGCTCTGACCGGCTTAGCCGCCTTGGCGGTTGGCTGCGTCGAGCGACGCTATGTTCAGGTACCGGTTTATTATCCGCAACCGCCGCCTCCGGGTTTGGCGCCTCCGCCGCCCGCCGCTGCTCCGGCGCCGGGGCAACCGCCTCCCCCCGATGCTGGCGTGGTGGCGCAGGCCCCTCCGGCGGCGCAAGTCGAGGTCGTTACCCAGGCCCCCGGTCCGGACTACGTTTGGTTAGGCGGCTATTGGGCTTGGGGTCCGGGCGGATGGTATTGGCGTCCGGGCGGTTGGGCATTGCGGCCGAGACCGGGAGCCATTTGGGTGGGCGGCCATTGGGGGCGCCACCGGCGCGGCGGGTGGGTGTGGATGGGTGGATACTGGCGTTGAGGCTAGCTTTGCTCGGCGGCGAATGAGACCAGAGAGAGGGGAGAACTGAGCCGGGGCCAAAGAATCGCCACGCTAATTGCTCTGTGGCTGGGGTTGATTTGGTATTTAATCCTGCCCGGCGTAAGCTCAGGAGGCCATGATGATGACAAGGATTTACCTTGGCTTCTCGGTGGATGGGGATTGATCACAGTTCTTTTCGGCTCGTTAATAATCCTCCCAAAAAAACGTTGAATTTCGTATTCCGACGGTACGACCGAAGGCAGCGCGCTGCCTTAGTTCGCCAGCGAGTCGGAAACCGCATCCAGCAGTTCCTGGATCATAAACGGCTTCGTCAACGTGTGCCGAACGCCCATCTTCGTGGCGATCTCGAGATAGACTTCCGCCTTGCCGACGCCGCCGCCCGAGATCGCGATAATGCGGGCGTTGGGGGCGAAGCGTCGCAGTTCCATGATCGTTTCGATGCCCTCTTTCTCGGGCATTACCAAATCCGTGATAACTAAGTCGGTCGGTTGCGCGCGAAACATCGCGACGCCAAGGTCCCCATTTTCCGCGTCGATCACTTCATATCCGGCCCGCTTCAGCGCGGTCACGAGCATGATCCGCACGCTGAAATCGTCGTCGATGACCAGGATTCGCGGCATATATGTGTCGTCCGGCTTGCGCGAGAGGCTAGGTCATTGAGAATTTGGCCGCCCTGGAATCGCCGCCGACTGGGGATCCGCCGAGGGCCGCATCCGCGCTAATTGATGCCGACCAAGTGATGGCCCGCGGGAGGGACGACGTTCCGTGGGGGACGGCGGTTACTTTGCACGGCGTTGCCGGCGGAGATGTTGAGTCAGCGATCATCGTCATGTTGGCCCGTCCAACGCCGGCCCCATCTTAGGCGCAACCAAGGGGGCTTCAAGGACTTTCTCCATCGGTCGAGCGAATCGGGTGTGTGACGCCAAAGTAACGTGAGGGTCAGGCGGCAACTTGGATTTTGAGG
>CAZFVY010000159.1:0-9941 GCA_964522665.1 uncultured Verrucomicrobiota bacterium | reverse complement strand
TCAACCACGAAGGCATCAACGCCGAAGTGGCCAAGGGCCAGTGGGAATTCCAAATCTTCGGCAAAGGCTCCAAGACGGCCGCCGACCAGATGTGGATGGCCCGCTATCTGATCATGCGCCTGTGCGAAAAATATTGCGTCGATATCGTCTGGCACTGCAAACCGCTCGGCAAAGACGTCGATTGGAACGGCTCGGGCATGCACACCAACTTCTCCACCAAGCACATGCGTGAGGTCGGCGGCAAGCCGTACTTCGAGGCGCTCATGGCCGCGTTCGACAAATACAAGAACGAGCACATCGCGGTCTATGGCCCGGATAACCACCTCCGCTTGACCGGCCTGCACGAAACGCAGTCGATCGACAAATTCAACTACGGCATCGCCAATCGCGGCGCCTCGGTCCGGGTTCCGCATAGCTTCGTCAATAACGGCTATCGCGGCTACCTCGAAGACCGCCGCCCGAATTCCCAAGGCGACCCGTACAAGATCGCCAGCCGCATCCTGCAGACGATCGCGACGGTTCCGACCAAGTAAAGTCGGCCACGTTGCGCGTCCGCGGGCGTCCGTTTTTGCTTGGAGTCCGGGTGATTCCAGCGGTTACGCCACGCATCGGGCAAGCGTCAGGTCCCTCCGGACCGGCGCTTGCCCGATTGCTTTTCGGCGCCTGCCGCCCGAAATCCCGCGGTCCAGGCGGCGTCTTGGCCACGGCCATCCGCCGAGGCGTGTTTCAAGGTCGAAACAAAGTTCTAAAGTTCGCTGGCAAACCGCCGATTTATATTGACAGGAGCGGCAGCCTTACCTGCCGCGCAGGACTCGAAAACGCCTGGACCAAAGTTTTCCACCGACATGGATGTCGGCGTAATAGAACTAGGACGAAAGGATTTGTCTTATGAGGATTACGTAAGCCTTCACTCGGGCGGCGCGATTGGCGGAGACGCTGATTCAGCCCGGTTCCCCCTCGGCAATCGTTCCGGCGACGCGCCTGCGCGCGCCCGGAAGGTGCGGCCCCGGCCCTACGCGCCGGATCGCCGCGGTGAGAACCCGGTTCCCCTCGCTGCCCGAGCGCTCGCCCTGACGCGCGGCCACATATGGATGCCGCCGTCCCGCTCCGAAGCGTCCGAGGACTTGCCCCCCGCTGTTTTCCACAGCCCTTTCGAGGCGAAACAATCGCCGACGATCCCGAGGAATTTCCTCCCGCGCAGGCTCCTGGGAAGCGCCTGTTTGAAAGGCTTCCCAGCCCGGCAGTCCCGCCGGGCGGCGGGCGCGCGAGCCGTCCCACGACGGCGCCCCGCGCCAAACCAACCGCCAGACCAAAAACGGGCGCGGTGGCTCCCTCCGCCGCACAGGAAAAACGGGAAAACGCCTGAACCAAGGTTTTCCCACGGCACGGATGCCGAAAGCAGCAATAAACCAATCAATACGACAAAAGGAATTGTCTTATGGTAATCAATACTAACTCCTCGGCCACGAACGCGATGGACCTCCTGGCCAACTCAACCTCTAACCTCCAGAAATCGCTGGCCCGCCTCTCCTCGGGATCGAAGATCGTTTCCCCGGAAGACGACGCCGCTGGATTGGCGGTGTCGATTAAGTTCGACGCGCAAATCAACCGCAACAGCGCCGCGATCACCAACGTCGGCAACGCCACTTCGTTCAGCCAGACGCAGGATGGGTTTCTCCAGAAGGTGCAATCCGCTTTGGACCGCATGAGCGAACTGACGGTGTTGGCCCAGGACCCGACCAAAACCAGTTCGGACCTGTCCAACTACACGGCTGAGTTCACCCAGTTGCAGAATTATATCAGTGACATCGGGACCAAGCAGTTCAACGGGGTCACGCTGTTCGACACGACGGGCTTGGGCATCACCATCAACAGCGATGCGACCACCTTCGGGATGAACACCATCGATTTGAACAACGCCACGGTCACGGTCGGCTTGGCCAACATCTACAATGCGGCTTCGACCAGCATCACGAACGCGACCAGCGCCGCCCAGGCGCTGAGCAATGTGCAATCGGCCATTCAGACCCTCGCCGGCATGCGCGCGGAAGTCGGCGCGAACATCCAACGCCTGAACCTGACCAGCGACCAGCTCTCGGTCCTCAACGAAAACCTGACCGCGGCCGACAGCCGCATCAAGGACGTCGATGTGGCCGCCGAAAGCACGCAATACGCGCGCTACAACATCCTGGTGCAGTCCGGCACCACGATGCTCGCCCAGGCGAACTCGCTGCCTAACAACGCCCTGCGTTTGTTGCAGAACCTCTAAGCTGACGCGGTGGAGCCTCGGCCCTGGAGGATGCGATAATCCGCGGGGGCGGCGCGTGACTGAGCGCGCCGCCCCCTGCTGCTTTTCACTCGCCCCCGGAGCGCGGTTCTGCGAACCGCAGGGCGTCCAAGCTTCGGGCCGTCATCGAAAGATCCTAACCCACACGAACGGTCGCCGCCGCTGCGGGTCGCAGACCCGCGTTCCGGGTGACGTAGTCAGATCGCGGGCGAGCTTCCGAGGCGCGGCCATTCGCTGGGTCGGCTTGTTCCGAGCCTCACGCGGAAAGTACGGACGGCGAGGGTATTGGATGCGTTCGCCCCCAGAGCGCGGTTCTGTGAACCGCAGCGCGTCCAAGCTTAGGGCCGTCATCGAAAGGTCCAAACGCCCACGAACGGTCGCCGCCGCTGCGGGTCGCAGACCCGCGTTCCGGCGGACGTCCTTCGATCGCTGGCGAGCTTCCGAGGCGCGGCCATTCGACGGGTCGGCTTGGTCCAAGCCTCACGCGGAAAGTACGGACGGCGAGGGTATTGGATGCGTTCGCCCCCGGAGCGCGGTTCTGTGAACCGCAGCGCGTCCAAGCTTCAGGAGGTCATCGAAAGGTCCGAAAACCCACGAACGGTCGCTGCCGCTGCGGGTCGCAGACCCGCGTTCCGGCGGACGTCCTTCGATCGCTGGCGAGCTTCCGAGGCGCGGCCATTCGACGGGTCGGCTTGGTCCAAGCCTCACGCGGAAAGTACGGACGGCGAGGGTATTGGATGCGTTCGCCCCCGGAGCGCGGTTCTGTGAACCGCAGCGCGTCCAACCTTCAGGATGTCATCGAAAGGTCCGAACGCCCACGTACGGTCGCCGCCGCTGCGGGTCACAGACCCGCGTTCCGGCGGACGTCCTTAGATCGCGGGCGAGCTGCCAAGGCGCGGCCATTCGCTGGGTCGGCTTGTTCCGAGCCTCACGCTGAAAGTACGGACGGTGAGGGTATTGGATGCGTTCGCCCCGGAGCGCGGTTCTGTGAACCGCAGCGCGTCCAAGCTTCGGGACGTCATCGAAAAGTCCGAACGCTCACGAACGGTCGCCGCCGCTGCGGGTCGCAGACCCGCGTTCCGAAGGGCGGCGGCGCATCGCGGCGCCCCCGGCGTACAGAATACCGCCCGCCCGGTGACCCGGGCGGGCGTGAGAAGGTCGCGGCCATCGGCCGCGCCGAGCAAGCCGCGCTAAAGTCGGCGGCCGTTGGCGAAATCCGCTATTTGATCTTGTTCTTGCCGTCGGCGTCTTTTTCGCGATGGGCCTCGTGACAGGCCTTGCAGTTCTTGCCGAGGGTCTTGCCCGCGTCGCTCGCCTTGGTCCAGTCACCCGCCTTGGCCGCGGCGGTCAAATCGGTGGCGGCGGCCAAAGATTCCTTGGCGAAACCGACCGCGTCTTCGGCTTTGCGCTTCTCCCAGAAAGGCACGGTCTCCTTGTAGATTTCGACCAGATGAGCGCCCAGCGCCGCGGCGTCGTCGGCGTTCTTGCTCTGGATGGCCGGGCGGAGCTTTTTATTGGTGTCGCCGAGATCCTTCATCAGTTTCTCGTATTTCGGATCCGAGTCCTGGGCCAAGACGGTGGCCGGGAGCGCCACCAGCGTGGCGGCGATCAGGCAACTCGCGGTGGTAAATTTGATGGCTTTTTTGGTATTCATGTTGAGCGGCTGCGAACGAAGAGTTGGACGTTTTTTTAACGCCGGTGGGGCACACCCGGCGGCATGGACATGCGCATACGATAATTGGAACGCGTGTTCAATGCTCGGACCCTAGGGAACTTCCGTCGCGTTGTCACGTCAAATCTGGCGCAAAACGGGCCGCCGCGCTTCGGATTCCGCTTCAAATGCGCGGGAAATCTGTTACGTTGCGGGCCATGACACGCTGGAACCTCGCCTCGATCCGCCGCGCCGCGCGGGGCGGCTTGGACGCTGGCGTGATCGGTCGATTGGGTTGCTTGCTGCAAATGTCGGAGTCGGTCGTTGTATCTGAAACTTGATTTAAAAACGGCGGGAGCGAACGCGCTTCTCTGGCCGGTTCGTTTCCTTTTCCTGCTGGTCGTTTGCGCCCAATTCGTTTCCCCCGCCTCGGCGCAAGCAGGCGTGGGGACGCTGCAGCTTAATGTCACCTATCTTGGCCTAAAGCCGCAAGACACCGGGGCGAACTTCTCTGCTGACGTTTGGCTTGACGGAATTCCTGGACTAGTTGGGCGAGTCTCATCCGATTTCGGAGTTTTTCCCAACTTGCCGGAAGGATCCTACACGCTCCATCTCCGCGCCTCGTTTGGGGGAAGCGGCGACCTGGTGCCGCCAACTCCGGTCGTCATAACCGCGGGACAGATTACCCTCAAGCAGTTTGATCTCGGGCGGAGCATGGGGTTGGTTAGTGGCACATTACTGATTAACGGTGAAACGCCTGGTGTCTCGTACATCGTCACCGGTTCGACTGACGGTTCCACGGGTTATGCCACGAATCCGAGTTCATCGACCCCGGGGCAGTTCTTTTTTCTGCTCCCGGCCGGGACGAATGGCATCGGCAACGTCGAGAGCTTGGCCAATCAGAAACCATTTAATTTCACTATCGTCGCCGGGCAGACCACATTCCTGACGGTAAACGCCCAGTACGGCGCATTACAGATCAATTTGCTTTACCTCGGCAAGCCGCCGTCATCCTTCGGAGCGCCGTTCCTGATCGACGTGTCCCTCGATGACCTCGGCTTCCTGGGAACGATGGGTGACACCGGGACTTTTCCGGGGATTCCCGTAGGGAACCATTTGATGCGCTTGCGTCACTCGGGCGGCGGGACGAACGATCTATTGGCTTTGCAGATTCCCATATCAGCGGGCGTCACCAATCCCTTTACGGTCGATTTAGTTAGCGCTCTCGGTCTCCTCAAGGGCCGGGTCACGGTAAACGGACAGGTTCCGACCACGGCTTACGTCGTCGATGCGACGACCGACGGCCTCGGGCAAGCGCCGATCTCCACCGACCCGACCGGCGGCGGCGCGTTCGCGATGTTGCTGCCGGTCGGGCCGGGCACGGGGCACGTCGAGAATTATCCCGGCGTGAGCCAATTCTCGTTTGTCATCAAAGCCGGGCAAACGACGGACATCGGCAACGTCGTCGAGAACGTCCCCCCGACGGCCGCCATCACCAGCCCGACGAACAACGCCGTAATTCCGGCCGGAACCAACTTGACCATTATGGCCACCGCTGCCGACTCGGATGGCACGGTGGTTAAACTCGCGCTATTCTTCAACGGAACGACCAAGCTCGGCGAGACGACCAATTCGACGTTTACGTTCACCTGGACCAATGTTCCGCTGGGCGTCTTCACGTTGAGCGCCATCGCCACCGATAATTCGGGCGGAAGTTCTCCGTCCGCGCCGGTAACGATCACCTCCAGTCTCGGTCCGGCGCCCAAGCTCGTCATCGGCGACACGAATGCCACCCCCGGCGTCTCAAACGACGCCACGCTTCGGTTCCCCGTGACGCTCTCGGCCGCCAGCAGTCAGATCGTGACGGTGGATTACGCGACCAGCGATGGCACGGCCTTGTCGCCGGGCGACTACGTGAGCGCCCACGGTCAACTCACGTTTCAGCCGGGGCAGACGACCCAGTTCGTGAACGTCATCGCCAACCGGCAGAGCGTCAGCGAACCGACGCTCACGTTCTTCGTCACGTTGAGCGCCCCGACCAACGCGACGATCCAGACGGCGCAAGCCCTCGGCACGATCAAGCCAACGTTCAATCTGCCGACCGCTTCCGTGAACAGCGTTGGCCTGACGGCGCCGACGAATGGCCCGGCGACCGCGATGTTCACCGTAACGCTTTCTGCGACCGGCGGCCGACCGATCACAATCGATTTCGCCACCACGAATGGAACCGGAGTGGCGGGAACCGACTACGTCGCCACGAACGGGACCTTGACCTTTCCGCCGGGCGACAAGACCAAGCAAGTCGCCGTGACGATTGATCCCCAAAGCGTAAATCAAGCCACCAAGACGTTTTCGCTGCTCCTGAGCGCCCCGGTCAACGCCACGCTCAATCTCAGCCAGGGCATCGCCACGATCCTGCCAGCTTTCCCGCCCCCGAGCGTCACGATTCACGACGCGACGCTGACCGCTCCCACCAACGGTGTCACGAACGTCCTCGTTCAGGTCGCGCTCTCGGCGCCGAGCGGGCAGACGATCTCGGTCGATTACGGGACGCGCGACGACTCCGCCATCGCTCCGACCAATTATACGGCCGTCTCCGGGACGCTCGTTTTCAACCCGGGCGAGACCAACCACGCGATCGTCGTCAGCGTGAACGCCCGGCCGAGCGGCCAGCCGAGTCGTGATTTTCTGGTGATTCTAAGCAAGCCCCAGAACGCGTCGCTCGCGAACGCCGGCGGCCTTGTCACGATCCTCAGCGCGGCGTTCACGCCGGGGGTCACCGTGGCGGACGCCGCCGTCACCGCTCCCCTGGCGGGCGTAACGAACGCGGTTTTCCGGCTCGCGCTCTCGGCCGTGAATCCGGCGCCCGTCAGCGTGGCCTACACTACTGTTGATAACACTGCAATATCTGGCGTCGATTATCGCTCCACGGCGGGCGCGGTCACGTTCGCTCCGGGCGTGACGAACCAGACGGTCACGGTCACCGTCAACGCGCAGACGCTGAACGAGGCCACGAAAACGTTTTACCTCCAGTTAAGCGATCCCACAAATGCCACGCTGACGGTCACGCAAGTGGTTGGGACCATTCTGAGCGGCGTCGCGCCGCCGACGCTCGCGCTGACCGACGCCACCGTCACCGCCCTGGCGAGCGGCGCCACGAACGCGCTGTTCCGCTTCTCGCTCTCCGCCCCGAGCGGCCAGCCCATCGCCGTCAACTACGCGACCGCGAACGGAACGGCGCTCGCCGGCGTGGATTACCTGGCCACGAGTGGCAGCTTCGGTTTCGCCCCGGGCGAGACGAATCAAACCGTGTCCGTCGCGATCAACCCACAAACGGTCAATCAGGCGGCCAAGACCTTTTATTTGAACCTGAGCGCTCCGTTGAACGTAACGCTGCCGGGAACGCAAGTGACCGCCACGATTCTGAGTGGCGTCGCGCCGCCCACGGTTTCGCTCGCCGGCGCCACCGTGACGGCGCCGCTGAGCGTCGTCACCAACGCCGCGCTCACCGTCAGCCTCTCGGCGCCAAGCGGCCAAACGGTCACGGTGAATTACGCGACCGCGGACGATACCGCGGTCGCCGGCTCCGACTACGCCGCCACCAATGGCGTTGTCACTTTTGCGCCGGGACAGACGCGGCAGACGATCGGCGTGGTCGTGTTCCCGCGCGCGCTCAGTCAATCGGCGAAGGATTTTCTTGTGCGTCTGAGCGCGCCCGTGAACGCGACGCTGCTCGGCTCGCCGGCCACCGTCATGATCCTCAGCGCCGTGCCAGCGCCCACGCTGACGGTTAGCGACGCGGCGGTGACGGCGCCGCCAACCGGCGTGACGAACGCCGCGTTCACGCTGAGCCTTTCCGCGCCGAGCGCGCAGACCATCACCGTTAATTACGCCACGGCGGACGGCTCAGCCCGAGCCGGCGTCGATTACACCGCGACCAGCGGCAAGTTGACGTTCCCCGAGGGAACCACGAACCAAAGCCTGTTCGTGACGGCGCTGGCGCGCGCGCCGGGCTCTTCGAACGTGGCGTTCCTGCTCAACCTCAGCCAGCCCCAAAACGCGCCCCTCGGCCGCGGCCAGGCGACCGGTCTGATTCGCGCGACCGCCGCGCCGCCGCGAACCATCGCCTTCACCGCGCCACTCGATCACGCGACGTTTTGCGCGGGCGCGAGCGTCCCGCTCCTCGCCGCGGCGAGCGGCGGCGCCGCGACGTTGACCCGCGTCGATTATTACGCCGCCTCCACGGCGCTCGGGAGCGGCGCCGGAACCTCGAATCTCTTCACCTGGGATGGCGCGGCGTCGGGCGACTATGCGCTGACCGCGCGGGCGGTATTCAGCGACGGCGTGACGCTGACCTCGGCGCCGGTGGTCATCGCGGTGAGCGCGATCTGCGGGCAGGCCGCCATCGTGCGCGGCTACGCCGACCCGGAGATCGATCAATTGCAGAGTTATCTGTTTGAATTGGGCTTCAGTTCGCGGGTCTTCGATCAGGCGGGGCTGACCGCCGGGCAATTGCAGGGTTTTCAACTGGTCATTTGGGACGGCTTGGGCGGCGGCGCCGGACAGGTCAGCGCCGATACGGTGGGCGCGCTGCAGAGCGTGTTCAACGCCGGTGTTCCGCTCTACCTGATTGGCGAACGGCTGGCCGCGGACGCGACCGCCCTGAGCGAGCCGCAACGATCGCAGTGGATCGCGCTGACCCATCTGCAGCCCGGCGGCGCCGGCGGCAATGGGACGCTGCAATTCTTCGGCGCCAGTTCCTTCGACCCGATCTCGAATGGCCGTTTCGGCGGCGTCTCCGGCTTCAGCTACGCCGACCCGATTGACCCGGCGACGCTCTCGTCCGCGGGAGCCAAAGCGCTGGCGCTCTCCGGCGAAGCCGTGGTGATGGCCACGTTCCCGCCGGACGACGTGGCGGATGGCGGCGAAACCCGGATCGTGAGCGAGGCCCTGCGGGTGGCGGACGGAGCGGACGCCGATTCGTTGGCCGCGCGGAAGACGCTTTTTGAGAACGTCGTTTGCTGGCTGATGCGCTGCCCCGGCTGCAGCCCGGTGGATGTCTCCCTGACCGGCGGCGTGCTCACGGCCGCCCCAGCCGTGAACGCCCCGTTGACTTATCAATTGCAGGTCACTCACGCCGGCCAGTGCGAGGCCATCGGGGCGAACGTCACGGACACGCTCCCGGCCGGAGCGCGATTCGTCAGCGCCGATTCCCCGCTCGGCGTCTGGACGTACGACGCTGGAGCCAACCAGGTAAACTTCGACGTCGGCCACCTAGCCATCGCCTCCTCGACGACGCTGACGATCACCGTCATCCCCCGACTGCGCGGCGCGCTGACGAACAACGCCATCGTCCGCATCTCCGGCCCGGAACTGACGCTCGACAATAACGCGCAACAAATCGTCACGCCGGTCGGCGGCGGCCCGCAATTGAGCCTCACCCAACTCGACGCCGTCACCTATCAACTCCGCCTCTCCGGCGACGCCGCTCAAACCTACGCGATCCAATCCTCGACCAATCTTACCGAATGGCTCGACCTCACAAACGCCCTCGGCCCCGATTGGAGCACGTCGCTGCCGCTAAGTTCCGGCGCGAAGTTCTATCGGGCGGTGATGCGCTGACGTGTGAGGAAATCAGGCCGCGGCATATTATGTATGCGCGGTTCGGACGGCGCGTTGATCGACGCCAAGGCAACGCCGACAAGGCCAGAGCGCTCAGGGTACGGTTGCGATGTGGGGTGCGTTCAAGAGTTCGCGCGCCGACGCCAACCGCGGAAACGGGCATAAACGTTGGATTGGCGCACGCGGGCGCAACCCTTCCGGGGGGGAATGGCGCTTACTTAACGCCTAAAACTTTTTGACTGAGGCGTTTACGGCGTTTGGGGCCGGGGATCGTCGCAAACAACTCCGCCCGGCTGAGGCGTTGCATTTCCTTCAACCGCTGGCGCAGCGACTTCCAGTTTTCGATCGCCTCCTTAAGCCACTGGTATTGGTCTTTGGACA
>CAZFVY010000158.1:0-10583 GCA_964522665.1 uncultured Verrucomicrobiota bacterium | reverse complement strand
TGTTCGAGCGCTCCATGGAGTGCGGTGGCAAGCGCAGCGCGACACCGCTTTGGGCTCCGAACCGGCCGTCGAACCCCCGAACCAAAGCACGCGTCCCTCCCGACGAAAGCGTCGTCGCCGCTCCGCTTTGCCGACGCACTCCACACCGCGCGGCAACATTCGTGTCGCCTCCTCAGTTCGCTCCTTCGCTGCTTCGCGCCTTCGCGTCTTTCCGTTAGCGCGTTCGCCTGCCTGCCGGCTTCCCGTATCTCACGCGACGACCCGTAGCGGCAAAACGCCTCCCCCTCAAATAAACTGCAGCTTCGTCGTCGTCGCCTCCGCGTCCCAATTGCGCGGCGGTTTGCTGTTGATCGAGCCGACGTCTTTGATCGAGATTTGGCGGCCCAGCGTTTTGGCGCCTTTGACATCGACCTCGCTTGGCTGGCAAGTCTGCTGGTTGATCTTCTGGTGCGGCGCGGGTTTGTATTTGATGTAGAGCGTTTCCGGCGTGCCCGGCTCGAAGAAGAGGATCTTTGATTTCTCCGGGATGCAGAAATACTCCTTGTTCATGATCGTGCCGCCGAACGTGAACCGCTTCAGGTAGGTCGCCTCGCGGTTCGTGTAGCAAAGCGTGAAAACGCGCTCGCGGTCCGGCAGCGCCGCGTAAACGAGGTCGGGACCAATGAACAGCTTTTCCTGCAGATCGGTGACGAGGTAGTGCCCGTCGCGGAAGACCATCAGGATTTTGTCAAATTTCGTGCAGTCGAGGCGGAATTCCTCGCCGCTGACTTTGTAGCCGAGGTAACCCGACTCCCGGTCGTAAGCCACCTTGAACGCCTTGAACGCGGCTTCCTTGGCCTCGACCTCGTCGTAACGGCTGCTCTTGGTCAGGCGCGGGTACTCGGGGCCATATTTTTCGATCAGCGCCTCGAGGTGCGCGATGGCAAACGCCTTCACGTTCTTCAGATGCTTGCTGGTTTGCTCCAGGTCGGCCTTGACCTTGTCCATCTCCTGCCGGTGCTGGTTCAAGTCGAAGAGCGAAATACGGCGGATGCGGACCTCGAGCAACATGCGGACGTCGTCATCGCTCAGGTCGCGCAGCATCTGCCGGCGGAGCGGCTTGAACCCGTCATAGACGGCCGCGATCACCGCCTCGTTCGTCTTGCACTGTTCGATCAACTTATAGACGCGATGCTCGATGAAGAGGCGGACGAGCGTCTTGTAGTGAAGCTCCTGCTGCAGTTTGGCTTCTTTCAACTCCAGCTCGCGCTTGAGGATCTCGACCAGTTGCCCGGTGTTCTCGCGGAGCACGTCGGAGACCGTCATGTCCACCGGGCGATTGCCCTTGATGACAATGACGCGGCTGCTGATCGAGGTCTCGCACTCGGTAAAGGCATAGAGGGCGTCAACGAGTTGCTCGGAGCTGACGCCGTTCGGAGCCTTGATCTCGATCTCGACTTCCTCGGAGGTGAAATCATTGATGCTGCGCACCTTGAGCTTGCCCTTGCGCGTCGCGTCTTCGATCGAGCCGATCAGCGAATCAGTCGTCGTGGTCGGTGGAATCTCCTTGATGACGACGGTCGATTCGTCCTTGACCTTGATTTTCGCGCGGACCTTGACGCTGCCGCGGCCGTCGGCATATTCGCGCGCGTCCATCAGGCCGCCGGTCGCGAAGTCGGGCAGCAATTTGAACGGCTGCTTTTTCAGGATCGCGATTTGCGCGTGGAGCAACTCGATGAAGTTATGCGGCAGGATTTTCGAGGAGAGGCCGACGGCGATCCCTTCATTGCCAAGCATCAGGGTCAGCGGCAGCTTGGACGGCAGGGTGACCGGTTCCTGGTTGCGGCCGTCGTAGCTGGGAACCAACTCGGTGATTTCCTCATTGAAAATGTTGTCGCGCGCGAGCGCCGTGAGCCGGCATTCGATGTAACGCGAGGCGGCGGCGGGATCGCCAGTGTGGATGTTGCCGAAATTCCCCTGGCCCTCGATCAGATAACGCTTGTTCGCCAGCACCACCAGCGCGTCGCCGATCGAGGCGTCGCCGTGGGGATGATACTTCATCGTGTCGCCGACCACGTTCGCCACCTTCGTGAACCGTCCGTCGTCGGTCCGATGGAGCGCCCAGAGAATGCGGCGCTGCACCGGCTTTAGGCCGTCGGCGAGGTTCGCGATGGCGCGGTCGCGAATGACGTACGACGCGTAATCGAGGAAATTGCGGTCCACCCGCCGGTGCAGCGGGAGTTCGAGATTGGCGGGCACGAACGCGCGATGCGCCAGCTCGGCCGGGACGGCCTCGAGCTCGACGTGCGCGGCGCCGGCGCCGTTCGGAGTGGAGGCGGGCGCCGCCTCGGCGGACGGTGCGGGCGAATTTGGTTCCGGCGTCGGCGACGGGTCGGGCTGGGGATTGCGGGGGCCAGGCATGACGGGATTTCGTTGAGCGTTAAAAGGCGGCGCGGGCGCTAATCTTCGACCGGGACCACGAGATGGTCCATGATGTAGTCTTTGCGTTCAGGCGTGTTTTTGCCCATGTAAAAGCTCAGAATATCCTGCGCTTCGAGCTTGGGCGCGTACTCGACCTGGCTGAGGCGCATTTCGTCGCCGATGAATTGCTTGAACTCCTTCGGCGAGATTTCGCCCAGCCCCTTGAAGCGGGTGATCTCGCAGGCGCGGCCCAACTTGCCGGCGGCCGCGTCGCGCTCGGCTTCGCTGTAGCAATAAATCGTCTGCTCCTTGTTGCGGACCCGAAAGAGCGGAGTTTCCAGCACATAAAGATGCCCGTCGCGGACCAGCGCGTCGAAGAACCGGAAGAAATAGGTGATGATGAGATTGCGGATGTGCAACCCGTCCACGTCGGCGTCGGTGGCGAGGATGACCTTCTCGTAACGGAGCCGCTCAAGCGTGTCCTCGATGTCGAGGCTCCGCATGAGGTTGTACAACTCGTCGTTCCGGTAAACGATGTCGCGCTTGAGGTCCCAGACGTTGAGCGGCTTGCCCTTCAGGATGAAGATCGCCTGCGTGTTGACGTCGCGGCAACTGACGATTGACCCGGCGGCCGACTGCCCCTCGGCCAGGAAGACCATCGAGCCGCGGCCCTTCCCCTTCGCCTTGTCGAAGTGAATCTTGCAATCC
Source organism: uncultured Verrucomicrobiota bacterium (assembly GCA_964522665.1). GTDB lineage: Bacteria > Verrucomicrobiota > Verrucomicrobiia > Limisphaerales > CAZFVY01 > CAZFVY01. Next base: position 7,475 of record CAZFVY010000158.1, on the reverse strand, counting down.
TTGAGTTGCGGAATGCGCAGGGTGATCGCCTTGGCGCGCTCGCGGGCCAGCTTCTTGACTTCCTGCAATTCTTTCCGCAACTGCTGCGTGTCCTCGGCCTTGGCGATGATCTGGTCGGCGACGGCCTTGTTGCGGTTGAAGAACTGGAGCAGCTCGGCGCGCACGGTGTTCACGAGGTCCGAGCGCAACTCCGTGTTGCCGAGCTTGTTCTTGGTCTGCGACTCGAAGATCGGGTCCTTCAGCCGGATCGCGACCGCCCCGACCATGCATTCGCGCACGTCGTCGCCCTCGAATTTGCCCTTGGCGTATTCGTTCACCGCCTTGAGCAGCCCCTCGCGAAACGCGCTCAGGTGCGTGCCGCCGTCCGAGGTGTATTGCCCGTTGACGAACGAGAAGAACGTTTCGCCGTAGCGGCTGTTGCTGTGGGTGAAGCAGAACTCCAGCGTCTTGCTCGTGTAATGGAGCGGCGGATAGATCGGCTCGCTGCTGTCCGCGCGCAAATCCTCGAGCACGAGGTCGAGCAAACCATGCCGGGATTGAAACGTCTGCCCGTTGAAGATGAGCTTCAGGCCGGTGTTGAGGTAACTGTAATGGCGCAACCGGCGCTCGATGAACTCGGCGCGATACGTCGTCGTTTTGAAAATCTCGGGGTCCGGCTCGAACTCGACATAGGTGCCATCCGGCTCCTCGGTCTTGCCCTTGTTCTCTTTCTTGAGCTTGCCCTGCTTGAACGCCGCCTCCACGAATTGGCCTGCGCGAAAGCTGCGCACGATGAATTCCCGCGAGAGCGCGTTGACCGCCTTGGTGCCGACGCCATTAAGCCCAACGCTGAATTGAAAGACTTCGTCGTTGTATTTCGCGCCGGTGTTGATTTGCGACACGCACTCGATGACTTTGCCCAACGGAATACCGCGGCCGTAATCGCGGATGGCGAGGCGGGCGCCGTCGAGCTTGATCTGCACCTCGCGGCCGTGGCCCATGATGTATTCGTCGATCGCGTTATCGATCACCTCTTTCAGCAGGATATAACAACCGTCGTCATGGTGGGAGCCGTCGCCAATGCGGCCGATGTACATGCCGGTGCGCAGCCGGATATGTTCCAGCGAGGAGAGCGTCTTGATCTTGCTCTCGTCGTAAACGTGCTTCTTATTGTCAGCCATAGTTGCCACTCGCCGGCCGCCCGCGTTACCCGCGCTCGGCCATATTTCCTATCACCGGCGCCTCCGCCGGACTTGAAACCGGTGAAATATGGTGGCGTACCAAAAGAATTCCAGTCGGAAATGAGCCTTCGTCTCCCGCACCTCAGCCGTCGCCCCCAGAACCCATAACTCCTCTACTTCCCATTCCTCCCATTCCTCCCATCCCCCCGACCATCTAACTCAGCGCAATCAGCGCCAGCCGCAACGCCACCCAGTACCCGAAGACGCACCCCGCCGCCGCCCGCCGCCCGACTTGGCAAAGAGCCGCCAAGCCGGCCGCCAGCGCCCACGCCATCCAGAGATAGGTCACGTCCAGGCAACCCAGCGCCAGGCGCCAGCGGTTGTTTGCCTCGAGGCCACCCGCGAGCAGCGACAACGCCGGCTGGGCCAGCGGGTCCCCGGCGCTTTGCGCCAGCAACGCGGAGATTACGGTCGCGAGGATCAGCAGAACCTGCGTCAGCCCGGCGATTTCCAGCGCTTTCAGGTAGCGGCACGGGGCGCGCAAGACATAACGGCCCAGCGCCCAGAGCAAGAACGCCGACCAAAAGGTCCCCGCGAAACTGGCGACCACGATGGCCAGGACGCCGTTCCCGCGCGCCACCGCCGCGAGGATGTCCGCCGGCCACGCCTGAACCGGCGCGGTTGCGCGGGCAACGCGAGCCGCTCGCGTCTCGGAAGCCGCGTTGAGCGCCGAGGTCCGGGTCGTTTTGCGAGCGTCCGCTGCGGCTGCCCGGTTCGGAGGCGACATCGTTGCGCCCGGCGCGGCCGACGGCGCTCGGCGTGTCCCGTCGGCGAGAGTCGGCGCGGCGGCGTTTGGCGCCAACGGCATTATCCGCGCGTCCGGTTTGACGGAATCGAGCGCCGCCGCTTCATCGAAGTTTGCCACAAGGGCGATTGCCCCCACCAACGCCGAGAGGAGCGCGGGAATGAACCAGTTGGCCGGATTAACCGGCGCGCGGACCACGGCCGCAAAAACCTCCGCCGGCGAAGTGACGACGTCGAGCATCCGGCCCAGCACGGAGGTCGGGTCGGGTACCGAGTCGAGTTCACCGGCGTGCGATTGAGGCGATCGGTTGGCGTTCATCGGGCGGTTGGTTTTCGCTCAAGTTCGGGCGTCGGATTCGCAGCGTTCGAAACGCCGCGCGAGCAGGCAGAGCAGGGCGTAGTCCACGGCCAACTGCGTCACCAGCGCGACCGGCGCCGCGATCGGTTTCCAGCCCCAATGAGGGAGCCGCTCGAACAGCCATACCGCCGGCGCGAACACCGCCACGGTGAAAAGGACGATCGTCAACGTTCCAAAAGCGCCGCCGGATTTGGGCGCCCCGGGACTGGCGGCCCGCTGGGCGGCGGAGACCAGATAGTGCAGGTTCCACGTCGCCGTGACGCCCACGGTCATAACCGGGAAACCGAACGCCGCCCAGGCGAGGGTCGAAACCGGGAAGCGGGTATTTTCGGGGCCGGCTTCACGGAAGAGATCGGGCATCCAGGAGAGAAACAGCCCGCTGCCGCCGGCGAGCAGGCCCAGGCTCAGGAGTTGGAGCGCGAGGCAGAAGAGCGTGGGCGCGGCGATCGCGGCCATCACGATGGTGAGCGGGCGCGCCGGCAAGCCGCGCAGGCTGGGCAGTTGCAGTCCGTCGATCCGGAAATCGAACGGCAGCGATTGCTGCAATAAAGCCGGCAGGAAACCGATGGCCAACGGGATCACGAAGCGCCGCAGGTCGCCGTTGTCATCGCCGGGCAGCGCCAGGAACCAGGGCAGGGTCAAAAGCAGCGTGAATGCCAGCGCGAGCGCCAGTTCCCGTCGCGAACGCCAGGCGACCGTCAGGTTTTTCCAGACCACCGCCCCGGCCCCGTGAAAGATCGGCCACTCGGCGGCGGCCCCCAGCAACGACCAGGCCGACTCGAGTTTCGCCAGCCGGTAGCGGCCCTGCTGCGCCTGGCGGCGTGATTCCGCGATGCGTTCGGAAGGCTTAAGCGACGCCTCCAGCACGTCCATGCGCAAGCGGCCCAGCCAGGCGAAACTGCCCAACGCCGCCACCGCGAGCGCCGCAAAACAGAGCGCCACCCGCCAGCCGGTCTGCGCGCCGACCGCGCCAGTCTCGAGGTTTGATTGGGTCCACGCCCAGATTGTGTCGCGCAAACCCGACGCGCCACCGAGTCGCGACAGGTTGACCGCCGGATAGAACAGCCACGGCGTGGCCTCCGCGCTCAGGAAGCCGGGCAGGAGATGGATCAACAGCGCCGTCCGGGCGTAAAGCGCGATGCTCAGAGCGACCAACCCGAGCAAAAGCCAGCGCGTCGTGTAAAACGCCGGTTCCGAGAGCGAACCACCGAAGATCGCCATGCCGGCCGCCACGTGAAAACAGATGATTTGAAACGCGATCAAGCTCGCCACGGCCAAAATGGGGTGGTCCAACTGCGCGTTGAAAAGTACGCCAAAAACGAGGCCCGCGACCACGGCATAGAGGTAATTCGGCGCCAGCCGGTAAAAGATCAGGTGGCGCTGCGCGAACGGGCCGGGGAACAGGAATTCGACGTCCGGCAGATCGAACGCCAGCCCGCGTTGCAGGAAACCCTTCAAAACCGAGCCCGCCAGCATCACGAGAGCGTAACCGGTCAGCGCGACCGGTTGGAGCAGCTCGCCGAGCGCCGACTCCCGCCGGTAAAGGTGGTAAATCCAGCCCAGCGTCACGGCGGCGCTCAACGTCCCGAGCAGCGGGGCCGGCCGGCGCAACGCCTGGAACAGGCGCCGCGTCCGCTGTTTCAGAAGCGCGACGAACAGGAAAACCAGGGCGGGATTCATGGCTGGGGCGGCGCGGCGGCGCGCTGGGCGTGCCGCTCGGTGATCGCGAAAAAGGTGTCTTCCAGCGAGGTCTCGGCGGTCACGGAGGCGCGGTCGCGGATCTGGGCCAGTGTGCCGTATTCGAGCAGGCGGCCACGGTGGATGATGAGCACGCGGTCGCAAATGGCCTCGACCAATTCGAGCAAATGCGAGGAGAGCAGGAACGCCGTCCCCTCCGCCGCGCGCCGCCGAATCGATTCCTTGATGCGGCGGATGCCGAGCGGGTCGAGGCCGGTGAGCGGTTCGTCGAGGACGACGGCCCGGGGCTGCCGCAGAAACGCGCAAGCCAGCGCGAGCTTCTGCGTCATCCCGCGCGACAGGGTCGAGGCGATGGCGTCCGTTTTGCCGCTCAACTCCAGTTCTTCCAACAACGGCCCGAGGCGCGCCGCGGCGTCGCGGACGCCGTACGCCAGCGCGGTGAATTGCAGATGTTCGCGCACGGTGAGAAGTTCGTAGGGGTGCGAGGTATCCGGGAGGTAGGCGAGCGCCCGTTTGGCCGGCAGCGGCTCCTTCGCGAGATCGTGCCCGGCGATACACACGGCGCCGCGCGAGGGTCGCAACAGTCCGGCGAGCGCGCGCAGGGTGGTGGTCTTGCCGGCCCCATTGGCGCCGACGAGTCCGACGATTTCGCCGGCATCCACCGAGAAGGTCAACCCGTGGACCGCCGTGAAATCGTCGTAGTCTTTGCCGAAACCGGTGACGACGATTGCCGGCACGGCGGCGGCGCCACGCGAAGGCGATGGAATGGGAAGAGTTTGCATGGCATCAATAATCACGGCGTTCGGTGACGCGGATGGCGAGTTCGAGCAGGATTAAGGTGAGCGCCACGCAAGCCAGCGCGTGCCGCCACGGGAAATGGCCCGCGATGAAAAAGGAGTCATTGAAGAGGAACTCGTAGGTCGCGCGCAGCGCGGCGATGCCGAAGCGCCCGAGGCGTTGGCCGACTTCGGTAAAGCTGGCCATGAGGTTGACCAGCAGCGAGCCGCCGAGAAAGAGGCCGAGGCCCAGCGCCAGCGGCTTGGCCCAGTCGTTGAAGAGGGCCGCCAGGAGGAAGCCCAGGCTCAGGAGCACGGCGACACCAAGGGCGGTAAGCAGCGCCTGGACGAGCGCGACCGACCACGGGGCCGGATGGCCGAGGAGTTCACCCAGGCCCGCCGCGAGCAGCGTGGTCCACAGGGCGGTGGCGAGCAATTCGAGCAGCAGCAGCGCCGCGCGCACGCTGAATTGGCGTCGCCGCGACGCCGGCAGCGAGAGGGAAAACGAGACGGAGCCGAGCGCGCTCTCGCTCACCAACCCTCCGGGCGCCAGTATCAAGCCGAGCGCGGCCAGCAGAAACGGCAGCGTTCCGCCGAACCAAAACGCCCACCAGTTTGCCAGTTCCGCGGCGCGGTCGCCCGGCCCCGCCACGAGCGCGCCTCCGTGCGGCGCTCCCGGCGCCGGGACGAGCCAGGCGGCCGACCGGATCGCGAGCGCGATGGCCAGCGCGAAGCCCAGGAAGACCGGCAGCCAGATCGCCAATAGCCGCCCGCGCGTTTCGAGCCAGTTTTTATACCAGAGCATAAGGGTAAGGGGTTGTCTCGCGCGGCCAGCTACGGGCGCTTTACGTTTTCCAGAAAAATCTCCTTCAAGCCGACCGGTAATAGCTCGGTCGAGATCGGTTGAAATCTCTGCAGTTCGTCGGCGATCGCCTCCGCGCGGGCGCTGACCAGGACCGAGACCGCCCGGCCTTCGTGGCGCACCTCGACCATGCCCGCGAGCGTGACCGTGACCGCCGGGGCCGCGCCGGCGAAGACGAGTTGGATTCGCCGGTAATTCTCCTTCAACTCGTCCAGCGTCGCCGCCAGGACGATCCGGCCGTCGTGTAGGATCCGGACGCAGTCGGCGATTTGCTCGATTTCGGCCAGCCGATGCGAGGCGACGAACACCGTCACCCCTTCCGCGGCGGCGGCGACGAGCGCCTGCAAGACCTCTTCGTTGGCCGCCGGGTCGAGGCCGTCGGTCGGCTCGTCCAGGATCAACAACTCCGCGCCGCGCGCCAGGGCCAGGAGCAAGGCCAGCTTCGCCCGCATCCCCTTCGACAGCGCCTTGATCTTGCGTTCGGCCGGCAACTCGAACAGGCGGCGATAGCGGTCTTCGAGCGCGCGATTCCACGCCGGGAAAAACGGCCGCGTGAATTGAATCATCTGCTCGACGGTCAGGTACGAGTAGAGGCCCTTTTCTTCGCTGACGAAGCCGGTGCGGCGGCGAATCTCGACGCTCGCGCGCGGATCATCGATCGGCCACCCAAGCACGCGGCCTTCGCCACCATCGGGGCGGACCATGCCGAGCAGGAGTTTCATGGTCGTCGATTTCCCGGAGCCATTGCGGCCGAGGAAACCGCAGATCGAGCCGGCGGGCACGTTGAGATTGAGGCCGCGCAGGGCCTCCACGCGCCCGAAGCGTTTGCGCAAGTCGATCGTTTCGATCACGGCGTCAGGCATAAGTCACCTTGGCTTGGGGGTTGGCGCGGCCGCTCGCGGGGCGCGGGCATGGACCAATTCGGCCTCGGTCAGCCGGCGGATTTCGTCCTCGTCGAGGCCGAGCGCGCGGAGTTTGGCGACCGCGGTTTTGACAATCGGCTGGCCCAGGCGGAACCGCTGCGCGCCCTGATCCTCGCCCGCCTGGGCGCGGACGAACGCGCCCATCCCCTGGCGCAATTCGATCAGCCCCTCGTGCTCCAACTCGCGATAGACCTTGGCGACGGTGTTCGGGTTGACCACGAGGTCCTCGGCCACCTTGCGCATCCCCGGCAACTGATCGCCGGGCCGCATCGCCCCGGTCTCGACCGCGTGCCGGATCTGCTCCATGAGCTGGACATAGATCGGCACGCCGGACGCCGGATTGGGTTTCAAGAGCAGCATTTCACTGTACTATACTAATAGCACAGTGATATGGATCGCGCCGCGGCGACTTCGTGTCAAATAAAAAACCGAAATGTCAGCCAAACGTTTTGAACTGGGACAATGTGAACGCCGCTCCGCGTCGAGAAGCGAACTCTTGGCCGGCCGCTACGCTACTCACGGTGGGGCGAGGCTCCGCCAAGCCCTGAAAAAGCGGCGCGCTGTTCTGTTTGCCAACCAACGCTAGATCCCGCTGAAACGTCGTCGCTCCGACTTGGTCTCGGGGCCGCGCGGCGTTGCGGACGTCCCGACCCTCGTCACGGCTCGGCAGAGCCTCGCCCCACCGTTCGGGCTGGCGCATTCTTCGCGCGAACGCGCCGCGCCGAGAGAAAAGCTACCGCTCGAAGCGGCCAACGACTACGCAAATAATTCTGCGGCAATATGTTATCGCTTAGATACGCGCCATTCCCATGGAATGGGCGGAACCGATTCGCGCGGCCCCGCTAGTGTAGTGTTCAGTAAATAAGGGGTCATAACTGGGCTGCTCCGGCCTGC
>CAZFVY010000157.1:0-10671 GCA_964522665.1 uncultured Verrucomicrobiota bacterium | reverse complement strand
GCTACTCAAGAAGGCGGAGAACAGCCCGGTCTTGGCGATGTTCACGGGCCGGACGATTGAGAGCCTGCAAGTTTGGGACTGCGGCGCTCCCAATTCGCGCCAACGGTGAGATGCTGCCGGGTAACTCGATCGCCGAAGCCGGACTGCCTCGGGGCCAATCGCAAAGGGACAAGTTTCCGACATCAGTGAACGGGAGGACGCCTTCCAAGCCGAACCTCACGGCATACTTTATTACCAACATGACTGATACTCCTCCTTTCGCCATCCGCCGCGCCGCGCGGACGTTGGCGCTCGCCGCGGTCATTCTGGGCGCGATCCGACCCAACGCCCGGGCCGCTGAGGCAGCCGACCCCGAAAGCGCGACCGCCATCGACCATGCCGGCATAATTCGGTCCTGGAACGCCGAAAGCCTGGCGCGCGGCGAAAAGCTCTACAACGGGATCTGCATCACCTGCCACGGCAATCTGACCCAGGCCGGCTCGTTGCCCACCTCGCGGCCGTTTTGGAAGGAGCCTTTCAAGAACGGCAATGATCCGTATCGAATCTATCAAACCCTGACCAGCGGGTTTGGCCAAATGCCGGCTTGGACCTTTCTCACGCCGGAGCAGCGCTATGACGCCATTCAATACATCCGCGAGACCTTCGTGAAGCCCCACAACCCGGTCGCTTACTTCGTGGTCACGCCGGAATATCTGGCGGGCCTGCCGAAAGGCTCCGGTCGCGGCGTCAAGACGGCCGAAATGATTGAGTTCGAAAAGGGACCCAAATACCTGCGGATGGATTTTGGACCGGCGCTCTTCTGGACCCTGCAGGTGGCGACGAATAATATCGCCTATAAAGGTATCGCCATCCGCCTGGACGAAGGCCCTGGCGGGGTCTCGAAGGGCCACGCCTGGATGCTCTACGACCACGACACCCTGCGCGTCGCCACGGCGTGGACCGGCGACCAGTTCGTGGATTGGAAGGGGATCGCGTTCGACGGTTCGCACCAGACGCATACGAGCGTCGTGGGACAGGAGGCGTTCGTGAACCCGGTCGGTCCCGGTTGGGCCGAGCCGGGGACCGGCAGCTTCAGCGATCCTCGTTTTCACGGCCGGGACGACAAACCGTACGGCCCGTTGCCGCGCGCCTGGGCGCATTATCTGGGCGCCTATTATCACTCCAACAAAGTGGTCGTCGCCTACACGGTGGGCGACGCGCGGGTGCTCGAATTACCCGGCTACGAACGCCACGGCGAAACCAGCGTTTTTTCCCGCACGCTCAACGTGGGCAAGTCCAGCCGCGACCTGACGTTGCGCGTCGCGCCCGAGGCGACCGCGGTTGCGTTGGCCGGTGACGGCGCCGCGCGGCTGGTTCGGACCAACGGCTTTACGCTGCTGAATATCCCCGCTGAAGCGACGCCCCTCAACGTCAAACTTCTTATCGCCGGCTCTCCGGGAGCCGCCGACGCTGCGGCCCTGGCCGGCTTCGCGGCCTTGTCGGCGCCCGCCGCGGACCTCACGCCGCTAACCAAAGGCGGGCCGCCGCGCTGGGATCCGCCCATCGCCACCCGCGGCAAGCTCGGGAGCGAGGACGGGCCCTTCGCCGTGGATGAACTCACGCCGCCGCCGGACGCCGCCAACCCCTGGCACACCTGGATGCGGTTCGGGGGGTTCGACTTTTTTCAGGATGGAAACCGCGCCGCGATCTGCACTTGGAACGGCGACGTTTGGATTGTCACCGGCATCGCGGGTGACATGTCCCAACTCACTTGGAAACGCATCGCGTCGGGGCTGTTTCAGCCGCTCGGCGTGAAGATCGTCAATGAAACGATCTACGTGACCTGCCGCGATCAGATCGCCCGGCTGCGCGACCTCGATGGGGACGGCGAGATCGATTTCGTCGAGAACTTCAACAACGACCATCAGGTAACCGAGCATTTTCACGAGTTCGCCATGGGCCTGCAGACCGATCGCGACGGCAATTTCTACTACGCCAAATCCGCCCGCCATGCGTTGCCGGCGCTGGTGCCGCAGCACGGCACCTTGTTGCGCGTCAGCCCCGACGGCGCGCGCACCGAGATCGTTGCCAACGGGTTCCGCGCCGCCAACGGCGTGTGCGTCAATGACGACGGGACGTTCTTCGTCACCGATCAGGAGGGTCATTGGACGCCGAAAAACCGGATCAACTTGATTCGTCCCGGCGGATTTTATGGCAATATGATGAGTTACACCGACCGCACGAGTTCGGCCGACAGTGACATGGAGCAACCGATGGTTTGGATCACCAACGACATGGACCGCTCGCCCGGGGAATTGGTTTGGGTGACGAGCAAGAGTTGGGGCGCTCTCAACGGCTCGCTCCTGAACATCTCCTATGGCACGGGCCGCATCTTCCTGGTGCCGCACGAAACGGTCGGCGGCCAACCGCAAGGCGGCGTGGTGCAACTTCCGATCCCCGACTCCCCCACCGGCACGATGCGCGGACGCTTTCATCCCGGCAATGGCCATCTCTACACCTGCGGCCTGTTCGGCTGGGCCGGCAATCGCACGGCCGACGGCGGCTTCCATCGCCTCCGCGCGACGGGCAAGGCCGCGTACCTGCCGGTCGGCCTGCGCGCCCGCGCCAACGGCGTGGAGATTCAATTCACCGACCCGCTTGACCTCACCGCCGCCACCAGCGCGCAAAACTACGCCGTCAAGGTCTGGTCGCTCAAACGCACCGCCAACTACGGCTCGCCCCACGTCAACGAGCACAGCCTCAACGTCGCCGGCGCCACCCTCAGCCCCGACCGCAAAACCGTCTTCCTGAGCATTCCCAACCTGGCGCCGACCTGGTGCATGGAAATCAAAGCCAACCTCCTCGGGGCCAACGGCGTCTCATTCGCCCGCACCATCCACAATACCATCCACCAGCTCGGGCCAGCCCTGGCGGCCGACGGTAGGTAACGAAGTTTAAACTGAATTTCGCCGCGGCACGCGAAGCCACTAACGCCCAGGTAGCGCTTTTGGAGGGTCGGGAATTGCATCGAGGACCAGGGCGTTCGTGACCACAAGCGATGGACGCCTAGAAAGGCTGGTGTCCATCGCCCGAATTTCAATAAGCTCTTTAGTCGCTCCGAATACAGTCACCTGAACCGGGGGAATGTCCGCGGCACCCCAGGCTACCTGAAAAATCGGGAGAGGAATCTTTTTCGAAGAAGCTGGCGGCGCGTCAAGTTTATCCAGAGGAAGCGGTGGATCATAGTAAATCTCTTGCCAGGTTCGATGCCCGTACTTTTTTTCCAGCGCGACAACATCAAACTGGACTGATGCTAACCATTGGGTGGCAAGGTGATATGCTCCAGCTTCATCGATGATCGAGGTCAAGGCTGTCAGCCGCGGATATGCCTGAATATCCGTGGGATTCTGAAGCTGGAATCCATCGTGACAATAGACGCTCCACAACTGACCCTGTTGGTTGAATGCGAAAACGACGTTTGTAGTTTTGAGAGTTCCCCCGAACCCCATGCGCGGCGGACTGACGTAGCCGCTGACGTCTGCGGGTGTAATCGGCAGCTTGACGTGAAGATGCAGCTGTTGTGAAAAATAGCCAGCCTCTGCCGTCATTAGTTGCAACGCCGCCAGCCGGTAGGCGATTGAGATATGGAGTAGGTTTGTCATAGTCAACGACCGTTGATTGTAAGGTCAGTCGCGCCATAAATGATGACGTTCGATTGCAGATTGTACCCGGTGCCGTGAGCATCAATAACCGCATTGTGGACACACACCGTAAGGGACAGGCCGCTCAGCCAATCGTTAAAAAACCAGGTAAGCATTAGTTCCCGTTTCAAGGAAGCGCCTGGATCCCAGTGCGTCGTTGTGTCTGTTGGAAAAGCCACAAACGCACGCGGTTTCAATCCCAAATTGACCATATGTTGGAACAGCGGGCAGTTCAACAAATTCATCAATCGCCCTTGGCGATACGCCGACCGACTCGAACTGAACCGGCGCAGCATGACACGACGCGTGGCCCTCGCAGCGCGGACCGCCACTGAACTTTTCGCTCCGATTCTGAAAAAAGAACGAACCAAAATCGCGGGGGCGGTGTCAATCGAGTAAACGGACGGCAGACGCCGATTGGTTGGACGCGCAAGCAGGCTTCCTCGGGTGAGACTTTTGCTCGGTGAACCGGTGGTACCGGCAGGCCGACGATTGCCTTGGGCGACCGGGTGAATCGGGCGCGGCGCCGCCGAGGCCGCGGAAGGCCGCGATTGTCGTTGCGTCCGCGGGCGCGGGCGACTAAACGCTTGAAGGCACAGCAATCCAACAACCTATGGTGGTGACAACCGAAATTCGCCGACGGGACGGCGGCGCTTTCCGCCGTGAGACTCTCCGTCGCCGCGGCGGCTGGATCGGCCCCGCGTTTTGGCTGGCGCGTGGTTGCAAAAATATGCGCATGGTCAATCTCTGGAATCAGGCGCTTGGTCGGCTGCTGGCCCTCGCGTTACTCGCGGGCTTGGCGCCGGCGGCTCGGGCCGCCCTTCAGTTTGACGTGTTCCTGGGCTACGGTGGCCAGTCGGGCGGCATGGACGGCATCGTGCGGGAGGCGGGCTGGTTTCCGGTGGTGTGCGAGGTGTTCAACGACGGGCCGGCGTTCAAGGCGGTGTTTGAACTTTCCGGGGCGCAATCGCGCTCTGGCCAAAACCAGCAGCTCGCCATCGAGTTGCCGACCAATACCCGAAAGCGCTTTGTCGTCCCCGTGTTCGCGGCCGCCGGACGGTTCTCGACGTGGGACGCGCGGCTTTTGGACGAACGCGGCAAAGTCCGCGCCGAACATACCGGCCTGCGTCCCCGGGATATGGGTTGGAACAGCCTGCTCCTGGGCGCCATTCCGCGCAGTTTCGCCGGGCTGCCTTCCTTTCCCGACGTCAAAGTGCGCCAGAACGACCTGCAACCGGTCGTCGCCCGGATGCAGATCGACCAATTCCCCGACAACCCGATCGCGCTGGAGGGGCTTAACGTCATTTATCTCAACTCCGAGAAGGCGCTGGAGTTGAAGGTCAATCAGGTCGCGGCGCTGTTGTCCTGGATTCGCTCCGGCGGGCGCTTGATCCTGGCCGTCGAGCAGCCCGGGGACGTCAACGCCACGCCCTGGTTGACCCAGCTATTGCCTTGTGAATTTACCAATTTAACGACCGTTTCCATCGGCGATACGGTGCAGACGTGGCTCTCGGGAACGCGCCTCGGCGCCAACCTGGCCAACCCGCCCGCCGAAGCGAACCCCGCGCCGCAACGGCCGCCCGCGAACCGCATCCAAGGCATGGACCCGGCGCTGGCCAAACGTTACGGGCTGACGGCGACGCCCCAGCCCCAAGGCGGCGGCTTGAACCGTCCCGCCGCCCGCGCGCCCAGCGCCACCAATCCCTTCACTGATCTCATCCCGGACCCCGCGTTCGACGAGGGTCAACTCTCGGTGGCCACCGGACCGAATCATGACGGGCGGGTTGAACTGGCGTTGCAGGATGTTCCGCTGGTCATCACGGCCAATCGCGGGCGCGGTCAAGTGATCGTGCTCGGGTTCAGTCCGGAGCGGGAGCCGTTCCGCTCGTGGAAGAATCGCAGTTGGTTCTGGGCCAAAATCGCCGCGGTCCCGCCCTCCTGGTACACCTCGAACGAGAACTACATCTATGGCGGCACGAGCATCGATGGCGTTTTTGGGGCGATGATCGACAGCAAACAGGTGCGCAAGCTGCCCGTCGAATGGCTGCTTCTGCTGCTGGTGGTTTACCTGATCGTCATCGGGCCGCTGGACCACTTCTGGCTGCGCCGGATCGGCCGGCAGATGCTTACCTGGTTGACGTTTCCCGCGTACGTCATTTTCTTTTCCCTGTTGATCTACTTCATCGGTTACAAGCTCCGCGCCGGGGAGACGGAGTGGAACGAATTGCACCTGGTCGATATCTGGCCGTTGAGCGGACGCGCGGAGATGCGCGGGCGAACCTACGCCTCGGTCTATTCGCCGGTGAACGCCAAATACCACCTGACCGGCGAGCAGAACTTTGCCACGTTGCGCGGTGAATTTCAGAGCTACGGAGCCGGCCAGGAGGGAAGCAAGGCGAACCTGCAGTTCCACGGGAACGGCTACAGCGCCGACATCTTCGTCCCGGTCTGGTCCAGCCAGCTTTACGTGAGCGATTGGGTCAATCGCGGCCCCACCGCGATCACCGCCAGCGTCACCCGGACCGCCGACGGCTACTCGGTCCAGGTGGAGAATCACCTTGACCGCGCGCTGAGCGACACGCGGGTCGTTTGCGGCGGGAGGGTCTATTTGCTTGGCGCGTTGCCGGCGTCCAAGAGCACGAATTTCACGGTCTTGGCGCGGGAAGGGCAGTCAGCGCCGGAATTCGTCCGCCAATTCACCAGCCAGTTCGCCACCGTGGTGCAACAGCGGAATCGGGCGTTGGGTGACGCCAGCGCCGGGCGGCTTGAGGATTTGCCGACCAGTTGCATGGTCGCCTCGCTGATCGGCGAGTCCAGCCAATTTGACTATCCCAGCCCCTTCGGGCCGGGGGGAATGGCCATGCGCGGAGGCCCGGGCAATTTCGTCTATCCGCTGGGACTCGACTTGACGCCGGTCGTCGCCCGAGGCGACGCCGTGCTGCTGGCGTGGGACGCGGACCATTCGCCGATCGCGCCGATCAACCGTTTCTCCGCCAAGCGCGGCCACCGCAATTCTCTCTGGCGTTTAACCGTCCCCGTCACTCAGACCAAATAACGCGTGGAACCCAATCGCCCAACTGGTATGTCAACTCCTCCCGCCGCCAATCCCCCGCCCGCGGTCCAGACGTTCGGCCTGAGCCGGCTGTACGGGCCGATGATCGCCCTGAACTCGCTCGACCTCACCGTCCACCGCGCCGACCTGTTCGGGTTCATCGGGTCGAACGGCGCGGGCAAGACCACGACGTTGCGCATCCTCGCCACCTTCCTGGCGCCCTCGACCGGACGCGCGGAGGTCTTCGGCCACGACGTCGTGCGCGACGCCGATGCCGTGCGCCACATGATCGGTTACATGCCCGATTTTTTCGGCGTTTACAAGGACATGGAAGTAACCGAATACCTCGACTTTTTCGGCGCCTGCTACCGCATCCCCTCCAAGCAGCGCGAGAAGACGGTGGGCGACGTCCTTGAATTGGTCGGCCTGAGCGAAAAGCGCGGCGCCTTGATCGGGGCTCTCAGCCGCGGGATGCAACAGCGCCTCGGCCTGGCCCGCGTGCTCATTCATGATCCGCAACTGCTGCTGCTGGATGAGCCGGCCAGCGGGCTGGACCCGCGGGCGCGCATCGAAATGATGGCGATTCTGCAGGAGCTTCAGCGCTTGGGCAAGACCATCATCATCTCCTCCCACATTCTGAGTGAACTGCAAACGCTCTGCAACCGCGTGGCGATCATCGAGAAAGGCAAACTGATCTACAGCGGGCCGGTGCAGGGCGTCCGCGATCAGATGGCCGCCGGGCGGGTCTTCTGGGTCAAGGTGGCGGGGGAAGACGCGCGCGCGATTGAATTGCTGAAGGCCCGACCCGAGGTGACCGCGGCGGAGACGGTCGATGGCCGGATCAAGGTCACCCTCGCGGATCACGAGACCGACGCCGGCTGCATCGCGCACACGCTGGTGACCGGGGGCGCCAATCTCATCGGCTTGGAAGAGGATCAGCTTGGCCTCGAGGAAGTCTTCCTGCGCGTGACGCGCGGCGAAACGCAATAGTCGGGCGATGACGTTTCTGCCCATCGTCGGCCGCGAGTTGCGCGACGAGTCGCGCCGGTCGTTCAATTACTGGCTCCGGGTTTATGGCGCGCTGGCGGCGGCGGTCGTTTTCGCGGGAACCGCCTGGGACCAGCGCGGCTCATCGACTGAGTTGGGCGCGCGCCTGTTCGCGGTTCTCAACACCACCCTGTTCGCCTCGATCTGGCTGGTCGTTCCCTTGTTGACGGCCGATTGCGTCAGCCGGGAAAAACGGGAGGGAACCCTGGGCCTGCTTTTCCTGACGCCGTTGACTCCCGGCGGCGTGGTCATCGGCAAGAGCCTCATCCATTGCCTGCGGGGAATGACGCTTTTCTTTGCGATGCTGCCGGTGCTGATGGCGCCGTTCCTGTTAGGCGGCGTCGGCTGGCGGGAGGCGGCGCCGTTGGTGGCCATCGATGCCTGCTCGCTGCTGCTGGCGATGGCGGCCGGCTTGCTCGCGTCGTGTTGGGCCACCGATTGGATTCGCGCCGTGCTCGTGGCCGAAACGTTGAGCGGACTTTTCTGCCTGTTGTTCATGAACGCCCAAGGCTTCGGCTTCGCTTGGATGGCGGCGCTGGTCTATCCGATTCCCGCGTGGGCGGCGAACGGTTTCGCCGGCATTCACTCGCCCCGGCAATACGCCTGGTTTCAAATCACGCATTGGGGGCCGAACGACCGCGCGGGTTACTTGTTGGCGGTCAACGCCGGTTTGAATTTGAGCGGTGAGACGCTTTCGCGGGTGGGCTTTTGGGCCGCGGGCGTCCCAGGCGGCGGCGCGCTGCCGGTCAAGTTTCAGAATCACTGGCTCGGGTGGGTGGGCGGTTCGCTCGCCGCCTCGTTCCTGGCGCTCGTCATCGCGATGAAAATCGCCGCCGCGGAAGTCTCCCGTGTGTGGCGTGATCGTCCGCCCGCCGCCGCGCTCCTCCTGCTGCAACGAATCTTCTGCACTCCGGTGATCCTGCAAAAGGTGTTCCAGCGCAAAATGAGCCGGACGCTCGACCGGAACCCGGTCGGCTGGTTGCAACAGTACTCGTGGAGCGCGCGCCTGGCGAAATGGGGCTGGTGCCTCGTCATTGTCATCGCCGAGATTTATCTGGTTTCCGACGCTTCGCTCGACATCCTGCTGGCGGGGCAATACTGGCTCGGGAGCGTGATTCTGCTGAGCCTGGCCTTCAGCTCCGCCGCCAGTTTCCGACGGGAGAAAGAGACCGGCGCGATGGAACTGTTGCTGGTCACGCCCCTGCGCGTCGATCAAATCATCAGTGGCCGCATGCGTGGGATTTGGGGGCAATTCATTCCGTCGGTCGCGCTTCTGCTGTTGGTCTGGCTCTATCTGTTCGTCGATCTGTCTGACTGGTACGCGCGCAAAGGCGAGCCGCTCACGGCCACCTTCGTCTGGTTGCTCATGGGAGCGTTCCTGACGGTTCCCGTGATCGGGTTTTTCCTTTCGTTCTTTCGCCTGAATATCGTCGCCGCCTGGCTGCTCACCTGCCTGCTCGCGGTGGTGGCGCCGGTGGCGCTGGCAACGCTCTGGCGCGCCGTGATCTCGATGCCGGCGAGCATTATCCCGGTCTTCGTCACGGCGCAACTCATCGTCGCCAGCGCCGCTTGGTGGCGTCTCGACCGACTGCTGCGCCGCCGAACCTTCACCGTCCTCCGGGATACCGCGTGAGACGGTCAGCGAAGCGAAACCGGACACCGGCTGCGTAACCTTTCGGAACCGATGACCATCCTGCCCATCGTCGAACGCGAACTGCGCGCCGAATCGCGGCAGCCCTTCAATTGGCTTCTATCTTTCGTTTTTTCGCCTCAATATCGTGCCCGCATGGCTGTTGACCTGTTTAATCGGCGGACTCGTCCCGTTACTGATCGGTTTTGTGTGGCCGTTCTCGATCATGAAGCCCGCTGGAATCATCTTTTTTTCACTGGTTTTCCAATACTACTGCGCCTCGCTGGCGTGGGGAGCGCTCAACGCCCGGCTGCGGCGCCGGAGTTTTGTCTTCGGAGAACACACGGCGTGAACGCGGGAATCTATTCGTCAACGCCCGCGGTCGTTGGAACATGACCTTTTTGCCAATCGTCGAACGCGAACTGCGCGTGGCCGCGCGCCGGGCCTCGACGTATTGGATGCGGGCCGGCGCGGCGCTGGCGGGCATCTGCCTGACCGCCTGGGCGCTGCGCGCGCTGTCGATGCAACCGCCCGCTCAATTGGGTTCCGAGTTGTTTGCGACCATCGCCGGTTTCTGCTTCGCGTACTGCGTACTTTACGGCATGAGGGCCACGCACGATTGCATCGGCAGCGAGAAACGGGACGGCACGCTCGGGTTGCTCTTTTTAACCGATCTGAAGGGTTATGACGTCGTCCTGGGCAAGCTCGTGGCGACTTCGCTGAACACCGTCTATGGTCTGCTGGCGGTCTTTCCCGTGCTCGCGATTCCGATTCTGCTCGGGGCCGTTTCGCCGGAGGCATTTGTTCGCATGACGCTGGCGCTGGCCAATACGCTGCTCTTCTCGCTCACGCTCGGCCTGCTCGTGTCCGCGATCACGGATCGGCCGCGAGTCGCGATTTTGAGCGCGGTCGTGCTGATGTTCTTGATCACCGCCGGACCGCTGATCGCCACGGCGTGGGCCGCGAGCCGGCCGGGAACGGCCGTCGCCGCCGCCGCGCTGGTCAAGGTCACCGGCGTCATCGTGCTGCCCAGCCCCTACATCGCGTTCCAATTCGCGTTCGATCAACCGGCCGGAGCGGGGCCAAATCCATTCTGGGTCTCGCTCGCGACCGTCCACTGCTTGAGCTGGATTTTTCTCGGCATCGCGGGCGCAATCGTCCGCAATTGCTGGCAGGATCGACCGGCGACGACCCAACGGCTTCGCTGGCGCGAGCGCTGGCGGAACTGGGGTCACGGCGACTCCGTCGAACGACAGGAATTC
>CAZFVY010000156.1:0-10889 GCA_964522665.1 uncultured Verrucomicrobiota bacterium | reverse complement strand
ATGGTCAAACGATTGGCCAATTCGGCATGAAAGCATTTTCAAAACACGCTCTCAGACATGTTTTGCTTCTTTAGTGTTGAATACTTTGATCAACGTGCAGAATCCACCAGACAGTCTGGGGTTGCGTGCGGAGCGTTCATTGCTTGATTTTACGGGATGTACCGCCGCGCCCGCAAGCCATCGCGCAGATGAGAAAGGGGCTATTTCCCCGGCCATCGCATTCGCATGGCGGGGAGCCGCGTTCAGGCGGGCTTTTGAGCGCAGATCCAATGCGGGGCAATCCAGAAATGAAAGGGGTTGCCGGATCGCCGGACGTTGATGAATCCTTTTTGCCGCAGAAAGGTCATCAGTTCCCGCCGACTGAAGCCGACCTCGTGGGTGTTGGAAAGCCGCGCGACGCGATACGAGGAGAACGTGTGAACCAAGTTGGGTTCGTTGCAGACGAGGAGCCAGCCGCCCGGTTTCAAACAGTCCCGGCTGGATTCGAGCGCGCTACGCCAGTCAAACGCGTGGTGCAGAGCCTCAAACACGTAAACGGCGTCGTAATGGTCCTTCAAGCCGAGCGCTTGCGCCACCGATTCCATCGGCGTAGCCTCGAAACGCAAAGACCTGACCAAACCCTTGGTCGCCAGGCTGGCCGCCCGGAGGCGCCCGGCTTCAATATCGACCTCGGCAATGGAAGTGGCCGTCACCTCGTATCCCGTCACGGCCAGGAATTCCGCCATCCAGCCGGTGCCGCATCCCAGTTCCAGCAGCTTGGTACCCGGTCGGATCTGGAGCGTTTCAAGATGCGTCATCAGCTTCAGGAATCCCTGGAGATATTTTCTCGTAAACCCGCCAAACCAAAAAGGCTTTTGCATCTCGCCTTCGGTTACTTTTTCCGCCGTCACCCCCGGAATCGTCGCGCGGTACGCGATCTCGGCCGCGTAGGCGGCCTGTTGATCGTCAAAAGTGGGGGGGAACAATCCCTTGGCATAATCCGTCAGGACGAGATACACGCCGGACTGGAGCTTGTCGTATTTACTCAGCGGCAGCCAAAAATTGCGTTGGTTTTGGTCGTAGAGGCGCCGACCGCGGGCGAACACGGGACCATTCGCAAGCAGACTGGCAATCTTTCGTAGCATACTTTTGTGTCGCAAAGTGTAAAACTGCGGGGGAATATTTGCCACAGAACTTTCGCGCTGCGAGCCAGGCCGAGATTTTTTTCAGTTCGCAGCCGGCGGAGCCACCTGGATTAGGTAACCGGTAGCTCGTTCGGGCGGCTTATCGGTTTGGCCGTGGTCATGGAGTTGACCGATCGATGCCGACGCCCACAACGGAAGCGTACAGCGCGAGGTATTTGTCCACCATCGCATCCATCGAGAAGGTCGAGCTGATTCGCCTGGCGCCGGACGCTCCCGCAGCTTCCGCCAGTCCTGGCTCCGCCAGTAATTTGGCGATACACTTGGCCGCTTGGATATAATCCCCCGGCTGGTAAACCCACCCGGTTCGGCCGTCTTCGACGATTTCTCGCACTCCGCCGATGTCAGCGGCAAGGACGGCGACCTCGGCTCGTCCCGCCTCCAGCAGGACAGTCGGGAAAGGATCAAACTCCGACGACGGACAGACCATGAGGTCCAGCGACCTGAGAAAATCGATTGGTTGTTCGACCCAACCCCTCCAACGCACCCTCGGCCACCAAGCGCGCCCGCTAAATCTCTGACGGAGTTTGTTCATATAATCCTCCCCCTCGCGGTCTTGCGCGCCCCCGGCGATCTCGAGTGACCAGGCGGCCGGAGTCAATTTGTAAAGTTCGTCCAGGATGCAGAACAAATCGCCTAAACCTTTGCGTGCCGAGATGACGCCGAGAAAGCCGAGGCGCAACTGGTCAGTGCGGGTCAGTCGCGTCGCTGGGGCCATGGCCGGCACGCCATTGTGAATGACTAAAAGCTTTCGCGCCGGGTATCCAGCCTCCAGGCAGGCATGGCGAACGGCCTCCGAAACGCAGGCGACGCGTTGGATTCCCAGCCGAACGCTCCAGCGCATGAGCCGGCGACGATTGGCAGAAAGGAACTTCGCGCGGGGGTGGTCATGCAACGTTCCGACGCTCGGACGCCGGGACAGTCGCCCCGCGAGCGCCGCGACCTCCCATCCGCGAGCGGCCCAACTGTGCGCCACGTCAAACGGAAATTCCCGGCGCGCCGCGAGAATCGCATTCACCTCTCGACCGAGGCCGAAGACCGAGAAATGTCGGTCGTTCCGGACCCAAATGCGTTGAACTTCTTGTGGCATGGCGGCATCGAGCCGGCTCGCCCGAACGCACGCGACGGCTACTTGGCAGCCGCCGCTTTGCAGTCCGGCGAGAAAATAAGTTAACATCTTCTCCGCGCCCGCGAAAAATTCAGGTTCGTCGTGAACCAGCAGCACGCGCATGGATTTAGGCGCCGACCCGGGTGAGATTTTGTGGTTGGTTTCGCATTGTTTTGACGGCCTCCGAGCTTAGCGGCGCGTTGGCTAAAGTCGAGTAGGGCCTGCTGGGTGCAAGCGTCTCGGGCCAAAGCCTGCGAACGGATCGACCGCCCCGAGGCCAAAATCACTTGCCCCGGGTCAAGCGTTCGAACTATCGTCACTCATTATTCGTCCAGCCGGTTGCCATTTCCACGCGCGCAAAAACGTTTACCGCGAATCGGTTCGACCAATCGCGAGTCGTTGGCGCTCGATCGGGTGGCGACATTGGTTCGGGGAGAGACCATGACGCCGCCACCGGATCTTGAATTTCGACTGAAGGATTTCCTCCGACCCAGTCCACGCAAATCGGACTACTGGGAGCGGCTCTCGATCCTCCGGTCAGTTGAGGCATTGGCCGCTCGCCTCGAACCCGGCCCGATGATCGACGTTGGCTGCGGGCTGAAGCCGTATGTGAGCATCCTTCAGCGCGCCGGCAGCAATTATTGGGGGGTGGACTACCCGGTAACAGTCGCGAACGCCCATTCGTTGGCAAGCCGCGCTGACGTTTTTGCCGAATCGCAGCGCTTACCGTTCCGAACCGGAGCGTTCACGACAGTCATCAGCACGCAGGTCTTGGAGCACGTGCCTGACCCGGGGGCATTGCTCGGGGAGATGGCGCGGGTCCTGCGGCCGGGCGGTTCGCTGGTCCTGTCGGCCCCGATGACGTGGCCGTTGCATGAAGAACCGTACGATTTTTATCGCTACACGATTTACGGTTTGCGGCGACTTTTGACGGCGACCGGACTCGAAGTCGTTGTGGAGATACCTCGCGGTCCGGGAGCTTATTGTCTGGGCCAATTGTTTTTGGCGCTCGCGTTGGTTGGACGCGGACCTCGCGGCTTGGCGTCGAGAATAGCTGGCAACGTTCTTTCGCTGGCGGTTAATTTGGCTTGTCCGGTCTTGGACCGGCTTTGGCATCGACCGGCTCTCTGCCTCGGGTGGACCATCCTTGCGCGGAAATCAGACTCGGGTGAACCAAGTTTGGCCGCAAGTACGATTTGAACGGGCGCGCCGTCCTCCGCTTGAGCTGAACGAAGCTCCCGATGCTATGTCGGGAGGGCGCCTTTGCCGTGAGAACCGCTCAACGCGTAAACCGGCTGGGTCTGCCGGCGCCGTCTAAAGTTCCAGATCCGAGAAACGAGGACGGGGAATTGCGATCCTAGCCCGGCCGTCAGGGCCTGAAACGCGCGATAGCGCCAATTCGGCGCGCGGGAGCGGCGAAGCAGTTCGACGTTATACGCGAGGATCCGGTCAGAGGAGCCGGCGGCGGCGGTAAGCAGGAACTTTATCGGCAAGGGAAAGGCCGCCTGAATCGCGACTCGATCAAATCTTAGTGATCTACCGTTCCGGCTTAAGAGGGCCACGTTTCGTTTGCGTTGGACATTTTCGAGACCATATTTTTTCCCCGATCGTTCGATACTGGTCGTCCCGCGATCGGGGCCGCCGTGAATCCGCAAGCAAGCTACTTTGGCGCCCGATTTTGCCGCGCCGTATCGGGCGGCGAGCTTGAACCACATTTCCCAGTCGCCGCAATATCGGGAGGTTGCCCGAAAGCCCCCGAGCGCGCGCGCGTCGTCCACGCGAAACAACTGACCGGGGAACAGAAACGTGTTGTTAAACGCCGCGGCTTCCAAATCGACGTCCGTCCATCCCGGCGCCGCTGGGGCGTCTAATCCGCGCAACGGCTGCCCCATTTCATCAACGAATCCCGTGGTTCCAAGGTAAAGACCGCGGCCCGGGGCCGAGCGGCTAAGTTCAACCGTCGCGGCCACGAATTCGGGCAGCAAAAAATCGTCGTCATGGAGAATCGAGATCCACGGAGTCTGACAGAGTTCGAGGCAGGCATTCCAGTTGTCGAAGAGTCCCCGGCGCTGGGGATTACGGTGATATCCGACCGCGGAGCCATAGCGCGACCGAATATCGGCGCCTAGGGAAGCGTCAGGACCGCAATCATCCACCAGGATGACACGCGCGGCGCGGGTCTGATCGAGCGCGCTCTCGATTGCTTGCGTGAGAAAAGGGCGGCGATGATAGACGGTAATCGCGATCGTAATTTGGTCGGGGGTCAGTTCCACAAGTTGGTCACGATGGCGCGTGATTGGGTTGGCGGGCTAAAGGCGAACGCTCAACAGAGACGGCGGCGGGTCACCCTAAGTGCGATTCTCATGAGCCGACCGAACACGCCGCGGTGATCATTTCCTTCAGCGATAGCGGCTGGCCCTGAAAACCGCGACGGATGGTGAACCAAGCGCTATAAGCCGCCTCGGCCAGGAAAGGCGCAATCAATAGTCCCCAAACTCCAAACATTTTTGTCATTACCAAACTTAATAGGAACATTGCAACCCCCGTTCCAATCGCGATACGGAAAAAAGGCACCACATTTTCGGTAAAGGTTAGCATTCCAAAGGCCCCGTAAAAAGCCTGGCCTCCTAGGTAGGCGAAGTAGAATAGCAGTTGGGGGGTTGGTAGCAATCGGGTCGCCGTGCCTTTCCAGGCCAGTAGTCGGTTCCCGGAGAGAACCACGCCCAGGGCCAGTACCGCGTAACTCGCCATAAAAAAAAAGAGTCGGCGCGCGAACAACCTCGACATTTGCCGCAGCTTTCCCTGCGTGCGAAGAATCGCAATTTCCGGCCATTTTACATTCAGCCAGAGATTCCCCAAATTAAGCATAAAGGTCCCAAGCTGAACGCTCAGTCCAATCGAAGCGGTCCATCGATCCTCCAGAAACAGTTTACTGATCAGGACGTTACCCTGACTGATCAGGCAGGCTCCGATCGCGATGATGCCAAATTTTCGCGCGTTTGGCCAGAGGCGCTTCACCATGCGGAGGTCCGGCAAGACCAACTCCCCGCCCGCGGTGTTTACCGCCTTGCGATAGTAGTGGCGAGTGAGAACCATGAGCACGAACGCTCGAGTCGCGGTTCCAATGACCATCGAGGTGACGCCGAAGCCATACAGGAGCAGGATCGCCGCGCTGGCCACGTAAGCCAGACTGCTCCACAAATAGGCGGCTTGTATCTGGCGAACCTGATTGACCCCCTGGCAGGCCATTGGCCAATGAGAGGTGCCCAAACTAAAACCAATCGCGACGAGATACAGTCCCCAAGCCACCCAGAATGGTCCGTTCCGGTGCATGGCGGGAATGGCGGCCATTAGGTAGATGGTGCCTGCGACCGCGAGCAAGAGCGTGCCTCCGAACGCCAGGCGGACGTAAAGAAACCGCGTGGTGGCGTTGAATTGCCGCAGGCGAGCGAAATTCGGTTCTCCCCGCTCCGGCGGAGGCCGGAGACCTTCGGCGTCGAAATCGTCCGCGCCCGCCCAGAGAAAGCTATAAACGCGCGAGATCGACGAGCCGAACCCAAAGTCTGCCAGATTGGCGAAGCCACCCAGGGCCAAGAAAACCGCCCATTCGGCGTAGTCGCTCGTCGAGAGGCGCGTCAGCGCGAAAAGCAGCAACACGGTGTTGCTTCCAAAACGAACCGCGGTCGCGAAGACCCCGTATGCCACCGCCGATTTTCGGCAGCGGTCCCAAAGCGAGGCAATCGTC
Organism: uncultured Verrucomicrobiota bacterium; assembly: GCA_964522665.1. Taxonomy (GTDB): domain Bacteria; phylum Verrucomicrobiota; class Verrucomicrobiia; order Limisphaerales; family CAZFVY01; genus CAZFVY01. The sequence goes on along the minus strand of CAZFVY010000156.1, from coordinate 4,855 downwards.
TTTGCGTTGCGTTCTTTTTTTACTTCATTAAGCTCGGCCAATGCCATCTTTCGATATTGTATCCGAAGTGAATCCGATGGAAATCGAAAACGCCGTGAACCAGGCCCGGAAGGAACTGGCTAATCGGTTCGATTTCAAGGGCAGCAAGGCCGAAATCGTGCTCGAGAAGAACGAAATCAAACTTTCGGCCGAGGACCAATTCAAGATTCATGCGCTGATCGAGATCATAATCGGCAAATTGGCCAAACGACAAATCAGCCTCAAAAACATCGACAAAGGCGAGCCGGACGTCTCACCACTCGGCCACGCCCGACAGGTCATCAAGATCAAGCAGGGGATCGACGCTCCAGTGGCCAAACAGGTCACCGGCTTCATCCGCGACACGAAGGTCAAGGTCACCACCCAAATCCTCGGCGAGGAAGTTCGCGTGACCGGCAAGAGCCGCGATGATCTGCAAGCGGTGATCGCCGCCGTGCGCCAGCACGAGTTTCCGGTGGCCCTGAGTTTTAAGAATTTTCGCGACTGAGCGTTTGCGGTCACCCTCGCTCGCCGTTCGGCGAGAGCCGACGATCACGGGACGTTTGCGCGGCGTTGGTCACGTAACCCTCCCGCCGGAACCAATCCACCGCGTCCGTCAACGCCTGCCGCGGCGGGGTTTGTGGCAAGCCAAGTTCGCGGATCGCTTTGCCCGGGTTGAAGAACATTTTGTAGCGGGCCATCCGCACGCCCGCCAGCGGCGCCTTGGGCGGCCGCCCGGTCACGTTGGCGAGCGCTTCGCTGACGTGCGCCGCCGCGAGCGCGATGCCGTAAGGAACCTGGAATGTTGGCGCGGGCACACCGGTGATCTCCGCCAACGTCGCGAACATCTCTTTCATGGTCCAGTTGCCCACGGCGTTTCCCAGGATGTAACGTTGGCCGATGACCCCTTTTTCCGCCGCCAACACGTGCCCAATCGCGACGTCACGGACGTGGACCCAGTTGAGGCCCGTATCCAGATACCCGGGCATCCTGCGGTTCAGAAAATCGACGATGACCTGGCCGGTGGGCGTCGGTTTGACGTCTCGGGGTCCGACGGGCGCGCTCGGGTTGACGATGACGACCGGCAGGCCGCGGGCTACCCACCTCAACGCGATCTGTTCCGCCTCCCATTTTGAGCGCTTGTAATGATTGCTCATTTGGGCGCCGCTGACGGGCGTTGATTCGTCGGTTGGGATGAGTTCTCCGTGGACCGGTTTGGGCAGGCCGATGCAACCAACGGTGCTGGTGTAAACGATCCGGGAGCACCCGGCCGCGGCGGCCGCGTCGAGCACATTGTCGGTGCCCTGGACGTTCGCGGCGTACATCGGGCCGTAATCGCGCAGCCAGAGATGATAACTGGCCGCGACGTGGAAGCACCAATCACAGCCCTCCGCGGCCCGCTTTAAACTGGCCGGGTCGGTGACGTCGCCGTCCACGCGCTCGTACGTCGCGCCCGCCAAGCCGCGCGGGTCGCTTTGTTTTCGCAGTAAAGCCCGCACGTGATGTCCGCGCGCGCTGAGTTCGTGGACCAAATTGGCGCCGATGAATCCAGCGGCGCCGGTAACGAGGCATTTCATGCGGGAGGGGTGATGCGCCAGTTGCCCGGCCGGCTCATTTCGCGATGTTCAGGCAAACGAGCCGATCCTCGCACCGAAGAAAAAGTCGTCGATTGGACAACACGGGCGCGGCCCAGCACGGGTAATGCATTTGCGGGACTTGAAATCGCCCCAATTCCTCGGGTTGTTGTGGATTGAGTTTGAACAGGCCCAGCAATCCGCCTTCACCGAGCACGATCAGCTTGCCGTCCGCCATCGTGATTGATCCACGCCCATAGACGCTGGGCGTAAGGCTGCTATGCGGCTGCCACCGTTCGTCGCGATCCCACATGACTTTGCCGGTTTTGAATTCGACGCAGCGAAACCGCGCGTCGGGCTCGTTGCGCCCGCTGAACGCGTAAAGATAGCCATCGTGGTAGATTGGCGTCGTCCAGTGAGTCTCCAGCGCCGTGCCATGCCAGAGCTCATCGAATCCGCGTCCGTCGGGTTTGACCTTCAAGAGCGCCGAGCCGACGCGATAGTAGGCCGCGGAGATGAACACCGTATCGTCCACCACCACCGGCCGCGACGCGTTGACTGATTCGTTCACCGTCGCACAGAACCACCGGCTGAAATTGACTTCGCCTGTCGCAGGGTCCAGGGCAACCAACCCTTGACGCATCAGGCAAAACACCTGCCGCTTGCCATTGATGGTGGCCGCAAACGGACTCGAATAGCTGGCCTGTTTGTCCCAGGTGCGCCAATTCACGGTCCGTTCACCCGCCCAGCCGATCATCGGCTGCCCTTGCCAGTTCTTCTGGCCGACGCTTTCCCAGACCGTTTTTCCGGTCGCCGCATCCAACGCGACCATGCCCGAATTCGGTTGGCCGCCGACCATGACCAAAAGGTATTTGCCTTCGAGGATGGGAGTGCTGCCAACCCCGAAGAACGCCTCGGGAACCTCCCAATCCTTCGCCGTGTCCCGTGACCAAATGAGTTGACCGCTTTTGGAATCCAGGCAAACCAAACGGCCTTCGGCGCCAAAGGTATAGCAGCGATCAGCGGTCAACAGCGGAGTGCAGCGAGGGCCGTTGTTGTAGCCGTAAGGATCGATGTAATGGCTTGGGTAGGCATAGCGCCAGAGTGGCTTTCCATCCGCGGGATCAAAGGCTTCGACGATCTCCTCGTCGCCTTGCCGGTGCGGCAATACCAGCAGATTTCCCCGCGTTGAGGGCGCGCTGTAACCGGTTCCGACGGGACGAGACCAGACCACCGGGACGCCGTTCGTTGGCCACTGGTCGAGCAAACCGGTTTCGTCGGAAATACCGTTCCCGTGCGGACCGAGAAACTGCGGCCAGTCTCCCGCTTGCGCTGAGTCCAAGCCTTCGTTGAGCGCGACCGTAATGATGAGCAGAGTCAAACCCAGGAACACCGATACAATCTTGGACGCGGCGCCGACGTTTTGCGTTGGGCGGGAGACGCTTGGGTGGTCGTTTGGGTTGGCGCGCTCAGCGAGCGCCGCGGCTTCTGCCGGGTCGTCGTTGAGCGATCGGGAACGGGCTTGACGAGGTTCCCTTCCGGTATCGGAGCAGCAGCTTGCCATTTGGAGTCAGCTACGTAATGATTTTTGGCTATCGCGACAATAAAATAGTGAATTCAAGCCGACCATCTTCTTTCCCGTGGATCGGGGCCGCGACACTGCTTTTGGCCGTTTTCGTTCACCCCGACGCGGGACGATCGGCGGCTTATCCGTGGCAGCAGCGCGAGGGCTATCGCGTGGCGGAGCTTCCGGTTCCGGCGGTGGGCAAGACCGGGTTCACGCTGGTAGGCAGCGCCGAGAGTGGCATCACCTTCACGAACGCGCTGCCGGACGAGAAGGCCATGGATAATCAGAATCTCCTCAACGGCGCCGGCGTCGCGTTGGGTGATTTTGACGGGGACGGATTGTGTGACATCTATTTCTGCAATCTCAACGGGCATAATGTCCTTTACCGCAATTTGGGCGCTTGGAAGTTCGAGGATGTCACCGACGCCGCGGGCGTCCGTTGCGCGAACCGGGCCTCGACCGGCGCGACTTTCGCGGACGTGAATGGTGACGGCTGGCTCGACCTGATCGTGACTTCGTGCGGTGGACCCAACGTGATCTTCATCAACGACGGCCATGGCCATTTCACCGAGCAACCGTTGCCCCCTGGAATAGTCACGCGGACGGGCAGCACGTCGATCGCGTTGGCCGATATCGACGGTGACGGCGACCTGGACCTTTACGTGGCCAATTACGGCGAAACCTCGCTCCTGCGGGGTGGGGGAACACCCGCCACCAAGATCGAAAACGGCAAAGCCAAAGTCATCGGTCGTTGGGCCAAGCGAATTCGCATCACGGACGACGGAAAAATGATCGAGCTTGGCGAACCGCACGTGCTCTACCTCAACGATGGCAAAGGCAATTTTACGCCTGCTTCCTGGACGGACGGGACTTTCCTGGACGAAGATGGCCGGCCTTTGGCCGAGGCTCCCTGGGATTTAGGATTGTCGGTCATGTTTCGTGACTTGAACCAGGACGGTTTTCCGGACCTTTACGTGTGCAACGATTTTCAGACGCCCGATCGGATTTGGATGAACGACGGCAAAGGGCATTTTCGCGCCGCCAACCGTCTCGCGATTCGCCACACCAGCAATTTTTCCATGAGCGTCGATGTCGCGGATATTTCGCGCGACGGGCACGACGATATTTTTACGGCGGACATGCTGAGCCGATTCCATCGCCTGGTCATGTCGCAGATCGATGGCGCCGATCGCATCCCACCGATCATCGGGGAAATCGAAGACCGTCCTCAAATCCGGCAAAATGTGCTCCTGCGCAATCGCGGCGACGGCACCTACGCCGATATCGGCGCCTACAGCGGCTTGGCGGCGTCCGACTGGACGTGGTGCGCGGTCTTTCTCGATGTGGACCTTGATGGCTATGAGGACCTCCTGATCGCGAATGGCCACGCCTTTGACACGCAGGATATGGACACGATGAACGCCCTCAAGGCCCAAGGCGGGCAATCGGGGAAGGAGGCGCGCCTAAAACTGCTGAAGTATCCGCGCCTCGCAACGCCCAACTATGTTTTTCGCAATCGCGGCGACCTGACGTTTGAGGAAACTGGCACGAAGTGGGGCTTCGATTCCCGACAGGTCTGTCACGGCATGGCGCTGGCGGACCTGGATAACGACGGGGATTTGGACGTGGTGGTCAACTCCTTGAACGGACCGGCGCTCATTTACCGCAATGAAACGGCGGCGCCGCGCGTGGCCGT
>CAZFVY010000155.1:0-10960 GCA_964522665.1 uncultured Verrucomicrobiota bacterium | reverse complement strand
GTGACGCATTTCAGGCTTGTTGCAGGCCGGAAAAAGTTGTACCGGCTTGACCGTGCAAGAATTGTTCAAACGGGTCCCGCTTTTTACGGACCTCAGCGAGCCGGCCCTGAACATGCTGATCCTGCGCTCCGAGAGCGCCTCCGCTCCGCCCGGCGGACTGGTGGTGCGCGAGGGGGAATCGAACAGCCACTTCTTTCTCACCTGCGCCGGCTCGTTGCGAGTCTATCGTCAATTTGGCCTGCCAGACCAAACCGAGTTGGCCACGCTGGGTCCCGGGGATTTTTTCGGGGAGATGTGCATCCTCGAGATCGTGCCGCGTTCCGCGACCGTCCAAGCCGTGACGCAGGCGACTTTTCTCACCCTGCGTCCGACCGATTTCTATATCCTCCAAGAGCAGATGCCCGACCAGTACGGCGTCTTGTTGCTGAACATTGCCCGGGACCTCGCCCGGCGTCTGCGCAAGCTGAACGATAATTACGTCGCCAAACACTGAGGCGACCGAGCCGCCGCGCGCGCCGCTCGCCGGTTCATCGCGGGCTTGCGCGTCCCCGCTGGCCGTTCTCAGACCGGGTCCGCGTCGGGCGCTTCATCGCCCGTCATCGGAACAAATCGCACCGCGATCAGGTTTTCAGAAACCAGCCTGCCGTCGATTTTTTGCGCCACCAATAATTCCTGGGAATTGAACGAGCCAATCGGCGCGATCAACCGGCCGCCTTCCTTCAATTGGTCGATCAACCTTTGGGGAACGGACGGCGCGGCGCACGAGATGATGATCTTGTCAAACGGCGCCTCAGCCGGCCAGCCGAGTTGACCGTTCGCCCAACTAATCTTGACGTTGTGGTAACCGAGGCGGTCGAGCGTGTCCTGCGCCTGCCGCGCGAGGGGTTCGACGATCTCCATCGCATAAACCTCGGCCACCAAACGGGAAAGGACCGCCGCCAAGTACCCTGAGCCGGCGCCAATCTCGAGCGCTCGATCAGTCGGCTGCGGGTCAAGCTTCTCCGTCATGAACGCCACGATGTACGGCTGCGAAATCGTCTGGCCATAGCCGATCGGCAGCGGCTGGTCTGTGTACGCCAGGCTGCGGTAGATCGCCGGCACGAATTCATGCCGCGGCGCCGCCTGCCTGGCCGCCAGGACCCGCTTATTCTTGATGTCCCGCGCGAGGGCGATCAGTGGTTGCGCACGCATGGTTGGAGGGGCCGTCTCCGCCCGCCAACTGGCGGTCGAGAGGGAATTCCGTGGCCCATTTAAACGTAGTCGCGGCCGGCCTTGGGAGCGAGCAGGAAGTGAAATGTCGAAGACCCGACGACGGGCCGTTCGATGCGCCGTGCCACTGGCGGACGCCTCGCCTCTCACGCCCGCGCTCTTTGCGGAATCGTTGCGGAACTGACGCTAAATTGTCACACGGCCTCACCATTCTCCGCCGGTCGTGACTCAACCAGAACATCTCTCGCTCTCCGAATTGACGCTGCGGCCCGGGGGGGAATGGTCCGTACCGACGAGCGGATGGTGGTTCGTGCGGGTCACGGAAGGCGTGGGCTACGGCTTGCTCAAGGCCGGCGTCCAGGAATTGAAACCAGGCGACGTGGTGATGGCCAGCCCCGCCGAGGCGGTTCACGTCCGCGCCAGTCAATTGGGCGAGTTAAGCCTGCAATACTTTGCCGTTTTCCCCGAGTGGCTGACCGGCTTCTTGACCGCGGTCGAGCAGCGCTCTCTCAAGGCGGCGGCGGATTCACGCCGCGTGGCCGCCCGGGTTCTGGCGTCCGACACCCCCGAGGCGCGGCAATTCGCCGAGTTGGCGGCGGCCGGCGCCGCCGAGCATCCGCTCGTTCGACGTTGCCGCGCGCTGGAAGTGGCGGCCCGCGTCCTCGGCGAAGAGTTGTCCGCGCGCCCTCTGCCGAAGACCGACGAAGCGGGCGGCACCGCCCGTTTTCTGCGGCTGGTCAGCCGCATGCCCGAGGCGGGCCTGCGCCAGGTATCCCTGGCGGAACTGGCGCGCCTCTGCGAGTGCAGTGAACGCCACATTAGCCGGCTGTTTCGCAATTATTTCGGCCGGTCCGTCCGCGCCCGGCAGATCGAGCTGCGTCTGCAGCAGGCCCAGACGCTGCTCCGCGAGACCAACGCCAAGGTGATCGACGTGGCCCTCGAAAGCGGTTTCGGCCACTTGCGGCTCTTCAACGAAAAGTTCAAGCGACAGTTCGGCATGACGCCTTCCGAGTGGCGCGCGAAAAGCCGCCAAAAACCCGCGCGCCGCGCGCTCCGCCTCACGACGACGCTTGTTTTAATCGCGGGCCTCCTCGGGCTTCACGGCGTTGCCCAAACGCTGCGATCCGCTCCGTCCACCTCCGCCCCGGCTTCCAAACCAGCCGGCACAAACGCCCCCACGATCGAAGTCCGCGGCTATCTGGTCGAAGGAAACACCGTCTTGCCGCGGGACATCGTGGACAGAATCCTGGTCACCCACGTCGGCCCGGCGCTGACCTTCGACCAAATTCGCGAAGGTCTGGCGGAATTGCAACTGGCCTATCGCGGACGCGGCTACGCCACCATCGCGGTCACCCTGCCGCGGCAGCAACTCACCAACGGGATCGTCAAGGTCAAGGTGGTCCAGGGCCGGCTCGCGGAGATCAACGTCGTCGGCAATCGGCATTTCAGCTCGAACAACGTGCTGAACAGCCTGCCCTACCTGCGCACGAACATGGTGCTCAACAGCCAGGTGTTCCAGGAGGAACTCGACCGCGCGAACGCCAATTCGGACCGCCAGATTTATCCCTTGATCGGCCCCGGCCCCGAGGCGGGCACGACGGCGCTGACGCTCAAAGTGAAGGATCGCCTGCCGTTCCATGGGCGGTTCGAGTTGAATAATCAATCGACCCCGGGCACGCCGCCGTTGCGGATGAATCTCTCCGCCCAGTATAATAATCTTTGGCAGGAGCAGCACCAGATCGGCGTGCAGTACGGCTTCTCGCCGGAGGAGTTCAAGAGCGTCAACGCGTTGCCGGGCCGCTTTTACGACCACTTCCTGATCGCAAATTATAGCGCGTTCTATCGGCTGCCGTTTTCCAGCGGCCAAGCCCGCAAGGAGGACGCCGCGTTCGAGCGCGGTGAGTTTGGGTATGACGAAGTCACCAAAAAATTCCGGCTGCCGCCCGCCACTGGCCAGCCGGAACTTACGGTGTTCGTCAACCGCTCAACCTCGGACACCGGCATCCAGCGTGGTCCCCTGACCACCGCCGCCAGCACGCCCCTGGTCACCATCCAATCACAGCCGAGCGGGGAGGACTTCACCTGGAGTGACGGTTTGGGCGCGCGATACCTTTATCCACTCAAGACCGTCGCGGGAGTTCGTTCGTCGCTTTCCGCCGGCTTCGATTACAAATTCTTCCGGCTGGCCAGCTTCAATACCAATACCTTTTTCTCGACCACGGTCGTCACGAACAACAATCAGCCGACGGTGATCGAAAGCTCCACGTTTTTCGCGCAACCTGCGACCTATGCTTCTGTTACCTACCTGCCGTTGAGCGTGCACTGGGATGGCTCGCGGCCGGACCCGCTCGGCAGCACCTCACTCAGTCTGAACGAAAGCGCGAATTTCGCGGGGGTCTTCTCTGACCGCCAGGACTTCGCGCGGCTCGGTGGCCCCGCGGCGTCCGGGACGTTTTACATCTTCAACGGCTCGCTCTCCCGGGAGTTTCAATACGATGGCGAATGGCCCGTGTTGATTCGCGCGGAAGGCCAGTGGGCCAACCAGCCGCTGATCAGCAACGAGCAGTTCGCCCTCGGCGGGACGCCCGGGGTGCGCGGCTATCGCGACGGCGAAGAATACGGCGACAGCGGCTGGCGGGTGATCGTTGAGCCGCACACGCCGTCGATCGAGGTCGGCTTGGTCGATGGCACGCAGCCCATGCGGATGCGTGGGTCGATCTTCACCGATTACGGGACGATCTATCTGCTGAATCATCCCGGCCCCGGCGACCATATCAATATGTGGGGCACTGGCGCCGCGGTCACGGCGTCCATCGGACCTTATGTGGACTTGCGCTGCACCATCGCCTGGTCGTTGCTCGACACTCCCAAGACCCCGGCCGGCGCCATGAGAATTTATTTCGGAATCGCCGGTCAATTTTGAGTTCACGCGACCGTAACCTGTATGTCACCGAGTCGTAACGCACCTTCACTTTGCGGGGTTGATGCCCGCGGATAGAGTCATGCGGTTGAAATCGACATCTCAGGCGGTTCGGCCCGGACGCACCCGATCGTTTCCCATGTTCGGTCGCCGCTGGCGCGCCGTGTCGCTGGGCCTGGTTTCCGCGCTCGGCGGCGGCCGGCTGCTGGCCGATCCGCAAGGGATGAGCGTCGCCGCGGGGAGCGCCTCGGCGACCGCGGGGCGCGGCGGCAATCTGACGCTGCAAGTCTCAAATGGCGCCGTGCTCGATTGGAAGAGTTTTAACATCGCCGCCGGGGAATCGACCACCTTTGCGCAGCCGTCGGCCGCCTCCGTGGTCTGGAATCGGATCAACGATCCGCAGCCCTCGCGTATCTTCGGCCAACTGAGCGCCAACGGCGTCGTCGTATTGGCCAATTCTTCCGGCTTTTATTTCGGTCCCGGCTCGGTGATTCGCGCCGCCAGTTTCGTCGCCACTACCGCGACCTCCGCGCCCGCCGACCTGGGCGGCGGTGGTCCCTGGCAGTTCAGCGGAATGCCGCCCATGGCCAGCATCATTAACTATGGCCAGATCAGCGTTAAGTCCGGCGGAAGCGCGTTCCTAATCGCGGAAAAAATTGAGAACCACGGCATCATGATGGCCCCGGATGGCACCATCGGGCTGTACGCCGGAAAGCAGGTCATCCTTTCCGACCGCCCCGATGGCCGCGGCCTCAGCGCGCAAGTCACGCTCCCCGAAGGCTCAGTCGATAACACCGGCAAACTGGTCGCCGACGCCGGCACGATTGCCCTTCACGCCAATGTCGTTAATCAAAACGGCCTGATCCAGGCCAATTCCATCCGCGAACGCGACGGCGTGATCGAATTGGTCGCGTCCGAAAGCGTTAACCTCGGACCAAATTCGACCCTGGTGGCGCGCGGCGACGACGCCGTGGTCAGCGGCGGCGGCCAAGTCACCGTCAAATCCGAGAACGCCTTTAGCGACGCCACCACCTCGACCATCGACGTCAGCGGTGGCGCCCAGGGTGGCAACGGCGGTCACGTCGAAGTCAGCGCCCCGCGCATGGGCGCGTTGAACTCTCGCATCGACGGCACGGCGCAAACTGGTTGGACTGGCGGTACTCTCGCGATTGATCCGACCGACATCATTCTCTCCCGGGACGGTTCCGACTCGGCGGGAACTGGCGTCGTCAACGCCGGCGATCCGGGTGATACCTTGAATTTAAACGTCAATTCCGCGTTCACCGGTTTTTCGCAGATACTACTGCAAGCCACGCGCGATATCTCGCTGGCCAGTTTCACGGCGTGGAACCTGAACGCCAGCACGGGAATCTCTGCCCCTGGCAGCCAACTGACCTTACAGGCGGGCCGCAATATTCTTTTCGGCGACAGCTCCAGCCTGGTCGCCGGAGCCGGCTGGTCGGTGACTTTGATCGCGGGCGCCGACTTTAAGTCGCCAACTTCCGTGGTTTCGGGCGTGGGCGGAATCTATTTCAACGGCGGCCCGGCCGACGTCAACGGCGTGGCGCCCAACGGGAACGGCGCGCTGGAAACGGCGGAAGGGAACATCAAACTGGTCGCGGGCGCCGAAGTGCGCGTCGGCGGCGGATATGTCCGCACCGACGCCGGCGGAAACATCGACGTCACGACTCTAGGCGGCGACGTCAACGCGGGGACCAAGACGGACGGTTTTCAATTCTCGCGCATTGGTTACGTGATCAGCACGGCGGGCTTGGGCGGGATCGCCACGGGCGCCGGCGGCAACGTGTCGATTTCCGCGGGCGGGGACATCTTGAGCTTTCTGCCGACCATCGGCGCTTACGGCGCGGCGCCGGGCGACGTCACTTTGCACGCGGACGGGCGCATTTTGGGCAATTTTCTCGTCCGCAACGGCGTCGGCGCGTTGCAGGCTGGGACTGACGTCGGCTCGGGTTCCAGCCCGGTCACCTTGAGCTTGATCGCCGGGAGTTGGAACGTTTCCGCGGCGCGCGATCTTTACTTAAACGAAGTGCGGAATCCCAATGGCACGTTCAATAGCACGCGCGTCACGACCGGCGCGCGGATTCCCTATCAATTCGATTACGCCCCCGACGCCTCGGTCTCGCTGACCGCGGGAAACTCCGTGCAATTGCTCGGCTCGAACCTCGCGCGGACCTCGGGCAACCAAAGCATGCCGCCGATCTACCCGCCCCAGCTCAGCGTCACCGCCGGCCCGGGCGGCATCGTCATGGGAAATGACGTGATCCTCTACCCGTCCGCGAAGGGCAGCCTCGAAATGACGACCACCGGCGGTGGCTCGTTGCGCAGCGCCGCGGGCGGCTTCTACGAGTTGGTCATGTCCGACAGCGGCTCGGCCAACTATCAAAACTTTGACACCGACCACGCCGCGACGCCGCTGCACTTGGGCCAGGCGCAAGCGCCCGTCCAACTGAACATCAGCGGCGACGTCGATAATTTCTTCCTGCGCGTGCCGATGACGGCCTCGGTAACGATCGGCGGCAGCACCTTGAATTTCGGGTTCGAGGGACAGAATCTTGCCGCCAGTGACGTGACCTCGGTCACCATCGGTGGCGATTTTCGAAGCCGCCTCAATCGAACTTTTGAACCGCTCACCAGTGCCCCCGATTTCGCCGTCCTCGATCCGTTGATCAGCAACAATCCGGATATTGCCTCGCGCCTGACCTACGACCCGGCGACCGGCCTGCTCGGCTTCCAGGGCAAGATGACCACGGCGGAGCGTGATTTTCTGCTCCACCCGTTCGTGCGCACCTTCGATAACAACGGCAATCCGATCTACGATAACAGCGGCAATCCGGTCCTGGCGCCCGCCGTCTTCACCACCGACGCCGCCGCGATTCAAGCGCTCTACGCGAATAGCCAGGACATCCCGTCGTCCGGCTCCGCTTACGCCGGGCTGCAAGTGGGTGGACCCGGTAAGTTCAATGTCTCGGCGCGGAACATGGACCTCGGCATCACCGCCGGCATCCGCTCGGTTGGGCCAGGGCTGAACCCCGCCGTCGCTCAGATTTCAACGGCCGGCGCGGACGTCTCGGTCACGCTCGCCGACAATTTGAGCCTGACGTCATCCCAAATTGCCTCCTTCAGCGGCGGTTCGATCCACGTGACGACCGGCGGCACGTTGGACGTCGGCTCCCAGGTTCAATACACGAGCGACGACACGCCGAAGGGGATTTACACCGTCAACGCGGGCAACGTGAGCGTCACCGCCGTGGGCGATATCAACGTCAACGGCTCGCGCATCGCGGCCTACGATGGCGGCAACGTGTCGGTGGACTCGACCGGCGGCAGCGTCAACGCCGGCGCGGGTGGACTTGGCTTCGTCGTGATCAATCGCGTCGGCGTCGATCCAGTTACCGGCGCCGTCACGCATGAGTCGGTGACGATTCCCGGCAGCGGAATCTTGGCCACCGCGCTCCCGAATTCCCCGGCGCACGTCGGCGATATTCAGGTGACGGCGGCCAAGGACATCCTGGCCAACAGCGGCGGGATCATTCAATTGCCTTTCAACGGCAGCGACCCCGCGCTCGGCAGCATCAACCTCACCGCGCAAGGCATCATTGATGCCAGTAATTCCGGCGTGATCGGCGGGAACGTATCGTTGACCGCGGGCAAGGACATCATCGGGCTCGTGGTCGCGCGCGCGAATATTAACATCGTCTCGCAGCAAAGCGTCAGCGTCACCGTGCTCGCGCAGGGCGGTGTCAGCATCAGCGCGGGCGGCACGGTCTCCGGCTCGATCGTCGGTGGCACGGCGGTCAACGTGAGCGGCGACTCGATCTCCGCGAACCTGATCTCCCAAAGCGTTAAAACCAGCGGCGACGCCAGCAGCGCCAGCGTCGGCGTTCCCCAGGTCGCCGCCGCCAGCGGCACCAGCAAGAACGAGCAGCCCAAAGAGACGGTGGCCGAAGCCACCGCGCAAATCGCGCAAGCCAGCGACGACGACGATAAAAAGAAAAAGCGCGGCCCCGTCCTGGCCAAATCGACCGGGCGCGTCACTGTAATTCTGCACAACTAACCGAACCCTGGAATATCTATGACCATTCATCCCTTCACCCCGATGTTCGGCGCGGCCCTTGAGTTCGCCTTCCGACAGGCGACCACCGAAGGCAAAGTCACCATCGGAATTCTCACCGTGGTGTCGCTCTTTAGCTGGACCGTCATCATCAGCAAGGTGCGCCAGTTGACCCGCGCGCGGTCCGTCGCCAAAAAATTCTTCGCCCGCTATCGCGCGTCCCGCGACCCGCTGGAAATCTTCGCGAAGAAGGAAGAATTTGAGGGCGCGCCAGCCTATGAGGTTTATTACGCCGGGGCGCACGAGCTGGCCTATCAAATCGAGCACAACCCGATCATGGTGAAAGGCAAGACCAGGATCAGCTCGGCCTCGTTTGACTCGGTGCGGGTCGCTTTGGAACGCACGGTCAGCGCCGAAGCTCTCAGTCTCGAAAAGGGGATGATCGTGCTCTCGACCGCCGTGGCTGGCGGGCCGTTCATTGGTCTGCTCGGCACCGTCTGGGGCGTCATGGAGACGTTCGCCGGTATCGCGCGCGCGCACACCGCCAGCCTTACCGCGATGGCGCCCGGCGTCGCCGGCGCGTTGATCGCCACGGTTGTTGGATTGCTGGTCGCCATTCCGGCGATGTTCGCCTTCAACTTCATGGTCACGACCATCCGCGCCATCACCCAGGAGTTGGATAATTTCACTTCTGAACTGGCGACCGCGATCGAGCACGGAAGCGTCGATAATCGCGCCCTCGCCGATGAAATCGCCGCCGCGATCAGGGCCAACCGAGTCGCCGATAAGGCCAGCTCGGAGTCGGAGCCGGACTCGGTCCTGGCCTAACTCACGGAGGCGCGCGTGAAAAAATACTCCAAATCCCACCACAGTTCGCTCAGCGAGTTGAACATCACGCCATTGCTCGATCTGGCGTTCGTGCTGCTGGTTATTTTCATTATCACCACGACGCCGGCGGCCAACGACCTCGAGATCAACCTGCCCACCGCCAACGCCCGGCCGAAAGATCAGCCGCCCAAGATCAATTACATCACGGTAACGAAGGCGGGCGAGTACTACGTGAACAAACAGAAGGTCGATCTCCCCGGAATGCAGCAGGTGATGACCGAGTTGCGCACCGCTGATCCTGACCTCAACGTCGTCGTCCGTGGCGATTCCGGCGTCCAATATCAGAACGTCATCAATGTGCTGGACATCTTGCAACAAGCCAACGTGACCAAAGTCGGCATGGCCACCGACGCGCCCAAATAACCAGCCCAATTCGCCGCTCGTCCTATGCGCAAGAAACGGAAGGACCCCACCGCCCTCGTCATCGCGGCCGTGCTGCACGGCGTCGCCATCGTCGTCCTTTTCGTCTGGGCGGCGAAAACCGGGAAGCTCGACCCGTTGCTCAAAGCCTTTGACGTCGTGCTGGCGCCGAAGGATAAGAAGCCAGAGCCGAAAAAAGAGGAACCCAAGGTTGAACCGATCAAGCAGGAGGAGTTGCCGAAACTGACGCCGCCGCCGGCCGCGGTCGCCGTTGCGCCACCCCCATCCTCGGGCGCCGCGCCGCCCGCCGCCGCCCCTGCCGTCGCGCCGCCCCCGGCGGCCCTGCCGTCGTTTGATTTTTCGGATGGCGCCAAAGTGGTCGAGAGCAGCACGAACGCGCCCGTCATTTATTACAAGGGGCAGGTCGAGTTCGCCCTTCGCTCGAATTGGGAGCGCCCGCCGAACATTGAAGACGATACGTTTGTGGCGGAGATCAACCTCCACCTCGACCCGAATGGCAGGATTCTAAAATACGATTGGAAGAAAACCTCCGGCGATAAACGCTGGGACGATTCCGTCGCCAAGGCCATCGCCGTCACCAAGACGATGCCGCGCCCGCCGCCGAAGGGTTTCCCCGAGGAATTCCTGGTCCGCTTCGATGTCCTGCCGGCGACCGAGCCGCTGGTTCAATAAATCCGCGTTCGCTTGGAGCGGGGATCCGATTTCGCCATCCGCGGGCGCTTCCTTTTGTTCGTGCCGCTCCCAAGCAAAGAGTCCCGCAAGACTTGGAGGACAAGCTTGTCTTTGGGCCGATTCGCGGCTTCCTTGCTCGCGAGAACTCGTTCCAACGTCAGAATCTTCAAGCGCAAACCGGCCACGCGAATTACGCGGGCCCTGGCGTACTCCTGCGGAAAATCCTTTAGGCCGTCCATCCGAATAACGACGTCAAATGGTTGGCTGCCGGCTCCGGCAAGCATCGGTGGGTTTAGCCCAAAAGGCGGGACATAGCCAGCGCCAACCTTTTTTAACGCGACGGACAGCGCGGGGTCGCCGAGATTCTCGAACCATAAGTCAATGTCCTCGGTAACGACCGGCGCGCCTTGCAGCGCGGCGGCCGAGAGTCCTACGATCAGAAATCGTACTCGATGGTCGAGCAACGATTTCAGCAGGCGCAGCTCAGCGTCGGAAAGCGGCAAAACCTCGGCCACGTCGCAGGCTCCTCTGCAGTCGTTCTTCTGGCGGGAGTTCAAGGGCGATCAACGTCAATCGGATCGTTTCGGGGTCCGCCTCCGGGTGCTTCCGCGCGATATCCTGGACCCGCCGAGCCAGCCGCTTTCCCCAGCGCGCCAGAGCGGCATCGGACGGCGCCTGCGGCAGACCCTTTGGTTTCATCACCCAAAAGCCTAAGCGCGGCGCTCCCCCCTGTCGAGCCGCGAGAAGCCGCACAGAGGCGAACGGGTGTGTGACCGGAAAGTAACCTCAAGAAACAAACGCCTGTTGACGGCCTGTTT
>CAZFVY010000154.1:0-10971 GCA_964522665.1 uncultured Verrucomicrobiota bacterium | reverse complement strand
AACAATTAAATGCCTGAAAAATGACTGAATCCAGGGCTTGCTCGCCGTCGCTTTTGATCCTCCGCGAAGACCGGTGGCGGCGGCGCATCCCGCGCCGCGGGCCTGGTTCGGCTTAGCCCGGCGCCAGCGGCAGCGTGACGCAGAATTTGCTGCCCTGGCCGGCGCTCGAGGCGACGGATATTTTGCCGTTGTGGCGCTTCAGAATTCGCTGGGCGATCGCCAACCCGAGGCCTTCGCCGGGCGTCTCGTTGGGATTGAGGCGGCAGAAGATTTCGAACACCCGGGCGTGATGCTCGGTGGGGATGCCGATGCCGTTATCCTCGACCTGATAAACCGCGCGCTCGTCTTCGACGTGACCGGTGACGCGGATGACGCCGGGACGGGATGGGTCGAGGTATTTGAGAGCGTTATCGAGCAGGTTGGAAAAGACTTGATTGAGCTGGGCGGCGTCTCCGAGGCAGCGGGGCAGGCGTCCGATGTGAATCGTAGCGCGCGCCTGCTTGATCTGGAACTCCATCGCCGCGGCGATGCCGCCGACGAGGGCGTTGAGGTCGAGCGATTCCAGTCGCAACGCGGCGCGGCCCAGCCGTGAAAACCGGAGCAACCCGGAAAGAACCGTGTCGATCTTGGTGACTCCCGCAAGAATGTAGCGGACGGCTTCGGGGATATCGACCGTCAGCGAGGCGTTTGACTCCGTTTGGAATTCGACCGCGCTCGCGTCCTCCGGGCGGCCGGCGGCCAGCCGCGCGCAGGCGCGCGCCAATTCCCGGGTAAAGCCTTGGATATTGATCAGCGGGGAACGCAGGTCGTGGGAAGCGATGTAGAAGAGCGCCTCGAGTTCCTGGTTCTTCTCCGCCAGTTCCCGGGTTAGTTCCACGAGGCGTTCCTCATCGCGTTTGCGCTCGGTCACGTCGGTGCGGATCGCGATGTACTGTTCCGGTTTGCCCGCGCGATCGAGGAGGGGAAAAATGGTAGTATCCACCCAGTAAAAACTTCCGTCCTTCGCCCGATTGCGAAGCTGGCCTTGCCAGACCCGGCCGGCGCTGATCGTGGCCCAAAGTTCCTTGAAAAACGACTTGGGATGGTGGCCCGAATTGATGAGCCGATGATCCTGACCGAGCAGTTCCGCGCGGGAGTATTTGGAAATCTCGCAAAACTTATCGTTGGCGTAGGTAATGCGTCCGCGCTTGTCGGTCACGGCTACGATCGAATGCGCGTCCAGGGCGGCTTTGAGGTCCTCAAGGCGGCCGGGCCGCCGGCGCCCCGGAACCGCTCGGCGGCTGGCCGCGGCGCGGAGTTTCGCTTGGCCGTTCTTGGCGTGGCGAGCCTGAGGCGCCGGCGGTCGGGAAGCCGCCCGGACGATGCCTTTCCGGCGCGCCGGTTTGCGCGCGGGCAGTGGGCGAGGAGCTCTCACGCGGAAGGCAGGCGCCCGCGGAAGTTGGTGGGTGATTGGCCGACAATCTTCTTGAACACCCGATTGAAGTGGGTGAGTGATTGGAAGCCGACCTCGAAAGCGACCTCGCTGACGCGCAGATTGGGGTTGAGCAGCAGATTCTTGGCCTTTTCGACGCGGGTGCGGGAGACGAACTCGGTGAAATTGACCCCGGTGACCTTGCGGAACAACTTGCAAAAGTAGTAGAGGCTGGTGTTGACCGATTTGGCGACCTCGCCCAGCGAGAGGTCGTCGGTGTGATGTTCTTCGATGTAACGCTTGGCGCGAGTGATGACCGGCGGTTCGGAGTTGGATTGTTGCACGACGATTTGGTTGCTTTTCAGGGAGAGATGATCGGCGAAGACGGTCAGGAGCTTGATCGCGGAGTCGAGGCGTTTTTGCGAAACGACCGGCGTTTGAAAATAGGCTAACTTAGCTTTGGCGGGGTCGAGTTCCGTCCCGAGCTGGCGGGCCTGCTCGGCGGCGCGGTCGAAACCGGCGTCGGTCGGCCGCTGGCGCAAGACCTGGCCGGTCTGCAAGAGGCCGATGGTCTGATCGCCGAGTTTGACGGGGACGGCCGATTCGCACAGGCCGTAGGCGCAGGTGATGGTGGCGGGCGCGTCGTGGGCCTCGTGGGCGAGCTTTTCCTGCATTTGCAAACAGGCGGCGCAGGTCCGGCTTTGGCCGGCCATCAGGGCGCAGAAGGCGTTCTCCTTGCGTTTGCCGTGCAGCGGCAATTGCCAGGTCTCGACCGGCCGCAGCGTGATCGGCAGGCCGGTCAGTTCCGCGTACGCCCGCTCGTAGCTCTGGTACGGTTCCGCCTGCGTCAGCGATTCAATTAAGTGTCCGTTGGCGTTCATTGCTCAATCTTTCTGTTATTTGGTCCACACCCGTTTGTTTTCGTTGAGCGCAAGATACGATGACTCGGGGCGGCTGAGAATTGGGGGTCGGCCCGAATTCGAATGGGTGGGTTTTGCCGAGGGGGATAGGCAATTCCCTTAGGGTCCGCGCGAGGCGTCCCGGGGGGGCGGGCGGACCGCGCGAATCAAGGCGCGCGTCCGCCGATAACGGGCGAGAATACGCTCAGGCGGCAAAGCCGAAGCGAAAGCGCTCCTCCTCCGGCTTGATGCCGAGGGCGGCGCAGATGCGTTTGGAGGCCATCAGCCCCGCAGCGGTCTTGACGATGCGGTCGAACTCGTGCGGAGCCAGTTCCAGGCCTTCATGCTTGATGCCGCGGATCGCGAGGCCGCGTTCGAGCAGCTCTTCGACAAACTCGTTGCAGGCCACCGGATCATCCGTGGAATAATGGCTCGGCTGAGCGTGGCGTTTGAACTGCGTGGTGAATTCAATGGTGTATTTGGGTAACATAACGTCTTCTTTTCTTCCGCCGTCAGGCAGACTGGTGAACGGTGACCGCCGGGAAGGCTTGGCGGACTTTGCGCGCCCAGCGTTGAAATATTTCACGCGCGAGATCGACGGTCTCTTCGGGCCCCACGCGTTCGCGGACCGTCTCCGGCTTGGGCAACCAGGCGGCGCGGACACGTTTTTCCTTGGTCCGCAAATCGGTCGTGCGGAGGAAGGCGTCCAAACGCACGACGAGGCGCTTGGCGCGTTCATCGTAGCTGGCATCGGCGGAGGCGCAGACTTCGCACGTCCCGGGCCGGGCTTCCACGGTTCCCAGGACTTCGGTGGTGTCGATCACTCGTTTCATATCACACCCTCAATCTGGACCGCCGCGCCCGGGCCGTCTTTCCTCAGGTTGCGAAGCATTGCCCCGATTTTGCCCTCGCGAACGAAAACCGGGGCGTCGCGCCCGTGGCGCGACGCCCGGGTGGGCGGCCGAAGCGGGCGGTCCCGCGTCTGAGTGAGGCCAAGGCTAAAAACAGTGAGGCCGGCGGCCCCACTCGCGTGGGCCGCCGGCCGCCAGGGACGAAACGCCGGGGATTGAATTGCGGATCACTCCGCAAGTGTGGGCGTTAGCGGATCGCCTTGAGCAATTCCTTGCGGGTGGCTTGTAGGCGATTGATGAGCACCTGGGCGACGCGCTTCATCAACTCGTAACCCAGCAGATGGTCCATCTCGCATTGTTCGCGGAGCCGGGTGCCATAGAAGAAGATCGCCGTGACCGGTTCGAGCGCGCGGGCGTCGAAATGCCAATGGTACGGCGGGAAGAGCCAGGACCAGCCGAGGACGTCGCCGGGGCCGATGATTTGGATCGGGGCGGGCGGTTCATCCTGGCGGTCGAACTCGAGCGAGACGTGGCCTTGTTCGATCAGGTAGAAGCGGTTGGCCGGCTCGGACTCGTGAAAGATGATGTCGCCCGGCTCATAGCGCATATACATGGCGCTGTCCGCCAGGAACCGGAGGTGTTCGGGCTTAAGCCCGCGCAGGAAGGGATGCTCGGCGATCGCGGTGGCCATCGCCTTGGTCGCGGCGGCGTCGTCCTTGCTCCCCTTGCGCGCGGTCTGAAGGGCGCTCAAGTCCGATCGCGGCGAGAGCGCGTGGCCGGAGGCGACGGTGCGGCGAAAGGCGGCGCTGAATCCGAAACGATTCTGCTCCTCATCCGCCTTGATGCCGAGGCTGGCGCAGATGCGCTGGGAGGCGAGCAGTTCGGCGGCGGTGCGGATCACGCGGTCGAACTGCCGGGGCGGCAAATCCTGGCCGTCATGTTTGATCGCGCGAATCGCGAAGCCGCGCTCGAGCAATTCCTCGACAAATTCTTCGGCCGCGACCGGGTCGTCGGTCGTAAAGTGGGTGGTGTGGGAGTGTTTGCGAAACAGGGCGCTGTACTCAATGGTGTAGGTGGAGGGCATAAGCTGGCTTTCTATTTGGGTGTTCTTGGTCAGTCCATTTCAAAAAAGGCTTCGCGGCCGGGCCGCCCAAGGGAGCCGAAAATGTCCGGGGCATGAGCGACGATCCTATCGTGGGGCGCGAACGCGGGGCAAGCGCGGATTTCAGCGCCGGACGCCCGCGCGGTCCGCTCGACGGCGGGCCGCAGGTCCATGGCCCGGAGGAACGCATGCGCCGCCGAAGGGATTGGCGCCGGCCCCGCGGGCCGGAGGCGCACCGTCCGATCCACCGCGAGAGTGGCGTGGCTTTTTGGAGCGGGCAATCGTTTCATATCGATAGGTGTAAGATGCCCGAGCAAACGAAGGGCGTCTTAACTTCAGTTGCTGAGGATCACACCAATCTTGCCAGGCTCACCGCAGATACCGCTTACGAAACGGGGTCCGCCGGGGAGGGCGGTTAAGCCCGGTCGCCGAACAGCTCAAATTAATTGGGTCATGATGCGGTTCATCGACCCGCTCCGACGCAGTGGGCGTTGGCCGGGCGGCGACCGCGCGATGGAGCCGCTTGTCGTCCCGGGACGCTGTCCCGACAACAAAGCGCGAAGATTTGGCAAAATCCGGTTAGCGGACCCGGGTGAGAGCGGCTATTAATTACCCCAAGAAACTCAAGCGCTTGAGACTTGAGCCGCCGCGATGAACCCAAACTCGCCGGACGGGATGGCGCCGCGGGCGCGATGGAACGTCGGGAAATAGAAGCAGCAGAAAGTTAGGCAATGCGAACCAAGCCAGAGACGGCAGACCCGGGCGGGACAACAGGTGTGGAATCTGGTTTGAGCGTTGAAGTATTGAGCGGATTCCCTTGCTCCTCAAAACCGTCGTTCGTATCCTCCGGAAAACCCAACTGGACCCCATGAAAGGAGTTATTATGAATCGGATTACTGCGCCGTTGGCGCGCTGGTTTCAGACCTGGCCACGGAGGGCATTGTTGATCGGCTCGGTATCTGGACTGGCGCTGGCGCTAATCTCGTGCGGCACGTTGCAGCGCACGGTCATGGCGCCGCCGGCCGTTCCGGGCGCGCTCTTCGTCGGGTCAAAAACGTGCGAAGAATGCCATGCCGATATTGTGCGCGGCTTCAAGTCGGCGACGCATGCCAAATTACAGGCGCCCGGGGACAACGCCAAAAACATCGGCTGCGAGTCGTGCCACGGGCCGGGGAGCATTCATAACCAATCGGGCGGCGCGCGTCACACGATCGTCAATCCGCGGAAGTCGCCGGACGCATGTTTTCAATGTCATCTTGATAAACAGGGGCAGTTCAGCCTGCCGCACCATCACCCGGTGCTGGAGGGCAAAGTGAGCTGCGGGGATTGCCATAATCCGCATAGCGGCTCGGCAATAAAGGGCGGCGGCACCGAGCTGCTTTCCGAGAACGAGACCTGTCGCAAGTGCCATACGGCGCAGTTCGGACCCTTCGTCTTCGAGCACGAGGCCTTGCGCGAGGGGTGCTGGACTTGCCATGAGCCGCACGGCTCGGTGAACCAGAAAATGCTGGTCGCGCGCAATCAAAGTCTCTGCCTCAAGTGCCACTTCCAACAACAGGTCACTCCTGGAGTGATCCTGATCGGCGGCCAGAATCACACGTCGTTCCTGAGCCGCGGCACCTGCTGGTCCGCCGGCTGCCACGAAGCCGTTCACGGTTCGCAGATCGGTTCATCGATGCGGTTCTAATTGAAACTTGAATTAGCGAAAGGCAACGCCCATGAAAAAGAGGATGATAGCGGCGCCGCGGCGCCGCGCCACGGTGAATGGTTTGGTGGCCGGCCTGGCGCTGGCCGGGTCAACGCTGCCCCTGGTGGCGCAAGAGAAGCCCGACGCCAAGCCCGCCAAGGCGCCGGAGTTGAGCGAAAGCTCCACCAACGAACTGGTCAACTCGATCACCCTCGGCGTCGGCAGCACGTTCATCGACGGGGACAAAGCGGCCGCCCAACAGCGCAGCGGCCTGCCCAAGGGGCCGTTCGGTGGGATTGAAGAATTCCATTACGAACAGAACGTCGGCAAGAAGGGCACGTTCGAAATCGACGGCCACGGCATCTTCGACAATCACGACTACGACGTCCGGCTCAAGCTCTCGGAGCCGGATAAAGGGTACATCAGCGCGGGTTACAACGAGTTTCGGACCTACTACGATGGCAACGCCGGATTCTTCCCGCCGAATAGCAAGTTCATTTCCATTTACGATAACGATCTGCACGTGGATCGAGGGCAGGCGTGGGTCGAGGCGGGCCTCCGTTTGCCGGATGTGCCGGAACTCACCTTCCGTTATTCGCACGAGTTTCGCAGCGGCATGAAAGATTCCACCGAGTGGGGTGATTCGAACCTCACCGGCGGCCTCGGTACGCGCAATATCGTGCCCACATTCCTGTCGCTGGACGAGAAACGCGACAGTTTTGAGGGCGACGCCAAGCACACCATCGGGAATACCGACATTGGCTTGGGCGTGCGGTACGAGATCATTGACAATCTGGATTCGCGCGACATTCAGCGGCGGCCCGGTGAAAGCGTTGACCGCGATGTGGTGCAGACCGACGGGTTGAAAGAGAACATGTTCAACGTCCACGCGTTCACGGAATCGCGCCTGAAGGACAACCTCACGCTGACGCTGGGCGGCTCCGCCACTTCGCTGGATACCGATATCTCAGGCAGCCGGATTTATGGCTCGAGCTACGATCCGATTTATGACCCGACGTTTGCGCGGCGGCAAACGCGCGACGAAGGTTTCGTCGGACTCTCGGGCGGCGCGCAGATGAAGCAATATGTCGGCAATTTGAATTTGATGTATTCGCCTTGGGAATACCTGACGGTCGTCCCTTCTTTGCGAGTCGAGAAGGAGACTCTCCACGGAGTGGCTAACTTCCTCGATACGAGCGTCGGCTCGGCGCCGGCGCTGGCCACCTCGCAGGTCTTCACCTCGAATTCCTCGGAAGACGGCTACACCGAGGTTTCGCAGAGTCTGGAAGCGCGCTACACGGGCTTTAAGAACTGGTCAATTTATACCCGCGGCGAGTGGTCCGAGACCGACGGCAACCAGATGGAAGACGAGTTGGCGGTGCTGACGAACACGTTGGGCTTGTTTCGCGACACCGATTGGAACCGCTTCGACCAGAAGTACACCATCGGCGCGAACTGGTATCCGTTGAGCCGGCTTAATTTCGGCGCGCAATACTACCACAAGGACCACAACTACGATTATTCGAGCAGCCAGGATTCGACCTCGAACCTGCCGACCAGCGGCGATCGCTATCCGGCCTACTTGACCGACCAAAGTTTCCGGACGGATGATATGAACATCCGCGCCACCTGGCGGCCTTGCGGGACCCTAACGTCGATCACGCGGTATGACTTCCAACTTTCGACGATCGACACGCAGGGGCAGTACCTGAGCGATCAACAAAGCGCGAAGATTCACAGTCATATCATCAGTGAGAGCTTGAGCTGGACGCCCCTTTCCCGGCTTTACGTTCAGGCCAGCGCCAGCTACGCGCTCGATGGCACGGATACGCCTGCCTCGACGCAGCTCGGCGCGACGAACTTAGTCCTGAACGCCAAGAATAATTACTGGAATGCCAGTTGCGCGGTCGGTTACGCCTTAAACGAAAAAACCGACTTCCAGGCGCAGTACTTCTACTATCGGGCGAACGACTACGTGAACAATGCCGCGTTCGGGATGCCGTACGGGGCCGATGCCGAAGAGAGTGGCATCACGGCCACGATCAGCCGGCAAATCAGCCGGGCCGTGCGCATGTCGCTCAAATACGGCTTCTTCCGGAACCGCGACGGTACCTCTGGCGGCTTCAACAACTACGACGCCCATTTGGTTTACTCGAGCCTGCAGTACCGGTTCTGAGGCGGAACGGGCCGCGGCGGCGCCAAAAGGACTTGCCAAACGCAGGCCGGGGCGGCTCAATTCCATCGCAAGAGAAGCTTTTGAAACTTATGAAGAAACTGTGGTTAACTATGGGTCTGTTCGCGGCGCTCACGGGCGCGTGCCTGGCCGCGGACGTGAAGGAGAATTGGGAAAAGAATTGCCAGAAATGCCACGGCGCGGACGGCAAAGGCCAGACCAAGATGGGCCGTCAGAGCGGGGCCAAGGATTATACTGATGCCAAGGTTCAGGAAGAACTGAAGGATGACGCGGCGGTCAAGATCATCAAGGAAGGAGTCGTCGATAAGGGCAAAAAGAAGATGGACCCGTACGGCGACAAGCTGAACGATGACGAGATCAAGGCGCTCATTGCCTATATTCGTGCCTTCAAGAAGTAGTCCTTCGGACACGCCCCCAGGTGGCGGGAAGCGCCACTCAGCCGGGTTGATCGGCAAACCCGGCGCTAAATCGGATTATGGCATCCAACAACGCTGAGCCTTCGGGCGGCCCGCGACGGCCGCGTTACCTGCGGAACTGGTTAAGCCTGGGCGGCTTGGTCGTCTCGATGGGCGGGCTGTTCGCGTTTCTGCTCCTCTTCGCGATCGATCTTTTCGCGTCGCACAGCAATCCGTACCTCGGCATCCTGACGTATATCGTTTCGCCTGGGTTCGTGTTCCTCGGGCTGTTCCTGATCGTGCTCGGGGCGTGGATTTCCCGGCGGCACCAGCGCCAATCCACGGCGGACGCGTTGCCGCATGTCCTGGTGATCGATCTGGCGCGGCCGCGGGACCGTAAACTCCTGGGGGTATTTCTTGGCGGGGCGGCTGGCTTTCTGCTGCTGACCGCGATCGGCAGCACCAAGACGTATCACTACACGGAATCGGTGCAGTTCTGCGGGCAAGCCTGCCACACGCCGATGAAGCCGGAGTACACGGCGTACCTCAACTCACCGCACGCGCGCGTCGATTGCACCGATTGCCACGTCGGCCCGGGGGTGGGCGCCTACGTTAAATCGAAGATCAATGGCCTGCATCAACTCTATTGCGCGGTGCGGGTAAGTTATCATCGCCCGATCGAGCCGCCGCTCAATCAACTTCGTCCCGCGCAGGAAACTTGCGAGCAATGCCATTGGTCGCAACGCTACATCGGCAACCTGGACCGGACCTACACGCATTTTCTGGCCGACGAGACGAACACGCCGTTCGCGGTGCGGCTGATCTTGAAGGTGGGCGGCGGCAGCGCCGGGGGCGGGCCTGGCGGCGGCGTCCACTGGCACATGAACCTGGCCAACAAGGTCGAATTCATCGCGGCGGACGATCATCGGCAGGTGATTCCCTGGGTGCGGGTGACCGACGCCGACGGCAAGGCGACCGAATATCGCACGCCGGACTTCAAGGATGATCCGGCCCAACACGCGATCCGACGGATGGACTGCCTTGATTGCCACAATCGACCGGCCCACCGATTTCACTCTCCGAATGAGGCGGTGGATCACGCGATGGCCGTCGGCTTGATCGATCCATCGCTCAACTGGGTCAAGTCCAACTCCGTCGCCGTACTCACGCGCAACTACACGAACGAAACCGAGGCGTTGGCCGCCATTGAGACGAGCCTGAAAAGCGCCTATGGCAAACAACCGCAAGGCCCGGCGGTGGTGCGCGCGGTGCAGCAGATATATAGCGCCAACTTCTTTCCGGAGATGAAGGCGGATTGGCGCGCGTATCCCGACAATTTGAATCACAAGGACGGCCCGGGTTGCTTCCGCTGCCACGATGGCAAACACAAGTCCTCGGACGGCAAAGCCGCAATCAAGGCGAGCGACTGCAATTCGTGCCACACGATCCTGGCGCAGGGTAGCGGCGCGCAACTCGACAAGCTCGACCCCAAGGGCTACCACTTTTTCCACATCGATTCGATCAACGAGGATTTCTCCTGCAATAATTGCCACACCGGAGCGTTTCCGAAGGAGTAGGCGATCTTTGGGTGAGCGGACGCTCACCCAGGCCGGTCATTCTGCGGTTTGTCAGGTGGCCATTGATTCAACTTTTCCATTGCCTGTCGAGACCGATGGATTAGCATCCGGGCGTTCCAAATGAAACCCTGACTGAGGCAATGCTATTGTTGAACTCATGAAAAGCTATTCTATCGCGGTGATCGGTGGTGACGGGACTGGACCGGAGGTCGTGCGGGAGGCGGTAAAGGTTCTGGACGCCGCCGCGGCCAAGTTTTCTCTTAAACTCGATTACACGCCGTATGATCTCGGCGGGGAGCGTTTCCTGCGCACGCACGAAGCGTTGCCCGACAGCGTCGTCGAGGAACTGAGGAAGTTTCCGGCGATCCTGCTCGGGGCGATTGGCCACCCGGACGTGAAGCCGGGCATTCTCGAAAAAGGAATCCTGCTGCGGCTGCGTTTCGAGTTGGAACAATACATCAATCTTCGCCCGGTCAAGCTTTACGACGAGCGCTTTTGCCCGCTGAAGGACAAGGGGCCGGCCGATATCGATTTTGTCGTGGTCCGCGAAAACAATGAAGGTCTGTACACTGGCTCGGGCGGGTTCGTGTTCAAGGGGACGCCGCACGAAATCGCGGTCCAGGAGAGCATCAATACGCGGCGCGGAGTGGAGCGCTGCCTTCGTTTTGCCTTTGAATTGACGCGCCGGCGGAACAAAGACAAGAAACTCACGCTTTGCGGCAAGACCAACGTCCTGACCTTTGCCTTCGATCTTTGGGAGCGGGCCTTCCACGAGATTGGCCAGCGGGACTTTGCCGAGATCAAGCGCGACTACGCGCACGTCGATGCGACCACGATGTGGTTCGTGAAGAATCC
>CAZFVY010000153.1:0-10979 GCA_964522665.1 uncultured Verrucomicrobiota bacterium | reverse complement strand
CGTCTTAAAATCACGCCCGCCGCGTAGCCGAGGTTACTTTCCGGTCACACACCCGCCCGGGCGCTTCCGGGAGAAAGGCGCGCGTCGGCGCCTAGCCGCTTGGCTCGATATGCACCAATACGTCCCGCACCGCCGGAATCTGATCCCGCACGCGATCCTTCACCGCATGGGCGATGCGGTGTCCCTCGCGCACCGTGATCTCCGGGTCCACTTCGAGATGCATATCGACAAAATAGTGGTAGCCCATTTTACGGACGATGCATTTCTCCACCCGCGCCACTCCCGGCATGACCGCCGCCACCCGGCGAATCCGGTCTCCCATCGCGAGGTTTGGCGTGGCGTCCATCAACTCATCCATCGCCGGCCGCAACAGCCGCCAGCCATTCCACGCGATGATGCCCGCCGCCACGATCGCCGCCGCGTCGTCGGCCGCCTGAAATCTCGGCCCGCCCACCAGGGCCACGCCGATGCCGACCGCCGCCGCCATCGAGGTGATCGCGTCGCTGCGGTGGTGCCAGGCGTCGCTGCGCACGGCCGAGCTATCCACGGTCGCCGCCTCCCGCAAGACAAACCGAAAAAGGCCCTCTTTGACCACGACCACCGCCAACAAAACCAGCAGCGTAAAGGCTTTTGGACCGCCGCGCGGCGAGAAAATGTTGGTCAAAGAGGTTAACCCGATACCCACCGCCGCCAGCAAGAGCATGGTCGATACGATCGCCGCCGCGATCGGTTCCGCCTTGCCATGACCGTAAGGATGATCCTCGTCCTCGGGCGCCGCCGCGACCACGAGCGCCCGCCAGACCACGATCGAGCTGAACAGGTCGGCGAGCGACTCAACGGCGTCCGCCGTCAACGCGTGGGAATGGCCGAAGATGCCCGCGAGCAGCTTAACCACTGAAAGCGTCGCGTTCGCCGCCATTCCGAGAAAGGTGGCGCGCAGGCTGCGTTGGAGGCGGGCGGTGGACACTTGATTGAATTTGCCCGCGCCGCCTTCCGGTTGGTCTCCGGTTGACGACGAGCGCTAAATGAGGTGACAAAACATCGCGTCGCGCAATTTCGGTTCAAACCACGTGCTCTTCGGCGGCATGATGCCACCCGCGTCCGCGATTGTCATCAAATCATCGATGCCCGTCGGATACATCGAAAACGCGCAGGCGAAATCACCCGCGCGAACCAGCTTTTCCAATTCGCCCGGGCCGCGGATGCCTCCGACAAAATCGACCCGCTTGCTCGTGCGCGGGTCCTCGATGCCGAAGATCGGCCACAGCACATACTTTTGCAGCAGGGTAACGTCCAACGTCTCGATGGCGTCTTGGGCGGCCGCGAATTTCGGCCGGAAATGAAGCGTGCGCCAGGCGCCATCCAGAAATAAACCGACTTCGTGCTTCCGTCCCGGCCGCCCGGAGCCGCCCGGCTGAATGATGAAAATCGCGTCCAGCGCCGCGAGCAACGCCGCCGGCGTGAGTCCGTTCAGATCCTTCAAGGCCCGATTATACGGCAGAATCTGCAATTGGTTGCTCGGGAAGATGACCGCCAGGAACTGGCCGCGCGCGGCGTTTCCCGGGGCGGCCTGATGCACTCTGGCCGCCGCCGCGCAACGATGATGGCCATCCGCGATGTAAAGGGCGGGAATCGCGGCGAATTGCTCTTGGATCAACTGGATGCCCGGCGCGTCCCGAATAACCCAGGCCGTATGGCGCACCCCATCCGCCGCCGTAAAATCAATCGCCGCCGGTTCCGCCGCGCGGGCGGCGAAGAGTTGATCCAGCGCCGGCTGCGCGCGGTAAGTCAGAAACACGGGGCCAGTCTGCGCCGAGAGCGTCTCAATATGGCGCACGCGATCATCCTCTTTGTCCGGCCGAGTCAGCTCATGCTTTTTGATGATCTGGTTCAAATAATCATCGCAACTGGCCACGGCCACCAAGCCGAGCTGCGCATGTGGCCCCATCACCTGGCGATAGAGGTAAAACCACGGCGCCGGGTCCTGCCGCAACGAGCCGTCCGCGATCAGGCGGGTAAAGTTCTCCTTGCCCTTCGCGTACACCTGCGGGTCGTACGGGTCGGTCGCGGGCGGCAAATCGATTTCGGGTTTGCTGACCCGCAGAAAACTGAGCGGATTGCCCGCCGCCAGGGCGCGGGCCTCGTTCGAGGACATGACGTCGTACGGCAGCTCGCAGATGCGGGCGGCCAATTGCGGTTGCGGCCGCAACGCGGCAAAGGGCTGGATTCGAGCCATAAAAAGCGCGGGCAACATAGTTTGCCACCCGATCGATGACACGCAAAAAATGCGCGGAAGAATTCTGCCTCCGCGCCCGGCTTCAAAACGCGCTGAAAAACGGGTTTGCCAAATCCCCTCGACCCGCCAGAATACAGGCCACCCTTTTGTGAAAACGTCTTTGCCGCGCGCAGGTTGGTTGCTGGCCGTCGTTTGGATAACCACGGCGAGCGCGGCCGATTTTCCGGCGCGCCCCAACATCATCCTCGTGATGACCGACGACCAAGGCTACGGCGACTTGAGTTGTCACGGCAACCCCGTCCTCAAAACCCCGAATATCGATCATTTCTACGCGCAGAGCGTCCGGTTCACCGATTTCCACGTCAGCCCGACTTGCTCGCCAACGCGCGCGGCGCTCATGACGGGCCGCCATGAATTTCGCAATGGCGTCACGCACACGATCTTCGAGCGCGAGCGCCTGACGCTCGGCGCGACGACGCTCGCCCAGGTTTTGAAGAGCGCCGGTTACACGACCGGCATTTTCGGCAAGTGGCATTTGGGCGACGAAGACCCGTATCAGCCCGACCGCCGTGGCTTCGATGAGGTTTATATCCACGGAGGCGGTGGCATCGGCCAAACGTTTCCCGGGAGTTGCGGCGACGCGCCGGGCAACACCTATTTCAATCCTGCGATCAAGCATAACGGCAAGTTTGAGAAAACCACGGGCTACTGCACGGATCTCTTCTTTGAGCAGGCGCTGAAATGGATCGACGCCCAACGCGGCGGAGCCGCGCCGTTCTTTGTCTATCTGACTCCCAACGCGCCGCACGAACCTCTGCAGTGCCCGCCCGAGGACGAAAAACTTTACGCCGGCAAAGTCCCGCCAAACGTGGCGAAGTTCTACGGCATGATCGGCAACATTGACTACAATTTCGGCGGCTTGCTCGCCCGGCTTAAAGACTGGGGCCTGGACCGCAATACCCTCGTTATCTTCATGACGGACAATGGCGGCACCGTCGGCGTCCCGCTCTACAACGCGGGCATGCGCGGCAGCAAGGTGACGCCGTATGAGGGCGGCACGCGGGTGCCGGCCTTTTGGCGCTGGACCGGCGTCATCAAAGGCGGCGTGAACGTCGATAAGCTGACCGCCCACATCGACGTTTTTCCGACGCTGGCGGAATTGGCCGGCGCCAAACTTTCGGACGCCGCCCAAAAACAAGTCGAGGGCCGCAGTCTCGTCCCTCTGCTCAAGGACGCGCGGGCGCGCTGGCCCAATCGGGTGCTCCTCACCCAGGTCGGTCGGTGGGAACGCGGCAAGGCCGCCGAGTCAAAGTATGCCCAATGCGGCATCCGCAGCCCCCGCTACCATCTGGTCAACGCCGTGACGCACGGTGAGAAATGGGAACTCTTCGACCTGCGGCATGACCCCGGCGAAAAGAACAACCTCATTCCCCAGCGCCCGCAGGTCGTGCGCGCGCTCAAGGCGGCGTACGACCGCTGGTGGGACGAAATCCAACCCTGCCTCGTCAACGAGAACGCCGTCGGCCCAACGGTCAATCCGTTCAAGGAACAATACTGGAAACAATTCGGCGGCGGCCCGGCGGCGAGCGGAAAATGAGCATAGACGATTCTTCCGCCCCACCGTGCCAGGCGCGCCGTAGTGCGTGGACCGAATAAGGCGCGGGACTAACGTTTCAGTTCCAGCGCGCCCACCCAATCGTGACCATGCGCCGGCGCGGCGCCGAGCCACTCGCCCCGCTCGTTCGCCACGATTTTAATCGCCGCCGCCTGCTCACCGGTCACCGGATCAAAACCGACGTAGCGGTACGCCGCCCCGGGACGCAACCCGCTCACTTGGACGGCGCGCGGGTCGAGCGAATAGATGATCTTCAAACGATCCTCGATGCCGGCGGCCCAGGGCGAAAATGCAGCTTTACCCGCAGGTTCAACCGCGTCCCCCCAGGCGACCGTCCGCGGCTGCGGCGTCAATCGGTCCCACGGAAATTGCGTGAGGAATTTCTTGCCCAGACCGATCTGCCTTGAGCCGGCCAGGCGCATCGCGTCGTTCCACGGAATGACGCCGTAACTCCCGCCATGCGGCGAGGCGCCGTGCGGGTCGCCCGGGCGATTGCACTGCCAGATTCCGTTGGCCCCGTAGGTGTGGCCCGCCGCGCCGTTGAGCAGGCAAATCCAAAACATCGCGCGGGGCCAATCCGCGGGGATTTTATCCCCCAACATCTCATAACTCGCCTCGCCATTTAAGACCGGCATGATCGGCCGCAAGTTGAACGCGTTGGTCATCGCCCCCACCGTGCGCCCGACCGCGTCGCGCCGGCCGTGCGGGGTTTGCAACATATCGAAATCCAGGAGCGAGGCGTCGTCGATGGCGCCCCGGGCGTTCAGCGCGCCCAGGCCCGTCGGATGGAGCGTGAGCAGCCGGTGATACGGATCGGTCGCCCTTATGTAGCGGGTCACCTCGGTCCACCCGTGAACCTGTTCGCGATCGTCATACGGGAAGCCTTTGGCCAGATACCACGGAAGATTCGCCTCACCCGCCGTACACCAGACGACCGGCCACGCGCCATAGCGCGCGATAAGATACCGCCAGTGTTGTTTGGCCTTTTCCACGCCCATCCACGGGAGAAAGTAGCCCCACGCGCCGACGATGCAGGGGGTAAATCCTTGCTCGACCAGGTAGCGTAGGCGCGTATCCACGGCGTCGAAATACTCCGGCCGGATCGCGGAGTAATTCGTCGCCCACGGAAATCCGGCCTCGTTCGCGCCCCGAGGATCGAACGGAAACATGTCCGGATATAGTCCCGCGACGATTTGCACGACGTTGAATCCCTTCGCCTTGCGATCCGCCGCCAGTTCCTGAAACTCGCCCGGCCAGCGCAGGCGGTGAGACAAGCCCATCCACCACGTATCGCCCAGCCAGAAGAACGGCGTCCCGTCGGCGTGCGCGAGATGCCGTTTGTCCGTCGCCACTCGAATCGGGCCGTGCCGATAAAGGGGATTCTCGCCCCGGTACCAGGCAATCTCGACGACGCCGTGCTGACCGTGCAGCCCCAAATCGTCCGCGGCGGAGCAGTCGCTTTTCCAAGTATGCCGGCCCAGCGCGCCCGACGCGTACCGCGCCTTCCACGCCGCGCCACCCGCCCAAAAAGCCGGGACGCGAAACACGTTGCCACGCGCGTCGGTGAAAAGCAGGTCGAGCGTGACTTGATTGAACGGGTCGGAATGGGGATTCCGCGCGGTTAAGGTAATCTCGACCGGCACGTTCGCCTCGGTTTTCTGAACTTCACGGTTGGCCGCCTCAGCGGAGCGAATCGAGAGCGCGGCAAACAGACCCCAAGCCAGGAGAAATAGTCGCATGATGACCGTTTAGTACCTCTGGCCCGCCCGGGCGGCAAGCGCGGATTCGATCCGCGTCCGCCTCGGCGCGAACGCCGGCTCAATTCCAGGCTTGAAACCGAGCCGAGGCCGCGGCAACCTCAACCCACACGCAATCCCGGTAACCTTGAAACCTTTCATGAAGCCGAACGCCTCTGCTCCAAGCGCAGAATCTCCCGCAGACACCACGGCCCGCGCGCTCGATCGGCGCGCGTTCCTGAGCCGGGCGGCCACGGCCGCCGCCGCGTCCGTTTTCGCGCCCTCCGCCTGGGCCGAAACGCGCGACTGGAGCGGCAAGATTCCGATTCGCTACCCCGATCCCGACGTCATCGCGCTCGATAAACGTTTTGCGAAATACAAGATCGGCAACGCGCCGATTCAACGACTCCACACCGGCTCCCTGTGGGCCGAAGGACCGGCCTGGAACGGGAGCGGTCGCTACCTGGTGTGGAGCGACATTCCGAACGACCGCCAGATGCGCTGGCTCGAAGAGGATGGCCACGTCAGCGTTTTCCGTCAGCCGTCCGCCTACGGCAACGGGAATACGTTTGATTACGAAGGCCGCCAACTGACTTGTGAGCACGGGAACCGCCGGGTCGTGCGCTATGAGTACAACGGCTCCGTCACCGTCCTCGCGGATAAATGGGATGGCAAACCACTCAACGCGCCCAACGACATCGTTGTGCACCCCGATGGCGCCGTCTGGTTCACCGACCCCGGCTACGGCGCGCTGATGAACTACGAAGGCCACAAAGGCGACCTCTTGCTTAAAGAGGCCGTTTATCGGATCGACGCCAAGACCGGCAAGATGGACAAAGTGATCGATCAGATGTTCAAGCCAAACGGACTCTGCTTCTCGCCCGACTACAAGCGCCTCTACGTCGTGGACACCGGCGCGACGCACTATCCCGAGGCCCCGCGCAATATCATGGTTTTCGATGTTACCGATGAGGGGCGGAAAGTCGCCAACGGCCGTGAATTCACTTCTATGAAAATGAAGGTCGGCGATCACGAATTCGCCGGCCTGGCGGACGGCATTCGCGCCGACGTCGATGGCAACATTTGGGCCGGCTCGGGTTGGGCGGGCGAGGGCTACGATGGCGTGCAGATCTTCGCTCCCGACGGCGTGCGGATCGGCCAGATTCTGCTGCCGGAGATTTGCTCGAATCTTTGTTTCGGCGGGAGCAAGCGCAACCGCCTTTTTATGACCGGCAGCCAATCTCTCTACTCACTTTACGTCGAAACCCAGGGCGCGCATATCGCCTGACCGCGGCGCGCGCGATTCGCGAGACGGTTTGGCGGAGGGAGCCGAACCAGCGATACGCCGCTCCGCGCTCTGAATGATTTCTTGCGACAAGCCGGCCGCCGATCGGCTATACTTTTGGTTATGCGTCGGATTCGAACGTTCGCGCCGCGCGCGCGACCGGCAAGCTGGGTCTTGCTCTGGCTAGCCTGCGTATGGCTAAAGCCGGCGCCGGCCATCGCCGAAATCTGGACCACGGCGTACTACCCCGGTTGGGTGCAGAATTCGATGGCCGCTTCCAATGTCGATTTCACCGCGGTTACCCACGTAATCCATTTCGCCGTGACGCCGAACCCGGACGGCTCGTTGAACACTGCGATCAACGTCATCAGCCCGAGTAACTCCGCGGACGTCGTCAGCCGGGCGCATCAGGCCGGCTGCAAAGTCCTCATCAGCGTTGGCGGCGGCGCCACCCAATC
This sequence comes from uncultured Verrucomicrobiota bacterium, assembly GCA_964522665.1. Taxonomy (GTDB): domain Bacteria; phylum Verrucomicrobiota; class Verrucomicrobiia; order Limisphaerales; family CAZFVY01; genus CAZFVY01. Next base: position 3,649 of record CAZFVY010000153.1, on the reverse strand, counting down.
GGCGTTTCGCTCGGCCGCCGGCGCGGCGCATCGGGGAGCGTTGGTCGCCGGTTTGACCAGTTTCATGACCACCCGCGGGTACGACGGCATCGACCTGGATTGGGAGCCGTTGGACGCGAGCGACGCGCCCCGCTTCCGGCAACTGGTGAGTGAATTGCGCTCGGCCTTGGATTCGATTTCGCCGCGCCCGCTGCTGACGGCGGCGGTCGCGACCCAGCCGGCGCTCTTCGCCTCGCTCCAGGGAAAATTCGACCAAATCAATCTGATGACCTACGACCTCGCGGGACCATACTCGGGATGGGTCACGTGGTTCAATTCCCCGCTCTTCGACGGCGGCTACCGTTTCCCCAGTACCGGCGCGCTGGCGCCCTCGATTGATGGCGTGGTGAGCGATTTTATCGCGCACGGCATCGCGCCGGCCAAACTGGCGGTTGGCATCGCCTTCTTTGGCGTCGTCTGGAGCGGCGGAGCCGGCACGCCCACCGGCGGCGTCGCGCTGCCCCGTGAAAGTTGGACCAAGGCGCCCACGACGATTTCGCCCAATTACGACGTCATCATGTCCACGCTCTACCAGCCGCAGGCGTATCGCTGGGACACCAACGCTCAAGCCGCCTATCTCACGCTCAATCGCTCTGGCTCGAACAAAGACCGTTTCGTCTCCTACGACGACGAACGCGCGTGTCAGGCCAAGGTTTGCTACGCACGCGACCGCGGTCTCGGCGGCGTGATGATCTGGGAACTGGGGGGCGGCTACCGCCCAAGCCAGCCACCCGGCCAACGCGATCCCCTGCTCCAAGCCGTGAAGAAGGCCCGCGCCGTGCCGCCCGCCGCGGAACCCCAAATCGCCCGTCGTGAGCTCGACCCCAGCCACCGATTTCCCGCTCCACCGGCGCCCCATGAAACCTGGCCAGGCGAGTTGACCGCGAACGCCTGGCGCACGTTGACGAACGACCTCCCCGACTTCGGCGGGCCGATTCTGCTGAACGGGCCCATCGTCCCGATTCATGGCCGGCGCCTTTTCCCGATTGAGGCGCCATCCGTAACCGACCCGGCGCGCTAGACGGGCATCCCTCGTGACACGCCGCCCAGCTTCCAAACCAGTTGCGCTCGCCCACCGCCGGCAAAGTCGGGCCTTCGCCTGCCTCGCGGCCCTCCTGCTTTCGTCGCTCGCGCCCGCGGTACTCTCCGCGACCGAAAAAGCGCCGCCCCGGAACTACGCCTTCTTCGGCCAGACCCGCGAAGATATTCATCGGAAAGAGTTTTCCGATGAACCCGCCTTCGCCGGCGCTCAAATTGCCTACCCCTGGCGAAAGCTTGAACCGGCCAAGGATCGATACGATTTTTCTGAAATTGCCGCCGACCTCGCGTTCTTGAAATCCAAGGGCAAACGCCTTTTCCTGCAACTCCAAGACGTCTCCTTCTCGCCGAAGATCAAGAATGTGCCGATGTATCTGCAGACTGAGCCGGAGTACCACCACGGCGCCGATCCGCAATACGAGTTCGCGAACGATCACGATGCCCAACCCCGGGTCGCCGGCTGGGTCGCGCGCCGCTGGGACCCGGCGGTCGCGGATCGATTCCACAAATTGCTGGGAGCGTTGGCGCGTCGGTTCGACGGCGAACTGGCCGGCATCAATTTGCCCGAGACGGCCGTCGATTTTGGTTCGACCGGCAAATTCCATCCGCCTGGCTTCACCCCACCCGGCTATCGCGACGCAATCCGCGCAAACATGGCCGCGGCCAGAGCGGCCTTCCAACATTCCGCGGTCATTCAATACGCGAACTTCATGCCCGGTGAATGGCTGCCCTGGGACGATAAGGGCTACCTTGCCTCACTGTTTGAATCCGCGAAAAAGCTCGGCGTCGGAATCGGCGGCCCAGACCTGATCCCGTATAAAAAAGCCCAGATGAACCATAGCTATCACTTTGCGTCGGCAAAGGGAGACGCGCTCGTCATCGGTTACGCCGTCCAAGACGGCAATTATTCTCAAAAGAACGTCAAGACCGGCAAGCGAATGACCGTTGGCGACATCTACGATTTCGCGCGCCGCACCCTCAAGACGGATTTTATCTTTTGGTGCACGGAGGAACCGTACTTTACGCGCGACGTATTGCCATTCCTCAGGCGCGCCGGCTGAGGTTCGGCTGGTGGCGGCCACCCGCCGACGCAGGGCTAACGCGTCTAGATCCTAGCAGATGAATCGTGGCGGAGCGCTCCTTGCCGAACGAGTGTGATCGAATGCATTAGCGGCCGCGAACTGAATGAATCCTGGAGGGATTCTGTCTTAAAGCCCCGGGTTGCACGGCACGGGCTACCCGGGGGGGCGGCAACAAAAGTCTTACAAACCCTGGAAGGGTTTTGGCCCCGGTCCGAAGTCGCTCGACCAAACGTACACCACCGCGTTGCGGTTGATTACCCGTGTTTCAACCACCCAAGGTCGGCGCTAGCGACGCCAACCTGCCAACTGGCTCAATCACCTTGGGATTGGTTGAAAACGGTCGCGGGCTCAAAGAGTAGATGCGTTTGCCCTGCCCGCCGACACCCTCAGAATTGACATACGAGCGACGGTTGGCTTATTTGGAAGAGTCCGGCCCGCGACCGTCCTTCAGTGAGGCTCACGGACAGCGACCGGACTGCAGCAAGATGGATCTCGACACCACGGAAAACGCCGACTCGACGCCTGACCCAAGCGGGCCGATTCGGTTGACGGGGTTGCCGTTCGACGAGCGCGACCCTGAGGCTGAATTCGTGAAATGTACGTGGGAAGGCCAGGTGCAGACCTTGATCTATAAGTGGAAGGGCCGGCTCTATGGCGAACAGCGCGTATGGAGCAAACAAGTCGAGTCCCCACTCCTCACTCATCTGAAACACGATATTCGCGCCGCGGTACCGGATCTTAATTTGACCGACGCGCAAATCGACGCCGCGATCTGGGCGATCCAATTCTTTGGGCGGCGCCAATTCCCGAATCCAAAAAGTCTTGCGGTCGCCCGCCAAGGATTGAACTTGAAGAACCGGGTCGCCAAAGCGCTAAACTCCACGGACCCAAAGCATATCGAAAGCGTCCTCCGACTGGACTTCCGAAGCATTGGCTGCGGCCTGTTGAAGCTCGCCGACTACCGGCCCGGGCGGACGCTAGAGGACGAAATCGTGGCTCTGGAAGCTAGATACCCGGAAGGAACTGGGCCGGACCTACTGGTCGAACTTCCCTTCAAGCTCGGCGACCCCGGGTTCGAGGTTGTGTCGAATCAATGGGACGGGATGACCCAGACGCTCATCTACAAATGGCAGGGCACGCTCCACACCGCGCAGCGCGTTTGGAGTGAAAGACTGGACGGCCCGGAGCTTGATCGGATCAATCAAAGGATCAGGGATGCCGTTCCTGAGCTCAACTTAACGGAGGCGCAACTCCGACACATCGTGTCTGCAATCCGCGCTTTCGGTGGCGAGCTGGACGCCAATCGCCCCAGCTTCGTTTTCGCCAGGCAGGGGCTTAGACTCAAAAGCGGTATCGCCAGGGCGTTGAACACGACCGACCCCGAACAGATCAAGAAGGTCCTCGCCGTGGACTTCAGCCCATTCAATTGGCTGAAGCTTAGAGCGTGTTTTGAAAATGCTTTCATGCCGAATTGGCCAATCGTTTGACCA
>CAZFVY010000152.1:0-11043 GCA_964522665.1 uncultured Verrucomicrobiota bacterium | reverse complement strand
ACTGACAACTACGGTCGGTTCAACCACCAAACTCGACTTTGCCTACTCTACTGAACGCAGACGCGTCGCGTTCTCACCCGCGCGCGCAGCTGACAATGGCTTGTCCACCCGTGGCGAGGCGCAAGACGCGTTCATTCTCCAACAATTTTCGACGAGCCAAAAGCAAAGTAAAGACTCAGGATAGATCATGGTCGCGAACCGTTTGACGCCATCGGCGCAGGTCGTCAGAGAAGGACTTGAGTCTGGAACTGAGGGCTTTGTACTTAAGCTGGGCGGAAGTTGGCGGCTGGGCGAGCCGGCGCCTTCGTGGAGCGACCTTTTGCCAGGCGGCAAGGCCGCCAACGTCCGCGTCATCGCGGAAAATCTGGGCCATTGGGACAGTTCGCTGGTGCTCTTTCTCGCCCGCGGGGTCTGTTGGTGCGCGCAGGAAGGGATCAAGCTCAATCTCGAATCGTTGACGCCAACGCTGCGGACAATGGTGATGCAGGTTTCCGCGGTCAGACCGGCGCCCGCGGAAGGACCAAAGCGGTCTCCGGCCCTGGCGGTGGCCGCGCTCGGGAACGCGGCGAAGCGGTTGGCGGTTCAAGCTGGCGATATCCTCCGGTTCATCGGCGAGTGTTCGTTGGGCCTGACGAACCTAATCAAGCGGCCGGCGCAATTTCGGTGGAAGGATTGCCTGGCGGCCATGCAGCAATGTGGCGCGGGCGCGCTGCCAATCGTCAGCCTGATCAGTTTTCTCGTGGGGGTAATCATGGCTTTCCAGGCGGCCATTCAATTACGGCAATTTGGGGCGGATATCTACGTCGCGGATCTGGTGGGATTGGTCGTGGTTCGGGAGATGGGGCCGATGATGGCCGCGGTGGTTCTCACCGGCAGGACCGGCGCCGCTTTTGCCGCGCAGATTGGCAATATGAAGGTTAGCGAGGAAATTGACGCCCTTGAGACGCTCGGCATTTCGCCGATCGACTTCCTCGCCCTGCCCCGGCTCCTCGCGCTGGGAATCATGATGCCGCTCCTGGCGGTTTACGCGGATTTCCTCGGCGTGCTCGGCGGGCTTTTTGTGGCCAAGACCATGCTGGACATCCCCGCCGCCACTTACTGGATCGAGACGCAGCAAAGAGTGACGTTGACCGACCTCTCCAGCGGGTTGATCAAGAGCCTCTGCTTTGGACTTTTGGTGAGCGTGGCCGGGTGTTTGCGCGGGCTGCAATGCGGCCGCGGCTCCGGGGGGGTCGGCCAGGCGACCACCTCCGCCGTGGTCACGGGAATTTTCCTCATCATCGTCGCCGACGCGATCTTCGCGATCGTGTTCAACATCCTGGGAATCTAGCCATGGATAATTCAACCCCGGCCACGGTTATCGACGTCCGGAATCTCACCTGCGGTTACGGTGGCGAGACAGTCTTGCGGGACGTATCGTTCACGGTGGCGTCGGGCGAAAAGTTTTTTATCATCGGCGAGAGCGGTTGCGGCAAAAGCACGCTTCTGCGGTGCCTGATCGGGTTGCTCCAACCTGTGTCCGGAAGCATCGCGTATTTCGGAAAAAGCTTTGTGGATTCCGATACCGCCGGGCGCAGGAGCGTCCTCAAATCCTTCGGGGTGCTCTACCAGAGCAACGCGCTTTGGAGTTCGATGACGTTGGCGGAAAACATCTCCCTGCCACTGGAAGAGCACACGACCCTCAATCGGCGCGAGCGGCAGGAGGTGGTTGACCTCAAGCTCTGTCAGGTGGGCCTGACCGGATTCGAGCGCCACTACCCGGCGGAGTTGAGCGGCGGAATGCAAAAGCGCGCCGCGCTGGCCCGGGCGCTGGCGCTCGACCCTGCCATTGTCTTTTTTGACGAGCCGACCTCGGGTCTGGACCCCGTGACCGCGCGTGCCATGGACGAACTGATCCTTCACGTCAGCGAAAGCATGGACACCACCATGGTGATTGTGTCCCACAAGCTCGCGAGCATTTTTCGTCTGGCCGACCGTTTGATCCTGTTGCATCGCGAGGCGAAAGGAATCATCGCGGAAGGGGCGCCCAAACAACTGGCGGCAGATTGCGCCGATGCCCGCGTTCGGGAATTTCTGCGCGGCGAATAGACGCGAACCTGGAGGGATTTCAAAAATGAAGACAAAACTCAGTCCCACTCTGGTGGGGGCCTTTGTGCTCGGCGCGCTCGCGCTGACGGTCGTCGGCCTGGTCTCCTTCGGCTCGTCGCGGCTGCTTCGGAAACCAGGGCGTTTTATCGCGTATTTCAACGAGTCCGTGCAGGGACTTGACCTGGGGAGCGCGGTCAAGCTTCGCGGCGTCCGCGTCGGGCGGGTGACGGCGGTTCGGATTCGTTTTGATACGCAGACGCGGCGCTCCACGGTGGCGGTGATTTGTGACTTGGAACATAATCTGATCACCGACAGTCATGGAAACACGATCAAGATCACCGACGCGAGCGCCTTGCAGGGCCTGGTCACCGATGGTTTGCGCGCCAAACTGAGACTGACGGGGATTACCGGTTTGCAGGTGATCGATCTGGATTTTTTCGACCCGAAAGCATTCCCCGCGTCGATCACCAATGACGACGCCGGGCATCTGGTGATGCCGACTTTGCCCTCCGAATTTACCGAATTCGCGGGCAGCGCCTCGGAAGTTCTTACGCGTCTGAGGCGGGTCGATTTCGCGGGGCTGACGGAGGATCTGCGCCTGCTGCTCACGAATTCGAACGCGAAGATTTCGGAGCTCAAAATCGAAGACATGGTGGCCCGGGTTACGGCCGCCGCTGGCGCCATCGAGCGCCTCGCCGACGGCGCTGAAACCAAGGCCGTCGTGACGAATCTGAACCAAACCCTTGGCGAGGTTCGGACGCTGGCGACAAAAGTCGGGGCGCAAGTGGAGTCGCTCGGCAAGGAGGCGCAGGAAAGCCTGCGATCATTTGATCATACCTCGGACGCCGTGCGAACGACGCTTGGCCCGGAAAGTGGTTTGCGGGAGGAAACGACGAAAGCGCTGCAACAGTTGAGCGAAGCCGCCGCCTCGGTGCAGCGGCTGGCCGATTTCCTGGAGCGAAACCCCAATGCCATCCTGACCGGCAAGAAGCCTCCCAGGAATTGACCTGGCGAACAGGTAGAACGAGAACTGATTTATGCAAGATCAAACAGGCGAATGTCGAGGCCAGCAAGAAGCCCAGTCGCGGCCGGTGGATCACCGCCCCCCCAACCCGGACCAAAAGCCACGTCGCAAATGGAACTGGTTCGTCGCTTTCTCCCTGCTCGCCGTTTTCGCCTTGAGCGGATGCGCCATGTTTCACCCGCTCGAAGATCCCACGCGCTTTTACGTTTTAAGCGCTCCCGACAACGTTCCGCCGGTCACCGGGGCCGACGCGAACGCCAAACGTTGGAAAATCGCTCTCCGCCCAGTTGAAGTTCCAAGTTTTCTCGCGACCAAGACGATCGCCGTGCGGGTCGATCGTAACGAAATCACCTATGCGGAGTTCAGTCGTTGGGCGGAATCGTTGGATCAGGGCGTCGCGCGCCTGGTCAAAGACGTCTTGGACAAGGCTCCAAATATCGAAAGCGTGGCTTTGGATACCCGTGACGGCTCGGGCATGGATTACATCATAACGCTGCGAATCGAGGCCTGTGAAGGACTGCGTGAAAAGGGCGGCGGCGGTGGGTTCCGGTTCAAAGTGGCTTGGGAGATCCGCGTCGGACGCAGCCTGACCATTCTGAAGCGCGGAATCTTTGAGGCGACGCCAGGCCAGTGGAACGGGAGCGATTACGGCGAGCTAGCCCGGCGGCTGGGTGAAGCGGCGGGCCAGTTGGGCCAGGCGTTGGCGGCGGAACTGCCGAATGAACCCTCGCGGTAGCGCCGCAGGAAAGCGACGGACGCGAGTTATCCGCACCGCCCTCGCTCTGTGAGGGGTTCTCGGGACGACTCGCCGCCTCCCCGAGCCAAAACTTCGGCGTCGGCGACCCGACGATTACGCCCAGCCCAGGCTCGTCAGACGCCGTCGAAACGCGAGCAAGAGGCCGACCGCAACGCAAACGCCACCAGTGACCATCGGCGCCCAGCCGATGCCGCCGACTCCGACCGTCCACCAGGGCTGCTTGGCGAGCGCCGCCAATTCTGGCGCGTAGCGCCACGTCAAACCGGCGACGAGCGCGCTGCCGGAGACCCAACTAAGGAGTTGAATCAGGCCCGACAGGCTGAGCGGGTGTTTACGCAGGGTTGCAAGGCTGGTTTCAAATTCGCTCTGGAGCGCGCGGCGGCGTTCTTCCCGTTGCGCGACCGGAACGAGGCGCGCCTCGGCCGCGATGACCCGGTTTAGCCGGGAGGTGAAATTGGACGACAACGCCGGCGCTTGCACCTGCGCCCGCAGCGCGGCGTCCAGCGCGCTCAATTCCGTGGCCAGCGTCCGACACTCCGGACACGACGCGAGGTGGCCCTCGACCTCCGCGCGCTCGGCGGGGGCCAGCAGATTCTCCACATACTCGGAAAGTCGATTCTCAATGGATGCGCACGTCATAACTAGATTTGGGTTAAACCCGAGAAAGCGATGGCCGCCAGGCCGGCTGGCGTGGCGCCCGAACCCCGCGCCGGCTTGGCGTTCGTTTGTAGCGGGGTGAGCGGGCGGAATCCGGCGGTGGCGCGTTCTTTGACCAGCGCCAGGAGTTCCTTTTTTGCCCGAAAAAGATTGGTCTTTACCGTGCCCAACGGAAGGCCGAGCATCTGCGCCGTTTCCTCGTAAGACCGTTGTTCGAGATAGAAAAGCGTGATGACTTGCCGGTATTTTTCCGGCAGGCGGGCGAGCGCCGACAGCGCGTCCATTTCCACGCCGGCTTCCTGGTCGTGCGCGCAGAGCGGCGCAAGGCTGTCCAGGATCGGTTCGAGTTCGGGTGAGGAAAGGGAAACCGTGGGCCGGGCCGAACGCTTCGCCAGTTCTGTTAGGCAGGCGTTTCGGGTAATCGTGTAAATCCAGGTCGAGAGCGAAGCGCCGCCATGGTAGTTCGGCAGCGCCTTCCAGATTCTCACGAACACGTCCTGCGTCGAATCCTCCGCGTGGGCCGCGTCGCGGAGCATCGTCAACGCCAGCCGAAACACCTTTTCCTTGTAGCGCTCGACTAACGACTCGAACGCGCCGTGGTAATCCCCCGCCGCGTGGCGCGCGCGAATGTCGTCGTCGATGGTTGCTGGTCCCGTCACAAAATAGGCGATTATCCAAACTCTGCGCGGCGCCAATTGGGAGCGCTCGCTCGCGCCTCGGCGTTTCGCCGGACGGCGCGGTCACCAGTTTATACTTTAAGAGGCCGGCGATAGTTTCAAAAATGTTTTGGCGCTCGTCAGGCGTCGTTCGTCCGCGCCGATTTGGTCCGCGCGCCGCGCCCATCCGATCGCCGCGCGTTCAGCCGGCCCGGAGAAAGATTTTGAAACCTTTCCCCTCGCGATCAAGTCAGAAGGAACGAAACGAGCCGGAAGAATTGGCCGGCGCTGGACTAAAACAAATACTCAGAAGGGCAATCTTATGGAATACGAAAAACTCGGGGCGCTGATCCCGATCGTAAGCATCGTCTTCGGCATCGGCATCGGCATGGAATCCATCTACCTCGAATACCGGAAGAAGCGCGACATGCTCGAATTTTATCACAAAGAGCGCATGGCGGCCATTGAGAAGGGCATTGAGCTGCCCCCAATGCCCGACGATCGTTGCGGCGATGATCGGCCGCGCTCGCCGCACGCGACTTTGATGGCGGGGCTGATCCTCACGCTGCTTGGTCTGGCCATCTCCGTTGCGCTCTATTATGCGGGCGGCCTGATTCCGGCGCTCTTCGCTCTGATCCTGGTCGGTCTGGGCTTGGCCTTCCTGATCTACTACGCGCTGGTAGGCAAGAAAATCGCGGACGAGATGGAAGCCGAGAAAAAGGCCAAAGCCGCCGGGACCTCGCCGGGCTTGGTTCGTTAGAACATTTACGTAATCCCGGAAATCGAAGCGGCCGATCCCGCGCGTGAACGACAGTTCACCGCGGTTTCGGCCGCGAGCGATTTGGCGGTCACGCGGGTTTTCTGCGCGCGGCCACGCGTCTCTTTAGAGACTCTGGCCGGGCTTTCAGTTCAGCCGTGGCCGCGCGACGGCCCGCTGGTGGCTGGCCTGTCGGTTGCGTTCTCTCGCGAACGGGAATAAGTTGACGACGTGAAAACCGCGCTCGCTTTTCTCGCCCTCGTCGGACTTCTGCTCGGGGGCTGCGCGACGGTTCCGGCGGTGGACTGGAACAGCCGTATCGGCAATTACACCTATGATCAGGCGGTGCTTGATATGGGTCCGCCTGATTCTTCGGCGAAGTTGAGCGACGGCGTGGTGGTCGCCGAATGGCTCACTCAACGCGGCTACCGTGGCGGCTGGGTCAGCGCCGGCCTCGGGTTTCACCATCGCTACGGCGGTTGGGTCGATTACTACGAAACGTCCCCGACGCCGAATTTCTACTTGCGGCTCACGTTCACGCCCGCCGGGAAACTTTCCGCATGGCGGCGGGTCGCCAAGTAGCGGCGCCGGTCCGCGACGCAGCCAGCATGAGAATTGCGGGAAAAATCCTTGTGCCGACGCGCGCGACGTAATTAGATGACTTCGCATTTTAGCGATGAAGGTTGACCTGGGTATTTGGGACAAGCTGACGCGGCTCGTGATCGTCCTGATCTTTGCGGCGGGCGCCCTCGCCGTGGCGTTTTGGTACCTGCCCCTGATCCAACGCAACGAGGCCATGCGCAAGAGCATTCTCCTCCTCGATGACCAGATCAAAGACGAGTCAGAGCAATACCGCCGTTTGAAATCCGCCCGTGAAACGATCGGTGATCCGCGCACGGTCGAACGCATGGCGCGTGAACGACTCGGTTACGCGCGCACGGGAGAAACGGTGATCCGTTTCGCCGAGCCAGTGACCAACTCCATCCCCGGCCAGCGTTGACCGCGGGCGGAAGCGCTTTGGTTCGCCCGGGGGCCGCAGGCGCGCGATCGAGTGATCCACTGTCCGTGCGCCCGAGCCTAGCGCGCATCTCGCTCCGCTTCCGCTGAGGTAAAAACCCCATCCCAAAGTATTGGCATTTGCCTCTCGCCGGGCGGATGGTGGCGGGAAAATGCGCGTGACGACATTTTCTGCTGGATTTGCCGGGGCGAAAGCATAATGCTCGCCACAGACTACCACACCAAACGAAGCAGCCCGTCGTGGCCCAGCCAGAATCGCTTCTCCCTGGAACCACCGCCAAGCCTTCAGCTCTGGAGAAGGCACGCCTTGAGAAGCGCGCGCGGGACTGACCGCGGATGGGGTGGCGTCACGCAATGAAAGGCCTTGACCTATGGAACTCGTTGGCACGATCAGTTCGATCCTGAAAAACAAAACCGGGAACGTCTGGAAAATCTCCCCCGACGCGACCGTCTTCGAGGCGATCAAGCTAATGGCCGATAAGGACATCGGCGCGTTGCTGGTCACCGAAGGAGAAAAACTGCTCGGCGTGGTCTCGGAGCGTGACTACGCCCGCAAAGTCGCGATCAAAGGCCGCTCGTCGAAGGAGACGTTGGTGCGCGAAATCCTCCCGAATCCCATCATCTACGCGACGCCCGACCATACGGTGGGTGAATGCATGCGGATTATGACCGAGAAGCGGGTCCGCCACCTGCCGGTCCTCAAGAGTGAGCAAATCATGGGCGTCGTCTCGATCGGTGATTTAGTGAATTGGACCATTTCCACCCAAAGCGAGACGATCAGCCAGCTCGAGAATTACATCGCCGGACAGTATCCGGGCTGAGTCGGACAATCCCGTCTGCGTGGCGCCGCGCGGTCCCGCGAGTCCGGCCGCGAGCAAGTCTATTTCGATTTCGGATGATGACTCTCGTCATCCAGCCGGCCGTAAGCCCGCACCTCCGGCCAGATCCACGCGATCAGGAAGACGACGAGGATCGTGCCGAGGCCGCCTGACACGACGGAGAAAACCGGGCCGAACAGGTGGGCCACCAAGCCCGATTCAAAGCCGCCCAGTTCGTTCGAGGTGCCGATGAACAGGCTGTTCACCGCCGAGACCCGTCCCCGCATCTCGTCCGGCGTCAATATCTGCACCAAAGTATGGCGCACCACCACGCTGATATTGTCCACCGCCCCGCAAACAAAAAGCATGGCGAACGACAACCAGAACCAGCGCGATACGCCGAAGCCGACCGTCGCCAGGCCGAAGACCGCGACCGCCCAGAGCAACGCCCGCCCGGCCTTTTCCATCGGCGGACGATGCGCCAGGACGAGCGCCATCAGAAAGGAACCGGCCGGCAGCGCCGCCTGCAACAATCCCAGCCCAGTCGGCCCGCTGCGCAGAATGTCCTTCGAATAGATCGGCAGAAGCGCCGTGGCGCCGCCCAGTAAGACGGCGAAAAGGTCCAGCGTGATCGTTCCCAAGACGATCTTCGACTGGTGGACGAACTTGAAGCCGGCGATCAGGCTCCGCGCCGAAAGCGGTTCCCGGTTCGCGGTCACCGGCCGGTCCCGGACCCGGCTAATCAAGCCGAAACAAATGAGCGCCGCCGCCGTGTTCAGCGCATAGACCAACGCCGCGCTTTGCGTCAGCGCCAGCAACGCGCCGCCCGCCGCCGGTCCGGCCACCGCGGAGAGTTGAAAGCTCCCGCTGCTCCAGGTCACGGCCCGGGCGAATTGGTTCCGCGGCACGATTTGCGGCATGAAGGCCGAACTCGACGACCATAGAAAGGTCCGCGCCGTGCCGCTCAAAAATAAGCAAACGAAAGTCCAGCCGACCGGCGCCTCGAACCACGAGGCCAGCGTCAACCCGGCGCACGCCAGCGCGATGGCCAGTTCCATGAGGAGGATCACTCGCCGCCGGTTGTAGTTGTCGGCGACGTGGCCGGACGGCAGCGTCATCAGGACCATGGGAACCATCTGCGTCAGCCCCACGAAGCCGAGCGTCAACGCCGAGTGGGTCCGCTCATAAAGCTCCCAGCCGACCGCCACCCCCAGCATCTGTTGTCCGAGCGAAGCGATGAAGCGGCCGCTGAGGTAATAGACAAACTCCCGGTTGCGCAGGACGGCGTACGGGCTGGCGGGAAGCGCGGGTTCCGTCGGTTCGGTCTCCGCGAGCGGAAGCTTGGAGCCGCTCATCCGAACGCTCCCAACTCTCCCGCGGTTGATCTTCCCGCGAACGCGCGCGACGCCACTAAGGTCAATTGACTTGGGCCGCCAGCCGGCTGGCGGCGTAATCCCATGAAAACCGCCGCGCGGTGGCGATTCCCGCGAGGTTGACCAAGAGTTGTCCGCTCTGTTTCTTGCGGTGCACCTCGCGCAGGTGGTTCACCAGTTCATCCATTTGGGGCCGACCGAACCGCGCCCAGCGGCCCTGCCCGCGAAACGCCAGGCCGTCATGGGCGTCCTCCACCTCCGAAATCGAGATCAAGCGGCAGTTCTCCTCGTTCACGAACTCCGTGTGCCCGGAATAATTGGTGGCGATCACCGTTTTGCCGAGCGCCATCATTTCCAGGAGCTCGAGGTTCCAACCCTCGGCCCGGGCCGGGAAGACCCCGCAATCGGCGTCACCCATGAACCGGGCCAGTTCGTGGTGCGACGCAAACGGCTGTTCCGGGATCGAGATTTTGTCCGCCAGCCGCGAGCGGCGGAAACGCTCGATCCAATCGCGGTTCCCGGCGCCAAGCAAGTGGTTCCAACCGTGGACTTTGAGGCGCACCGGATCGTCCGCGCCGAAGGCGCGCTCGAAGGCGTCCAGCAGCAGGTCGTGCCCCTTGCGCAATTCGAATTTGCCGACGTTGACGAAGACCGTTTCTGGCGGCGACGCCTCGTTGGGCGCCACTTTTTCGTGCGAAAAGACCCGTTCATCCACCCCCAGCGGCACGACGCAAACTCGGTCGGCGAGCAAACTATGATCGATCAAGACCTGGCGCGCCCACTGGCTGCAAACGAAGAGGCGGTCAAGGCAACGCAGATGATAAACCTCAGCCGCCGAGAAGCGGTCCAACTCGAAAATCGTAAAACCACACCACGGTCCGCGTCCGACGTGCTTCGCGAGGTTGGTGTGCTGCGCGAGGCGCACGCTCGGCGCCCAGGGATTGTAGAACGCCTGGAAGCTTAGCCCCGCTTGGATCGCCGCGTGATGCTCTGGCGGCGCGTCAATCACGCCACGTGGGAATAAGGCGACCTGATGCCCGCCCCGGGTGAGGGCCGACAGCAAATTCACGCCGGCAACGCCGTACCCAGTCGAACAGATCGGGGTGAGAAAGTTTAGTTGCATCAATGACTGCGCCGCCCTGGCCTTGCCGCCGGTCGCGCGCGCCGGTTTCGCCTTTCGCTTGGTCGCGGTCTCCGAACCGGTTTCAGGCGGCGCTCAAGGAATCCAGAGACTCTGCTCAAAATCAAGCACGCAAGTCCAGCCCTGTACGAGTAAAAACTCCTTGGCGAGTTGGGTCTTACCTCCGCCGGCGAGATTATTGTCGTCCAATAGGACGATCGACTTGTCCCCCAGGCGCGGCCAGGCCGCTCGCAGTTCCGCCAGTTGATGGCGTTGGCATTCCCCCAGTTGCGGCTCGTTCGGCTCCCAGTCGTAACTGTCGAGGTAAAGGAGATCGATTCCCTTTTCGAACCCACCAAGCCAGGCGAGCGAATCGCTGACGACGTGGGTGACGCGCTCCCCGACATGGGCGGTGACGCGGCGCGAAACCGCGATGTTCGCCGCCGAGATGTCCACCGACCAAAGATGGCCGCGCTGGTGATGATGAAGCGTCTCGGCGAAGATCAGCGTCGAACAGCCGGCGCCCCAATCGTTCTCCTGGCGTTGCGTGCCCGTTTCCACGATGCTTTGCCCGCCCCACTGCAAAAACAATCCCAGCGCGGACTTCATCGTCGGGTAGCGGCGTCCCGCCTTGGGTCCAAAACGTTGGTCAAACCAACCGCCAATTTCGAAAAACCTGAAGGCATCGGATTGCGGATCCTGGCGCATGGGCGCAGCTTCGCGCAAGTCGGCGAGGTTTGGCAATGCTAAGTAGGGTGGGTGACGCATTTCAGGCT
>CAZFVY010000151.1:0-11103 GCA_964522665.1 uncultured Verrucomicrobiota bacterium | reverse complement strand
CAACCAATATTCCTAACCAGTTGATGCTGTGGAGCTAATAACCGGATGCTTATGCCCGTAAATCAATCAGCCGGCGCGTTCAACGAACCGAAGTCTTAACCGCCCTCGACGAGACGATTCAACGAGTATGATCATCGGCGTTCCCAAAGAAATCAAAGCGCAGGAGTTCCGCGTGGCGCTGCTGCCATCGGCCGCGTACCAACTGCAGAAACGCGGCCATCGGGTCATCGTCGAGCGCGGCGCGGGCGTCGGCGCGGGCTACCCGGACGCCGACTACGAACACGCGGGCGCCACGCTCGCCGCGGGCCACGCGGAGGTCTTCGCGGAGAGCGACTTGATCGTCAAGGTCAAGGAACCGTTGCCCGAAGAGTACGGCCTGCTGCGGCCGGGGCAGATTCTGTTTACCTATCTGCACTTGGCCGCGAGCCGATCGTTGACGGAAGCGTTGGTCCAATCCGGCGTGACGGCGCTCGCGTACGAAACGATCGAGTACAACCGGCGGCTGCCGCTGCTCGAGCCGATGAGCGAGATCGCCGGGCGCATGTCGGTGCTGGTGGGCGGCTATTTTCTGGCGAAACACGAGGGCGGCAGCGGCGTCCTCCTCGGCGGCGTCCCCGGCGTCCTGCCCGGCAAGGTCGTCGTGCTCGGCGGCGGCGTTTCGGGCATCAACGCCGCGCGGATGGCCACCGGGCTGGGCGCGGACGTCACGATCCTCGAAGTCGATGTCGAGCGGATGCGCTTCCTCGACATCACGCTTCACACCGCGCACACGCTTTACTCGAACGAGGGCCACGTCATGGAGATTCTGCCCTCGGTGGACCTGTTGATCGGCGCGGTGCTTGTGCCCGGCGCGAAGGCGCCGAAATTAATCACCCGCGAAATGTTGCGCCGGATGCGGCCGGGCAGCGTCGTGGTCGATATCGCCATCGACCAGGGCGGTTGCATCGAAACGTCGCGCCCGACCACGCATCACGACCCGGTTTTCGTCGAGGAAAACGTGCTCCATTATTGCGTGGCGAACATGCCGGCCGCCTACGCCCGCACGGCGACCCAAGCCCTGACGAACGTGACCTATCGGTATATCGAATCGCTCGCCGATCACGGCCTCGCCGAAGCCGCCGGCCGCCAACTCTCGCTCCTCAGCGGCATCAACGTTATGAACGGCCACGTCACCTGCCGCGCCGTCGCCGACGCCCACGGACTCCCCTTCGTCGCCCCGGCGTTTTGAGCTGGGCGGCGCCACGAACCGCGCGCCACTTTCTTACAACGCGGTCACCGCGTCCGCTCCTTGCAGCGGCTTGTCCCTTGGTGGCGCTTCCAGTCTGAGGTTCCACGGTTTTTGGAAGTCCGGCGGCGCAAACTGGCCGGGCTCCAAGAGAATGGTCAGGTCCGTATCCTGGTCAATCCGGCCGACGAGTCCGCCGTTGATCCGGTCCAGGCTCTTGTTTTTCAGCGACATCGAGTAGCCGCGAACGTGAACGCTCACCCCGTACGAGTCCCGGGGCAGCGACGGCGCCTCGAAGCGACCGTTGGGATCCAGTTCCACGCTCAACGCGTCCCAGGCGTTCGCCGGGCCAACCGAGAGCCGGGTGTGCGGCGGGACCGGATTACCATCCGCGAGAACGACGCGGCCCGTCAGACGCACTCCGGGAGTCACTTCGAGATCGCCCGCGCTTTTGGAGGAACCGTCGGCGGCGACCCGCAATCGCTTCGCGGCCACGCAGCCAACTTGCTGCAGCGACCGCATCAACCCATAGACAAAATACTCGTGGTAGGGAGGAATGTTTTGAAAGCAGAAAAACCCTTCGTCGTTCGTCGTGGCTTCAAAACCTCCCGTAGAATCGTCCGAACGATCGACGGAGACCAGCCCTACGCTGAAACCCTTGAGCAGCTGCCCCGCTTTCTGAAGTCGCCCGGTAACCGTGGCGCCCTCGGTCAGGCGCAGTTCGTGCGTTTGGGAGCTATCGAGCTTAAAAAAACGCCGGCGCGCCAAGCCGGGCGCTTCCGCGGTGACCGTCATCCAATCAAACTTCTTTTCCGACGTAATGAGGAAGCGGCCGTCGTGGTCCGAGACGGCGGCCTGATCGACGCCGGCGCAGTCACCCCCGCAGTTAGCTTCTTCGCCGAAGAAAATATCGAAATTCACCACGGCGCCGAATACCGGCTCGCCGTCGGAATTGACCACCCGTCCCGATAACGTCTGCTTGGGGCCATATTTCTCCCGCTCCAATCGCTCGAGCGCCACGTTCACCGGGCCGGCCAACGGATCCACTTTATTGACGAACTTTGACTTATGGTTCTTCCCGACCACGAGCAGGCGAAACAGCAAGCTCGGATCAAGCGCTGGGATTCTGAAAGTACCGTCTTTGTCTGTCGTGGCGCGCTTGCGGCAATCCAGGTAACACGACGGACACAAGGTGCTCGTGCCGACGCGCGGTCCCGCCGTATAGATGAAAACAGTCGCTTCAAAAAGCGTGTCCCCGCGATCGTCGGAGACGACGCCAATCAGGTCGGGCGGATGGGGTTGTGGCTCGCCGGCCTTCCCCGAGAAAATCGCGCAAGCAATCACCACGCATAGACTCATCAGCCTCGCCGGGTGAAGGAGCCGTTCCGCCCCTCTGGCCGGAAGATGTCGCGAGAACGTTTGACGGGATTTTGGGCAGCGCGCGGACTCACTGGCCGGATCGGAGGCTGTCTTGATGGCCGGCCACGCAACCCTCAGGCCGAAACCGTACCCATCTTCCGGAGCTCTCTTCCGTGTCAAGTTCATTGGTTGGTCACTCCCACGTTGATTCGGTTTAGCGCGTCAGACGCCGCCCGGCGGACTGACTCGTCGGGGTCTTTCAACGCCAGCCTGACTGAGTCCATGGCCGACCGCCCGTGCGGGCCAAGCTTTCGTACCGAGAGTAAAGCGGCCGCCCGAACCTCCGCCTCCCGATCCCCGAGCGCATCCACGAGGATAGGCAAACTCTGCGCTCCGGTCGGATCAACGTCCGCGAGCATTGCCGCAATATACGAGCGAGTCTCGGCGTCCTCCGTTTTGATTAACGGTTTGAGAAACGGGACCGCCTCGCGCGCATTCGGGCCCTTGCGTCCCAGTTCCTCCAACGCTTCAAAGCGGACCTGCCTGTCGTTCGAGCGAAGCTTTCGAATCGACGCGCCCAGCGCAATCGGAATCTTGGGCACGGCGATGGCGTCTTCGCGCGGTGGTAGAGAAGTGATCACCGCGGGCGGTGGCAAACTTACGCCTCCCACTCGCCGTTCGCGCAAAGCCGGATCTGCCGGATCAACCTTTTCAAGGGCGCCACGGGCCAGCGCGCGGACGTTCGGATCCCAGTGGGAGATCAATTCGCGCAGAGCCGGCGCTCCTTCCTTCGCCGCCGGTCCCATTTCCCCAAATAGCTTGCAAACCGCCCGTGGCACAAAATAGGTCTCGTCATCCACTTTCAGGGCTTCGACAAAGACCGGGATCGAAGGCGGTTGCCGGGCGATGTTCCAAAGCGCAAGCGCGGCATTGAAGCGCACCCACGGCTCGTGATCCATAAGCAACTTCTGCAACCCGGGGACCGCCGCGTGCGCTTCGGGACCAAACGTTCGCAAGACCGCGGCGGCATTGCCTCGCATGCCAGGCGATGCGTCATCCAATCCGCGAATCAAAAGGGGGAGAACGCGAACGTCGCCGGGGGCAACTTGCAATAGACTACCGAGGACGTTGCCTCTTGCGGGGCCGTCTCGTTCGGCGAGCGCCATCAATTTGGGCAGGAGTGGCGCCGCGTTGGTCCCCAAGCTCCCGCAGGCGCTCCCGGCCGCCTGGGAGACGGGCGGATCCTGATCATCCAAGGCGTCACTCAAAAGCGGCAGGATTTGATCGTGGATTTGCTCCTTAGTGAGGGGGGCGCCGTTGAAACCGGCCCTAGCGATGGCGTTACCCAAGTTTTGGATGGCCTGCATTCTTTGGCCCCAAGGGCCGCTCTTGGCTTGCGCGATCAATTCTGGAATTGGCGGTAGTTTCGGGACGTCCGACTTTTGGACGGCCTCCACTTCCGCCATCACATCCGCGCGGTCGGGAGCAATCCGCCGAAGCGCGCGAACCGCGGAGTAGCGAAGGTCACTTTTCTCATGGAGCGCGGCGCGCAACACGGGTATCGAGGGCGCCGCCTTCCTGCCGAGGCGTTCGAGCGCCCTGGCCGCGTAGTTGCGGGGCTGGCCCAGACCTTGATCATTCCCATTTTGGAATACTTCAATCAGCGTCGGCACCAGTTCGGGATGATTGGGAGCGATCGCGACGAGCGCGGTTCCGGCCGGACCGTTGCCAAATCGGAGCGAATCGAACAACGCGGGAACCGCGGCGCTCGCTTTGGGCCCAATATTTCCCAACGCCATCGCGGCGTAACTAGCGGTTTCCTCGTCGTCGAGGGCGGGAATAAGTTCGGGCACGGCTGGCTCGGCGGTAGCGCCCAACTTGGAGAGTATCCAGGCCGCTTTGCGACAAGAACCATCCGCCGACCGGGAAACGGCTTTTCCGGGTCGCGCGGTCGCTAACTTCTCGCGTAAGAACGGAACGGCCGCCGCGCCGACATCCTGAATCCCCTGCAACGCAACCACCTGATTGCTGAACGTGACGTTGCTGTTCATGTCGTACTGCTCGAACCAGTCCTGAACACTCTTGCCGTTGGACATCACGGCGCCCGAGGCGGGCTGGGGCGCGACCTCGAGGTGTGGCGTCGCTTGCGATCCTCGCGCGAGCGGGAGAATGACGACGGCCAGCGCCATCACGACGATCGCCCCCGTCGCCCCAATCCTGGACGTACCGGGAAATGGCCGTGACAACATCCGGCGGATGCGTTGCCCAAGCGTGCTCTTGCTCTCCATGATGCCGAGCAAACCCAGCGCGAACCGCTGTTCACGCAGGGAATGTTTGGCGACCCTGAGCAAGGTGGTCGGGTAAGTGTCGGCCTCCACAGCCAGGGTTGCCAACACCGTTTCGTCCACGGCCTCCTCGCGCACTCGGCGAATGCGGGCGTTGGCGAACCAGAGCAACGGGTGCCACCAATAGACGATCTGCAACAGCGTTTGTATGTGATGGAGCCACAGGTCGCCTCGTTTGAGATGCGCCAACTCATGCAGGAACACCGCCTTGAGTTCCGTCGCGGAAAGGCTCGCCGCAAGATTGGCCGGCATCAGGATCACGGGCCGAAACGTACCGCAAAGCGCGGGGCCTCGGATGGCGTCCGACAACAATACACGGGGTCGCCGTCGAATACCGAGCTGCGCGGCGGCGCCCGCCATCAGCGAGGTCAGCTGCTCCGGCGCGGAACCAGCCTGTCTCACCAACCGTCGCGCCACCCGTAATCGCCAGGCAAGGCAATAGGCGAGCGCGGTCAGAACGGCCAGCCATAGAAACAGCGCCCAACCCGCCGGCCTGAGCTTCAAGGTTGACCGCGCAGATTGTCGGGCCGGAAAGGTCGCTTGAGCGTGGGCAGGAGCGCTACCCCGCTCGTTCGGCGAGTAGCCCGGTGTCGGCGCCGTAGCATCGATAGCCCTAACCTGCCAAGCCGGATTTTCTCGCAGCCAGTAAGCCGGGCTGCTCGGAAGCGCGAGCGACGGCGGCAGGACAAACTTCAGAGGGACCAAGAGCCACATGAAATAGCGGACCACCGCGCGGACCCGATCACGGAGGAGCCGGTCCACGATGAAGAGCAACGCGATCACCACGCCGCCTTGGAGCAGCATCTGCGCGGCGAAGCGCAGCAGCGCTCCGCCCGCCTGGTTGAGGAAATCGAAGAAGGTAGTCAAGGTTCCTTGGTTTTGGCCCGCTTGCGTTTCTCCTTGATCAGTTTTTCAAGCTCGGCGAGTTCGGCGGCGGAAAGATCATCGGTTTCGAGGAGGGACTGAAACATCGGCGTGAGCGCGCCGTTGAAGGCGTGTTTGAGCGCATAGGCAAGTTCGCCGTGTTGGGCCTGTTCTCGGGTCACGGCGGAACGGTAAAGGGTAAGGTTGCGGACTTTTTCGCCGGTGAGGAGTCCCTTGGCGACCATCCGATCCATAAGCGTGCGCACGGTGCTGGGCGCCCAGGCCGTCTGCTTCTCCAGGCGCTCCTGAACGTCAGGCGCCGCGCAGGGTTCCTTCTCCCAGACGGCCTTGATGATGGTCCATTCAGATTCGGTAAGTTCGATCTCCGGGTGAGGCATAATTTATTTAACAATGTCGTTTTAACACTACACGTGTAAATCTGTCAAGTGAAAAAGCGCCGCTATCAATCACGATCCGAGGCCGGATAGCGTCCCCGATCGGCGCCGCTACTCGTTGAGGACGATGCTGTGATTGTCGCGCTGGCTGCGCCAATGGTCGATCTGGGGCCGGCGCAAAACGCCGCTGGCGTCCATGAGCACTTCCGGCCCGGCGTGGGACGTCGGTTTGGCTTTCGCCCAGATCGCGAGCGCCTCTTTCGCCGCCCGTTCCATTTGCTCAGGCGGACCGACGTAATCATACGCGAGCCGGTCGTAGCCCGGGAGGCGCTTGAGCGAGCGGGCCGCGATGTAACGAACCGCGGAATACGGGTCCTCGAGCAGCCCCGCCAGGAACGGGGCCTGCCAACCGGCGCCCGAAGCTTCGACGGCCGGAGCCCAACCCATGCTGTTCGCGATCAGCGCGCGCTGGCCGGCGTCGCCGCGCAGGAGCCAGAGGAGCGCCGCCGACACCTCGTGATGCTCGGGCGGAAGCTCCGGCGCCGGTTTGCCGTACCAGCGGGTCAATTGCCGCGCGGTCCATTCAAGGGGCCGGTCCAGGTGGCAGAGGCTGCACGCGTCTGGCCGTCCGGTTTGCAAAGTCGTCTGCGCGTCTGGACTCGTGATCTGATGGCTGCGAATCCCCTTGAGCAGGCCGTAGGTGGTGTAGGGCATGTGGCAATTGTAGCAAAGACTGCCCGAGGAGCCGGCCGGATGATGGGTGTGCTCCGCGACTCGGTCGCGCATGGTGGCATGGCATTGCAGACAAGCCTGATTGCTCTCCATTTCGGACCCGAGTTGATTCACCGGTTTGCCCTGGTGAATCGAATGGCAGGAGAGGCAGGTGAGTTCGCCCTTCTGGTAACAGGGCGACTCGAGCAAGCCATTGTACTCGCGGCCCGACACCCGCACCATGCCGTCCGACCAGTAAGTGCGCGACAAGGTCTTCTGATCGCGGCGATACGCCTCCGGCAGCCACGTTTCGGTGGCGAACTGAGTCGGCCGGACAATCGGCGCGGTCCGCTCCAGCTCCTCGCCGGGCCGATAGGTCTGGCCGGTGCGCAACCATTCGTCGTAATCCAGCGTCCATTTCGTGCTATGGCATTGGCCGCAGATTTCCGCCGCGACCTTTGACGGGCGCCGGGCGGGATTGAAAACGGTCGAGTCAATGGGCGCCTTCGCGTGCGCGACGTAGCGATGGAGCGGGTCGCGCTGAACGCGGACGTGTTCCTCGCCCGGCCCGTGGCAGACTTCGCAGGCGATCCCCAACTCCCCGGTGCGGGTGTCGTGGATGCGCGCGTCATTCGCCGGCCGCGGCTGCCCTACGGTCGTGTGGCATTTAATGCAGTTCACGTTCCAGTTCTGCGGCGGGTCGGGCAAATCCGGCGACCGCAGGAAAACATCGTGCCGCGGCACCCAACGATGATCATCCTTTAGGTAGGTGAACGGAAAAATGAATTGCAGGTTGCCCACGCGCCCCGGGACCCAATAGACCTGCATGTGGTGAGAGCCGGTCATCATCCCCAATCGGCGCGTCACGCGGGGCGGGCGCGCGGTCGTCAATGATCCGTCGGTGGGACGCTCGTAGCGCCACTCCGGGTCATCCATCTCCACCCAGAACTCATCGCCCCGGCGCTCCAGGTGGCAGACTTGGTCCCCGGCTTCCAGATCGACGTTATCGAACTCGCCCATCACCGCCTCCGGGGTGACGTACTGCGTCATCGTCCGATGATAACTCCGCCGCCACGATTCGTACTGACTGGGATGACAAGCCTGACAACTCGCGGATTTTACGTAACCCCCTGGCCGACCCTCGCGCGGCAGCTTGCTGAAAAACGCTTCCCGATCGCTCGCCGTCTTCTGACGCCGAATATCCCAGACCACCGCCGCCGTCACGGTCAGCGCGGTTACCCCGAACGCCACCGCCCACAGCCATTTCCGGGAACGGCGAACCCCCGGCCAAACGAGGATCACGGCCAAGGCGCACAGCGGAACAAAAAGCAGCCACTCCATCGTCTCGAACTACGCGCCCGAACCGCGCAATGAGCGGAAGCCGCCCCTCGCGCCACGCTGATCGCCGCCACGCCAACGATTCGGATTCATAGGTGTTAAGATCGTGTTTTCTAAGCTGCGACCGTAGGTCCGCCCGCGCCCCAGTTCAATCCAAAAACGGCGGCCAACAACGATCGTTCGCCCAATCGAAATCTCAATGCCACGCGCACGCTAAGCGGGCAACAAGCCTCAAACGACCGCAACCGCTCGGCAAATATATGCCGCCCCCAAAATGAGCGGACCCATTTGCCTTCCTCATTGAACGCGGTGGCTCTATTAAAGACACAGACCGCCCTAAGGGCAAAACCGCTGACAGTGAGTTCTGCAGTGCTACCACAACAACGCGACCCTTGCCCACTGCCGCAGAGCCTGCTTAATAACAACAGACTGACGATAAGGATGCGACCGCGCCCAGCCGCCAACGCAAAAAGCCGGAAGCGACATGCCGCGCAGCTCACCCTATCCCGATTCCACGACCACCCCTACGCGTGTCAACGCGCGGCGCCCACGGGATCCCACTAAAACAATCACACCAACGTTTTCAGGTTTCTCGTTTCGTTAGTTCTCCCTCGAACACCCCGCAACGGGAGCCGCAACCGCATCTCGTCGCCGAACCAGCTTGGTCCAGACTTTGACGTATCCTCAAGATGGAAACGCCGGAGAATTAAAATCACATTCGATGCACTTTCAGCTTGACACCTAGATGCGCCAAGTGTTACATACCTTGCCAATTCAGAAAGGAAAACTGCTTAAACTAATCTGTCGCGCGAAGATCCGCGTGACCAATGCTTTGGCGACGGAACTCAGGCGAGCGGTTACGCTGTGCTTTTGGTGCCATCCGTAATCTTTTGGAGGGCATTTCACGAACATGAAAAACACATCACTTGAACCTCCCACAGGCACTAGATTAGCTATTGACGATCAATCTCGGTACTGCCCACGCCATAATGGTAAGATTCCAACCCAAAACGAACAATCCGGAGATCCGATAAACACTCCCAATGGCCACGGTTCGCCGACCGGTTTGCCCGCATTCATCGAGCAAACGCCTGACGCGGTCCTTAAATCAGCGGCTTCGGATGGGCCGGAAAAGAACGTTCGTTCCCCTCTCTCAACTGAGGAACGTGCCGTTTTGCGTGACTGCGAGCTTCTCATAGAGAGGGGCTTCCAGATGTTTTTCCAGGCTGGCATCGCGTTAACCCTAGTGCGCGACCAGCGACTCTATCGGGAACAATTCAAGACCTTTGAGGCGTACTGCCGGGCGAAGTGGGACATTGACAGGACCTACGCGCACCGCTTGGTCGCCGCCTCGGCGGTAGTACAGCGTTTGTTGCCAATTGGCAACGTTCCAAAGCCGCTCCGCGAAGCGCAGGTTCGTCCGCTAGTCGGACTCGATCCGCAGGAAGCAGAAACGGTCTGGCTGAAAGCCGTGGCGAAAGCCGGCGGTGTGCCCACCGCGAGGCAGGTGAAAGAGGTTGTCACCCAATTGAGTCCTAGGCGGGAGCCAATTCCCCGATCAGCGCCGAGGATCGTCATGACTGTTTCGAGTCGCAAATACGCATCGTTGCTTGAAAAAGGCGATTACCTCTTAGGCGAGTTGGAGCATGCGATTCGCGACAACCACAAGACCGCGATCGTTTTAGCCGCGCTGGAAGATCTCAGACACTGCTGGAGTGATATCAAACGGGCCGACAACCTTATCTAACGTCACGATACCGAAGATACTTCGCAGATCACAATTAACTTCTTCACAACGAACGGCACCAGTGACGATAGACACTCAGAGGGTATTGTTCTCGATCGCCTTCGACGCGATCTCGATTTCAGAACATCGGATTCAACAATTATCCGCTTTCAACGTCATCCTTTCGTTACCACATGTCTTCGATTGCAATTAATATTTTTATCGACATTCTCGCCAATAATCGTTGACATAATTACGTTTATTTGATAAAGATAGTCTAGTCAAATAAACACTCACCATATCGCACAAATTGCCATGAAACTCAATCATCGAACAATTCTGACCGCGGGAGGGTTAATCCTGACGGCGTACATCAATCCGGTGGCACCTCTATACGCCTATGGCCCTGGAGATTGCGTAACAGTCGTGTCCAGCCAATGCGTCTATCCCGGCCTCACTATCCCTTCAAATGCCGGAATTTATGTCGAACGTGGGAGCGGAGCGGGAAGCGGCAGCGGCTGCCAAAGTGGTTGGGTTACAGGCTTCGCCGTCACGGCGGCCGATTATGGAACAGACATGGTGGTCATTACCACTATGTATGGTCCCGGCAGCCGAGTTTGCAGTCCGACCGAAGGTGCTCCCTGCCACCCGGTAGGGCCCGCAGGGAATAGCAACTGTCAGTTCTATGCTTGGTGGTTTGATCCCTGCACCGGCACGATGGTCGAGACTCTAGCTTCGTTCGGACCTCCCTACCAACCAATGGCGGCATTCAACGGCATCGCGTACCCGCTCGATGGCTCGTGTCCCGCTCAGTAGGCGGGCCGATTTTCCACTTCTTGACCCCATTAGCCGATGGGCGTGACATGTTTACTCCTGCAATTGACGCTGATGCTCGGCGCACAGATCAAATTAATTTGAACGCACGTATTCAAAAGGCGCTGATAGGCAAACTGCGGCCCAACAATTGAACTTACAAGTCCGGCAACAGCTTCCCACAAACAGCGACGGTTGTATGTTTGCTCGAATCAGTGCTTCCGATGCTCCTTTGCCGCTCACTTTGCTTTCACGAGCGTCGGATCGTAAAAGGCATTCCTGCGGCGTTTCTACGCGGTGCATCTACAGTGTGAATGACATTTTCCT
>CAZFVY010000150.1:0-11737 GCA_964522665.1 uncultured Verrucomicrobiota bacterium | reverse complement strand
ATCCCCGAGGGGACCGAAGCAGGCGGCGCGCGCGCGCCGCCTGCTTGATTTTAAAGAGGGGCAAAGCATGGCCGCTGGCGCCTAGAATGAACAAGGACGAGTAGCCGGTCGCAGCACGGTCCAGCGGGGTTTTTGCTTGGCGCCAAAATCGGTGCCGTATAAAATCACCCAATTTGGAAGTGGAACAGCCCGCACCAGTAACATTTTTGGTCCTAAGTGACATACATTTCGGAAAACTTTCGTATGTTCCCGAACTTGCTTGCGCCAATGCACCGCCAAGAAACGTCGTTCAAAACGCCGTACACCTAATTGATTCGTTGGTCGCCACGGTGTCGAATATGTCAACCCCGCCGACCGCGATTTTGGCTCCAGGTGATCTCACGTCTGTCGCTGCTCCTGCCGAGTTCATTGGGTGCCAGAAGGCAGTGAATCAAATCGCCGAACGGCTTAAAATCAACGGAACCAATGTGTTCTTCACGTTCGGAAACCACGACACGAACTGGAGGATTGCAGAACTAGGAAAAGAGACAGATCGATTTGCTGCTGATGAAGCGTACGCTCTACTGGCGGCGCAGGTAGGAAGTTCTTTTGCTAAAAATCATACCCCGATCGATTCTGGACCGGTCATCGGGAGTGGCGTCTTCGTCCGGGACAGTTTTGTTTTGTTTGTCTTGAATAGCGGTCATTGCTGTACTGAAGAGCAGACTTTTCCACACGGGAGTCTCGGACGCGAGCAGCTTGAGTGGATTCAAAGAATGCTGGTGAAACATGCCGACACCAGCAAATGGAATGTACTGATGGTCCATCACCACCCGTACAATTATCCTTTCCCAAGCCCCGTCGTGGACATCTCGAGTATTCAGGAAGGAGCGGAGCTAATCGCACTAGCGGGTAAATCCGGGATCGACGTGATCTGTCATGGCCATCGACACCATCCGAAGATCTTTACAGCGCATGAAACCGGATGGATCCACCCGATAACTTTTCTTTGCGCAGGTAGCGTTTCCGTCAACGAAGAGCATCGAATGCGAGGGGAGATTCCGAATCTTTTCCACGTCCTTCATCTAGAACGCAGGCTGGAAGATGGTGCGGCATTTGGAAATGTGATCTCTAACAAGTACCGGGTCGCGGACGGGTGGTTACAGGTTATTAACGACTTGAAATACACGCCAATCGATCCAGTTCAGCGTTTCGGTGTGCTTCCAGATAAAACCAAAGCACAGCGTTTAATTACTGAGATAGTCGAAAATGCGATCACAGGACCGGGTCAAGTTTGGGACCTCCCAGCTTTCGACGCCTTACCCGTTGCGTTACAGTGCTGTGCAATCACCCAGTTAAATGAGATGCTCAAGCACTCCGCTTGCGCCCACGGCGTGAAAATCCTGGGCTATTATCCAGGTGACACTTTTATCAAGAAATGAAACAGTCAACGGCTATTGGCTCGTTCCTTGTCGGCTTCAACGGACCAAATCCATTTCAGGAGGGGCAAGCGAAAGCGGCAAGCGACGCAAAGCTCATTTCGGAGTTCTTCCCAACCTCCGCGTTCTGGTCTCGATTGAATCGCCAACATGAGATTCTGCTGGGAACCCGGGGGAGTGGCAAAACCGCGATACTAAAGATGCTATCCTATACCTGCCTACGTCGGCTCCAAGACGAAAACGCCGAGCGCATTGTCAGAGAGAAATCATACATTGGGTTTTATATTCCGCTGCACCTTGAATTCCTGTCGTCGTTGTTGGGCCGAGAAGTGCGGGATGAGAATCGACTCGAGTATTTTCAGTTCGCGTTCAATTGTGTCGCTGTAAAATCGATGCTGTCAGAAGTAAAGGTATTAATCGAGGATTTGTATAGTGACGCTCGTTCACGTTTATTAAAAGAAGATGAGATCGTATCGTCTCTTTACAAACTATGGTTTCCGGAAACTAGCGACCGTGGAAGCGCGTTATCGGATCTGGCCTTCCAGGTCGAGTGTCTCTATCAACAACAAGGCTTCTGGAGAGATGGAACACTGGAACATGTTCACCCGTTTGCGAATGCTATTTTCTGGCCCGTGATCCCAGCGCTCTCGCGCATTATGGACCTTTTGGGCCTCAATGCTGCTTCCACCGCTTGGATCGCATGCATTGACGAGGCGGAGTTCTTGAGCCAACCGTTCCAGCGGTGTATCAACCACTTTCTTCGTTCGGCGAAAGCGCCTTTGGTAATAAAGCTCGCTACGCTTCCGTTTAAACACTTGACAAATGAGACACTCACTCCAGGTATCAAAGTTGAGCCTGGCGGTAATGATTTCAATTACAGAAGGATTGACTTACAATGGGATTCGGTGGATTTTGCAAGGCTTGCAGATCAATTATGTGCTCGGCGTCTAAGTGAAAGCGGTGCCGGTGTTGCAATTGAGAACGTTGCTGAAATCCGCTTGGAAACGTTTTTGGGGGTCGAAGGAGATGACGACCTAATCGACTATTACAGTGCGGAGTTTCCAGACGAGGCGACGGAGGACAAGATATTGGCTGGAATAGTCGCAGCACTTTCAGAGGCCAGACGACGGCATTACGAAGCCGTTAAAGGAATTCCCGAGAAAGTAGAGTGGGCGTATCTCAAACGATTTGCCCCCGTTTATTATGTCCGTCGAATGAAAGCCGCAAGCGAAAAGGGAAACCGTTCGGTTGGTTGGTTGGCCGGTGCAAAAACAATCAGGCGATTAGCGGATGGAAATCCGCGGCGATTTATTCAACTCATGAACCAGATGTTTGAAGCGGCACGGCAGAGACGGCTTTCCGTTAAGGAACAACATCGCATCAATCTAGAATTTGCGAAATGTCAGTTTCGCTTTTCGGAGGGGTTGCCAGATTACGGTGTTCTGTTGAAAGGCATACTCGATGTGGTTGGCGAACTGCTTGAGGAGAAGGTTCACGGCGAGGAAATGATTGATGCCGGGTGCTGTTTCACGGTACAGCGAACCCTTTTTGAAACGGATGCCGTCAAATCGGCACTGGAACTCGGTATCGCGTATTCGTTACTTTTTGTCGACGAAGATAGCGTTACAGATGGGTTAATGGAGAACACGGAATTTAGGTTGGCGCATTTGGTCGCTGCCTGCTTTTGGCTTCCGATGAGGCGCGGCGAGAAGATTGTGCTTCAATCAAGACACGCCGCAAGTCTTTTTGAGCTGAAACGTGCGGCACCCAGCACTCCAAAAGAGGGAAAATCGTTCGTGCAAGAATTGAACCTGAACCTCGCTTTTACCGATGAATAGTCGGATCAAATTGCACGATTTGCGACCCGCCGCACTTAAACGCGGTGAGATAGGTTCTCCTGAAAATTGCGTTTTGATAACGGTTAGCGGTTTCGAAGAGAGAGCGCGTTTTTTCTCGGAAAGGTGGCTGAGAGAATTATTTCCAAGTCCCGTCAAATGGATGGTAATAGGATTCAAGGAGCACCCTTCAGAACTTAGCAGAATTGCGAACGACGCGTTTTATAGGGGACGAGGGATAGAACCGTATCTTTTGTCTTCGGCCAACTACGCCGGCCTTAAAGCGTATATAACGTCATTTCTGCCTAATAGAGGTGGGAAAACTAGGCCACCACTTAGTATCCATATCGATTATTCATGTATGCCTCGAAGTTGGTACTGCAGACTGGTAGCCTTTTTGGAGTATGTGTTATGCGATGGTGATAAGGTATTCTTTTGGTATTCCACAGGCGAATACCCAAAATCTGAGTACCCGACGGCTGGCGTTAGCGACTTTAGCGTGTACTCTGGGAGCCCACGTCTAAACTCCAGGTTTCGGGCGCATTTATTTGGGCTCGGATTTGA
Organism: uncultured Verrucomicrobiota bacterium; assembly: GCA_964522665.1. Taxonomy (GTDB): domain Bacteria; phylum Verrucomicrobiota; class Verrucomicrobiia; order Limisphaerales; family CAZFVY01; genus CAZFVY01. Next base: position 7,920 of record CAZFVY010000150.1, on the reverse strand, counting down.
TCGTGTTCGAGCGTCGGCTATTTACAGTGTCATCGACCCGCAATATCTAGTCTGTTATTATGCTGATCCAAGTGCCAAACCGGAGTACGTCGAGAGGGTTGAGCAGGACAATGAACAGATACTTAAGGATGCGCAGCTAATCGCAAATGTTCCGTTGGGCGATTTTTGTGCCACGTTTTCGCGCTTGTGTGCTCTATCAAACGAGTTCCTGGAGCGTGGAGATGTTATTTTTGTCCCAGACGGCCCGAAACCTCTTGTGCTGGCATCGTCTTTGGTTCCTGAATATCTTGGGAAGCTAGGGGTTGTGTGTTTCCATGTCGCCCGTCGTAAGAGTGCTTGGCAGCCGGTGGAAGTGACGCCGACGGGTGATATTGTTGGGTTTTCATTCAGTATTGCGAAATGCGATGAAGAGTGATGGGAATCGCGGTCTGACTATCCGCCCATTTCTTAAGTGGGTCGGGGGGAAAAGGTGGCTGTTGAAAAAACGGCCGTTGATTCTGCCCAACGTGTTCAATTGTTATTTTGAACCGTTTGTCGGGAGCGGCGCAGTATACTTTTTTCTCAATCCGTCTCGGGCCGTCCTTGCGGACATCAACAGGAACGTCATAGAAACGTTTGTTGCTGTGAAATTGGATCCACTTGGAGTTGAAGAGTTGCTAGAGCGCCACGCCGATCTCCACTGCGCAGATTATTATTACTCAATGAGGAGCTGCGTTCCGCGAAGTATTGTGGGGCGCGCCGCCCGGATGATCTACCTGAATCGAACCTGCTTTAACGGTGTATATCGCCTAAATCGAGCCGGTGTGTTTAACGTACCAAAGGGAGCCCGGGATGATGTAGTGTTTGAGGACGATGATTTCATTCGAGCGAGCGAGGTACTAGAGCGCACCGAATTGTGTTGTTCTGATTTTGAGATGGTGATCGATGATTCTCGTCGTTTTGATTTCGTTTTTGCGGACCCACCCTACACGATCCTACACAATGTCAATGGATTTGTAAAGTACAACGAGAGACTGTTTTCATGGAACGATCAAATACGCCTAGCGAATTGTTTGGAAAGGGCCCTGCATCGCGGCGTGAAGATACTTTGTACTAACGCGGATCACGCTAGTGTCCGGGAGCTATACGCGACTCGCGGTTTTCTTTTAGAGCGGATAACGCGATTTAGTGGAATTGCCGCCGATGCGAGGAAACGAAACGCCTTCGGGGAGTTGCTGATTAAAAGTCCGAACTTGTATAATGAGCGTGTGGTCAGTCCGAACTGAAATTACCGCTGCCGAGTTTTGCCTGCGATAATTGCACGCTAGCGCTTGCTCGGTTGGCGGGCAATCCGACGGTTGTTGCCTAGCGAACCGTATCTGGTGTGAGCGTCAATGTTTCGACTTGGGGGCCTTCAGCATCTCATCGCGCCGCGCTTTGAACTCGGTTCCCGGTTTCCATTCGGGAAAGGTCTTCGCTTGCGCGACTTCGTAGCCCGCTTGGAAGAGCAATTGCAAGTCTTCTACGGCTCCCGACAAATCCCAGTCCGGCTTTATTTCGTCCGAAGGCTTGTGGTAGTCGTGGGCGGTGAATTCCTCGCGTTTTTGGGCGCCGAACTCCTTCGGTTTGCCGATGAAATCCATGCCCGAATCCAAGTCGAGCGCCGGCACCCCTTTTTTGGCGAATTCGAAATGGTCGGAGCGATAGAAGTAACCTTTTTCCGATTCGGCGTCGGGTTTCACGACGCGGCCCTGCGTCGCGGCGAGCGTGGTCAGGAGATCGTCCAAGGTGGAATAGCCCAGGCCGATATCGACGATGTCGCGCGTTTTACCCCACTGATTGACTCCGTCCATATTGATGTTGGCCAACGTGTTTGCCAGCGGATAGAGCGGGTTGGCGGCATAGTACTTTGAACCGAGCAGACCCTTTTCTTCGGCGGTCACTGAAAGAAACAGAATCGAGCGTTTCGGCGCTTTGCCGAGTTTGGTATAGGCGCGCGCGATTTCGAGTAATGACGATACCCCGGAGGCGTTATCGACGGCGCCGTTGAAAATCTGGTCGCCTTTCAAATTCGTGTCCCGACCCAAGTGATCCCAGTGAGCGGTGTAAATCACATATTCGTTTTTGAGCCGGGAGTCGGAGCCTTCGAGCTTACCTAGGACGTTTCGTGACTGGATTTCGCGATAATCATTCTTGATCCGAAACGTGACTTTTGCGCCGAGGGCGACCGGCTTGAATTCCTTGTCGAGCGCGTCGCGTTTCAAGGCGTCGAAATCAAACCCACTGGCGCCGAACAATTGTCGGGCGCGTTCCAAGGTGATCCACGACTCGACCGCGACCCGGTTGGCGTTTCGGTCGGCTTGTTGAATGTCGAAGTTCTCGTGTCCCCAACTATTAGCCACGACCTCGTACGGGTAGCCGGCCGGGCCAGTCTCATGGACAATGATGGCCGCCGCGGCGCCCTTTTCGGACGCAATCTCGTACTTGTAGGTCCAGCGACCGTAATACGTCATGGCCTTCCCTTTGAACATTTGCTCATCCAACTTCGTCGGGTCTTTCGCGTCCGGGATCTGCGGATCATTCACCAGCATCACGAGCGTTTTACCCCGGACATCCACCCCTTTGTAGTCGTCCCAACCGTATTCCGGCGCCACAACGCCGTACCCGACGAAAACCAACTCGGAATTCGTGACTTCAATCGTGCCAGTGGCGGTTCCCGAAACGGGCTGGCGGCGTGACACGGCGACAAAATCCTCGGGGAACTTCATCGGCATTTTGGCGCCCCCAGCCTCAAACCACGCCTCAGGCTGACCTTTAAAACCGACGAGGGGAACCGCCTGGACATAAGTTCCATCCGGGTTGCCGGGCTTCAGCCCAAGCTTCTTGAATTCTCCGACGAGGTAATTGACCGTCAGCTCTTCACCTTTGGTGCCCGGCGCGCGACCCTCGAATTCGTCCGAAGCGAGGACTTTGATGTGACTCAAGATGCCCGCGGGTGTCAGGCTGTCGAGCGCTGGCCGAAGCTGCGCGGGCGGCCCTTGCGGCTCGACGGCGTGGGTGGCGGCGCCGAAGAGCGCCGCGATGAGCAGCGCCGTTAATTTGGGACAGGGCTGGGCCAGAGACCGGAGACGCCGCGGGACAATCAAATTCATGCCTCTTCCAAACAGGAATCCGAGGCCTCCGTCAAGCGAGCAGTTCCTGGATCACCTGGCCATTATTGATCGTCGCCCGTTCGTCGCGTCCGTTGTGCAGGAAAGTCAGCGATTCGTGATCCAGCCCCATGAGGTGCAGAATGCTCGCGTGAATATCGTGGACGTGCGCGCGATTCTCGATCGCCCGCAAGCCGATCTCATCGGTGCGCCCCACGACCGCGCCGCCCTTAACTCCGCCGCCCGCCATCCAAATCGTGAATCCCCACGGATTATGATCGCGGCCTTTCCCTTTTTCGTTGAAAGGGGTGCGGCCGAATTCGCCGGCCCAGACCACCAGCGTGCTCTCGAGCAGGCCGCGCGCCTTGAGGTCGGTCAGCAAACCGGCGATCGGGCGGTCGGTTTCGCGGCAATGTTTGGAATGATTTTCTTCGAGATCAACATGGGCGTCCCAGCCGCTGTTGCTGCCGGAATAGCACTGCACGAAACGAACGCCCCGTTCCACCAATCTCCGCGCCTGCAAGCAGATCGAGCCGAACCGCTCGGTCTCTTTGTCGTCCAACCCGTAGAGCCGGCGTGTCGCGCTGGATTCACCACCGAGATCGACCGCTTCGGGCGCCGCGGATTGCATGCGGTAGGCCAACTCGTACGAGTTCAACCGGGCGGCCAGTTCCGTGTCCTCGGCCTTGTCGGCGTCGTAGCGCTCGTTCAACGCTTTAAGCAGGTCGAGTTTGCCGCGCTGTTGTTTTTCGCCGATCGTTTTGGGCGGCGCCAGATGGAAAATGGGAGCCCCTTCATTGCGGAAGAGGGTGCCCTCAAAGGTCGCCGGGAGAAAGCCGGCGCTCCAGTTCTTGGGCCCACCCACCGGATCGGCGCCGTCCGCCATGATGACAAAACTGGGGAGATTCGCGTTCGCCGAGCCGAGACCATAGACCGACCATGCGCCGAGCGAGGGCCGCCCAGCCAGAATATCACCGGTGTTCATCTGGCAAACCGAGCCGACGTGGTTCAACCCGTCCGCCCAGCACGAGCGGAGCACGGCGATGTCATCGACGTGTTGGGCGATGTTCGAGTACCAGTCGGAAACCCAAATCCCGCTTTCACCGTATTGCTTGAACGACCGCTTGGACGGCATCAGCGTATTCGATGCGGTGCCCATCGCGGTCAACGGGCGGCCAAATGATTCGGGCATCGGCTGACCGGCGAGCTTTTGAAGCGTCGGTTTGGGATCGAACAGATCGAGATGGCTGGGGCCGCCTTCCATGAAAAGCCAGATGATCGATTTGGCCTTGGCGGGCAACTTCGGGCTGCGCGGCGCGAGCGGGGCCAGCGGGTCAAGTTGGACGTTCGCGCCGCGGGCGCTGACGCCGTCGAGGCCGAGGAGGTAGCTGAAAGCGAGTCCCCCAAAGCCGCAGCCCGCCCGCGTCAAAAACTCGCGGCGTGAGGAGACCGGGAGGATGTGTGGAGGTTTATTCATAATCGCGGAACACGCGCGCCGTATCGATGACCAGTCCCGGGAACAAACGTGAACTGAACGGCTGCCCCTCGGCGCAGGTCATCGTCGGCTCGTCTGGGGTCTCCGCCAGGTGATAAATTTGAAATTGCCGTGCTTCTGGATCGACGATCCACAACTCGGTGACTCCTGTGCGAGCGTAGATTTCCCGTTTCAAGCCGCGATCGTACCGGGCTGATGCGGTGGAGAGAATCTCCACGACCAAATCGGGGGCGCCGTCGGTTCCTTGGCGCGTGAGAATGGAACGCCGCTCGTTCGAAACAAAATAGAGGTCTGGCTGATAGACGTCGGTCTCGGTCAATCGGACGTCGGACGGAGCGATGACGAGCTTGCCAACCGGGTTCTTCTCGAGGTACGTGCGAATAACGACGGCGAGATTGATCAGGATATGTTGGTGAAAGCGGTCAGGGGACGGCGACACGATCAAGTCTCCTTCGATGAGTTGGCTAAATGGCGGACCTTCCGGCAATTCGCGGTAATCCGTCGCGGTCATTGGGGATGGTTCTGCCCGAATCATGCTGGAAATATCGAGCGTTCCATTGGAGGAGTCAAATCTCAGTGTCTCCCGTCAATTCAAATAAACGAACTCATTCGCGTTAATGAGCATGTGGCAAAGATCCACCAAAGCCGCCGCTTTGGGCGGTTCGAGTTTGACGGCGCTGCCTCGCGGCAAAGCGACCTTTTCACCCGCGGCCAAACGCTCCGCGATGATTCCGCCCTGCCTTTCGAGGAAACCTCTGATTTCGTCTTTTTCGATTTGCTCCGGCTTACGGCAAAACGCGAGGCGGTAGGCCGCGTCGATCTGCGCGCTCGGGTCGGAACCGGCCTGCGAGACCACTCGGCCGGCGAAACTTTGCGCCCACTTCAACGTCAGCTCGCTGTTCAACAGGTTCAACGCCTGGAGCGGGGTCGTCGTCACGTTGCGGCGACCGCAACTCTCGTGGGTGTCAGGCATGTCAAACGACTCGAAGATCGGATAGCGGGTATTACGCTTGATGAAGATGTAAATGCTGGCCCGGTCGCGCTCCGCTTCTTCCGGATTCAGTTTCCAGCCGCCGCGAACGGTCATGCCCGGCGGCAATTCCGGCATGATGCTCGGTCCGCCCATCTTGGGATTCAAAAGCCCGGCGACCGCCAGCGCCTCGTCGCGAATCATTTCGCCCTCCAGCCGCCGTCGCGGAAAGCGCCAGAGCAGCTTGTCGTCCGGGTCCACCTTCGCCGCGGCGGCATCGTAGGCGGAGGCTTGTTGATACGCGCTGGAGGTCATGATGAGCCGATGCATCTGTTTGATGCTCCAACCGTGGCCCACGAACTGCGCGGTCAACCAGTCGAGTAGCGGCGCGTTGGTCGGCCGTTCTCCCTTAACGCCGAAGTCGCTCGGCGTCGCCACGATGCCGCGGCCGAAATGATAGTGCCAAATCCGGTTCGCCATCACGCGCGGCGTCAATGGGTTTTGCGGGTCGGCGAGCCAATTGGCCAGCGCGGTCCGCCGGCCCGTCGAGGCCACGCCTTCCCGTGGCGCGATGCTCGCCGCCGTCGGATCGAGGATGCTGAGAAAACCGGGTTGAACTTCCTCCTTCGGCTTATCGTACGCGCCGCGGTTCAAAAGATACGTCTTCGGCGCCTCGGCGCTGACATCGGCAATCGCGGCGCCGATCGGCAGGGAAACGGGCTTCAGGTCATTGAATTGATCGAGCTGCGTTTTCAGGGCGTCCCATTGTTTACGTTCGGATGCCTTGAACTTCCCCAGCACCGCGCTGATCGGGGCAACGAACAGGTATGACTCGGGGTCGAGGTATTGCCTGGCCTTGGCGTACATCAGGCATTCGAAAGGGCTGCGCGTGGCAGGTGATTTGGCGATCGCCTCCTGAATCTCGGGCGGATATTTGTCCACCAACTCCTTGATGATTTCGTTGCGCTTCGGCTCTTCCAGCGCGGTCATTTTCTCGCGAATCCCCCGCGTCTTCTCCTCCCACACCCCCTGTTGCTCCCGATTCTTCCGGGCGACCTCGGCCGGCGCCAGCACGATATTGTCGGCCGCCGCGACGTTCGCGTAAAACGCCTGCAGCCGGTAATAATCCGCCTGCAATATGGGATCAAATTTATGGTCATGGCAACGCGCGCACGCGTAGGTCATCCCCAGGAACGCGGCGCCGACGGTGTCCGTGATATCATTGAGAATCTCCTGCCGCCGTTGGCGCAGATCGCGGGCGTTATGTTCGTCGGGATAATGACGGTTGAACGCCGTGGCGACCAACGCATCGGGATCATTCGGCCACAACTCGTCGCTGGCGATTTGTTCGCGCATGAAACGGTCGTACGGCTTGTCGGCGTTGAGCGACTTGATCACGTAGTCCCGATAGCGCCAGATGTTCGGCCGATTCTCGTCCTCTTTGAACCCCTCGCTCTCCGCGTAACGCGCCACGTCGAGCCAATGCCGCGCCCAGGATTCTCCGTAACGCGGCGAGGCCAGCAACCGGTCCACGACTTTATCGAACGCCTCGGCCGAGCAGTCGGCGAGAAACGCGTCCACCTCCGTCGGCGTCGGCGGAACCCCGGTCAGATCCAAAGTCGCGCGGCGGAGCAGGGTGATCTTGTCCGCGCGCGGCGACGGCTTCAGCTGTTTCGCCTCCAATTCGGCCAGGACGAAGGCATCAATGGGATTGCGCGTCCAACCCGAATCCTTGACTGCGGGTGGCGCCGGGTGGCTTACCGGCTGGAACGCCCAATAGGCCCGCTGCGCCGGCGTAAAGTGCGTTTCTCCCGGCTCCGATCCGGCCTCCGCCATCGAACAACCGAGCATGAGGGCAAGCGCTTGAACGGCGCCGATAACCCCGAATGACAAACGCGAAAACATTTTCATCGACCAGGTACAAGGCAAGCGACAGGTTCAAACCTTGTAGCTAGATGCTGATTTAGCCTTACACTCGCTGAATCTGCCCGAATTGTAAAAGGAAAACCGGCTGGCCGCACAGGTGTAACTTCGAGTTATTGGCGTTTTCGAGTGGTATGGACTAAGGCTTCGCGCCTCAAGCGCTGAAAGCGCGCCCTGGGATAGCCTGGGATGGAGCGACGCGAAATCCCAGGAAATCGTCCCCAACAATGATTGTTCCGTCCTGTAAGGACGGGACCGGTTCGCGCCACTCGGGACGGCGCAACGCGAAAAAACCACAACCGCTCGAAGTTGCGCCTCCGTCCGGGAGGGCGTGAGACAGAATTCTTCCGCGGGACTCCGAGACTTGAAGCTCACGCTGTCGGCGATTCGCTCGGTCCCGGAGG
>CAZFVY010000149.1:0-12014 GCA_964522665.1 uncultured Verrucomicrobiota bacterium | reverse complement strand
GGAAGCCGCGTTGCGCCATCCTTGGGCTTTAGGACTCAGCCCCGCAGGGGCTGAAGGAAGGCGCGGGCGCAAAAATGGATGACCTCCTGAATGGGAATCCGGTTACGGCAACAAGTGCCTCGCGACTACAACGGGGTCGAATCGAGAATCCCGTGGGATTGGTAACAACCTTCGGTGGGTTCCACATTTAGATGCGTTTGCCCTGAAACGAAAATGCGGTGCGCGTCGAAACCGGGGCGACTCATTTTTTGACTGGTCGATGATTTGGGAGGGAGGCGGGAAGATGTGAGATCGGTGTCGGTTGGGCCAAATCCGCAGCAGACCGACAAAAAAGGAGACGCGCCCGTCGAAACGGGGGGACTTCGAGTCGTTGACGTTTTAGGACCGTATGGTACGAAGCTTCGGTCCGGAACGGGCTGAAAGCCCGTCATGGGATAGCGTGGGATGGAGCGAAGCGAAATCCCAGGAAATCGTCCCCAACAATGATTGTTCCGGCCTGCAAGGCCGGGACCGATTCGCATGGCGCCGCAAGTCGCCCGTAGCCAATCAATGCCCCAACTCGAAGTCGCGCCGCGAACGAACAAAGAACTGGCCAACGCTGGAGCCGGTGCGTAAAAAGTGGCGGACCCGAAAAGTTTAACCGTTGGGCGCCGAACCGGCATCGTCAAAGCAGTGGGAACCGATCAAATTGGAACGCCAGCATCTTTCGCAGTGAACGCCGCATCTCTGCGGCAGCGAAGCGTTGGGTTCATGCCGAAAGTTGTGGAGGAGCGCGCAGGCGCGCATCGCGGACTTCTATCCATGCCAACCGTCGCTCGACATCTCAATGGTCCTGAACCTGGACAGACGCGTCTCGCCCGTCCGTTTCGTCCCGAAGGGACGATTGAGAGTAGCCCGGCGCTTCAGCGCCGGGTTTATCCGCGATTCCGACAAGTCCCGGAGGGACGGCTGAGACGTTTTTCTATCCGTCCGGCAAACGCCGCGTCTCAGCCGTCCCTGCGGGACTTTACCTCGGAGGGCGGCGGACCCGGCGTTGAAACGCCGGGCTATTTTCGGTGTCCCCTCCGGGGCCAAAGACGGGCGCCAAACCAATCGAGTCCATCGAGTCCATCGAGTCCATCGAGTCCATCGAGTCCATCGAGTCCATCGGGTCCACCGAGTCCATCGGGTCCACCGAGTCCATCGGGTCCACCGAGTCGGCCGACGGCGCCTTTGCCGCCATTGAATCTCCCTCACTAACCTACCCCCCCATGGCCAAGCTGGTATTTGACATTGAGACGTCGGCGCTCCCGGTGGAGACGTTCGACGAGACGCAGCAGGAATACCTTTTCCGCGACGCGAACAAGCTGCCCGAGGGGGACGAGCGCGAGACCCGGCGCGGAGAGATCCAGCAGCAGTTCAATCTCTGGCCGCTGACGGCGCAAACCGTTTGCCTGGCGATGTTGAACGCCGAGACCTCGCGCGGACAGGTGCTTTTTCTGGCGGACGATTTCGAGGCGGGCGGTGAGGACGCCGGGCCAGTTGAGTTTGTGCCCTTCGCCGACGAGGCGGAATTGTTGACGGCGTTTTGGGACGTGGCCAAGCATTACGACTCGATCGTCACCTTCAACGGGCGCGGCTTCGACGTGCCGTTTCTCTACCTGCGCTCGGCGCTGCTCAACATCCCAATCTCCCGCAAGGACTGGCTCGGTTACCGGTATCAAACCGACCCGCATTGCGACCTCGCCGAACAACTGACCTTCTACGGCGTCAGCGGCCGCGACGGCGCCGCGCGACGGTTCAACCTTGATTTCTATTGCAAGTCGTTTGGCATCGAATCTCCGAAAAGTCACGGCGTCACCGGCATGAGCATCAACAACTTGATGGCCGAAGGCCGCTATCGCGAGATCGCCGAATACTGCCTGCGGGACGTGCAGGCCACCGTGCTCCTCTACACGATCTGGAAGGAACGCCTCGCGGGCGTCAAATAACCGGCGTTGCGCGTCCGCGCGCGTCGATTTGGGAATCAACCCTTTCCCGCGGGCGCGTGATCGAGTACCTTGGCGCCATGAGCAAACCGCTCGTTTTTGGCCTCGCGGCGTTGTTGGGTGGCGCCGCGGTGATCGCGGTGGGCCGCGGTGTCGCCGCGGACGCGCCGCGGTGCGAAGGTCGGTCCGCGCGGGCGTGGGTCCGCGATCTCAGCAGTCCGGAATATGAAGTGCGCCGGCAAGCGGGATTGGCGCTTTGTCGAATCGGCGAACCGGCGACGCCTTATCTCATCGACGCGCTCCGGGCGCAGGACGCGCCGTTTAAGAAGGAATTGACTACGCTCGGACGCCACTGGCCGGCGCTGCGATTTGAGTTGATCGACGCCGCCCGCTGGCGCGAAGGCGCCGCGATCGTGCTGGGGCAAATGGAGGCTCGGTCGCCGGCCGCGGTGGTAAGTTTGGTCCAGGCGCTCAAAGACCATAATCCCGAGGTTTCCCGTGAGGCGGCGCGTTCGCTCCGCAAGCTCGGACCGGCCGCGTTGCCCCCGTTGATCGCCGCGCTAAAAGATCGCGATGCGCGCGAGCGAACCGAGGCGGCCCGCTGCCTGAGCGATTTTGGCGCGGCGGCGCGCCTGGCGGTTGCGCCCTTGCAGGCGGCGTTGGCGGACCGCGACCCCGAGACGCGTGCCCGAGTCGCGATCACGTTGGGGGCGCTCGACCCCGGCGGGGCGGCGAGCGGCGCGGCGTTGCGCGCGCGATTGGCGGATTCTTCGGCGCTGGTTCGGGCGGCCGCCGCGGGAGCGCTGGGCGGCATGGGCGCGTTGGCGCAGTCAGCGGTCCCGGCGATTACGCCGTTGCTGCGCGACCCAGACGGCCACGTCCGGTTGAGCGCGGCCAGAGCGCTCTGGCAGATCAGTGGCGAAGTTCAACTCGCGCTGCCGGTCTTGATCGCGGCCGTGCGCGACCGGGAATTGGCCTGGGAAGCCGCGTTTCTTTTGGGGCAGATCGGTCCCGCCGCGGCGGAGGCCGCGCCCGTGCTCGTCGAGAATTTGCGCCGCGAACGGGTCGCCAAACCGTTGCGGATGCCGCCGAGTTCGGCGTTCGCGCTGGGCCGCATGGGACCGGCCGCGACGCCCTACCTGATTCCGGTTCTGAGCGACGACGTTCCTTGCGTGCGCGCCGGCGCCGCGGTGGCGTTGGGATTCATCGGACCGCCCGCCAAGCCCGCGATCCCCGCCTTGGTCCGCCTGCTGAGGGACAAGGATCTCGAGGCGCGGGACGCGGCCGCGCTGGCGCTCGGCGCGATCGGTCCCGGAACGAAGGAACTGGCTCCGATCCTGGTCGCGATGAGCCGCGAGGATGACATACTTATCAGCAGTCAAGCGGCGGCGGTCTTGCGCAAGATTGATCCAAGTTCCGCCCCCGGCCCGGAATGAAACGCCCGGTACAAATCATTCTCGCGCTGGTCGCGTGGGTAGTCCTCGGCGCGATTGGTCTCGAACTGTGGCGCGCGGCGGAAATAATCCGGCGGAAAACGGCCGAGCCGGTCATCCAGGGCAAGCCGCTCTCGTATTGGGTCGCGCATTTTGGAACGGGCAACAGTCAGGATCAATTAATGGCTTCGCTTGCGCTCGAGTCGATGGGCGCCGCCGCGACGCCCCATTTGATCCCGCTGTTCGAGCGGAGCGGCGCGCCGTTCAAACAGTTCCTGGCGCAGCTCAAACGCTTTTTACCGGGGGCAATTCAACAGCGGCTGCCGCGGATCGATACCGGCGTCGCGCGGCGGGCGCTGGCCGCGGAGTCTTTGGGTCACCTCGGGCCGGACGCGCGCGCGGCGATCCCGGCGCTGGTGAAGGGCCTGCGCGACCCGAATACGGGCGTGTCAGTGGCGGCGAGTTTTGCGCTCGCGGGCATCGGTCCCGAGGCCGTCCCGGCCTTGGTGGGTTCGCTGCGAGACACCAATGGCGTCGTGCGCGCGCGGGCCGCGGGCGCCTTGATGCAAATGGGACCGCGCGCGGCGCCGGCGGCGGCGGCGCTGGGCGAGGCTCTGAACGACAACGTGCAACAAGTCGCGCTCGACGCGGTTTACACGCTCGCGCGTCTCGGCCCGGCGGGCATCCCGGCGCTCGAAAAGGCCGTGACGAACAAAGACGCGCGGGTGTCCGCCGAAGCGCAAAACGCGCTCGAGAAGCTGCCGCGCGCGGCCGCGGCCCAACCCCTGCCGTGAGCGATTCGACGTGGCCAACCCCGGACGGCGAACGATTGGCTGAGGTCAATCCGGCGGCGACGGTGACCGCGCTGCGGTTCACCGATGACGGGACGATTCCGAACCATCCGCGGTTGCCGTTGCTCGTCTATCACGGGGCGCTGAAACTCTCCGGCGCCGACCCGGCGGCCATCGTTGAACGCGTCTTCGCGGTCAACCGCTGGGGCGATAGCTGGCGCGATGGCATCTATCCGTTTCACCACTATCACAGCATCACGCACGAGGCGCTTGGCGTTTTCCGTGGCTCGGCGGTCGTGCGCTTCGGCGGAGAGCGGGGCCAGACGCTCAAGGTTGCGCCGGGAGACGTGGTCATCATCCCGGCGGGAGTCGGCCACAAGAATCTCGGCGCGAGCCACGATTTCAGCGTCGTGGGCGCTTATCCAGACGGGCGCGATTTGGACCTCAAGCACGGTCGCGCCGAGGAACGCCCCGCGGCCGACGCCGCGATTCTGCGCGTGCCTCTGCCCAGCGCCGACCCGGTGTACGGCGCCGGCGGACCGCTGTTTAGTTATTGGCAAGGTGGTTGAGGTCTTAAGCTGACTCGTCCGCCGTCGGCGGCAAACGGGAAGCCCGCGATTCTGGAGGAGGATTTTGCCTTCCTTCGCGTGAGTTTAATGGCGTTACCGGCAGGTATCGGCGCCCGCGCGAAGGCGCGAATAAAATACTGCGGGATCGAAGGTTGGCTCGTTCTGCCGAGCGCTTGGTCTCGATTCGGGGCGCGTTCAGGATTGCCAGCCGATTCGGCTCTTGCGATGGTGGGGTTCAATCTCGAATCACGCGGGCGGACGAAGCGCCAAGCTCCAAAACTGGACGAGCGGCGCTTCCTGATTCACCGGCGGGATTCTCCGTAATTGATCGACACGTTTGCGCCATGAAAATCTTTGAATTGAATCACGTCGCCATCCACGTCAAGGACGTGCCGGCCAGTTGCGATTTCTACGGCAGGGTCCTGCGCCTGGAACCGATGACGCGCCCGGCCTTCGACTTTCCCGGCGCCTGGTTCCGGTTTGGCCAAATCCAGGAATTGCACATCATCGGCGGACGCAGCGAGCCGGTGAATTCCCACAATCGGGGCAACCATTTCGCGCTCTTGGTGGATGATTTGGAGGCCTGGGACGCCCATCTGCGGCAGGCCGGCGCCACGATCCGCGCTCGCCGCCAGCGGCCGGACGGAGCGTCGCAGTTGTTTCTGCAAGACCCGGACGGGCATGTCGTCGAACTTTTCACCCCGCCGCCCGGCGCCGGAGCCAGGCCGGCCTGAACTTTGTGGCCGGGGCAAGGTGGCAAAATCATTTGGGCAGAATCATTCCAAACCCTGGTCACTGTCCGCGATCCGCTCCGGCTCGGAGTCGTTCGTTTCCAAGGCCTGGTTTTATCCCGACTGAAGCGCCCTGAACTGAGAAGATTGTCCAAGCGTGAAAAAGCTTCGCCTCGCCGCGTACATTCTAGTGGTCTTGCTGGTGGGAGCCGGGCTGATCGCCTCCGCGTCCTGGCCAAAAGGTCCGGTGTATCACGGGTATCGGGCGAGCGCCTGGGTAAAGATGCTCGGTCGGACACCCCCGCCAGTCCGATTAGGCGCCCCCGTGGAATCAGCGGGCGAGGCCTTGCGGGCGCTGGGACCGGCGGCGTTGCCTTATCTCGTCGAGGGGATTCGCCAACGAAATGCCCGCGGCTCGTCTTACTACCGAAAAATCCTGCCCCAGCTGCCCAAATGGGTCCAGGCCAAGCTGCCACCCGCGCTCGACCGCGCCGCCATCGCGCGCGACGCGATGGCCGTGTTGTTCGAGCTTTCCAGCGGCGACGCGGCCGCGAGTGACCTCGAAGAGGTGATTCCGACGCTGGTGGGGACTTTCACCGACTCTGACCGCCAGCTTTCGAACATGGCGGTCGGCGCTTTGGCCCGCCTGGCGATCGACCAGAAACGCCGCACCGCGCTCAACGCGTTGATCACGGGCCTGGACGCCACGAACGCCACCGTGCGCGCGTTTACCGCGTTTCAATTCCTCCGCGGCGGCCCGGAATGCGCGCCCGCGTTGGAGGCGCTGGCTGGACGAATGACCGACCCGTCCGTGAGCGTGCGCGTCAACGCCGCAATGGCGGTCTATCATTTCGGCGGAGCGCCGGAAAAATCGGTCGCCATTCTGACCGACGCGTTGAACGCCGACTCGCCCGCCATGCGCGCGAACGCCGCCGCGCAACTTTCGCTGATCGGCCCGCCGGCCCGCGCGGCGCTGCCGGCGCTCGAGGCCGCCTTCAACGACCCGGACGCGTTCACGCGCAAGAGCGCCGCGTACGCCGTCTATCAAATCGAAACCCAGGACCTGGAACGCCGCCAAAGCGCGTTGCGCTTGCTAATCACCTTCGTGGGCGACCGATACAATCTGGAGGTTCGGCGTGACGCGGCGATCATGTTGGGCGTCGTCGGCGGGCCGGCGCGGCCGGCGCTCCCCGCGCTCTTGGACCTGAGCCGTCTCGATTCGCCGAACGGCGCGTCGGTTGATACCGTGCTGCTGGCCCGCGCCGCGGCGCGCGAGGCGATCAAACGGATCGACCCGCTCGCGGCGATCAAAGCGGGCATCAAATAACGGTCCCGCTTGGCTCCGGCTTAATCCTCGGCGTCGGCCGCGCGCCAGAGATACCAGGAGGCGGTCGTGCGATAGGGGCGCCAGCGTTCGCCGTGTTTGGCGAGTTGCTCGGGCGCCGGCAACTTCCGCTTCCGGAACGCGCGCGCGAAGCCCTTGCGGACGCCGAGGTCGTGGATCGGCAATACGTCGGGCCGGCCAAGCTTGAAGATGAGCAGCATCTCCACCGTCCAGCGCCCAACCCCCTTGATGCTCGTCAGGCGTTCGACGATTTCTTCATCCCCCATTCTGTGAATCTCGCGCGAGGCTGGGACGATCCCGGCGACGGTTTTCTCCGCGATGTCCCGGATGTAGCTCACTTTCGGGCGAGAAAAGCCGGCGGCGCGGATCCGATCGGCCTCGACGGCGAGGACTTGCTCGGGCGTCGGAAAATCGGCGCCAGGCCAGAGGTCGATGAACCGCTTAAGGATGGTATTGGCCGCCTTCCCGCTCAGTTGTTGGTGCGCGATGGAGGTGACCAGGCATTTGAACGGCGACCGCTCGGGGCTAGGCTCAAATGTCATGGGACCAATCCGCGCGATCAATTGGCCGAGGATCGGATCGATGTTCCGGAGATGGCTGAGCGTCGCTTCGTTCATCAGGCTCCTTTTTCGGCCAGCCGGCCCGCGAAAGCAAGCCGTAGCGGGTGATTTCCCTGGACGAGGGCGCGAGACAGGATTTTTCGGCGAGTCCTGCGCTCGCGCGCTCCCGCTGACGGCGCTCCGGTTGGTCCCGAAGGGACCGCCGAAAATCGCCCGGTCGCTTCAGCGCCGGGTTCAAGGCATAACGGTGTAAAGCCCCGAATGGACGGCTGAGGTTCATGCTTCGTGGGGACTCGATCACCACAAGGACTCAGTCGTCCCTTCGGGAGTTAACCGTGACCGAACCTGACCCGGCGTTGAAACGCCGGGCTGGTCTCATCGGCCCTTCCAGGGACGGGTTTCCCGGCCCGATTTCGCGAGCGAGGCCGAGGGATTCGGGAGTCAGTGACGTTATCCTTATGGAAATTGAAATATGATTATGAAGACACTTTGCCGAAACTTTGCCTCCGCTGGCCTGCTGGCCGCGTTGGCGCTGACCCCGACGATGGTTTTGCGGGCGCAACCGGCGCCCGCGGCCACGGTCCCGCTGCCGGCGGGATACACGGCGCGCCCCGCGCCGGAGGCCCCCGCGTTGGCGCGCTTTAACCTTGATTTCGCGGGCGGCGAGCCGGGCGAATTGGTGGACGCGATCAGTAATGCCGCCGGAAAGCCGTTGAACGCCGTCATCCCGGACGAGTTGCGGCGTCTCCGTCTGCCGGCGTTGCGTTTGCGCGAGGTGACGGCGCCCGAACTTTTCCGGGCTCTCGAACGGGCCGGCATGAACGCCGGGAACTCGCAATCGGGATACCAGGTCCTGCCAATGGGTGGGGTACCGGGCAACAACCACCCTGCCTTCGGTTTCGTGACCGCCGACAATCCACCCCGCGATGGCTCGATCTGGACGTTTTACGGCCAGGCCCCGCGGGCGGCGGCCGACCAGCCGGAGGGCTACCCCTGCCGCTTCTTCCAGTTGGGTCCGTACTTGGACGCCGGCTACAAGGTCGAGGACATCCTCACGTCGGTCGAAATTGGCTGGAAAATGATGGGGCAAAAACCCGTGCCCGAGTTGAAATTTCACCCGGAGACGAAATTGTTGATCGCCGTGGGGCCGCCCGCGGCGCTCAGCATGATCGATGACGCGCTCTCGCAGTTGAAGCGCCCGTCGGCCCCGCCCAAGGCCGCGCCCGGCGCGCCTCTCCCTGGCCGATGAGGTAAACTCGCCTGACGCCGCCGTTCGTCGGAAAAACTTCCTCCGCTTGAAAACTTTCGCGACGACGGCGGCGGCGCTACGCTCTCCTCAATGACCGTCGTGGCCGAACCCGACCTGACTCTTGACGTGGCGCGCATGCTGACGGAGAAACCTGACGCCGCGACCACGCCCGTGGCCGCGCCGGACGCGCCGCCGACTCGGGCCGACGATGCCTTTACGCTCCGCTTGACCACCGCGATGCGCGGCGGTGATGAGGCGGCGTTTCACGAGTTCTTCGACCGCTACTACGACCGCTTGCTTCGCTACCTGATTGTCGTCGCGCGCGGCAACGAAGACGCGGCGCACGAGGCGGCGCAAGGGTTGCTCGCCCGCGTCGCGCGGCATATTCGGCCCTTCGCGACCGAGCCGGAGTTTTGGCGCTGGCTGGCCGCCGTCGCGCGCCATGCTTTGGTGGATGAACAACGAAAACAGAACCGTTACCAGCGGTTGCTCGGTCGTTTCGTGGACGCGTTTCGCGGAGATTCGGCCGACCCTGACGCGGTGGCCGCCGATGAGCGTCTGCTCGCTTTGCTGGAGCGCGAGGTGGGCGAGTTGGCCGCGGAGGAACGCGAGTTGATCGAACGCAAATACTTTCGGGCCGAGCCGGTCCGCGCCATCGCCACGGCTTGTGACAAAACCGAAAAAAGCATCGAGTCGCGCCTCGGACGAATTCGCGCGAAATTAAAAACCGCCGTCCTCGAGCGCCTGCGCGCCAGCGCGCCGTAGGGGTCGGCCAGAGTATTCCGAAATCGACATTTAGAACGATATGAACGACTCCCAAGAAGAATTACTCGCGGACCTGTTCGGCGACGCGGGGCGGCCCGACGCGCGGGCGCGGCAACGGGAGGCGCTTTTGGGCGCCGTGCGCCGCCGCAACCGGATGCGCCGGTGGCGGAGCCGGACCGCCGCGGCCGGAGTAGCGCTCGCCGTGGTCGGTTTGTGGTGGGGCTGGTCGAGCGGTTGGGGCGGCGCGGGCGCGCGGTTGGCGGGCGCTCCCGGACCCATGATTGCGCGCCCGGAAGCCGACGCCATTGCGCCGACCGAACTCCCCCGCCTTGAGCTTGTCGCCACGGATCCACGGGCGGTCGAGGTGGTTCATTCCCAGCCCGCCGCGCGGCTCTATCGCGAGATCGACGAAACTGAGCTGTTGAGCCTGGCGGGCGGCGAACCGGTGGCGCTCATCCCGCAAGGCCCAGGGCGCGCGGAGCTAGTCTTCCTCGCCAGCGAGAATTGACCCGAATTGGCCACGCGCGGCTCGGGCGGCCGAGCAATCAACCCGCGCCGCGCGCGATGGGTGCGTAGGCTAGCTCCCCGGGATCAAGCGCTCGTATTCGTCAATCTTCCCGCCATCCAGGCAACACTCGATGATCCGCCGTCCGAGCGGGTCCAAGTCGGGATCGCTGAAATCACCGAGACATTGACGGAAGAAGTCGTGCAGGATTTTGGCGCCGCGGTCATACGCCTCTTCGCCCACTTCCGGCTGCGTATCGACCTGGAGGAACCACCTTGCGATCATCTGGCCTTCGACCTGCAGCTGGTGCAGCGTGTGGCCAAGCAGCGGAGACCGCGCCGGGCGGATTTGCTCGGGCCGGAACTTCGCCGCGCCGCGCCGCGCCAGGTACTCGCGCGCGATCCATTGCGGCATGAAACCGACGCGCCAGACGCCAATATGCTGATTCGGGCAGAGAATGTGCCGCATGCGCGTGTTCGCCACGAATTGGCGCAGCAAGAGATTCGCTTGATCCACGCGCCGGCCGGTCGCGAACGGCCAGTACGATCCCACGCCCTCGCTGGTCATCCCTTCGGTCTCGACGATACTCGGGTTCGCGTGCCCGCGCGGGGAGACCAGGCGCCACAACCACGCCAGCGCCGGCGGCAGGATGTGGAATATCCCGATGATGCCGTAACTCGGATGCGCCTCGGAACAGGGTGGCGTGCGGACGCCGAAGCTTCGGATATCGACCGTCACGGCCCCTTCGACGACGCCCGGGAACGCCTTGCGCGGGATGATGACGCGGGGATTCGGGCACGGCTTGCCCGGCGCGTCCTGGATATGTTCCCACACCAACGCCCGGCTGCCGGCCACGGCGTCGATATTGAGAAACACCAGCGGCTCGGGTGGCTCGGCGGCCAAACGCTCCAGATGCACGTCCGTGCCGTAATGATCGATGTGGTTGACCCGCACGAACCAGGCGTTTTCGGCGTCGGTGACGGTGAGCTTTCCCTTGCCGTCCTGCAACGACGGATGGCACAACGCCATGTCATCGGTGACGGCGTGCAATTCGCAGCAGCGCGGGATTTCCGCGAAGCGGCGTTCGCCGGTGAGGATGTTTTCGCCGAGCAACAGCCGTCCGTCCGGTTCGCGATGCACCTGCTCGAGCATTTCGCTCTTGCCGCCGCCGCTGGCGCCCTCGTGCATCATGGTGACCATGTTGTCGTAGGGGGTAATTACCTGCACCGTCGAGCAATGCGCGGTGACCCAGCCCTCGCGCTCGCCCAGGCCGATCAAGACGCCGTAAATGCCCTTCTTGGCGCTCGGTCCCGGGTAGAGGTTGTAGGAAAAAAGCTCGTGCAGCCCGTCGCGACGATTATGCACCACGACCTGTTTGCCATCGAAGTGCGTATGCCGGAACGGCGGGGCCACGTAAATGATCGCGCGCGGGATGAAGTCCGCCGAAATATTCTCGCGCGGAATGATCCCCTGCAACATCGCCAGGCCGAGCGCAAAAAAGCCGGCGTTGGCGGGGCCGATGACCAGCGCGTCCATGCCCATGCCCGCGGCGCCGGCCTGAAAGCCGAACATCGCCAGTTCCTGGCCCTTCAACCACTCGAACGTCGCCTGGCGCAACGGTCCGAATTCCTTCCCGAAGCGCTGCTGAAACGTCTCCTTGTTCGTCGGCAAGCCGTCACCGATGATCATGCAGTCGGGATCGCGCCGCCGCATGTAAGGCTCCAGATAATTGGCCGCCACGCCGTTGCGCACCCGCGCCACGATGGCCTCGAGCACCCGGCCGCGCCGCGGCACGTCGTAGGCGACTTCGAAATTATTGCTCTTCGGCCCGCCGCAGGCCAGGTCGATCAATTCATCAGTCCGGCTGGCGATGATGAGTTTTTTACAATTGGCCAGAATGTCGGCCGCTTCCGGTGGTGGGTGATACGTTTGCCAAGTCATTTTGATACAGCTTAGCGTTTTCAGGAACTCCTCCTTTGTCAATGAAAACCACTGGAACAGGAAACGGAGAGGGTGTGAGACAGAGTTCTTCTGCCGACCGGAGTCGCCAGCGGCGGCAGGAATTCGTTCTCTGGGAAACGAGGCGCCCGGGAGCGCCA
>CAZFVY010000148.1:0-12490 GCA_964522665.1 uncultured Verrucomicrobiota bacterium | reverse complement strand
CCGCCTTCGTGGCCCGTGACGACCGTGCGCGTGGCGCTCGCGCCCGATTCGGCGACGGGCACGCAGCCGGTGGCCAGCGCCAGGGTTAGACTTGCCGCCACCAGATAAAGTTCAGTTTTGATTTTCATGATCGTGCCTACTGGTTTTTGTCGCTGACAAAAACCACTGTGTCTTTGGTCCCGTCCGCGATATTAAGCGTGACGGTCTTCGTTAAACTTCCCATTGGACTACCAGCGGAGTCGCGAAATTCAACGGTGACCGTGTGCTGACCCGGCGTGAGCCGAAGCGCGGCGCAGCTCAGGTATTGGGGCAAATTGTCCCAGCAACGAATATCGGCGGCCGGTACGGTCGCCGCCGAAACGATCTTGCTGATCAAACCGGCGGCGGCCAGGCCAATGCCAGCGTTGCGCACGTCCCCGCGGCCTTCCGCCGCCATGATCGCGCCGCCAATCAGGCCGACGTTCCCGACCACGTCCGCGCCGGTCTTGAAGACCGCTTTGTTGGCCAGGATATGATCCATCACGCGGCCGCCGCGGGTGGTTGCTTGAAAATAGAGGTCATCGAACGGCTCGGGTGGAACCGGTTCGCCATCAACGCGCACGACGGCGGACGCGGCCCCGGGCGGTCCCGGTTGGAAGCGCAGTTCCTCGGCGTATTGGCCCGTGGCGAACTTGAGCGGACCGTTGCCGAACTCGATGAAGATCAGCGCGTTCGCCTTGGGATCGTAGGGTGGCAGGGGGTTCTTGGCCAAGGCCTGCGCCCGTTTGAAGGCGTCCGAGCCGTCTCCCGCCAGTTTGACGCTGGCCAAGCCGTCCAGGTAATCGAGCAGGACGTAATCGGCGGCATACTGTTTATTCTCGGTGTCGCTGTCCTCCAATTGCGCGCTGCGGAAGCAGGCGCGCGCGTTGTCCGGTTCGCCGTCCATCCAGTAAAGTATCCCGCGATAGAAATAGGCCATGACCCGCTCGTATGGCTCGCCGTGGAAGGTCTTGCTCGATTCACCCGAAAAATAACTGCGCGCCTTTTTGGCGTTCGGATCATTGGCAGCGATCCCGCCGATGCTCAGGATCGCGTCGTCCAGCAGACGCTTGGCCTCGTCAAATTGTCCGCGGCGGAGAGCCACCGCCGCCGTCCGGTATTCCCAAAGCACTCGATCACGCGGCGGCCCTTGGCTAATCGCCGTCTCGCCGTCCTTAAGCGGGTCGCCCGAATACGGCAGCGGCGCTTGTTCGCGCTCAAACGTGGTGCAGCCAGTCAAAACCGCCACGGCGGCCACCGAGCAAAGCGCCATCAAAGTCATTATTCCCGATTTCATCGCCGAAACTGGATCATGAAACGCCTCTCGCATAGCTGCTGGAATAGCGATTAACCCGAACGATGGGCGGCGCGCAAACCAAACCGCGCCGCCTTAAAACGTCGTTCAACGTGCGTTTACCGATACGCGGCGTCTTCGAGTCCCTGTTTCTTGATCTCGGCGGAGTCCTCCCAAACGATGTCGCTGGTGCGGGCGTCGATGAGTTGAAAAGTGTAGAGCACGTAATCGCTGGTGCCTTGACTGGTGCGCGTCGTCAGGCTTTGCAGCTTGCCCGTAAGAAAGAAATCCGCGCCCTTGAACTCGACGACGTTCGGGTCGCTGCCGCTGGTGACTTGGCCGCTCTGTTTGAGTTGCTGCTCATGTTGCAACGCCGCCATCCGGTCTCGCGCCAGGAACCGGACCCGATTCTGCGCCTTGGTGTTCAACTGGGCCTGGATGCGGCTCAAGAACATGTCCTTGTTGATCGGAAAACGGGTATCGTTCACCACCGGGTCCAGGACGATGCGTGGAATACCTTGCGCGCGAACAATTTCCGGCGTCGCCAGAATGCTGCGCGACATCTTATCCGTGACCGTCACCAAGTCCTGCGATTCGACGCCCGTTCCCGCCACGAAGCCCCGCTCGTCCGGGTTCATTTGCTGAACCGGCCGGCCCGAAGCATTGCTGACGCCGGCCGAAGCGCATCCGCTCAGCAACGCGCACCCCGCCGTGAGACCCACCGCCGCCATCCATTTGAAACGATCGTTCATAAATAAATAGTTTTTACCGAAATTCTCCGTGTTTGATTTGAATCAGAATTACCGACCGAACAAAGCATTGGCCGCCGCCATTGAACCAGAAGCGGAGGCAGGCGCCGCGAAGGTTGGCGCCATCGGGGCCAGCGGCGCGGACGGAACGCCGGGCGCGTTCCCAATCGTAGCGGCCGGTCGCGGCCAACTGGTAACGACCTGTGGCTGAGCCAGGTAAACTGGCGTCGGGGCATAGTACGGCCGCCCGGCCTGCCGCGCGTTCTGGTCGGCAATCGAGCCTAAAAGCAAACCCGCGCCGACCCCGATGCCGACTCCTTCCGCCGTCCGGCGACCGTTATTATGCCCGATAATGCCGCCCGCCAATCCCCCCAAGACCGCGCCGCTCACCGCGTAATTCGGACCCGGAGGCCCATAATAATAGCCATAATAGCCGGGACCATACCCATAGTAGCCCGGCCCATAGCCCGAGACGTAGGCGGGGGACGAATAATAACCGCCCGGCGCCCAGGAATCATGGGCAATCGTGCCGAGCAACCATCCGGCGCCCGCCCCAATCCCGATCCCCTCCGCCGTGCGCCGGCCGCTGTTGTGGCCAATGATGCCGCCCACCAAGCCGCCGAAGACCGCCCCGTTAAACGATTCGTAACTAAACAGTTGCGCTTGCGCCGGAAGGACCGTCGCCACCGCGACCGCGACTGCAAAAACCCGCTTCATAGCTTCTCTTACGCCTGTTGGACGCTCCGCTTCATTTTCTATTCAGCGACAAGGTAGCATGAGGTCACGCCGCCGCAAGGTCGTGAATTGGGGCCGTGTTTGAGCGCATTGATTAGATCGTATGTTGTTTGTTATAAGTGATTTGCAAATTAATTGGCATCTCGGACTGTCGCTGAGCGTTCACGCGCTCCGGGTCTCGCCGGGAACTTCTGAGTGAAAAACTACGCCTTCGCGCAGCAAACGGAGTTTCCAAAGAATGAACTCCGCCGGGGTCTAGCGCGGTTGGTTGCCTCGGTCCCGCCGCCGAAAAGCGTCGTCGTCGCTGCGCTCTGCCGACGTAGTCCAAAGCGCCTTCCGACCGTTGGCGCGCCGTTCCTTGGAGTGCGGTGGCAAGCGTAGCGCGACACCGCTTTGGGCGCCGCAATGACGGTTGAATCCCTGAACAAGAGAACACGCCCGGCCTGGCGAAAGCGTCGTCGTCGCTGCGCTCTGCCGACGCACTCCAAACCGAGCGGCAACTTGCATTTCGGGTGCCCCTTGGAGCGCCGTGGCGCACGGGTTCGCGCCGCTTCGGCGCGGAAATCCCGATTCAAACTCGGGAACGACGCCGCTTTCCGCGGCGGGCGCGGTAGGTTCGTCGCTCCTTTTTTGAGGCCCGAAACGTCGGCGTCTCCGTCGCGATCGAATTGGTGGCAGGCTGAATCAACGAAAGCAGGCAGGAGAAGTAGGGACCATCTCGCAGGTTTCCAAGCGCATGTTCAAGACGCCAAAAGACTTCGCACCGAAACATCCTCGTCCAAGTCTTTCCAGTGAATGCCGACGCCGCCGCCAATAAGCCGCCAGTTTTTCCTCTGCTTTGCGTTTGCGCGAAGCAACCGTGGAAACCAGCCCAAGGGTGCGGAAACACTTCTCCCGTCGGCCAACGTGACCACAATCGCGTCCGGCGTGAACCGCACGTCAACTGCGTCCGCAATGGGTCTAGCGGTCGAAATGTTGGTTCCAGGCTCTGATGAACTCATCGCGATAATCCTCAATCATGCGGAGTACAGTTGTCAATTCGTGATCACGGAATCCACGAGACTCCGCGATCTCAACTGGTTCCAACCAGAATTTCGCATATTTTTCCGCGTGTTCAACGTGGATATGCCGAGGCTCGTGATCTTCCCGACTGAAAAAGAAGAACCTGAATCCCCGCAAACGCAGCGCTTCCGGCATTGGCCTAAGCTCGCATCAGGTCGGACTTCCTGCAAGCTCGATGAGCAATGACGAATGCCCTGCGGAGTGATCAATCAACTGGGGATCCTCCAATTGTCGCGCTTCGTGGAACGAGCTGGCAGATCGATAGGCCCGCCTCCCTCAAAGCCCCAAATTGATCTTCGCGGTGAACGCCAAATCCGGGTCGCCGCGTTCGAGCATCGTTTGGGCGAGGGTCCGCAGGCTTGGCTGGATTTTGACGGTCGAGGATTTGCCGTTGACCTCGAGTCGCAACGGGCGTTTGAAATCAACGAGACGCGCGTCCACGAGCGCCGCCGCGGCCTTGACCTCTTTCGTCTGGACGGTGATGCGGTTATCCCTGCATGTCACGATGATTTCCTGCTTCTTCGCCGGGTTCGCGACGTGGAGCCAGTAGAAGTCGTGAATCACGCCGTCGGTCATTTCCCAGCTTAGCTCGCGCGGCGCCGGATTGCGCACGGCGGGATACATCTCCTTGATCTTGTCGCGGTCGGGCAGGCCGCCGTGGCCGAAGCCGGCCCGGAACTCCATTTTGACCGGGTAAATGTCGGCGCGGTCGCCCCGGAGTTTGGTGATCGACTCATCGAAGGCACGGCAACGTTCGAGGCGGCCATAGGCGTGATCGTTCTCGCCGATCATGTAGGTGAACACCGTGTTGCGGAGCGTCTCGGCCGAGGTCTCGCCGTCGGTCGGCGCGCCCGCCGAACAGTGGATCGCCGCGAAATGATCGGGCATTTTCGGCCCGATGGCGAACGCCCCGTAGCCGCCGTGGGAATAGCCCATGATGAAAACCTTGTTCGGATCGACGCCGCCAAAAATCGTGAATTCCCGGATCAGGTTCGCGACCAGCGGATAAACGTAATCGTCATAGAACCCGTTCCAGGTGTCGTTCGGCGCGCGCAAGGCCACGTAGAGATAGCCGCCGACCGACGTTTGATCGCGATAGTAATTCTGCATGATGCGCCATTGGCTGTCGTTGACCTCCTTCGGCGTGTTGCCACCGCCGTGCATCGCGATGAAGAGCGGCCAGCCCGCCGCCGGTTTCCGGCCCACGGTCTTGACGGTATAGGGACTCAGGTATTGCTCGAAGCGCACTTGGTTGGTGGCAAAGTCAGCGCGCAACGTGGCGTGAATCGGGGCCGCTTGGTAGGCTTCCCACGCCACTTGGCGGACCGCGGCATCGTGGTCGAGAAGAAGGCGGTCGAGGCCGTGGTCGAATTTCCACGCGGCCTGTTGGGCCGGGTTGGCCGCGAAGTAACCGGCGAGCGTTTGCTTGAGCTTGTCCGCTTGGCGGACGCTCAACGCTTTCGCCGGGGCGGTCGGCGCTGGGGTGGCCGATGAGTCGGCGCCCGACGTAGCCGGTTGATCGAGATAAACGAGCACGACCGTTTCGTCGTCGTCGCCCGCGCGAATCTCGCGGACGCCTTTGGCGCCGTTCGCCTCCGCGTGGATTTGATAACTGCGCGCTTTGGGCGCTTCAAAGCTGAGGATGTCATTGTAGTCGGCCGACTCATCGCGGCTGGCTCCTTCGAAATGCACGGATGGGTTGGCGACATCGGCGACGCGCACGCTGGCCGCGACGCGGGCGCCCGCGGCGTGGTCAAGCACACGCACGAACAGCCGCGTCTTGGCCGGGTCCGCCGGTTTCGCGTTGGCCGTGTAATGATCGGTGACGTTGACTGAACTGACGTAATCGACGCCCCGGGCGAAGACCAACGGGAATGGCAGCGGCGTCTTCTTGAAACTGGCGGCGTAAATCGCGTGTTGCGGCGAATCCTTCTGCGCGAGCGAAGCGTCGTGCTCGAACCACGCGTGGTCCAGCCCGTGGGCGTCCGGTTCAGCGGCGCCGGTGAAATGCCATTTCTCGTCCCAGACTTCGACCCAGGTGTGATTGCCACGGTTGTCGATCCAGTTCGGAATCCCGACCAAGCGCGCCGGCACGCCCACCGACCGGCAAGCGTCCGCGAGGATAATCGTCAAACCCGTGCATGAGGCCAGCCCGCTTTCCATCGATTCCAACGGGCTTTGATCGGCCTTCTTGCGCTTGGTCGAATACTTGACGTTGACGAGGCCGAACAAGCTCGCGTTGATCCGTTGGGCGGCTTCGCCGGGCGTCTTGGCGCCCTTGATGAGCGGCAGGCATTTCTCGCGCAGCAAGCGCCGCCAATCGTCGCGTTTTTCGTTGATGTTGGCGTACGGGAGAATGTCGTTCAGGAAAAGCTCCTCCGGGATGGCGCGGCTCCAGGGGGCCTGAGCGAGCGCGTCGTAGGCGAGCGAGAGATTCTCCAACAGATACGCCGCGGTCAAACTCTGCAGGTCGCGCTGCGGCATGTTCTCCAACAGGAATACCAGCCCCTGCCGCCGGGCGGCGGGGGCGTCGCGCAACGCCTGGGCTAGTTCGGTCCGATTCGTGCCGGCCGTCGCCAGCGACTTTTCGACCGCGTCAGACCACCAACGATGCTCCGGCGGCGCGTTCGTTTGCGCGCGCGAAAACGGAGCGGCAAACACGGCCAGAGTTACGAAGAGCAGGCGGCCGAAACGGAGTCCTGAACCGCGTGGGAGGGATGGATTTCGCATCATATCAATCCAACAAAGCATGCTTCAGCACACCATAAACTTCAGTCGCAGACAATGGCCTTTCGGGGAGGCGCAACGGGCTTTCCCCGATGATAATCGGCCACTCCGCGTCAAGCGTCGGCCTTCGGCCATGCGAGCCTTTTATCAGCGTCGCGTCAAGCGGGATGACGTCCATCAACATGCGAAACCCGAGCTTCTTCTGCAGTAATCGACGCACGATTTTCAACTTCACCAGTGGGATGGCCGGGTCGAGAAAAAGTTCCACCGGGTCGTAACCCGGCTTGCGGTGAATATCGACGCACCGCGCGAAATCTGGCGCCAGGGCGTCGTCCGTCCAATAATAATAAGTGAACCACGCGCGCTCCGCCGCGACGGCCACCAGATCGCCCGCGCGCGCGTGCGCCAGGCCGGCGCGCGCTTTGCCCGCGGCGTCCAAGACTTCGGCGACGCCGGGCTGCCGTTCAAGCAGCGCGCGGACTTTCGGCTCGAGCGTGGGATCATTCAAATAGATGTGGGCCAGTTGATGATCGGCGACGGCGAAGACCTTGCTCGCGCCGCAGTCGAGCAGTTCAAGGCCTAACTCATCCTTGATCGCCAGCCAGCCTTGCTCCCGGAAAAGGCGGTTCAGATGGATCGGCGTGTCCACCGCCGAGATGCCGTATTCCGACAGGATGATCACCTTGACGCCGCGCTTTTGGAAAAAATCAATCAGCCCGCCGACAATGTCGTCGATCGCGCGCAAATCACGCTCAATGCTCGGGTGCTCTGGTCCGAGCCGCTGAAGATTGTAATCGAGGTGGGGGAGATAGACGAGGTTGAGCGTCGGTTGGTGGCGGTTCTCGATCCAACGCGCCGATTCAGCGATCCAGCGGGAGACGCCGTCCGCCCGCGCCTGCGGTGAATCCACTCCCGCCGCCGGCCCCCAAAACGCGGGAAACGGAAACTCGCCGAGGTCCTGCTTGATCGCCGTGCGTATGGCAAACGGCGCCGCGTAAATGTCGAACACCTTGCGCCCGTCCGCCGGATACATCGGCCGCGGCGTGATCGAGTAATCCGCCGTCGAATACATGTTGTACCACCAAAAGAGTTTGGCGCAGGTGAACTTGGGGTCCAACGCGCGCAACTCCTCCCAGAGCTTGCGCCCGCGCACGAGGTGATTCGACTGTTTCCAAAACTGGACTTCCGCCAGATCGCGGTCATACCAACCGTTCGCTACGATGCCGTGCTGGGTCGGCGCGAGGCCCGTCAGATAGGTCGATTGGGCCGAACAGGTAACCGCCGGGAGGACGGGGTCGATTGTGGCAAAAACGCCTTTTTGCCGGAAGGCGTCGAGACGAGGCGTGCGGGGGCCGAGCAGAGAACGGCTCAAACCGACGACATTCAGGACCGCGGTGCGTTGCATGGCAGCGGACGAACCGTAGCGGACGCGCGGTCGGAACGCCAGCGGGGTTTTTCGACCGAAACCGTTGCGCTTCTCCGGTGTTGGTGGGGAAGAGCCTGCTCTCGCCGTCCAAGCGGTAAACGGTCGCAGGCTTGCGCTTGCCAGCCGAGCCGGCCCGTCGCAGGGTTGCGGGACGCCGCCGAGTGACGATGGCGCAAACATGGTCGGTCGGTGACGGGCGGGAACGCTGGTGAGCGGGCGCTGAATACGTCCGCGGTTTGACCAGTCCATTAATTGCAGTAAGCTTGCGGTTTAACGACCGAGGACGTTTGCCCCCGGCCAAGGCGGGCGATGGCCCGCCAAACGTGAAGGACATTATGAAAACTCGGTTCTCGCGGGTTCTCCTCGCGGTCGTGGCGCTGGGCGGGCTGACGTTGTTCTCGGGGTGCCAGCCGAAGGCGGTCAAAACTGACGCCGATACGACCGTGGCCCAAGCGCCTGCGCCGGAAGCGGTTGACACGAACGAATTCGACCTTTCCCAGGAACCGCTGCAACGGGTCCCGCCCGCCAATCTCAAGCTCCCGCCCGCGCTGAACGAAATCGTCGAACTGGCCGAATCAGGCATCGGCGACTCCGTGTTGCTGGCTTATGTCGAGAATTCGAAAGCCGAATACCAGCTTAGTTCCGACGAAATCGTCTATCTCTCCGACCTCGGCGTCTCGGCGCCGGTTATCGCCGCGATGATTCACCACGGCAAAACGGCCGGTGAATCCGGACCGGTCGTGGCCGACAATGTTCCCGCGGATGTTCCGCCGCCGCCGACGGTCGATACGAACGCCCCGCCGGAGACGCCGATCGTCCCGGCGCAATTACCGCTACCGGTGATCGCGCAGGACAGTCCCGCGCCGCCGATACAGTCGATCACCTACAATTTCTTCTATACCACGCTGGCGCCGTATGGTTCGTGGCTCGAACTGCCGGGCTCCGGCTGGTGCTGGCAGCCCACGTGCGCGGTCAGTGATCCGAATTGGCAGCCGTATTCCGACCGGGGTCGTTGGTTGAGCACCGACCGGGGCTGGTATTGGCTCTCGGACTATACGTGGGGCGGCGCGGCGTTCCATTATGGCCGCTGGTTCCGGCATCCGCGCTCGGGATGGGTCTGGGCCCCGGACTTGCAGTGGGGTCCGGGCTGGGTGATCTGGCGGCAGGCGGGCGCCAATTGCGGCTGGGCGCCGTTGCCGCCAGGGGCGTTCGCCGAACCGGGCGGGGGCTTGGCGTTCAACGGCCAACCGGTGGCGGCGGACTACGATTTCGGACTTTCGGCGCTCACGTACACCTTCGTGCCCGAGGCCTTTCTTTGTGATCGCTGGATGGCGCGCCACCGGCTTCCGCGGCCGCAGATCAACCGGTGTTTCGAGCGCTCCGTGGTGGTCAATAATTACCTCCACGTGGACGGCCATCGGGTGATCAACGCCGGGGTTCCCCTCGAGCGCGTGGCCGCGGTGAGCCGCAGTGAAATCCGCACCTTAATCGTCAGCGAATTTGAACCGGGCAGACAACGCGTCTTCCGGCCCGAGCGGGTCTCGACGGACGGCAATTCGCTGGTCGTCTATCGACCGCGCACGCCGGCGCCGGCGCCGGCGAGCGGGTCGGCCGCCTCGCGTGGACGTGACGAAGCTCCCCGAACGACCCTCGCGAGCGCGGCGGATTATCCGCGCTACCCTTCCGTCGGGCGGGAGTACGCTTCCAGCCGCCCTTACGCCGAGGGCTTCGCCGCGACTGAGCCACCGCCGAATCGGCCCGCGCCGCGCCGAGCGGACGCCGCCGGCGAAGAATACACGCCGCCGAGCTATTACAATCGCCCGCGATCGGCCTATCCCACGCAGCCTTCGAATGCGGCGCGCCCGGCCGCCGGTTGGCCCGCGCAACCGAATGGCGCCTGGCAGGCTCCCAACCGCGGAGCGGCGACCGCCTGGCCGCAACCCGGACGAAACGAACCGCGCCGCCCGGTCGGCGATCCGGAAAGTGGTTTCCAGTCGTACCCCAACGCCAGCCGCCAGCCGAATCCCCAGTCGGCCGAGAATCCGCCGCCGTACCCGGCGCCCGGTAGCCGGGCGTCGGAACCGCGGTCGGTCGTGCCCGATCATAACGCGGCTTCCGCGTCCGCGCCGGCCGCCCATGCGGCGCCGCCACCGCCGCCACCGCCGGCCGCGTCATCCTCCGCTCCATCCAGTCCGAGCAATCCCCGGCAGGATTCGCGGCGATAGGAGCTTTGCGATTGAGGAGACGCATGGCGACGGGCATTCGACTATCGTCGCTGGGCCTTGGTTTTTTGCGTTTCGCCGGTTACCCTGAAACGAACGGTGGCGCTCAAGCGTGGCCTTGAAGCATTAACCGCGCTGGAAGCTAACTTCTTCTCCTATTTATGAGCGACCCCACGACCATCGGTTCCTACCTGATCCAACGGCTGCACGACCACGGGGTGCGGCATGTGTTCGGCCTGCCAGGGGATTACGTGCTCGGGTTTTATGAACTGCTCCAGCGGGGGCCGTTGCAGATCATCAACACCTGCGACGAACAGGGCGCCGGTTTTGCCGCCGACGCCTACGCGCGGGTCCGCGGCTTGGGCGCCGTCTGCATCACCTATTGCGTCGGCGGCTTGAAGGTCGCCAATCCCGTCGCCGGAGCGTTCGCCGAGAAATCGCCGGTGGTCGTCATCAGCGGGGCGCCGGGGATGAATGAACGGGAGAAGAACCCGTTGCTGCACCACAAGGTCCGCGAGTTCGATACGCAGAAGAAGGTTTTTGAACAATTGACGGTCGCGTCGGCGGCGTTGAACGACCCGCAGACGGCCCTGCAGGAGATTGACCGCGTGCTCCACGCGGCCACCCGCTACAAACGGCCGGTCTATCTGGAGTTGCCGCGCGATTTGGTCGGCGTGCGGGGAGCGCCGCATCATAAGCCGGCTGAACCGAAGGAGGTCAGCGATCCGCGCTCGCTCGCCGCCGCGCTGGCCGAGGCGGTCGCGCGGCTGAATGCCGCGAAACGTCCGGTCATCCTCGCCGGGGTTGAACTGCACCGATTCGGCCTGCAAGGCGAACTGGCGCGGCTGGCCACGAAGGGCGGTTTTCCGGTGGCGGCGACGTTGCTCGGCAAATCAGTCCTCGGGGAACAGCATCCCCTCTGCCTCGGCGTTTACGAGGGGGCGATGGGGCGGGATGACGTTCGGCGTTACGTCGAGAACAGCGATTGCGTGCTGATGTTGGGCGCGTTCATGACGGACATCAATTTGGGCGTTTACACGGCCCGCCTCGATCAGGGCCGCTCGATCAACGCCACCAGTGAACGGCTTGCCATCGGCTACCACACGTTTGAAAACGTGGGCCTCGCCGATTTCATCCGGAGCCTCCTGCGCGCCCGCCTGCGGCGCCGACCGACGCCGCGCATTCCGCATCCGCAACCGCCCGCCGCCTTCAAAATCCGGCCCGGAAAAACCCCGGTGACCATCGAACGCCTCTTCCAGCGGCTCAACCAATTCATCACGGAAGAGACGGTCGTCATCGCGGACGTCGGCGACTCGTTGTTCGCCGCGGCGGACCTCTACATTCGCGAGCGGACCGAATTCCTGGGGCCGGCCTATTACGCGTCGATGGGATTCGCCACGCCGGCGAGCGTCGGCGCGCAACTGGCGAACCCGAAGTTGCGGCCGCTGGTCCTGGTCGGCGACGGCGCGTTTCAGATGACCGGCATGGAATTGGCGACCTCCGCGCGCTACGGCCTCAATCCGATCGTGATCGTGCTGAACAACCACGGCTTCAGCACCGAGCGCCAAATCCTCGACGGGCCGTTCAACGACGTCTGGCCCTGGAAATTCGCCCGGGTCCCGGAGGTCCTGGGCGCCGGCCGCGGCTTCGAAGTCGCGACAGAAGAGCAACTCGATCAGGCGCTGCGCGACGCCGAACGGCACACCGAATCATTCTGCCTGCTCGACGTGCAGCTCGACCCGCAGGATCGCTCCCCGGCCATGCAACGCTTCGCCCAACGCCTCGCGCGGCGTTTGTGAGCGAGGCTCTGGTCGGGCGCGTTTCGAGTTGGCGCCGCTCGCGTGCCGACGGGTAATACAGCCGCGCCGCGCTGGCACGCCCGCGCCAGCGGCCGCGAGCCCGCGCGAGCGGTCTCGAACGACCTTCGCGCCCAAAACAATTCCCGGAATCTCAACCACTGGAAGCCGCAGTTTGGCCGATTTGGGCGCATCTCATTTTTTTGACGGTCTGCTGTGGATTTGGCGCATCCGACGCTGATTTCCCCTCTTCCCGCTTCCCTCCCAAATTATCGACCTGTCAAAAAAATGAGATGCGCCCGGCCGATTTTTCCGATCGACTTTCGGCTTGCGGACGGCTTGGGGGTCGGCCATCCTGCGCGGGTAGGTTTGCGGTTATGGTGGAATTGGCAGACACGCTACTTTGAGGTGGTAGTGCCGCAAGGCGTGCAGGTTCAAGTCCTGCTAACCGCACCACTTTT
>CAZFVY010000147.1:0-12654 GCA_964522665.1 uncultured Verrucomicrobiota bacterium | reverse complement strand
GGCGCCGAAGGAAGAACCGAAGGCGGAGAAAGCGCCCGACTCAACTTGGGAGCAGACCAAACGGGAGCTTTATGGTCCCCGAGAATATAAGCCGGACGCCGGTTTCTTCCCGCCCCGCCAAGCGACCGTTGAGTATGACGCCGAACGAGTTGAGGCGTTGAAGAAGAATTTGACTCTCGCGCTCAAGAACGCGGCGAACATTCGGTGTCTCAAATCGGACGAGTGGGTGGCGATTGCCGTTTTCGGCTCGGACAATGGTCCGCGCGCCAGAATGCTTCGCGGGGACAAGCGCGCCGCTCGGATGGTCATGGACAGTACTCCCGGCGCGCCGGGTAGCGTTGCGATGATCAGGTCCGACGAACGTCCGCGTGAAACCGTCCTCAATCTCCGCGCCAAGAAGACCGACGCGGAGGCCTTCGCCAAAGGCAAACTCTCGCCGGAAGAGTTTCAGAAAAAGGTGACGGTTTCGATCTACTGACCGGCCAACGCCTACGTGAACGATCACGCGCTTTGGCGGGAAATGGGCGCGGCCAATCTTCCGGAGCCGAGGTTAATGTGTCTAACGCCTCCTCGGTGGCACGGCTCCGGAAGCCTTCGTCCTGGCCACCTGCCCCACCCGCAAGCTCTACCGAAAGGGTCCGCCCGGCCCGCCAAAGCGCCGTTCCAGGACGATGATCTCCCCCGCCCGAAGAGCGCTCGCCGTTCGGGGATTAGAACGAGTAGCGATACGAGAATGCGAACAGATGCACCACGAAATGATACGCGCCGTTGTAAGCCGGGTTCTGATCGTTGGTAATATGCCGATCATCGTAAAAAATGCCGCCGTAGGCCAGTTCACCGGAATGCCGCCGGTGGTGGTAACCGATGCCAACCGTAAAAACATTCTGGTTCGCGTCTGGTATCACCGGCGAAAAGGTAGCGTCGGGGACGGGGCTTTCGTAAAATTGATAACTCGTGCGCAGAATCCAACCCTTTGCAAACCGCCAATCGCCCCCCAAACCGGCGGTGAAAGTGTTTTTCCAGGCCTCCCGGACGCTCGTGGGAAATCCCGGCGGTGGACTCTGAATTTGCAGTGGCAGGGAATCAAACCGCGAAAACTCGAGCCACTCGGCGTCCGCCTCAAGCCGCACAGTTTCGGTCACCTGCGCGCCGTAGCCGGCTCCGATGATGGTCGGGAATTTGATCGTGCTCTGGAAATCGCTACTGGATGATCCCCCTCCCAGAGCGGGCGGCACGTTGTTCAGATTGAAGCGCCCCCCGTAGTCAATGTCCATCGGCGCTCGCGCGGTCACCGCCAGCCGCTGCTTTTCGGTGATTTTCCAGGTGATCGCGCCATTGCCGCTCACGCCGGTACCGTCGGCCTTCGCGCGAGCTTCGCCATCGGGCGAATTCGGGTTCCCGGTTACCAAAGCCCAGGGATAGAATTGCCGCAGATCGATGCGCGACCACATCACGTCCAAACCCAAGCCGAGCGTTAGCTGATCGGTCAACCGAACGGAGACCGTCGGATTCGCGTTAATGGTCATCAACTCCGTGTAGTGCGGCGCCGTATAGTGAAACGGGCCGTTAGGCTCCCATTCGTTCGCCAGACCGTACGGGGTGGTGACCCCCAGTCCCACCGAAAGACGGTTGGGCAAGATCGGCAGCGTCGCGTAGAAATTGGGCAACGCCTTCCACGGATCGATCGTGCGGCTTGTGGCGGCGCCCGGTCCGGTCCCTTCGTAGCTGACCCGGATGTAGATCACCGAGGGGTCGAAAGAAAATCCGGCGCCCTCCATTTCCACGACGTTGGCCGGGTTCTGCGTCACGGCTGACGGGTCGTCGATTTGCGCGACGCGTCCGCCCGCTCGCCCGAGGCTGAAAGCGCCCGGCGGTGGGTTGCGGAAGCCTTCGGCGTGGACCGGATTTAACGACCAACAACCGCCGCCGAGCATCACGCAAAAAACGGCGCGCCAAAATTCAATTCTCTTCCCCCGCGCGGACCGCGCCAAGTCCGGGCAACCAATGATCTCTTTTGAAAAGGGTTGCATCGCAATTATTTAATCGCAAAGCTGTCGCTCAACACAAGCAATAAATATGTCCCTGAATTTAGGCGCTTGTTAAATCTTGGTGTCTTGCCCCGGAAATCGTATTGGTTAGTGGACGAGCGTTTGACATCCGATGTATGCTGCGTCCGCCGTGGGCGCCGCTGCTTGCAGACGCAGACGCCGGAAGCGGATCCGGCGGGCTTATTGAACGGTGATGGAAAACAAGCTCATATCGGCGGGTTCGGGCGAGAAGAACAGCCTGATCGTCTGTCGCAACAGTCAAGGCAGCGAAGTGCGCGCGACGCCACTGCGGATGACCCGTTATGTGGTGGTTTTCGAGGTGTACAACCCGTACAGCATTCTGCAACTGTCGGAGGTTTTGGGCGACTTCAACATCATCATCAACGATCGCCTTGTTTACTCCGGCCGCGCGGTCGTCAGCAATTTGGTTAACGCGGGCATATTCCTGATTTGCGAAACGACGCTCGAGGACGCCTGGCTCGACGTGGACCTGTTCTCCTCCCCAAATCAGCCCAACAAGTTGCGCGAAGAATTCGTCGAATTCATCAAGGAATGGGAAAAGGTCCACCGGGTCATCCCGGATTTCAAGGTGGTCGTGGCGGACATGCAGACAATTCTGATGGACTTGCGCCGTTGGATGGAGCAATTGGAACTCATGGTGCGATCGCAACCGGCCGGCAACCGCCTCCAGCTCGAGCGCGAGTTGATCGACGAGGTGCAGGAGCCGATTCTCCCGGCGCTCCGCCCGTTGCTGGAGCGGTTCGAAGAGACCGCGCGCAAGGTGGACGCTGAGTTGCAGCCGGTTCATCGTTCGTACGTCAAACGCCAGCTCCACCCCCTGGTCCTTTGTTCCCCGTTTGTGTTTCGCACGTTTCAAAAGCCACTTGGCTACGCGGGCGATTACGAAATGGTCAGCATGATGTTGCGCGACCCGCACGAAGGCGGATCGATCTTCGCCAAAATGCTCAACCGGTTTTTCCTGCAAACGCCTCCGGTGGTCGCGCACCGCAATCGCATTTCGTACCTGCACCGTCAGATCACGAAAGAGACGGCCCGCGTCGCCCGTCTTGGCCGCCGCGCCCAAATCTTCAACCTCGGCTGCGGTCCGGCCCGCGAAATTCAAGATTTCCTGACCCAGGACGACCTCTCGGACCACGCCCATTTCACGCTGGTCGATTTCAACGACGAAACGCTGGCGCACGTCGGGAAGGCCCTGGAGGACCTCCGCCAAACCTACCGGCGCAACACCTCGCTGCGTTTCGTTAAAAAATCGGTCCATCAAATCCTGAAGGAGTCCGCCCGGCCCAGTCCCGAGATCGTCGCCGGCGGTTACGACCTGGTCTATTGCGCCGGGCTTTTCGACTATTTATCCGAGCGCATCTGCAAGCGCCTGATGAACATTTTTTTTGAGATGGTGGCTCCGGGCGGCTTGTTGGTCGCGACCAATGTGGACCTTTCCAACCCCTCTCGGAATTGGATGGAATACGTCGTCGATTGGCACCTGGTTTATCGTGACAACCGGCAGTTGGCCGCGCTCACGCCCGATGACGCGCCCGCCGGCAGTTGCGCGGTCGGCTCGGACGTGACCGGCGTCAACATCTACCTCGAAATTCGCAAACCGCCGCATGCCTGACCACGCTCTGGCCGGTTCCCCGGAACTGACGCGGGCGTTCGCGGACTACGAACGCCAGGTCAGGATTCAGAATTATCGGGTCGGCTGCGTCCTCGGGATCGTCTTCATGCCCGCGGGCGTCTCGCTGGATCATTTCGTTTACCCCGAGCAGACCGCGTTGTTTTTCCGCCTGCGCCTCTGGTGCTCACTTTTGCTCGCCGGCGTGTTCTGGCTGTTGGGAACCCCGTGGGGCCGACAGTATTTTCGGGCGCTGGGCCTGATCGAGGTGGCGCTGCCGTTGTTTTTCATTTCCGGCATGATCTTCATCACCGACGGACCCAACTCGCCGTACTACGCGGGACTGAATCTGGTGGTGATGGGCGCGGGCATGGTACTCCGCTGGAGCTTGCAGGAGAGCATCGCGGTGTTGCTCCTGGCCATGACGATGTATTTCGCGGCCTGTTTCGCGCATGGTCCGGCGGGGCCGCAGAACCTGTTGTTCAACAATATCTATTTCCTGGTGGTCACCGGGGTGTTCGTGATCACCGGCAATTATTTCTACAATCACATTCGTTTTCGAGAGTTCGCGTTGCGCTTCGAGTTAAATCACAATCGTGAAACGTTGGAGCAAGCCAACCGCAAACTGGTCGAGCTTGACCAAGTGAAGACCCGTTTCTTCGCCAATATCAGCCACGAGCTGCGCACGCCTCTGACGCTGCTGCTGGCGCCGCTGGAAACGTTGCTGACCGAAGCGAGTTCGACGCTCGACGCGCCCACGCACGAGCTTTTGCGCACGATGCGCGCCAACGCGATGCGTCTGCTCAAGCTGATCAATGACCTGCTCGACCTGGTGCGTCTCGAGGCGGACAAGCTGGAAATGCGGCGGCGCCCGGTCGCGATTCAGGAATTCCTGAAAGGACTGCACAGTTCCGTGCAGGCGGTGGCGCGCGACAAAGGTCTGCGGCTCGAATTAGCCGTGACGCCGGACTTGGAGCCGATTCTTGCCGACGGCGGAAAACTGGAAAAAGTGATCCTCAATTTGCTCTTCAACGCGATCAAGTTTACCCCGGCCGGCGGCTGCATCACGACTCGAGCGGCGCGCGAGGATGGAATGCTCGTCCTGGAAGTTCAAGACACCGGGATGGGCATCGCGCCGGAGCAATTGCCCTTCATTTTCGATCGCTTTTGGCAGGCCGACACCTCGGCCCAGCGCAAATACCAAGGCGCCGGCATCGGTTTGGCTCTGGTGAAAGAGCTGGTCGAGGCCCACGCCGGAACGGTTTCGGCGGAGAGCCAGATCGGCCGGGGAACGACATTTACCATCCGACTGCCGTACACGGACGGGGAGCCGACTGCGGGCGCCGGGCCTGTCGAGGCGGAGACGGCGCCGCTCGCGCTTCGGCCGGACGATTCCCTTGGCCCGAAATCGGACGAATGGCTGGCCAATCTTTACCGGCGCGCTGAACTTTTTCCCGCGGTAACTCCGCTCCAGGAGAATTTGCGCCGGACCGAGCCGACCTCCGCGCGGCGGGTCCTGCCCCGGGTGCTGGTTGCCGACGACGAGCCGGACATTCTCCGCTTTTTGAGCATGCAATTGAGCGGCTATTTTCAAGTCATTGAGGCCGTAGATGGGCATCAGGCCATCGAGCTGGCCACCCAGTATCTGCCCGACGTTATTCTGTGCGACATGATGATGCCCGAGAAAGACGGTTTGGAGGTTTGCCGCGAGCTGCGCCGACGCACTCCGACGCGAAACATCCCCATCGTGCTCCTGACCGCTCGCGCCGACGATGAAACGAAATTCGCCGCCCTCTCGGAAGGGGCCAGTGACTTTTTGACCAAGCCGTTCTCCACGACCGAACTGCATGTGCGTCTGCGCAATCTGGTTCAATCCAACCAACTGCAACAACGATTGGCGCGCCAGAATCAAATCCTTGAATCTACGATCGAGCAGCTTAAGGAAACCGAAAGCCAACTGGTCCAATCCGAGAAAATGTCATCTTTGGGCCGCATGAGCGCCGGCATCATCCACGAAATCAATAACCCACTGAACTATGTCAACACCGGCATCCACACGCTCAAGGGCAAGAGCCGGTGGCTGCCCGCCGAGCAACAGCCCGAGTACGAGGATATTCTCAAAGACGTTGACGACGGCATCCGGCGGATCAAGACCATTGTGTCCGATCTGCGTTCGTTTACCCACCCGAATGACACCGAGTTCGACCAAGTTCCGGCGGCCGAGCTCGTCGCGGCAGCCTTGCGCTTTTTGAGCCACGAGTGGAAATCCGAAGTCCACCTGGAAACCGACGTTCCGGCCGACCTCGTTTTTTGGGGCAATCGCAACTTACTGATTCAAGTGCTGGTCAATTTGATTCAGAACGCGCTCGACGCGCTGCGGCAAAAGGAGTTTCGGGACGAGCGGCCGACCATCCGAATTGTGGGAGGGCGTGAGGGAGCCCGCCTGTTCCTCAGCGTCCGTGACAACGGGAGCGGCATTCCGGCCGAGAATCTCGACAAAGTATTCGAGCCTTTTTTCACGACCAAGGAAATCGGGCAAGGGATGGGCTTGGGACTTAACATCTGTTACCGGATCGTGGCCCAGCATGGCGGACGCATTTCGGTGGCGAGCGAGCCGGGGAAATTCTGTGAATTTAGATTGGAATTACCGACCCGGGTGGGGCCATAATGCGACTATAGCTATTTGGATTAGCGGGATTTATGCAAAACTTTTACGACCATAAAAAATTCGCAATCCTGTTCGTAGATGACGAGGAATTGACGCGCAAAGGATTTCTCCGGCAGTTCAACGATCAATTCACGATCCTGCTGGCGCCGGACGCCCCGACCGCTTGGAACATCCTGCAGGAGCGCGTCAATGAGATCGGCCTGATCGTGACCGATCAAAGAATGCCGGGCGAAACCGGCGTTCAGTTGTTGGAGAAAGCCCGCCGCCTCAACCCCCGGATCATTCGCATCCTCGCCAGCGCTTACAGCGACTACAACGCCGCGATACAGGCGGTCAACGCGGGCGCGATTTACAAGTTCATAATCAAGCCGTGGGAGGTGACTGAACTGGAAGCTAACTTGCGTCGCGGCCTCGAGTTTTTCCAAGTTCAGGGCGAGCGCGACCGCCTGCTTCGCGAAAAGGTGACGGTGCTCCATAAACTGGTGGTCACCGATCGCGTCATCAGCCTAGGGGTTCTCGCTTCGAGCATGGGGCACCACGTTCGCAACGCGTTGGTGGCCGTGCGGATGTTCTTGGAAATGGTCCCGGCGCGCCTGCGCGACGAGGCCATCGATCTCGACCAGATGCGCAATCCGCACTACTGGAAAGAGTTTTACGAGCATGTCGTTTCGCAGATCGAGCGGATTTGCGAGATGCTTACCCAGCTGGGGATGATCTCCACCGACCCGACCCCGCCCGTCGGACAAGAAGTTCGCCTGCGGGATGTCATCGAGCGCGTCCGCCACAAACTGCGACCACAATTGGAGGAAAAGAATCTCCGCATCGACAATCAGCTTGCGGATGATCTTCCTTCGTTAATGGTGGACTTTCCTAAATTCAGTCAGATTTTCGAACTTCTGTTGCTGG
Source organism: uncultured Verrucomicrobiota bacterium (assembly GCA_964522665.1). Classification (GTDB taxonomy): domain Bacteria; phylum Verrucomicrobiota; class Verrucomicrobiia; order Limisphaerales; family CAZFVY01; genus CAZFVY01. The sequence goes on along the minus strand of CAZFVY010000147.1, from coordinate 5,402 downwards.
ACGAGATTGTAAACTTGCCCAAAGGCGGCGTGATTACCTTCCGCGGAACGGCCGTGGACGGTCCCGCTGGCGCCGGCGAAATCCGAGTTGAGATGAAAGATAATGGCCCCGGCTTGCCCGAGGAGTCGTTGCGCTCGATTTTCGATCCGTTTTTCCTGCGAACTGACCAGCCGAAAGAGTTTGGCATCAATTTGATGGCCTGCTATTTTATGGTCTATCACCACGGCGGACGGATTGAAGTGAAGAATTCCGAGGGCGACGGAGTTGCCTTCATTCTGACGTTGCCCACGAAGCCGACGTTTGCCGCCGGCTCAGGGAACGGTCAGGATTTTCTGTCCAAGGTGCTGCTGAACGATAACTTATGGGAAAAACTACTGGCCGGACTCTGACGAACGCGGGGGCCATGGAAGCTCGACGCTGAGCGTAGCATGGTCGTACCGACGCCAATCAAAATCGGAAGCCCGCCACGGCAGCTCCGACCGACCCTGCTAATCGTCGATGACGACGAGGGGCCGCGCGAAACGCTTCGGATGACCTTCGAGGACGCCTACGACATCCTGGTCGCGGAAAGCGGACCCGAGGCGTTGAAGTTGGTTCAAAAGACGCAGGTCGCTACCGCGATCGTGGACATCCTCATGCCCGGGATGACCGGGCTTGAACTCTTCGACTTGCTGCGGCAAGTGGACCCAACCGTTGAAGTCATCATCCTGACCGGCTTCGGCGCGCTCGACTCGGCGCGGCAGGCGTTGCGCTTGGGGGCGTGCGATTACCTGCTCAAGCCGTGCGAGACGGCCACCATTCGCGCCGCGGTGGCCCGCGCGATGGAACGGCACTCGCTGACCCTGGAATTGCAGGCGCTGCGGTCGCGTTTCGCGGATTACGAGGCCAAGGCGCAGCATCAGGCGGCGCAGGAGCAACGCCTCCTGGCGCGGAAGGAGATTTACGCCAGCATCATGCACGACGTAAACAGTCCGCTCTCGTCGATTAATTTCCTGGCGGACATCATGAATCAGCGGATCAATGACGCCAGTCATCTAACCGGGCCGGACCTGCAGATGCTCCGCGGCCAGCTGGCGAGCATCACGCAAAACGCCCATCACTGCGTGGAAATCTCGCGCCGCTATATCAATTTTCTGGGCGAACGCAGCTCCCACGCGCACGGGATCGAAGTTGATGAAGTGTTCGCGCGCGTCGAGGAACACCTCCGTGCCCACCCGGCCTTGCAGTCGAATTTGCTTTTGGTTCGCCCGCTCGGAGCCGCGGTCCTCGCCTGCATCAACCGGACCGACCTGAAGCAAATCCTGTTGAACTTGGCGCACAATGGGCTGCAATGCACGCCTGAGCCACACCGGGTCGAGATCGCCGGACAATTACTGGCCGAGCCTTTGCAACTTTCCGACTTCGCGGATACCGCGGCGCAGCGCTTCGTTAACCGCGACGCATTTAAGAACCAGGCGCCGCTCATCGCCGTGTCGGTGCGCGATGACGGCCCGGGAATACCACCGCCGGTCGTCAATCAACTCTTCCAGGCGCGGTTCACCACCAAACCGATGGGACGCGGCGCGGGCCTTGGGCTTTCCATCGTGCAACGGTTGGTCGAGGAGGCGCACGGAGGCTTGCATCTTCGAACCGGCGAGACCGGGGGCACCACCTTCACGGTTTACCTCCCGGCGATTCACAAGCCGGCCTAACCGGGGAATTCACCTGCGAAATGACGGACGCGGGATTATTCCGAATTGTGCTTGCGGCAGTCGGGCGCCTTCGGCTTAATCCCCCCGGCTTTTGCCAGGGCCCATGGAATGTGGACTTACGAACCCCGCCAGGGCAGGAATGCAGCAACGGTAGTTTGCTCTGCGTGCGCCGTGGTCACCCTGGCATTTTGTTTTCACCCCGCGATGATTCGGCGGTCGGCGATGGCGCGGTCCGCCGATGGGCGCCTCGCCGGCGCCGCTCCCGAAGCCAGAGGCCATCTGGTCTAGCCGTCCGCTGAAACGTTCTCCATGTCATATCAAGTCATCGCCCGAAAGTATCGGCCGCAACGCTTCTCCGAAGTCGTCGGGCAAGAACACGTTACCCAGACGCTGTCGAACGCGATCAAGCAAAACCGCATCGCCCACGCCTACCTCTTTGTCGGCCCCCGCGGCACCGGCAAGACGACCGTCGCCCGTATCTTCGCCAAGTGCCTTAACTGCACCGGTGGGCCAAAAGTGGACTTCGACGACGCCGACCCGCGCTGCCGCGAGATCGCCGAGGGACGCTCGCTGGACGTCCTCGAAATCGACGGCGCCAGCAACCGTGGCATCGAAGAAATCCGCGAACTTCGGGAGACGGTCAAATACTCACCGGCCAATTCGAAGTTCAAGATCTACATCATTGATGAGGTCCACATGCTCACGAAGGAGGCCTTCAACGCCTTGCTGAAGACGCTGGAAGAGCCGCCGGCGCATGTGAAATTCATGTTCGCCACCACCGAGCCGGAAAAGGTGCTGGCGACGATTCTCTCCCGCTGTCAGCGCTTCGACTTGCGCCGGATTCCGGCCAAATTGATCGTCGATCATTTGGCGCGGATCGCCGAGATGGAGGGGGTCAAGATCGACGCGAACGCCTTGTTGGCGATCGCCCGCGGCGCCGACGGCGGTATGCGTGACGCGGAATCGACGCTCGATCAACTCATCAGTTTCTGCGGCTCGGAGATCATCGAAACCGAAGTGCTCGCCATGTTCGGCCTGACCGCGCAAAGCCGGATACTCGCGCTGGCGCAAGCCTTGCTAAGTGGCCAGGTCGAGGCGGCGCTTTCGGAGTTGGAGCAGCTCGACTCCCTGGGCAAGGACCTCGGTCGATTGTTGGCGGATTTGTTGCGGCATTTCCGCAACCTCCTGATTTGCCAAATCTCGCCCCGTGGCCAGGACTGGCTCGAACTTTCAGAGACAGAGGCAGCGGCGTTGCGCGAACAGGGACGTTTGGTCACCACGGAAGCGCTCACCCGGATACTCGAGGTTCTTAGTGACTGTGAAGGCCAGCTTCGCGATGCCTCGTCCAAACGAATCCTGATCGAAATCGCATTTCTCAAGGTGGTCGAGGCCCGCAACGCCGTCAGCCTCGACGCCGTGCTGAAGCAACTGCGCCAACTGCGCGACGACGCTCCCTCGTCCGGCGCCCCGTTGGCGCCGCCGCTCGACCCGCCGCGTGCGGCGCCAGCCCCTGCCCCTTCGGTCGCGATCGCTCCGGTAATCCGCGAGACCGCTCCCGAGCCACCGCCAGCGACTGCGCCGCCCGCTTTTTCGCTGACGGTCGCCGAGCCGGCTGCCCCGGCGAAGACGGAGGCCGATTTGCCGAACCTCTGGGCGAAGGTCGTGGACGCCGTCGGTCGCGCCAGCCCGTTTGTGCGGAGCTATCTCCTGGAGGCCCACCCCGTGTCGTTCGCCAAGAACATCCTGACGATCGGCTTCGACCCTGAATTTGCGGATCACCTGGCGCTGGTGGATAACTCGCGCAATCACGCGATCATCCAAACCAAGCTCAAGGAATTGGGTTGCGACAATTGTTATGTAAAGTTCATTCAGGCTGAGGCGCCTGAGGGACACATCGCTCGAACCAGCGAACCGCCCGCTCCAGCCCCGGCTCCGACGCCCCCGGCCAGCCAACCTCCACCCTCGTCCCGACCGCCAGCCACCGCCGAACCGCCGAAGGCTCCGAGCGCGGCGATGAAAGAGGACGATTTCAAAAATGATCCTCTGATCAAGAAGGCCTTGGAGATTTTCAAAGGACAGATTGTTGAAGTGCGTGGTTAGCGTTAATTTGACCGCGGGCAGTCCGCGCCGTTCGTACTGAGCGCGAACCGCGCCGCAGTTTCAACATTACGACTTTATGCCGAACCTAGGAAACCTGGTAAAACAGGCTGAGCAGATGCAACGCCGCATGGCGGAAACGCAAGCCCAACTCTCCGCCCGCACGGTTGATGCCTCCAGCGGTGGCGGCGCCGTGAAAGTGGTTGCGACCTGCGATGGCACGCTCGTTTCGATCAAGATCGACCCCCAGGCGATCAACCCTTCCGAAGCCCAGCTGCTGGAGGAGATGGTCTTGGCGGCGGCCAACAGCGCCCTCGCCAAAGGCCGGGAAGTCAGCCAAAGCGAATTGGCGAAAGTCACCGCCGGCCTTAAATTGCCGGGGCTGTTCTGAGTCGGCCCAAGGCGTTCGCGGCATTGTCACCGATCGTCCGGCGCCGGCTGCACTCCACGGTTTCATGTTAACACTACCCGAATCGGTCGCGGCGCTCGTCTCCGCGCTTACGAAACTGCCCGGGATTGGCCCGCGTTCGGCCGAGCGGATCGCCCTGCACCTGGTGCAGACCGACTTGTCAAGCGTACGGCATTTGGCCGACACCCTCGTCCACGCCCGGGAACGCATTCAAATCTGCGCTGAATGCGGCGCCTTGACGGAGGCACAGCCTTGTCTGATTTGCGCAAACTCACGACGCGACGCGACCCTCATCTGCGTGGTGGAACGCCCCGTTGACGTTTACAGCATCGAGAAGTCGGCCGCGTTCCAGGGTCGATTCCACGTTCTCGGCGGCAAAATCTCCCCACTGAATGGCGTCGAACCCGAGGATCTGCGCATTTCGGAACTGGAGCGGCGCCTCGCGGGTGGCTCAGTCAAAGAAGTTATTTTAGCTCTGCCGGCCGACGTCGAAGGCGACGCGACGAGTCATTACCTGGCGAAGCGCCTGGGCGGGCACGGCGTGCAGGTCTCCCGTCTCGCGCATGGCTTGCCGGTCGGCAGCGGCTTGGAGTTCGCGGATGAACTGACGCTCAGCCACGCTCTGGAAGGACGCCGGACGTTAAGTGGGCCATAACCAGGGTCAAGCTTGAATCCCGAAGCGGTATTTGTCTTCGATCTGGGCAAAGTCTTGCTCGACTTCGATTACGGGAAGGCGGCCCGCCGGCTGGCGGCCCGCTGCGACCTCGGCCCGGACGCGATTCGCCAGGTCTTGGACCAATCCCGCCTGCTCTGGCGTTATGAAACCGGCGCCATGACGACCACACAGTTCTTCGAGGAAGTGAAGAACGCGTCCGGACTGCGCGGCGAACTGGCGGAGTTCCGCGGGGATTTCGCCGCGATTTTCGAGCCGATCGACGCCATGATCGAGCTGCACGCGGAACTGCGCCGCGCGGGTTTTCCAACGTATATTTTCTCCAACACGAACGAGATGGCGATCACGCACATACGCGAGGAGTACCCCTTTTTTCGGAGCTTTTCCGATTACATCCTTTCGTACGAACACGGCGCCATGAAGCCCGACCCGGCGCTTTACCAGGTCGTCGAGGACCGGGTTGGCAAACGCGGCGCGGCGATCGTTTACCTCGACGATCGCCCGGAAAACATCGCCGCGGGCGCGGCCCGCG
>CAZFVY010000146.1:0-13183 GCA_964522665.1 uncultured Verrucomicrobiota bacterium | reverse complement strand
TTTGAACTGATCGCGCTCAACACTTTGCCCGACGCAACGCGGGTAGCCATCCCTTTCGGGTCGGCTGGAAAGACCGGGATGTCGGCGTCCCAGTCTTTCGGCAATCCACCGCCCATCGCCTGCTGAAACTGCCTTCCGAGCTCGGGAAAAACGCTCGCGTACTCCGAAAATCTTGACTCCCAATCCGCCTCGGCCAGTTTGCCGCGGTCCAACGCCAGGCGGAAATGCGCGAGAGCGTCGTCGGGAACGTAGAACGGCGGATCGAGTGGCCAGCCCAACGCTTGTTTCGTCAGTTTTACTTCGTCCGGCCCGAGTGGTGAGCCGTGCGCTTCGAACGTATCCTGCTTGTGTGGCGAGCCATAGCCGATATGGGTGCGCACCAGAATCAGCGAGGGACGTTGCGTCTCGGCTTGCGCCGCGCGCAATGCGCGAGCAATCGCTTCAAGATCGTTGCCATTCTCAACGGTCTGGGTATGCCAGCCATACGCGACGAAGCGCATCGCGCGATCTTCCGTGAAGGTAATATGGGTCGAGGCGGAAAGCGTGATCTGATTGTCGTCGTAAAGGCAAATCAGCTTGCCGAGCTTCAAATGCCCGGCCAGCGACGCGGCCTCAGACGAAACGCCTTCCATCAAATCGCCGTCGCCAGCCAGCACATAAGTATAATGATCGACGAGCGAGTGGCCCGGACGGTTGTAGCGCGACGCAAGGTGGCATTCCGCGATCGCGACCCCAACCGCGTTGGCGAATCCCTGGCCAAGGGGACCGGTCGTTGTCTCCACCCCCGGGGTCAATCCGCGTTCCGGATGTCCCGGACACTTGCTTCCCCATTGGCGGAACTGCTTGAGCTGCTCAAGGGGTAAATCATAGCCCGTCAAATAGACCAGGCTGTAGAGCAGCATCGAACCGTGGCCGGCAGACAGGACAAACCGGTCCCGATCCCACCAACTCGGATTGGCCGGATTATGCCGGAGAAACCGCGTCCACAGCACGTACGCCATCGGCGCCGCGCCCATCGGGAGGCCGGGATGGCCGCTCTTGGCTTTCTCGACGGCATCCACCGACAAGAAACGAATCGTGTTGACGCACAGATTATCCAAGTGCGCTGGATCGTCAATTGAAGCGCTTGGGATGCTCATAAATCAAACCGAAACAACTCAAATCTATTTCGCCACCATTGAGCCAATATGGCGTCCATTGAAGGGTAATCCATCGTGGTGGTTCCTCTCGGCGTCCCCGTGCGCGTTTCAGATTTGTCATCGGCTCGCCTCCATCGCTAATTCACGCTCGGCTTCGAGCCAATCCTGAACGGATTGGCCCGGTTGGCAGCCTCGTTGCTCGTACAAATCATAGGCCCGCTTCTCGACCCATCGCCTCGGGTCAACCTTCTGACACCCGGAGGCCGGCCCACGCTCGCCGCTCCGTAAGCGCCCAGACGTGATTGTCAGGCATCGCATCCGTTGCGCTAACTCCTGGGTCAGCGCGCCGTTCTTCAGCCGCCAGAGCCAGTTTCCGCTCCCAGTTCCAGGAACATTCATTCGTGCCTCCGACCCCAGCTCCAGCAGGTCTTGCGCGGGAACGATGGCGGTGTCAGCCTGCGACGCCCACGCCTCGCGGATCATTGCCCAGACAACCTCCTGGTCGTTTGCTCGCAACTTCTTTTGTAAGGCTTGGCGCTGCGTGTTTGGCAAAGTCCGATACCAGCCGGCCGTCGTGTCATTATCGTGGGTTCCGGTGTAGATCACTGATCGCACCGGGCGTCGTCCCGGCTGAACTACATTGGTTTCAAGGTTTGAACCGAATTCGAATTGTAGCACGCGCGCCCCCGGAATACGAAGTTCATCCAGTAGAGCCGCCACTTCGGGTGTTGTGTCACCAAGATCGTCCGCGATCAAATGCAATTCGCCGAGGGCTTCGCGGGCGGCTTTGAATAAGGCGGCGCCTTCGACGGGTTGGTATCGTCCGTCCACGGCCGTTTTCGCGTGCGCCGACACTTCATAAGCGCGAACGAAGCCGATGAAATGATCCAGGCGATTGGCATCGAATCGTCGAGACGCTATTCGGAGGCGTTCAATCCACCACTTGTAGTTTTGCGCTCGAAGCGCCTCCCATCGATACACCGGGAGGCCCCATCGTTGCCCGGTTTTAGAGAAATAGTCGGGAGGAACTCCCGCAACGACGGTAGGATTTCCGTCACCGTCCAGCTTAAAAAGTTCAGGGTGTGCCCAGACATCGGCGCTGTGATGCGCCACGAACTGGGGAAGATCGCCAATCAGACAAATTCCAGTTGAAACGCAATAGGCCCTCAGCCTCTGCCATTGAACAAAAAACTGCCACTGAACAAATTGATGATAACGCATTTCATTGGCCAGCCGTTCCTGCGCGCGAACGAGAGCGCCAGGCTGACGCATTCGCAGTTCTTCGCTCCATCGAGTCCAATCCGCCGTGCCCTCTTCCTCCTGAATCGCCGAGAATAGTAAAAAATCTCCAAGCCAGAAAGACTCGGCGTCGGCGAATGCGTCGAACTCGGATAGCCTGCGGCCGCGCCGATCCTTGTCAAAACGCTCGAACGCTCTCTTTAGCCAGCCCAGTTTCAAGCGCGCCGCTGCGGCATAGTCCACATTCCCCGCTGCCGTGGAGATCGGTAGACCGCCCAAGGATTATACGTCAGTTCCCACAAAGCGGGATTGAGCTGTCGCCACAGCGCGTCGGCGCAATGGCTCCACGACCAGCGCAGGTTCAAGGCAAGCTCGGACAGGGAGTCGAATCCATCCAACAATTGTTCAGCGGCCATAAGTTAAGTCTTCCGCTTCACGCCATCCGATTTCAGCTTTCACAACTGCGGTTTGTTGAAAGCTCGGCGTGGTGTCATCCGCTCGTGATCCTGGCGCAGCGCACCAAGCCGCCATTTTCGCTAAACGGCGACGATGACGTTCCGCGCCGGTGAATTTCGCGGTGAGAAATGTTTGCAGCAATTCCCAAGCGAGGGCATGACCTATCACGAGGCCGCCAAAACAAATCATGTTCAAATCGTCGTCCTCCACCCCTTGGTGCGCCGAGAAGTGTTCATTGATCAAACAGGCCCGAACCCCCGCCACTTTATTCGCGGCGATTGATGCGCCGACCCCACTCCCACAGATGCCCACTCCGCGTTGCACCTTTCCGTCTGCGACCGCACGAGCCAGCGGCATTATAAAATCCGGGTAATCATCGTCTTCTTTTGGCCGGCCAGCGCCGAAGTCAATCGCTTCATATCCGGCTTCGTGCAGCTTCCCGACCAGATATTCCTTCAACTCGTAACCTCCGTGATCAGCGGCAATGCCGATGCGTTGGGATGTTCCTGGCGCTTCGGTCAGCGGCTCATCCTCAGAGCAACCGTGGATGGCGGTTCCAGGCCCTCGATTCGGAGCGCTTGGGGATTTGTCCGGTTCCGGCTCCAAAAATGTCATCGGAAGCGCTCCAGTATCTCGCGCACAGTTTGCTCGGTGATTCCTCCCTCGAGTTGGTCTCGCACGCCACCTTGGTTGAAAACGAGCACGGTGGGCACGGTACGCACGCCGTATCGCTCGGTCAGTGTTTCGTGGTCCTCCACGTTCACCCTGGCGATTTTGACCGGAGCCGCGCCATCGTCGGCGAGGAATTCCAGCATCGGCGCCACGACCTTGCAAGGGGCAGACCAGGTCGCCCAAAACTGGACCAGCACGGGTTGCGTAGCGCAGAGTACTTCCTGATCGAAGTTCGCTTCGTTCAATTCAATAGAGTTGTTGTTCACAATTGCCTTTTTCACCGCGTTCGACAACGGAGATTCAAATCCAATAAAACGGAATTAGCCGCCGCCTTGTCCGCGCCCGACTCCAGTCAACGCTGCGTTGACAATGAGGACGAGTCTCACTCGTTAATGCCCCAACGCTGATAGTTCTGGAGCCTCGGGAACAAATCAACCTCGCGCGGGCGCGGGTCCCTCCCAAACATTGACGATTCGTCGTCGCCCATCGCATCGTTTAATATGAGGCTCAAGCCATGACGCCCGACAAACCGCGACAACTCGGGCGTAGCTCGCGCCATCCGCGCGTCGGCATTTGCGCCCTCCCATACCGCGAGGGCGGCCTCCTGGATCTGCCTGCGGGTGGCCCACCACTCCAGCCAATCGATCAGCCACGGGAGCAGAGACTGAGCCTCGAACACCGCGAGCACAATCAGGTGCGCTCCCGACATTTCTGCCATCGCCTCCTCGTTCGCTGGCGACAGTTTCAGCACGTCCACGCGCCATGGCTTGACGCGCCACTGCGTGGGTTCGTTTGTTCCAGATGTCGCGCGCTTTAACAACTGGTACGCTTTGGTCGCAAAACCACAGTTGTCGTAAATGATGACCGCATTCACGATTTCGCCAGAAACGTCTTCTTCGCTGATTGAATGTCCTTGCATACCGTTCACCTTCGATGTCATCAGCGTTTGAATCGCTTGAACTATGCCCGACGATCGCCGACCGTCGCCAGCTACGCGCCATTGGGGATTTCCTTGGCACGGATGGCTTCATCGCTTTGGACCTTGATCTCACCATCTTTATGTCCATTGCCCCGCTCCTGGCCCAATCCCATCGTCAACGCCGTCATGCCGGCAAGTCCTCCGAGTTGCATGGATTCAACGGCGGTGCTGGGAACGATTACGATCGTGGCATTCTCTTTCAATCCCTCGTAAAGCATGTTCATGGCGCGCAAATGAAAAGCGATCGGATTGTGCTCATAGCTCTTGCCCGCTTCGGCAAACTTTTCCGCGATCTGTCGTTCGGCATCCCCTAGGATCACCCTGGCCTGCCGCTCCCTTTCCGCCTGCGCCTGCATGGACATGGCGTTTTCCAGCCCCGAGGGAATCAAAACATCTTTCACCTCCACCGAAATGACATTGACGCCCCAGGGTTCGGTTCGCTCATCGATGATCTTCTGAAGCACGCCGCTGATTTTGTCCCTGCCTTCCAACATATCCGAAAGCATGGTCTTGCCGATTACATCGCGCAGGGCGGTTTGAGAAGCCCAACTGATCGCGCTCTTGTAGTCCGCCACATCCAGGGCCGCTTTCTTTGAGTCCACCACTTTCCAGAACAAAACGGCATCGACATCCACCGGCACCGTGTCTTTGGTAAGAGTTTTCTCCGCCTTGAATCCAGTCGTGATTACGCGGGTGTCGATCCAGTACGGAATTGCATCAAGGACAGGAATGATGAAAAATAGCCCTGGACCTTTGAGGGAGTGGAAATCACCCAGGCGCAAGATCACGGCTCGATTCCACTGGTCAGCCACTTGAATTGAGGCCGCAATGATCCCCGCCAGTACCAAAGCGCCGCCGCCAACCCAACCAGCTTCAAGAAAATCTCCGGCGCGGTATCTCGCGTACGCGAATACCGCGCCAGTCCCCGCAATCGCAACGAACACTAATACCGCAAACGATCGGTTTTGTCTCATTAGAAGTCTTTCATTGGAGTGTTGGTTCTATTTCGTCGTCACAAGTTGCGGACGGCTTTTCTGATGGTGCTCCACTGCGTCCGAATCAGTGCGATCGAGGACCTCTTTGGCCTCGGCTATCTCGTCCGGCGAACCGTGCGCGAGCAGAAGAAACTTGTCGGTCTTAAGAGCCGTCTCGTACTGCAAGATGCTGTCTTTGGGAATGCCCAGACCATACAGGCCGGCCCCCAGCGCGCTCAAGCCACCGACCACGACCGCCCCCTCCAGCGCCCCGACGATCCAACCCACCAGCGGCCCGGCCATGGCCACCGGCCCGATGCCCGGTATCAAAAAGAAAGCTGAACCAAACAGCCATCCCCAGATCCCGCCCCAAAACGCCCCTCTTGTTCCCCAAGCCTTCATTCGATCGCCGGTATTGTAGTAGCCGACCACGTTTTCATCGGTGTGAAAGTCCCGGCCAACGATCGACAGTTTCTTCATGTCGAAACCGGACTGCTGCAGCTCTCGGACCGCCGCTTCGGCGGCCGCGTGCGACGGATAAATCGCGACGACGGAATTATTGTTTGTCATTATGTTTATTCTCTCATTGATGCGAGTTTTTGAATCCCCGCCATAAGAAGGTTAAGGCTTTCGCTGTGTATTCTCGATCAGGGCGCTCTTCAAGTTGGGCGCTAAAAATTGCTCGGAAATGCAAGCTAAGTCCTGGGATGTCTTGCCACGATGGGGTATTCCCCGTATGATAACGCTCCTGTCGTTCATTCCACCACATCATCTGGTAACGGCTATCACCCGAACCGTCGCGAGGTCGTGTTTTTGCAACCAATTCTGCTACAGTCAGTTGCTCAAACGCGTTGACGCTGAAGACCTGCGGGGGTTTGGCTCGGCTCCAGTCCAGGCGAGCAATGTCGCCGATCGGCTTCCTCGACCGCATCGGCGCAAACCTTTTTTCAGACAAATCAGGTTCGACCGACGCGAGAACACAGCCAGCCACGGAACCGAGCTTTAACCTAAAACCGGCGGGAGCGGCACGCCAGATTGAGTAAGAATTTGGAGCAGAAGCGGTTTGGAAGAATCGAGGCAATACCCGCAGTGGTCTGGCGAGATTCGTCCGAGCCGTTTATGCCCAATGGATTACGCAAGATGACGTGCCGCTACGGCCGCTTTTAGGTTGAACGCCGGTCACGCCGTCAGTTAAAAACTCTGGGGAAGGCGTGATTCCAGTTCCTGTCCTAACGAAACAGGTTGCCGGTTCGATTTCTTCGGGCATCGGTTGCCCGCGGATCGCTCTACGTCGGGGTTAAAACCCACCGGCACGTACGATTCGCGCGATTCCTTTCGTCCGTTTTTGATTGATCCGGCGGGGGTTTGAAATAGCATGGGGCCAGCCTCATGAATTGGATTGCTCCGTCGGAAAAGGATACGGCCGCTGCCACACTGGAAAAGCGCCTCTGGGACGCTGCGGATCAATTCCGCGCGAATTCCGGCCTCAAGGCACAGGAGTATTCCGCGCCCGTGCTCGGGCTGATCTTTCTGCGGTTCGCCGAAGTCCGATTCACCGCGCAGCGGGGCAAGCTGGAGAAGGCCGGGGCCTCCTCTCGTCGCGGCAGCCGCATTGATGAACCGGCCGCCTATCACGCCGAGGGCATTCTCTACCTCGCGCCCAACGCCCGATTTGACTTCCTGCTCAAGCTCCCGGAGGCGGCGGATGTCGGCGCGAAGGTCAATGACGCCATGCGCGACATCGAGAAGCACAACCCGCAGCTCGCCGGCGTCTTGCCCAAGTCCTACAACCTCTTCACCAGCACCCTCCTCAAGGAATTGCTCAAGAAAGTAGCCAGGGCGAGGAGGTGAATCCGTTTAGTTCCGGCAGCGACAATAGCCAGAATGATTTCATGGCCGAGACAGCGTTTGAAATGTTCACCAAGGCAGTCGAGACTGGGAAGGACGTCTTGACGTTGGCGGAAGACCAAAAACTGCTGACTGACGTCGCAGGCAACGCCATTTCAAGGCTGCTTGGATTGAAAACCTACTGGAGGTCGATAAAGCAGAAGTTTCCCAAGACCGCGACGGAGGAATCCATAGCCTTGGCAGTCCGGATGGAGGATTACTTTGCTGGCCGGCCAGCCGAACGTCCGCTTGTTATCCAGCCTCGGTTCAAGGGCTGCGGAATCCTTGATTCATGCTACGGTGATATTTTGGCGGGCTCGTGCCTTTATGAGTCCAAGATGGTTGACCGGAACTTGCGAAGTGCTGACCTGCGTCAGCTCCTGATTTACTGCGCGCTCAATTACGGGTCGCGCCAATATGTCATCGACAGGGTCGCGGTCCTGAACGTTCGCCGTGCCACCGTTTACGATTTTACCGTCGAGGCATTGGCACGCAGGGCCGCACGGAAAAGCGCGCCTGAGTTGTTCCATCACATCACAGATTTCCTGTGCAACTTCGAGACAATGCACCAAACGACTTGACGATGAGCCAGTTCGCGGGATTGGTGGAATTCGATGTCACGCGGGACATTCAGCAAAACATCGGAATCGCACAACCTGCATGAGTCACCGTCCCGAACATGTTTTGATTTACCACATCACGGATGTGGCGAACCTTCCCGGTATTCTCGCCGAAGGTGGTTTGCATTCGGACGTGGCAATGACGCGGCGCAATCCAAAGATCATCGGCTACACGCACATCAAGGAGCGGCGCCTGAAAGAGATTCGCGTAGCTTGCTGTGGCGGGCGGTTCGTGGGCGAATTCGTGCCGTTCTACTACTGTCCCCGTTCGCCGATGTTGTTCACCATCAACAAAGGCAGCACTGGTCTTCCGGCAGATTGTCAGCAAACCATCGTGCATCTGGTGAGCACGGTGGCGGTGGGGATCGGCTTGAACCAAGCGTGGGCCATCAGCGACGGGAACGCCGGGGCTGCTTATCCGTCTTTCTTCGCGGATGTCGAAGCTCTGACCGGATTGGATTGGGCGGCCATCCGGGCCACGGACTGGCGCGGGAAGACGAGCCAGAAGATGGCGGAGTTTCTGGTGGCGGATTTCTTTCCTTGGACGGGTTTTCAGGCCGTGGGCTGCCACAACAGCGTGGTGGCCAAACGGGTGCAGGATCTGTTAAACTCTCAACCCCATCGTCCGGCGGTGAGCGTCGAGCCGGGATGGTATTACTGAACCATGATTGAACTGACGAAAGGCAATTTGCTGGAGGCCCCAGCCGAGGCGCTGGTGAACACCGTCAACACGGCGGGGATCATGGGGAAGGGCATCGCCCTGCAATTCAAGCAGGCTTACCCGCAGATGTTCCGGGTCTACGAGCGCGCCTGCCAAGCCGGCGACGTTAAACTCGGCAAAGTGCAGGTGTTTGACCTGGGTGGGTTGGTGGGCGGACCCCGGTGGATCATCAATTTTCCGACGAAGGGGCACTGGCGCGCGGGCAGCCGGATGGCGGACATCGAGACTGGGCTGCAAGATTTGGTCATGACCATCAAGCGGTTGCAGATCCGTTCTGTCGCCGTCCCACCGCTTGGTTGCGGCAACGGCGGGCTGGATTGGAACGAAGTGCGCCCGCGCATCGTGTCGGCGTTCGCGGAACTGCCGGAGGTTCGGGTGCTAATGTTCGCTCCGGGGGGTGCGCCCGAGGCCAGCGCCATGCCAAATCGCACCGAGCGTCCGAAGATGACGATCGGACAAGCGGCGTTGATTGCGCTGATGGACCGGTATCTCAAAGGATTACTCGACCCGTTTGTCAGCCTGCTGGAAATCCACAAGCTAATGTATTTCCTTCAGGCCGCCGGTCAGCCCTTGCGACTGCAATACGAGGCGAAAGATTTTGGTCCGTACGCGAAGAATCTGCGGCAGGTTCTGATCCGCCTCGAGAAGCACTACACGCAAGGCTACGGCGACGGTAAAGACAATCCAACCAAGATCATTGAACTATTGCCTGGCGCCGTCGAAGAAGCGGCGATGTTCCTCAAGGGCGACGAGGTCATTCGCCAGCGCATGGACCGCGTGGCGGATTTGATTGAAGGATTTGAAGACCCCTACGGTCTGGAGCTGCTCAGTTCGGTTCACTGGGTCATGCGTGAAAATGCGGATGCGCGGGAATCGTCCGAAGCAGCCGCTGCCGCGGTCCACCAATGGAATCCCAGGAAGCGCCAGGTCATGAAGACGGAGCACCTGCTCAAGGCATGGCAGCGATTGAAGGGACAATCCTGGGATGCCAGCTTCCCAATCGCATGAAGGCGGTTGCATCTGTTTTCGATGAGCGCCCACGCCCACCCCGAAGGGTGCCTCGTCGAGCAACCTGCGATTCACCTTTTCAAGCGGCTTGGTTGGCAATCCGTCTCAGCGTAACGGGAAATCTTCGGCCCGACCGGCACGTTACTGCGACTGGCGTAGGACGAGCCAGCGCCGGTGTCCCGGTTGCGCGCGGCATTGGAGTGGTTGAATGTGAGCCGAATGGGCGGTCACGCGCCACCACCTCCGGCCATTTCCGACGCAGTGGCTGAATTGGCCCGTGACCGTTCGGTCATCGGCCTGCAAGGCGGAGAGGACAGCTTGACCCATACTTGACTGACACTTGACCCAAGATTGACTCACGGACACACTGATCGGCATGGGTTACCAACCGCAATTCACCATCACGGCGGCCCTGCTGGCGCAGGCGGAGCGGATCGCCGCGTTGCGGGAGCGCATTCAAGGGGCAGCAGTGCAGGTGCCATGGATTCCTGCGCTGCAAAAGGACACCCGCGCGCGCAACACCCACAGCTCGACAGCCATCGAAGGCAATCCGCTCACGCTGGAGGAGGTTCGCGCGCTGGAGGAAGGGACGACCGTGGCGGCGCCCGCGCGGGCGCGACGCGAGGTGCTGAACTATTTCGCCGCCCTCCGGCATGTGGAAAAACAGGCGACCAAGAAGCGGCTGGGGCACGAGGATATTCTCCGGCTGCACGCGATCATCGCCGGCGAGGTGATGGACCAGGGCGAGCCGGGACGTTACCGGACGATGCGGGTGCGGGTGGGCCAGTTCGTGCCGCCACCGCCGGAGGATGTGTCGGGCCTGATGTTCGAGCTGCTGGAGTGGTGGAACAAGGATGCACTAGAGCTTTCCCCGGTGCTCAGTTCGGCCATCGTGCATTATCGCTTCGAGGCGATTCATCCGTTTGCCGACGGCAATCGGCGCGCGGGCCGGGCGCTGGCGCTGTGGGAGCTTTACCGGCGCGGGTTTGATTCCCACCATATCTTTGCGGTGGACGAATTCTACTGGGAGGATCGCCCGCGGTATTACGCGGCGCTGGAGGCAGCGCGACGCGAAGGCGACGACTTGACCTCGTGGTTGGAGTATTGCGCCGAAGGATTGCGGCAAACGCTGGAGCGGGTTTGGGAGCGGATGGGGCGGCTCTCGGCGTCCACGGCGCGCGAGAAGTTGGTGCTCCGCCCCCGTCAGGAGCAATTGCTAAAACTCCTGGGCAAGAGCGGCGCCATGACCCCGTCCCACCTCTGGGCGGCACTGAAAGTCTCCAAGCAGGGCGCCATGGATTTGCTGCGTCCGCTGCTGAAGGCCGGGTTGGTCAAGCGCGTGGGAACGCTTAAGACCGGGCGATACGTCCTAAAATGAGCAATCACGCCTACACCGAAGACCAACTGGTCGAGCAACCCGCCATCGGATTGTTTGCGGAGCTTGGCTGGACCACGGTGTCGGCGTTGGAGGAAATATTCGGCTCGGCCGAACCGTCACCCGTCCCTTCGGGCCACCCTCTCCCAGTGGGAGAGGGGTGGGGTGAGGGTCGCGCAGCGTTAGGCCGCGAAACCAAGGGCGAAGTGGTGTTGGCGCCCAGATTGCGCGCAGCTTTGGAGAAGCTTAATCCCGCGCTACCGCCCGACGCCATCACCGCCGCCGTGGATGCATTGACCCGCGACCGCTCGGCGATGGGGCTTCCGGCGGCCAATCGGGAGATTTACTCGCTCATCAAAGGCGGGATTCGCGTCAGTATTCCAGAGCCGGGAGACTCAACCTCAACCCCGACCGAACTCCCGGGACGAGAAGAGAGTCGGCCGGCTCCCGCTACCTCTGGGAGAGGGATCAAGGGTGAGGGTCGCGGCGAAGTGCCCGGACGAAGCCGCGTTAGTGGCCAGCGTACTGAGCGGGTCCGCGTCATCGATTGGGAAAACCCCGCCGCGAATGATTTCCTGCTGGTCAGCCAGTTCAGCGTCACCGGCGCGCTCTACACCTGCCGGCCGGATTTGGTCGGCTTCGTCAATGGCCTGCCGCTCGTGGTCATCGAGTTGAAGCAGCCCGGGGTGCCCGCGCGCGCGGCGTTCGATGAGAACCTGGCGCACTACAAACAGCAGATCCCGGCGCTCTTCTGGTTCAACGCGCTGCTCATCGCCTCGAACGGCACGGACAGCCGCGTCGGCTCGCTCACGGCGGATTGGGAGCGATTCTTCGAGTGGAAACGTATCGTGCGCGAGGACGAGCCGCGCCGCGTATCGCTGGAGGTGATGATTCGCGGGACGTGCGACCGGGCGCGCTTGCTCGATTTGGTGGAAAACTTCACGCTTTTCTCCGAGTTGAAGGCGGGGTTGGTGAAAATCGTGGGGCAGAATCACCAGTTCCTCGGCGTGAACAACGCCATCGCCTCGATGCTGGCCGCCCGCAAGCAAGGACACGGTCGCGGCGGCGTCTTTTGGCAGACGCAGGGAAGCGGCAAGAGTTTTTCGATGGTGTTCTTCGCGCAAAAAGTGCTGCGCAAGGTGGTGGGCAATTGGACTTTCGTCGTCGTGACCGACCGGGTGGAGCTGGACGACCAGATTGCAAAGACGTTCAAGGCGACCGGGGCAGTCAGCGAAGCCGAGGGCGACCAGTGCCACGCCGCGAGCAGCGCGCATCTCCGCGAGTTATTGCGCGAGAACCATCGCTACGTCTTTACGCTCATCCATAAGTTTCAGCCCGAGAAGATCCGGGCTGAAACACCCTCATCCCCGTCCCTTCTCCCAGAGGGAGAAGGGAGTTCCCCTCTAACGGTGGGAGAGGGGTGGAGGGGTGAGGGTGCGCAGCACTATCGCGGTGGGTTGAAATACTCCGGGCTGGTGGAGCGGGCGCGGGAACTCAGGAAGAATCAAACGCCGGCAGAAGAAATTGCGTGGGACTTGTTACGTGACCGGAGATTCGAGCGGCTAAAGTTCCGGCGCGAGCATCAGATCAACAATTACATCGCAGACTTCTTCTGCGCGGAACACCAGATCGACGTCGAACTGGACGGAGAAATTCACAAATCTCCCGAAGTGAGGGAAAAGGATGCGACGCGTGATGCAATGCTCCGCTCACTCGGCTTCAAAGTGCTCCGCTTCCCAAATCGGCTCGTCCTAGATCAGCCCGAAGAATTCCTGCTTCAGATTGCCGTCGCGTTGGAACTCCCCTCTACCTCTGGGAGAGGGGCTGGGGGTGAGGGTTACGGGCAAATGCCCGTATTATGTGACCGGCCCGACGTGATTGTCCTGACGGACGAGGGGCACCGCAGTCAATACGACACGCTGGCCTTGAACATGCGCGCGGCTTTACCCAACGCGCTGTTCCTGGCCTTCACGGGCACACCGCTGATCGCGGGTGAGGAACGGACGAAGGACGTATTTGGCGATTACGTCTCGATCTACGATTTCCAACAATCCGTCGAGGACGGGGCGACTGTGCCGCTCTTTTACGAGAACCGGACGCCGGAGCTGCAACT
>CAZFVY010000145.1:0-13286 GCA_964522665.1 uncultured Verrucomicrobiota bacterium | reverse complement strand
CAGCAATACTCATAACCAGTTGATGCTGTGGGGCTAATGGGCGGATGATTGTGATGGCAAATCCCTTTCGAAGTTGGCGATTGCTTCCGGTAAACGCCTTCCGATTATCAGAGCGCGCGAGGGCGACAAGCAAAAGCCGACCGCAAATGGCCCGATCGGGATCGTGGCTGGCCGATCGTCGCGCCGGCGCGGACGACCAAGCGGATATCACCGCCGAACGGCCGCGGTCACCCGCGACGGCCCCGGCGTTCAAACAATGTGTTATTCTATCTGCACATTGGCTACAAACAAAGCCCGGAATTGTAACGCCAAAACGGCCAATCGAGTTTGACTGGCCCCTCGACGGATGTTATCTAAAGCCCAGTAATTCGAGACGGTCCGCGCCCGCTGAGACGCAAGTAAAGCGAGCGCCAGCATAAGACAACCAACTAGCTCTGGACTAACGCCATGATACGCAAATTGCTTACGTTAGGTCTGCTTTTAGCCCTCCTGCCCGTTCCGAGCGACGCCAAGAGTTATGGCAGCGGCGGGCGGAGCTACTCATCGCGCTCGTCGAGCGGCGGCGGCGGCGGCAGTCACAGCTTCGGTTCGGGCAAGAGTTACAGCTCTGGCTCGGGACGGAGTTACTCGTCCGGCTCGTCGTCATCCGGATCGCTTTGGTCCGGCTCGTCGAGCCGCGCCAGCTCCGGGTCCGGCTCGGAGCGGAGTTACTCGTCGGGAAACAAAGCCTACTCAAGCTCCGGTCCGGCGCCCTCCGGCGGTAACCGCTATAATAGCGGGAGCGGCGGAGG
The DNA here is from genome assembly GCA_964522665.1 of uncultured Verrucomicrobiota bacterium. Lineage (GTDB taxonomy): Bacteria > Verrucomicrobiota > Verrucomicrobiia > Limisphaerales > CAZFVY01 > CAZFVY01. Next base: position 12,495 of record CAZFVY010000145.1, on the reverse strand, counting down.
CGCCTCGTCCCCCTCAAGCGGTTTTACTTTCGACCAGAACGCCGCCCGCGCCCAAAAGCAGGCGGCCAGCAAGCGGGACTTCACCGATTGGCAACGGCCGGCCAATAATTTTAGCGGTCAGTCCTACGGCTCCGGCCGCTCTTATTCCAGTGGCGGCGGAAGGCCGACCTTGTACGTCGATCACGATCTTTATCGCACGCGCACGATCCGCATCGAACACGTCTATGCGCCGTACTATTCGCGACCGTTGGTGATCTATCACGATCACTACAGCAGCTTTTTCTGGTGGTGGCTGCTGGATCGCTCGCTCGACGAACGCGCGATGTGGGCGTATTCGCACCGGGCCGATATGGACTCGGCGCGCTATCAGGCGCTCCTCGATCACGACGCAAACCTGGAAGCCCGGATCCACCAACTCGAGGCCCAGCACGCTCCGGCGGACCCCGGTTACACGCCGACCGGACTGGATCGCGACCTGATGTACAACGATCAATACGTGAATCGCGCCTATCATTCCCAGCCGACCTTCGGCGGCCGATTCATGTTTTGGTTCATCATGGCGCCGACCGCGATTTTCGCCACGTGGTTCCTGGGCTGGCTGCTCTTTTTCAAACGCTGGCAAACCGCTTAACTATTTGGTTCGCGCCCGCTGGCCGGCCTTGTCTTGGCTCCGCGGGTCTCCTAAACTCCACTCAACCACCTAACGAAGAAACAATCATGGAAATGCACTTGCCGGAATACCTGTTGGGCGACTTGGCCGCGACGGTCGCCTTTGGCGTTGTCGCGATTTTGCTGGTGCTGGTCGGCTACAAGCTCTTCGACAGAATCACCCCGAAGCTGCCGTTTGACGAGCAAATCAAGAATGGCAATATCGCCCTGGCCATCGTCGTCGGGAGCTTTTTTCTCGGGGTCTGTTACGTCATCGCCCACGTCGTCGCCGCCATCCTCGGGGGAGCCTGACCATGGTCGCACCCACCAATCAAGGCAAGACGCTCTGGGAGATGCTCAAGGAGCGGATGAGCGGAAACGGCGCCGGGATTCCGTTCCGCAATCCGCTCGATTGGCGCGTCGAATCCGGCGTGGTCCTCGCCGCCGCCAACGGCCCCGACTTCGCCGGTTACGATTTTTCCGTGCGGGAGATTCGCGAGTATAATCGGCACATCGGCGGCCAGGACTTTGGCTTCACCGATTACGTCCTGGCCGGAACCAATACCACGACCTTCAATCCGGATGACGCGCTCATGGCGCGGGTCAGGGCGGTCCCGAACGCCGTCGGAGGGAGCGACTGCCTGCTGTTGCGCCTGTATGACGAAATCTCTTTTGACCCGACGTTTCTCGAAGTCGTCAAGGACACCACGGGCCGCTTTGAGATCAATGACGAAGTGACGCATTCGACCGAGGAATACACTCGGGTCAACAACGTGCTCGACTCGTACCACGCCGCCGTGCTGGTGATCGGAGCCACGACGCCCGATGGCAAAGCCGCGAACGCGAAGGCGACCTCGGCGAAGCTGGAATACTGGGATTATTGGCGCGACGCGGACATCGGCGGCGGCCGGACGGCCAAGCAATTCGTGTTCGTCGAAATGGACTCCGAGACCGGCTGGTTCCAAATCTGGCGCGGCGGCGAATTTTTCCGTTGAGGTAGCCGGCGATTTCTGTGCTAACTTGTGTGAACTCGGCGTAACCTGCCGCCCGGGCAGATGCGTCTGTCATACATGTGTTAGTCAAACGCTCGGCACGGCGGCGTCTCGGTCTGCGCGCGGACGCCACGCCAGTTAATTCGACGGCGCTTGGCCGTCGGCGCCTGCGGTGGCGCGCGGCGGGCTTCTTCCTCAGTTCGTTTTTCACCCTTTCCGTCTTCGGCGCCGATCTGCCTGCGGCGCGTGAGGCGTTGCTCACGGGTGAGTACGCCAAATGCATCCGGTTGTCTTCGGACGCGATTCACGCCAAGGAGTACGACGAAGAATGGCGCTTGCTGCTGGCCAAGGCGCTTTTGACGACTGGCCGATACCCTGAGGCGTTGAACGTGGTTTCCAACGCCTTGACCGCATTCGATAACAGCGCCCAAATGCGGCTGCTCGGTTACGAAGTTTATCGCCGGAACGGCCAGCCCGAGCACGCCCGGCAGATGCTCGTTGAAATGGGCGAGATGATCCGCCGGCGCGCCTGGTCGTTTCGCAGCGGCGACGCGGCGAACCTCGTGGCCTTGGGAAGGGCGTTGCTTCTGCTCGGAGCGGACCCGCGGCAGGTGCTGGAACAACTTTACGACCGGGCCAAAAAATCGGACGCCGGCTACCGGGAAACCTACCTCGCGAGCGGAGAGCTGGCGCTCGACAAGCAGGACTACGCGCTCGCCGCGAAGACCTTTCAAGAGGGACTGACCCTCTTCCCCAAGGACGCCGACCTGGAATTCGGCCTCGCCAAATCCTACCTGGACAGCGATCGGCCTTTGATGCTCAAGTCGCTCGACAGCGCGTTGGCGAATAATCCCAATCATCTCCCGAGCCTGCTCTTGCTCGCCGATCACCTGATCGATTCCGAAGCATACGCCGAGGCGGAAAAGATGATCGCCCAGATCCTGATCATCAATCCGTGGCAATCCCAGGCGTGGGCCTATCGCGCCGCCCTGGCCCACTTGCGCGGCGACACCAATCACGAATCCGAATTTCGGGAGCAGGGGCTCCATTATTGGAAGTCGAATCCCGAGGTCGATCATCTGATCGGCCAAAAACTGTCCGAAAAATACCGCTTCACCGAAGGCGCCGCGAGCCAGCGGCAGGCCCTCCGTTTCGACGACACTTACCTGCCGGCCAAAATCCAGTTGGCCCAGGATTTATTGCGTCTCGGCAATGAGGTCGAGGGCTGGCAATACGCCCAAGCCGCCCATGAGCAAGACGCTTACGATATTCTCACCTACAATTTGCTCACCCTTAAAGACGCGGTCGCCAAGTTCCAAACCCTGACGAACGCCGACTTCAACGTTCACATGGCCGCGAACGAAGCCGCCCTCTACGGAGACCAAGTTCTGGCGTTGCTCGGCAAAGCCAAAACCACTCTTTCCCAAAAATACGGATTCGAACCGGTTCCGCCGACGGTCGTCGAAATCTTCCCCGAGCAAAAGGATTTCGCCGTGCGCACCTTCGGTGTGCCCGGCAACCCGGGCTACCTCGGCGTCTGTTTCGGCAGCGTCATCACCGCCAACAGTCCCGCGTCCCAAGCCGGCCACCCCGCGAACTGGCAAGCGGTCCTCTGGCACGAATTTTGTCACGTCATCACCTTGCAAATGACCCGCAATAAGATGCCGCGCTGGCTGAGCGAAGGCATCTCGGTTTACGAGGAACGCCAGGCCAACCCGGTTTGGGGCCAGGCCATGAACCCTGACTATCGTCAAATGGTCTTCAAGGGACAACTGACGCCTGTCAGCCAACTGAGCGGAGCCTTTCTGACCCCGAAGAGTCTGCTGCACCTCCAATTCGCCTACTATGAATCCGAGTTGGTCGTCGAATACCTCGTCCAAAAATTCGGCCTTGATTCGTTGAAACACATCCTGCGCGATTTGGGCAACGGACAGGAAATCAATCACGCCATCGAAGCCAACACGGCGCCGATGAAGCAGATCGAGAAGGAATTCACCGCCTTCGCCCGCCAACGAGCCGAAGAACTCGGCCCCGGTCTGGATTGGACTAAACCGGACGAGGACGGTGACGAACTTGATCCGGTCCTCGCCGGCAAGAGCGCGCCGACAGTTCGACGCCGTTATCATTTGTCGCCGGACGGAGCCCAGGTGGAAGCGGAACCGGTTGACGACCAGAACTCGACCAACTATTGGGTCCTTACCGAGCAGGCCAAAGGGCTGCTTTCGCAAAAAAAATGGGACGAGGCCAAAGTCCCGATTGAACGCCTGACTCGCCTCTATCCGCATCCGGCGGGCGGCGATAATCCAAATTTCTTGCTCGCCGCGGTCTTTCGCGGCTTGGGCGAAACGAACCTCGAACGTCACGCCCTCGCGAAAGTCGCCGCCGCCGATGCGGACTCGATCGAGGCTTACTTGCGCCTGATGCAACTGGACTCCGACGCCAAGGATTGGTCCGGGGTCGCGGAAAACGCTGAGCGCTACCTTGCCGTCAATCCGCTTGTGCGCCCACCCTACGTCTATCTGGCCGACGCCAGTGACGCCTTGAATCAAGCGCCGCCCGCGATTCGAGCCTATCAGGCGATGCTGTTGCTGGACCCGCCCGATCCGGCCGACGTCCATTTCCGCCTGGCGCGACTGCTGCGGCAGACGGGCGACGTTTCCGCCAAGCGCCATGTTCTGCAAGCCTTGGAAGAAGCGCCGCGGTATCGCGACGCTCACCGGTTGTTGTTGGAGATCGAAAGCGCCGCCCCCGCTGGGACCGGCCCGAACCCGCCCGCCACTCCTTGATCCCGACGTGCGCGCATTTCCCAAACTTTGCTGGCTGGCCGTGATCCTCGGCCCGACGGCGGCGTTTTGCGTCGCGCAGGGCTTTGGCTGGGGGCGAAACCGTGACATCAACAATACCAGCGACGGGCGTTCCCACATCGTGTACACGGAAGGGTCCAACGGTTACGATGGCGTACCCGTCGATGAAGACAAGGTGCGGACCGCTCGCGAAATCGCCTCGCACAGCACCGGCACGCCGGTCTGGACGAACGCGCCGGGTTTCGTCGGCGACGCGTTCACCTTCGTACGGATCAAATACACTTACGCCAGCGGCCCCGATATTTCCGGCCGCGCCAGCCCTTGGGGTTGGATCACCGATTTCCCGGACAGCGATCTGAACCTGTCGTATCGCCTCCAGCAAATGACGTCGATCAAGGTTGATCCCGACGGACGGACGATCCGCCTGGGCGACCCGGAGCTGTTCGACTTCCCGTGGATTTACATGGTGGAAGTCGGGCGCATGGTCCTGCGGGATGAAGAAGTTCCGATCCTGCGCAAATATCTGCTCAACGGCGGCGTTCTGATGGCGGACGATTTTTGGGGTTGGAAGCAATGGGGAACATTTGAAAAACAGATGAAGCGGGTACTCCCGGAGCGCCAGTTTGTTGAGTTGCCGATGGACCATCCCATTTTCCACTCTGTTTTTCCCCTCGACGTGCCGAAGAACAAATTGCAGACCCCGAACAGCCACCAGGGAAGCATGAGCCTGAACCCGAATAGCGGCTGGTACGGCGTCACTTGGGAGACTCACGACGGGGAGGAGTGTCGCGAAATGCACGTGCGGGCCATCCTCGACGACAAAGGCCGCATCATGGTGATCGCCACCCACAATTGCGACAACGGCGACGGTTGGGAACGAGAAGGCGAGGACGATGGATTCTTCCACGAATTCTCCGAAAAGCGGGCGTTCCCGCTCGGCATCAACATCATCTTTTATCTGATGACGCACTGAACCCGGCGATGAAAACGACGCGGAAACTTCTGCTGATGAGCGCGATTCTGGCGCTCGTCGCCGCGATCGGGGTCGCGCAGGGCTTCCGCGGCCGCGGCCGCCGCGGTCGGGACCCGCACGCCGGAAACCATATCATTTACACGGAAGGCCGCGAGGCGGTCGATGAGGCGACGGTGCGGACCGCGCGCGAAATCGCCTCGCATAGCAGCGGCACCCCGAACTGGACGAACGCCCCGGGCTTCGGCAAGGACGTCTTCACCTTCGCCCGCGTGCTGCGCAGCGAGGACCCCAATTGCTCGTGGTCCGCCGGCAATTGGATCACCGATTACCCGGATAGCGATCTGAACTTGTCCTACCGCATCCAGCAGATGACCTCGATGAAAGTCGATCCCGACGGGCGCGTCATTCGCCTGACCGAGCCGGAATTGTTCGACTATCCCTGGATCTACATGGTCGAGGTGGGCAGCCTCCTCTTGCAGGATGAAGAAGTGCCGATTCTCCGTCGTTATCTGCTTAATGGTGGTGTCCTCATGGCGGATGACTTTTGGGGCGAGCGGCATTGGCAACAATTCGCCGGGCAAATCAAACGCGCGCTGCCCGAGCGGGAATTCGTCGAATTACCGATGGATCATCCTCTCTTCCACGCCGTCTTTCCGCTGGAAGGGCCGAAATCAAGCCTGCAAACCCCAAACATCCGCATCGCCATCCGCACCCACGGCGCCGTCACCTGGGAATACCACGACGGCGAGGAATGCCGCGAAATGCACGTGCGCGCCATCCTTGACGACAAAGGCCGCATCATGGTGATCGCCACGCACAATTGCGACAACGGCGATGGCTGGGAGCGCGAAGGCGAGGATGACTTCTTTTTTCACGAGTTTTCGGAGAAGCGGGCGTTCCCGCTCGGTATCAACATCATCTTTTATGTGATGACCCACTGAGGTTCCGGCCGTCCCCGAGGCGGGCGGCGGAGCCACTATCTCAGTGTTCCGGCAGCAGGAGCGAATATGGAAATGACAATGGACCGAATTGGGACCGAGAAAGAGACCGTCGAAGCGATCCTCGCGGGGCGCGAGCAAATTCGGACGGAACTGGCGAAGGTAATCATCGGGCAGGGCGACGTGATCGAACAACTGCTGATCGCGCTTTTCGGTGGCGGCCACTGCCTGATCACCGGCGCGCCCGGCCTGGCCAAGACGTTGCTCGTGAAATCGATTGCCCGCATCTTTCACCTCAATTTTCAGCGCATCCAATTTACCCCTGACCTCATGCCGGCCGACATCACCGGCACCGAAATCCTGCAGGAGTCCGGCGGCGACCGCCGGATGGTGTTCGTGCGCGGGCCGATCTTCGCCAACATGATTCTGGCGGATGAGATCAATCGCACCCCGCCCAAGACCCAGGCGGCGTTGCTCGAGGCGATGCAGGAGCATCAAGTCACCGCCGCCGGCGTCCGGCACGCCCTGCCCGAGCCGTTCTTCGTGCTCGCCACCCAGAACCCGATCGAGATGGAAGGAACCTATCCCCTGCCCGAGGCGCAACTGGATCGCTTCATGTTTAACGTCGTGATCGACTACCTCTCCGAGAGGGAAGAAGTTGAAGCCGTGACGCGGACCACAACCGGTCATTCCGAGCCTTTGACCGCGTTGTTCAGCGGCGCCGACGTCCTGCGGTTCCAGCAAACCATCCGCAATGTCCCGATCGCCGAAGCCGTCGTGCGCTATGCCGTCCGGCTCGCGGCGGCATCCCGCCCGAACCAGGCTGGTTCGCCCGATTTCATCAACTCCTGGGTGAATTGGGGCGCTGGCCTGCGCGCCTCGCAATATCTGGTCCTGGGCGGCAAGGCCCGCGCCCTTTTCAAAGGCCGCGCGCACGTCACCGTCGAGGACATTCGCGCCCTCGCCTCGCCGGTCCTCCGCCACCGCATCCTGATTAACTACCGGGCCGAAGCGGAGGGCATCACCGTCGAAAAAGTGATCCAACGCCTCCTCGAAACCGTGAAAACCACCGACGCCGGATGATCGACGCGCCCACCCATTCCCGCAGCCGCGCGGCCTCGCTGATTTCCCCCGAGGCGCTGATGCGCATCAAGAGCCTCGAGTTCCGCGCCCGCATCGTCGTCGAAGGCTTTTGGAGCGGCCTGCATCGCAGCCCCTACCACGGCTTCTCCGTCGAGTTCACCGAATACCGTGCCTACGTGCCGGGCGATGATCCGCGCTATCTCGACTGGCGCCTTTTTGCGCGAAGCGATCGCTATTATATTAAGAAGTTCGAGGACGAAACGAATCTCCGCTGCTACCTCCTGGTGGATAACAGCCGCTCGATGCAGTACGGCTCGCTCGCCTGGTCCAAGGCGCAATACGCCAACACGTTGGCCGCCACGCTCGCCTACTTTCTCTATTTGCAGGGCGACGGCGTCGGCCTGCTGAGTTTCGACGAACGCATTCGTGAATACTTGCCGGCTCGTCACCGCACCGGCCAACTGCGGCAGATCATGGTCAATCTGGAACGGCCCGCCGGCGGTCAAACGACCGATCTGGTGGCTCCCCTGAAGCGGATCGCGGAGTTGGTGACGAAACGAAGCCTGATGGTCCTGGTTTCCGACCTGCTCGCGCCGGTGGCCGCGCTCGAAAAGAACCTCGGCTCGCTCACCGCTTGCGGGCATGAAGTTCTCGTCTTCCAAATGCTCGATCCCGCGGAATTGAATTTCACCTTCGGCCAACCCGCGTTGTTTCGGGACATGGAGTCGGGCCGCGACATCTACCTCGACCCCGCCGTCGCCCGCCGCGGTTACCTCGAAAAACTGCAGGCCCACAACGACGCCGTCCAGGCGACCTGCGATAAACTGGGCGTCGCATATTATCGGCTGGCCACCGACCAACCGCTCGACCTGGCGCTGTTCGACTTTCTGCGCGAGCGTACCCGCCGCGGCAAGCGGGCCAAACCGGCGGCGTCCGACGGGGCGAACGCATGAATTTTCTCGCGCCTCTTTTTCTGGCCGGCGCGGCGGCGGTCGCGCTGCCGGTGATCTTTCATTTGATCCGCCGGAGCTCGCGCGAACGGGTCACGTTCAGTTCTTTAATGTTCCTATTTCCCACGCCGCCGCGGCTGACGCGCTGGAGCCGGATCGAGAACATTCTGCTATTGCTCCTGCGTTGCGTCGCGCTCTGCCTGCTCGCGCTCGGTTTCGCCCGACCGTTTTTACCGCGCGCCGTCGGGTTGGGCGACTCGGGGGAACCGAGCAAAAAGGTGATTCTCCTCGTGGACACCAGCGCCAGCATGCGCCGGGCCGATCTCTGGCCCGACGCGCTCACCCGGGCCAACGAGACCTTGCAGAAGCTCGCCCCCGGCGACCAATGCGCGGTCTTCACTTTTGACCGCCAACTCAAAAGGTTGCTGACCTTCGATCAATGGACCGCGCTCAACCGGGACGAACGCGTCGCCCTGGCGGCCAAACGGTTGTCCGATTCAACGCCCGGTTGGTCCGTCACTCATCTTGGCGCCGCCCTCATCACCGCGGCCGAATCCTTCGAGGAGAGCGTACCGAAGGAGAAGCAAGGCGCCGCGACCGGACCGCGACAAATCGTGCTGATCAGCGACTTCGCCGAGGGCAGCCGCCTCGACACGTTGCAGGGTTATGAGTGGCCAAAAGGAGTAGAAGTGATTCCGATTTCGCTGAAGGCCAAACGGCCGACGAACGCCAGCCTGCAATTGATCGTGGAGACCGAGGAGACCGCGGCCGCGCCGTCCGGTCCGCGCGTCCGCGTCAGCAATGCCTCCGACTCGCGGAGCGAACAATTCCGGATCGGTTGGGCGTACGGCGCGGACAAGAAAGTCGTCGGCGCCGCGCTCGATGTTTACGTGCCTCCCGGCCAAAGTCGCGTGGTGACCGCCCCATCCGTCCCGCCTGGCGCGTTGGTCGATCGCCTCATCCTCCTCGGCGATGATGAAGATTTCGACAACACCGTGTACGTTATTCCCCCCGAAGCCGCGCGCGCCAAGGTGCTGTTTCTCGGCGCTGACGCTGACCGTGATCCGGCTCAATTGTTGTATTACGTCAAACGAGCGTTTCAAACGACGCGGCGCCAGGCGGTTGAAGTCAGCGCGATCGCCCCCGGCGCCAGCCTCGCGCCCGCGGACCTGGAAAAGGCCTCCCTCATCGTCGTCGCGGACGCGCTCGCGGACGGCCAACTCGATTCCGTGCGGCAAGGTCTAAACAACGGGAAGAGCGTCCTTTGGGTCATGCAAACGCCCGCGGCCGCCGTGGGCATCGGCGCCGCCCTCGGGGTCGCCGGCGTGACGGCGGAAGAAGCCCCCGGCGGCGGTTACGCGATGCTCGGTGAGATGGATTTTCAGCACCCGATCTTTGCCCCATTTGCCGACCCGCGTTACAGTGACTTCACGAAGATTCACTTTTGGAAACACCGCCGGCTACCCCTCACCGGCATTCCGGGCGCCCGCGTGCTCGCCCGTTTCGACGGGGGCGACGTGGCTCTAATCCAGGCGCCGGTCGGCCAGGGATCACTCTTCGTTCTGACCTCCGGCTGGCAGCCCACGGACAGCCAATTGGCGTTATCCTCGAAATTCGTGCCCCTGCTCTACTCGATGCTCGAACAGACCGGCGGCTTGTCCACCCAGCCGTCGCAATACTTCGTGAACGACCCCGCGACGTTTCCGGGCGTCGGAGCCGATCAACCGCTCGCGGTCATCGGTCCGGACGGAGCGGAGATTCCGTGGACGGCCGGAGAGCAATTCACCAAGACCGATTTGCCCGGAATCTATACGGTGACGTCGCATCAGGCGCCCCGCCGTTTTGCCGTCAATCTGGATCCCAATGAGAGCAAGACCGCGCCGCTGCCCCTGGACGAACTCGAACAACTCGGCGCGCCCATCAAGATTACGGCGCTCAAGCCGACGCCCCCCGCGGAGGCGAAACGGCATCTCCTCAATTCCGAGTTAGAATCTCGACAGAAGCTTTGGCGCTGGCTCATTCTCGGAGCGCTGGCCGTGTTGCTGATCGAAACGTGGGTGGCCGGATCGCTGATGCGACGCGCCCTCCCGGAATCAGGAGTTTGACGTATGATGGACCCAACTCTTCGCGCGCAGTTGGAAGCAATCGCTTCCCGGTATCGCCGCCTCCGGCGCGCCCGCGGGCTGATGCTTTGCTGGCTCGGCGCCGCCGCGGCGGGAGCCGCCCTCGCGCTGATTTACCGCCTCACCGGTTGGTGGCTGCCGGGGACCGTTCCGCTCCTGCTGGCGGCCGCCGGCGCGGCTGCGCTCCGCGTTTGTTGGCGCGCGCAAGTGGGCAGAGTCGATTTTAAGGCCATCGCCGCGGAAGTCGAGCTGCGGCACCCCGAGTTGAACTCGGTCCTCGTCACGGCGATGGAGCAACTCGCTCAAGCGCGCGGCGGCCAGCTCAGCTACCTGCAGGAGCGGGTCGTCCGGGAGGCCGTGCGACAAAGCGAGGCCGCCGGATGGACCGACGTCGTCAGCCCGGCGCAGCTCGCGACCGCGCGGGCGTTGAGCGTGCTGGCGTTCCTGCTGATGGTCGGCGCGTTAACCCAGGTGCATTCCACCGAACGACACACCCGGCTGCGGGCGCTGGCGCGCCGCGGCATCACGGTCACGCCGGGCGACGTCAGCCTCGAACGCGGAAGTCCATTGGTTGTGCTTGCGCGCTTCGACGGCCCCTTGCCCGCCGCGGTCGATTGGGTCATCGGCTCGACCGCGCCAGCGAGCCAACACGTCGCCCTCACCAAGAGCCTCGGCGACCCGGTGTTCGGCGGGACTCTGGCGGAAGTGACCAACAGTTTGACGTATCATGTCGAGTTTGGCGGACAACGGACGCGCGATTTTAAGGTCACGGTTTTCGAGTATCCCCGCCTCGAGAAATCTGATGTGCGCGTCGCTTTCCCGAGTTACACCGGCCTGCCCGAAAAGAAAATCGAAGATACCCGGCGCGTCAGCGCGGTGGAAGGATCGCGGCTGGAGCTGTCGCTGCAACTGAACAAGCCGGTCGTGGCCGCGAAATTGGTCGCGAAAGACAAGACGGTGATTCCGCTGACGGTGACCACCAACCAGGCCAACGCGTCGCTGAAGGATTTCGCGCTGCAGTCAAGCATGTCGTATGAGCTGCAGTTGACCGACGCCGATGGCCGAACAAACAAAGTTCCCGCGCAGTTCGTCTTTGACGCGCTCAAGAACCGCCCGCCGGAGTTGAAGCTCGCCACGCCGCGCGGCGACACGCGCGTCTCGCCCCTGGAAGAGGTCGATTTCCGCGGCGAAGCTTGGGACGATTTCGGGCTGCGGGCCTACGGACTGGCCTACACCGTCGCCGGTCAGGAAACCAAATTCATCGAGATGGGCAAGGCCGCGCCCGCCCGCGAGAAACGGCCGATCCAGTACCAATTGCCGTTTGAGAAACTGGCGCTTGAGCCTGGCCAATTGGTCTCCTACTTCGCCTGGGCGGATGATCTCGGCCCAGACGGCCAAGTCCGGCGTACCACGAGCGATCTCTTTTTCGCGGAGGTGCGGCCGTTTGAAGAGATTTTTCGCCAGGGCCAGCAGCAGGATCGGCAGTCCGAGCAGCGCCAGCAGGAGTCCGGTAACACGCCGGGCGGCCAGGCCACCAAGTTGGCCGAACTGCAAAAGCAAATCGTCAGCGCCACCTGGAATTTGTCGCGCCAATCAGCCGGCGCCAAGCCAGCCGCGAACTACGAGAAGGATGAGGCGGTGGTTCGCGAGTCCCAGGAACAGGCGATCACGCAGGCGAAGGAAGCCGCGGCCAAAGCGGAGAATCCGCGCGCGAAAAGCGGCTTGGCCAAAGCCGGGCAAGAGATGGAAAAAGCGCTCACGCGTTTGAACGAAGCGGCTCGAACTCCGGCGCCCCTGCCGTCGGCGCTGGCGGCGGAACAGTCCGCCTATCAGGCGTTGCTCGCGCTCGCGGCGCGGGAACATCAGGTCAGCCGCGGCCAGAGCGGCCAAGGCTCCGGCCAAGGCCAGCAGAGCCAGCGGCAGTTGGACCAACTCGAGTTGACCCAATCACAAAATCGTTACGAAACGCAGCGCCAGGCCGCCC
>CAZFVY010000144.1:0-13409 GCA_964522665.1 uncultured Verrucomicrobiota bacterium | reverse complement strand
AACCAATATTCCTAACCAGTTGATGCTGTGGAGCTAATAACCGGATGCTTATGATCTCGAATAGGTTGTTCCAACTGAATGCAGCGTAACTGGTCAGCGGCCACCGCGATGTTTGTGACTCACTCACAAACGGGAGTTTCGTTTTTCCCGGCGCCGGTTACCGTTACGCTGACGAAAGCTACGAAGTGGACGACGGCCAAGAAGACTTCGGTCTCCGGTAGGCGGGCTGAAACCACTTAATCAACCAGAGTAAGAGATTTCAAAACCCTGCTACCGAAAGGCGGCGGGGTTTTTTGCTTTCTTACCCCCATCACGGAACCACCCCTCATGCAACAACGAAAAGCAGCAGTCATCGGCGCCACCGGAGTGGCGGGACAACAGTTTCTGACCTCGCTCGCCGCGCACCCCTTTTTCAAGGTGACGGCGCTCGCCGCCAGCGCCCGTTCCGCCGGCAAGAAGTATCGCGGCGCGATCACCGCGGACAGCGGCGCCGTCCAGTGGTTTTGCGATGAGCCGCTGGCGGACGAGTTCGCGCAAATGGACGTTCAAGACGCGGCGTCCTTCGACGCCCGCGAGGTGGACGTCGTGTTCACCGCGGTGGAGTCCGACGCCGCGAAGGTACTGGAGCCGCGTTATGCCCAATGGCGCCCGGTCATCTCAACGGCGTCGGCCTATCGCTACGAGGGCGATGTGCCAGTTTTCATTCCCGGGGTGAATATGGATCACGCTGCACTCGTCCCGGTTCAGCGTCGGCGTCGTGGCTGGGAGGGCTTCATCGCGCCCGGACCAAATTGCACGACGACTGGCCTCGCGATGACCCTCAAGCCGCTCCTCGACGCGTTCGGCCTGCAACGGGTCTTGATGACTTCGTTGCAATCGTGCTCGGGCGCGGGACGCGGGACTGGCGTGTTGGCGCTGGACATCATCGACAATGTCGTCCCCTATATCCCGAAAGAAGAGGAAAAGGTGGAACGCGAAACGCAAAAGATACTGGGCCGTTTCGACGGCGAAATCGTCGAACCAGCCGCGTTCCCGGTCTCCGCGACTTGCACGCGCGTGCCGGTCCTCGACGGCCACACCGAGACGGTCAATGTGTCGCTCGGCCGTTCCGCGACGGTTGAGGAAGTAGCGGCCTGCTGGCGGGCGTTCGGGCAGGAATTCGTCTCGCTCGATCTGCCGTCCTGTCCCCCGCGCTTGATCGACGTCACCGCCGATCCATTCCGACCGCAACCGCGCCTGGATCGAAATCTTGAAGGCGGCATGACGACCGCGGTCGGCCGGCTGCGAGCCGATCCCGCGTTGGAGAACGGTTTCAAGTATGTGCTCGTCTCCCACAACACGAAAATGGGCGCCGCCAAAGGCGCTGTGTTGGTGGCCGAGTATCTGGCTCATCGCGGCCTGCTATAAGGGCGATCATGGACACTGTCGCGACTCGTTGTTACCTGGCCATGCTGACGACGCTCGTCCTCTGGGCGTCGGCCTTCGCCGCCATTCACCGCGCCTTGGTGAGTTTCTCGCCGTATCATCTGGCGCTGTTTCGGTTTTTGGTGGCCTCCGCGGTCTTTGGCGTGATTGCGCTGCGGGCGAAAATTCGCTTCCCGCGGCGCGGGGATCGGACGCGGATCGCGCTGACCGGGCTGGTGGGAATCGGCGTCTATCATTCGGCGCTCAATTGCGGCCAGCAATGGGTCACCGCCGGGGCGACAAGTTTCATCGTGAACACGGTCCCGATCTTCACCGGACTCTTCGCGGCGGCGCTCCTTCGCGAACGAGTGACGCGAGCGCGCTGGCTCGGGATCGCCTTGAGCTTCAGCGGCATCGCCTTGATCGTGCTGGGCGAGGGGATGCGCGTGGGCGGCGGGCGCGGCGCGTGGCTGATCCTGCTGGCGGCGATTTCGCAAAGCCTGCTGTTTATTTTACAGAAACCACTGCTCCAACGCTACACGGCGACGGAGCTGACCTGTTACGCGATCTGGAGCGGGACCGCCTGTCTGGCGATTTTTCTGCCCGGGCTTGGACGCGAATTGCGGCAGGCGCCGCCGACCGCGACGATGGTGGTGGTTTATCTGGGCATATTTCCCGCGGCGATCGCGAATCTTTGCTGGACCTTTGTGCTGGCCCAAATGCCGGCTTCGCGCGCCGCCAGCTATCTCTATCTGGTTCCACCGCTTTCGCTGCTTTTTGCCTGGCTTTGGCTCGGCGAATTCCCGAGCGCGCTCTCGCTCGCAGGCTGCGGCCTGGCGTTGGGCGGCGTCATCGCGGGGAACGCCGCCGCCAAACGGAGCCTGGTCGCGCTCCGCTCCTCGCGACCCGCATAATGCAAAATCTGGTACAATGACGAGCGTGTCTCACCCATCCAAAATGAAGATCAACCGCATTCTTGCCTATCGCGTCGAACTCCCATTGCACGAAACCACGTACAAGTGGAGCGGCGGCAAATCGGTGGCTGTCTTTGACAGCACAATCGTGCGCGTCGAAACCGACGCCGGGATCGCGGGCCACGGAGAGGTCTGCCCGCTCGGGCCGTTTTATCTGCCGGCGTACGCCGAAGGTGTGCGCGCGGGCCTGCGCGAGTTGGGGCCGCATTTGCTCGGCGAGGACCCGCGCCAACTCACGAAGCTGAATCGGCGAATGGACGCGGCGCTCAAAGGCCATCCCTACGTGAAAAGCGGAATCGATATCGCCTGCTGGGATATTCTTGGCCAAGTGGCCGGCCTGCCCGTTTCTGAATTGCTCGGCGGGCGGTACGGCGAGGACTTCCCGCTTTACCGGGCGATCTCGCAGGAGTCGCCCGAGCAAATGGCGTCCCGCGTCGCCGGGTACCGCGCGGAGGGTTACCGGCGTTTCCAACTCAAGGTCGGGGGCGATCCGGACGTGGATATCGAGCGAATCCGCGCCGTCGCGGCCCAAATGCAGACGGGCGAACGGCTCGTGGCCGACGCGAATACGGGATGGGCGCAGCACGAGGCGGTGCGGGTCGCCAAGGCCGTCCGCGATGTTGACGTTTATCTCGAACAGCCGTGCTTAACCTACGAAGAGTGCCTCGCCGTGCGCCGACGGTGCGAACATCCGTTCATCCTGGATGAGACTATCGACGATCTCGGCGTCCTGCTGCGCGCCCGTGCCGACCTCGCGATGGACGTCGTGAATCTGAAGATCAGCAAGCTCGGCGGCCTCACCAAGATTCGTCAGGCTCGGGACCTGTGCGTAAGCATGGGGATCGCGATGACGCTCGAGGATTCCTGGGGTGGCGATATCGCCACCGCCGCCATCGCCCATCTGGCGCACAGTACGCCGCCAGAATTCCTCTTCAGCACGACCGACTTTAATAGCTACGTGACGGTGAGCACGGCCACCGGCGCGCCCATTCGCATGAACGGTCGCCTGGCGGCCTCCACCGCGGCGGGACTTGGCATTCTGCCGAAAATGGACGTCTTGGGAAGAGCGGCGGTCGAGGTTTGGTAGCGCCGGGCGGCGACCAAAGCTCGGGCGCCTCCTCCCTCGCCGACGGCCACGTGAGGTCCAGGGCGCCGAAAACAATTTGAAATGTCGCTTGCGTTCGTTTCAACTGTGACTATTATAGTAACAGTTATGGCGGTTAACACCCAATTCTCCATCGCGGTCCACCTTTTGGCGGGGCTGGGTTACCGGCGCGGGCAGGATACCACGTCGGGGGATTTGGCCCGCAGCGTGAACGCCAGCCCGAGCTTTGTCCGTCGCGTGCTCGCCAAATTATCGAAGGCCGGACTGGTTGAGACCGCGACCGGACAAAAGGGCGCGTGCTGGTTGGCGAGGGAGGCGAAGGAAATCTCGTTGCGGGACGTCTATCGCGCAGTCGAATCGCCGCCCGCGTTCGCGATTCACGCTTACTCAGAGCTAAAATCGTGTCCGGTCAGTTGCCATATCAAGCGGTCGCTCGAGCGGGCCTCGAAGCGGGCGCAGAAGGCGCTCGAGGCCGGCTTGGCGAAGATCAGCCTCGCGGAGATCGTGTCCGAGATCCGGCAGCGAAGATGATTCCTTTATTGTTACTGTGTGAGTAACAAAACCATCGGTAAAACCTGAAACTGAAATCGAAAACTCTAACCTATGAAAACGAATAAACTAGCGGGTCAAGTAGCCGTCGTCACCGGCGCGTCCAAGGGGATCGGCGCCTCCATCGCGAAACACCTGGCCGCCGAAGGCGCGTCCGTCGTGGTCAATTACGCCACCAGCAAGGCGGGCGCGGACAAAGTCGTCGGCGAGATTATCGCCGAAGGCGGCAAGGCGATCGCGGTGCAGGGCAACGTCGCGTTGCGAGCGGACATCGAGCGTCTGTTCGCCGAGACCAAACAGGCCTTTGGGCGGCTCGACATTCTGGTCAACAACGCGGGCATCTACGAGTTTGCCCCGCTCGAGCAGATCACCGAGGAACATTTCCACAAACATTTCGACCTGAACGTCCTCGGGCTGCTGCTGACCACGCAGGAGGCGGTGAAGCATTTCGGGGCGGAAGGTGGCCGCATCGTCAACTTAAGTTCGATCGCGAGCACCTGGACGCCGCCGACCTCCGCCGTCTATAGCGCAACCAAGGCCTCCGTGGACGCGATCACGAGCGTTCTGTCAAAGGAGCTTGGCCCGCGCAAAATCCGGGTGAACGCCGTTCGGCCCGGCATGGTTGAAACCGAAGGCACGAACACGGCCGGTATCACGACGAGTGATTTCCGCAAAATGATAGAATCCCAAACGCCACTCGGCCGCATTGGCCAACCGCAAGACATCGCCACCGCGGTCGTCTTCCTGGCCTCTACCGACTCCGCCTGGATTACTGGAGAGACGATCTTGATCGCCGGCGGATTGCGTTGAGCGGTCAGGGTTGGCTCTCGGCGTGCGAGGACGGCGAGGTTCGCCGTTCTCGGAATCGCTTCTGCTTGTCTCACCCGATGGTAACCGGTGACACGGATTTTCCGGCTCCAAGGGTGAAGCACGCGTTCGAGATGACTGTTTGTGTCGTAACTATTTATAATCCAGTGTCTTGTGTGAAATAGTATGCGACCTTCGGGTTCGGTCGCGGGAAAGCTCATCCTTGCAATTATGGAATATGACTCCATATTTGCATGGATGTTGACCAGACGAATCAGCTCGCGCTTGAACCAGTTGATTGCTCACGCTCCTGCCGTCGTTCTGCTGGGGCCGCGCCAAGTCGGCAAGACAACTCTCGCGCTTGAAATCAAAGAGACGCGGCCCTCGACCTATCTCGACCTGGAGGACGAGGCCGACCGCGTTAAGCTTGCCGACGCCGCCCGATACTTTGCCGATCACCAACTTGAATTGGTAATCATCGATGAAATTCACCGGAAGCCCGAACTCTTTCAGACCCTGCGTGGGGTTATTGACCGGGGGCGACGGCAGGGGAGGGTGAGCGGGCAGTTCTTGCTCCTCGGGTCGGCCTCCATGGAGTTGCTTCGGCAATCCGGCGAGAGCCTGGCAGGCCGCATTTCGTACCTGGAACTTGGTCCGTTCGACGCCTTGGAGGTGGGGTTGGCCGCGATTGATGAACTTTGGGTTCGCGGCGGATTCCCGGGAAGTTTCCTGGCGGCCGATGATGAGCAAAGTCTCGAGTGGCGACTCGGATTCATCCGCACCTATTTGGAGCGCGACATCCCGACGTTCGGCCCGCGCATACCCGCCGAAACGCTGCGGCGGTTTTGGACGATGCTGGCGCACAATCAGGCCCAAATTCTCAACGCCGCGAACCTGGCGCGGTCACTTGGAGTCGATGGCAAGACCGTGGCCGGATACATCGATCTTCTGGTGGACCTCCTGCTCCTGCGACGCCTGCCCGCTTGGCATTGTAACGTCGGGAAGCGGTTGGTAAAATCGCCCAAGGTCTATGTTCGTGACAGTGGCATCGCTCACGCGTTGCTCGGCATCCGGGACAAGGAAGCGTTGCTGAGCCATCCGGTACTTGGGCAAACTTGGGAGAGCTTCGTCATGGAAACCTTGATTTCCACCGCGCCTGATCGGACCGAAGCCCACTTTTACCGCACCGCCGCCGGCGCCGAAATTGACTTGCTCCTAACCTTGCCTGACGGAAAGCAGTGGGCCATTGAAATCAAACGCAGTTCCGCGCCGAAACTCGAACGTGGGTTTTACCAAGCGTGCGCCGACCTAAAGCCCGCGAAACGATTTGTCGTCTGTCCCAGCGACGAGCGTTTTTCCCTGGACGCAGACACCGAGGTCATCGGCGTTCGAGCGTTGGCGCAGATCCTGCAGGCGCTCAATTAGTCTGTCGAAATTGTCGCGAGCGAGGCGGCTGACGGGACGGTTGCCACCGCGGCCGACTCGCCGCTTTGCGGCCGGTTCCAGAGCGCTCCGTATTTAAGGGTGTCGTCGAATTTCCGCCGCCAGGAAACAATTCTTGGATACAAGGTTTTTTCGGTTATTCTTTACCCTTCTCTCTGTCCGTCGATTCGAAGCAACCTCGGGGGTGGGTTACCTCGTGAAGATTGACAGCCGAATCGAAGTTCCTTTCACTCAAACCGATGACCAAACCACCGACGGCGCCCCGTTACGCGCCAAGGGTCGCGATCGTGCTGTTGCTCACGCTGGCCCTGCGGACTGACGGCGCCAATTGGCCGGGGCCGGATTGGCCGGTGGCCACGCCGGAGGGCCAAGGGATGTCCTCGGCGCGGCTTGATGCGCTCAAGGACCGTCTGGCGGCGAAAAAGACTCGAGCGTTCCTCGTCGTGCGCAACGACCAGATTGTTTACGAGTGGTACGCGCCCGGGGTCGCGACGACGAACAAACAAGGGACCGCGTCGCTTGCGAAGGCGCTGGTCGGTGGGATGTCGTTGGCGGTCGCGATCACGGACCACAAGATATCCCTCGACGACCCGGCCGCGAAGTTCGTGCCGCAATGGCAGAATGATCCGCGCAAATCAAAGATCACGATCCGCCATTTAGGCTCGCATACGTCGGGATTGGCCGATTCCACCACCGATAACGTCAGGAATGAGGAACAACCCGGTTGGCTGGGTGAGTTTTGGAAGCGTCTCCCGCCGCCGCGAGATCCGTTTACGCTCGCGCGCGACGTGACGCCAACGATTTTTGGTCCCGGCGAGAAACTCGAATACAGCAACCCCGGCATCGCCATGCTGGTCTATTGCGTGACGGCCGCCATACGGGACGGCGAACAAAAGGACATTCGCGCGCTGTTGCGCGAGCGGGTCATGCGGCCCATCGGCGTGGCGGACACGGATTGGTCCGCGGGTTACGGCCAAACGTTCGAGGTCGAGGGACTGCCGTTGGTCGGCGCCTGGGGCGGGGCCGCGTACACGCCGCGAGCGGCGGCGCGGATTGGGCGGCTGGTTCTGCATGAGGGGAATTGGGAAGGCCGGCAACTCTTGAGCCAGGCAGCCGTGCGAATGGTCGCGGGCGATTCTGGGCTGCCGGGGAACTGTGGGATGGGGTGGTGGAGCAACGGCGGCGGGCGCTATCCGAAGCTGCCCAAGGACGCCGTCTGGGGCGCCGGAGCGGGCGATCAACTCTTGTTCGTCGTGCCGAGCCTGAATCTCATCATGGTCCGCAACGGCCAGATGTTGACGCCGGGGCCGGACGAACCGCCGGTCAAGGACGACGATGTGTTCACGAAGTATCATGACTACCGGGCGCGAATCCTGTTCGAGCCGCTCATCGAAGCCATCACGAACGCGTCCGTCACGAACTCGCCCGCCGTCAAACTACCGCCGCGGAGTTCATTCATTCGGGAAATCCGCTGGTCGCCGCCTGGGACGGTGCGCCGCGCCGCCGACGGCAGTGACAACTGGCCGTTGACCTGGGCCGACGATGGCGCGCTGTACGGCGCCTATGGGGACGGCAATGGTTTCGAGCCGTTCACGCCGGAGAAGCTGAGCCTCGGGCTGGCCCGCATCGTTGGGACGGCGGAGGATTTTCGCGGCGAGAATATCCGCGCCCCGTCCGTCGAAGCCCGCGGCGGCGGCAAGCGGGCGCGCAAGGCGAGCGGAATGCTTTGTGTCAAAGGCGTGCTTTATCTCTGGGCGCGCAATACCGGCAATGCACAACTCGCCTGGAGCGCCGACCACGGCGCCAATTGGACTTGGGCCGATTGGAAATTCACAAACGGCTTCGGCTGCCCGACCTTCGTCAACTACGGCCGCGACTACGCGGGTAACGAGGATGGCTTCGTTTACATTCTCTCGCCCGACGCCAACGACGCCTATACTCCCAGAGACCGTTTCAATCTCGCGCGAGCGCCCATCGAGCGCCTCCGCGAGCGTTCCGCGTACGAGTTCTTCCGATCCCCCTCCGTGCCCGGCGGCGCCCCGACTTGGGTCACCGACATCGAAGCGCGCGGTCCGGTCCTTGAACGCCCCGGACTTTGCTACCGGCCGAATGTCACTTTCGATCCCGGGCTGAAACGTTTCCTGCTCGTGCAGGCTAAACCGAACGCCCGCTCGCGCAATGAAGCGGGCCAAATCGACGTCCGTTTCCACGGCGGCCTTTGCATCTACGAAGCCCCGGCCCCGTGGGGGCCGTGGGCTTTGGCCTACGACGCCGACGAATGGGAAATCGGCCCCGGCGATTCCGCGTCGTTCCCCGCTAAGTGGATGTCACCCGACGGTCGCTCGCTGCAACTGGTTTTCTCCGGCAACGATTCTTTCGCCGTGCGCCACGTGGAAGTGGTTCTGGCGGCGCCTTGACGGCGGGTCCGCCGGGAAACGATTCCGGTCGTCGAGTGGTTCGAGGTCTTAAACATTGCGGAAGGAGTTACTGAGGTCCGGTCGCCGGGAAGCCCATCGGAGGTTTTGTTGCTTTCGCGTAAATCCGTGGAGAATCCTTAGTTGCCGTCGTTGAATGGGATTTGGTACACTGGTAGGATCCCGAGCGTTTATGGCTGATGAAAAAGCTAACGAACAGGGCAAAGAACTTTATGCCCATGCCGGGCTCGCGCTATATTGGGCGCAGTGCTTTGAAAAGTCGCTTGAGAATCTCCTCTATCTTTGTGCGCGGGTCTCAGGTAATTCGCTCACGCTTGAGGAGCTTGAGGCGCTCGATCGGGAACTCGAGAAGCAGACGCTGGGTCGGTTGCTTGCTGATGCTCGCAAACTTGTTACATTCGGCGCCGACGCGGAAGAGTTGCTCGGTTTTGCGTTGGGCCGCCGCAATTTTCTAGTGCATCGTTTTTTCAAGGCGCACGCGGACGACGCCATGACTTCTGCCGGACGCGAGCTCATGATTGCCGAGCTTATTGAAATTCAAAAGTGCTTTCAGACTGCTGATCTACCGGCCTCGGTTGGTTGCAAAGCCCTTGGGAAGATTCTAGGAATTTCGGACGAGATGATAGAGCACGACCTCCAACAATTGAAATCCGATTGGATCGGCTGGAACTCCGGGTAGGCCAATTCTGATACTTTTCCGACGCTCCGCTCAGATTACGATCGTCGGCCTCGGTCCGGAAAAGCGAACGTGGCCTTGTCGTAATTCCCGGCGCCGGTCTCTACCAATTTGCCATTGTGCGGGCCACCGGGAAATTGAATCATCGGCTCGCGTATGGAACTCTCATTATTGAGGCGCCTCGGCGCTCGTCTTTTGCCGGGAGTGTTTGCTCTCTGCGTAATGCTCGACGTTGGCATTGCTCAACCGCCGGAATGGACTTCCGATCCGGCGCACGTGGACGCCAAGACCGAAAAGCCTTTGCCGTGGCCGAACGGCATTATTCCCTTCGATGTTTCGAAGCTGGGTCAGGAGCAGGCGGAGAACGCGAGGCAGGCGATGCAGCTTTGGATGGATACGGGCGCAAATATTTCATTTATCCCGCGCACCACCGAAACGGAATACATCTTTTTCACCGGCAAGACGGACGCCGGCAATAACACGACGTTTAACGGCTTCCGCAAAGGCCAGCGGGTGGAGGTGAACATCACGGCTTTCTGGTGGCGGCAAGGCCCGTGGATGCCCGCGCACGAACTTGGCCATGCGCTGGGCTTCTTTCACGAACACCAGCGTTGGGACCGCGATCACTACGTGGCGATCCACTACGAAAACATTAAGCCGGGACGCGAATTCGATTACGATTGGGTGCCGAAAACCAATTGGATCGTCAACGTCGCGGCCTACGACTACCGGTCGATTATGCACTATCGGACCTGTTGGGCGTCCAAGTGCGAGTCCGAATGCAAAGATGGAGTCGGAACCAGCCCGTGCGCGGTGATCGATCCGGTGGGCGACAAATTCGACGGCGTGATCGGTCAATGGACGGATAATAAAATCAGCGAAGGTGACGCGGAGAAAGTCCGTTTGGTGTACGGGGCAAAGGGTTCACGAAAATAGCGGGATTCACGAGGCAGAGTGTCCAAATTGCCATGTGATCGGACGCTTGATGGACACATCGGCAGTCAATCCGGGGGAGGCAGTAGCGGAGCCAGACGTCGCTTTGTCCACGAGCGTAGACGCACCACCCGCGGCGGCCGGACGCCTCAAACGCTGTCACTTCGAGGGGCCAGCTTCGGATCGGATGGTTTGATCCCAGCCCCGAGGTTTTGAATCGGCAGCCACATTTGGCCGCGCGTCGTTCAGCCCATTTTCCTCGGTCGGATATTAAGGTATATCTTTTTGTTTGACGAGGGCGCTCGAACGCATATAGCGTATGCGTTAAATAACCAAATGGTTAAATACAAATGACCACGGACTGCCTCAGTGACACCTTCGCCGCCCTGGCCGATCCGACCCGTCGCGCGATTCTCGCCCGACTCGCGCAGGGTGAGCTATCCGTGGGCGAACTCGCCCGTCCCTTCAAAATTAGCGGTCCGGCGATTACCAGGCATCTGAAGGTTCTCCAGCGTGTTGGACTCATCAGCCGCAGCCGTCGCGCGCAATGGCGGCCCTGCCGGCTCGAGGCGAAACCGCTTGAAGGCGCCGCCGCGTGGATCGAGGAGTATCGGCGCCATTGGGAGGAACGCTTGGATCGTCTGGACGACTATCTGGCCGACCTGCAAAAGAAAAACAAGGCGGTCCAAAAGAAGGCGCCAACCAGCCACCAATTACGCGACAAATAAAAACAAGTAGGAAAAATATGACCACCAAAACCAACTCCAAAGAAATCAGAATCATACGTATTTACGATGCCCCGGTCCAACTCGTCTGGGATGCCTGGACGGATCCTGAGCAGGTCGCGCAATGGTGGGGACCGCGTGGATTTACCCTCACCACGCACAGCAAGGATCTCAGGCCGGGCGGGCATTGGCGCTATACCATGCACGGCCCCGACGGCGTCGATTACCCCAATAATACCCTCTATTTTGAAGTCGAGAAATGCGCCAAACTGGTTTACGACCACGGTGGCAATGACGATCGACCTCCGCTCTTCCGCGTGACCGTCTTTTTTACGCCCGTAAACGGCAAAACCAAGTTGGACATGACGATGACCCTGCCAACGCCCGAGGCCGCCGAGGAAACGCGAAAGTTCATCAAGAAGGCGGGCGGCGACTCGACCTGGGATCGGCTCGCGGAATACCTGGAAAAGAAATCGTCCGGCAAGGAGAAGTTCGTCATCAACCGAAGTTTCGATGTGCCGCTCGACTTGATGTTCAATGTTTGGACCGATCCTCACCATTTATCACGGTGGCTGCCTCCGACTGGATTTAAGATGGAATTCATCCGGGCCGACATCCGTCCTGGTGGCAGCAGCTTCTACGTGATGGAGGGCGCCCTCGGGAAGATGTACGGCAGAGCCGAATACCTAATGATCGAAAAACCCGACTCCGTCGTTTACAAGCAGCAGTTCTGCGACGAAAACGAGAAGGTTACCCGCCATCCCATGTCGCCCACTTGGCCGGAAACGATGCTCACCACCGTGAAGCTTGCCGCCGAAGGCTCTGACCGAACCCGGGTGACGATTACTTGGGAGCCTTATGGAGCAACCACGCCCGAGGAACTCGAAACCTTCACCAGGGCGAAGACTGGCATGAGTCAGGGCTGGACTGGATCACTCGATAAGTTGGAGGAATACGTGGCGACGCGGTGATATGGCAGGAAAAATCGCATCGCCCAAATTGGGTTAGGGAAGGAAGGGATGACGCGAGTTTCGCCGTGAACGATTCGAGCGCCAGCCGCGCTGGCGGGGCAACTCTAGCCTGGATGTCTCACCAATAAATCTCGGCGCGCGTACGCGGCTGGGTTCTGCGGGTGATTTTGACCGGTGGGCGCTGAAAAGGAGGCCGTGTGGCGGCCAGTGGGGGAGATCCTCAGTTGTTTTTCGGTTTTGGCGGGAAAATCGCCGCGCGTGTGGTCGCGCGAGAGCAGGCCGAACCGCTCGCGATTGTCGTCGCAACGGCGCGGGGTGTGTCGATTGTATCGTGTTTCACACCAGATACTTAGCATCTACCGTGCCGTTGTATTGGTGAGAAATCCAGGCTAGCGTTTAGATTCTTTGGCCTCGTTTGCGTAAGCCTGAAGAATCTCCGTAAGCATTGGTCCATACTTTTTCTTCAACTCAGGGCAGCGCGACGAGTTCTTCAGTTCAACACCTTTACGTTCGCTGCGAATCAGGCCCGCTTCCCGGAGAATCTTGAAATGTTGCGACATGGTGGACTTGGGAATTTTCGTTTTGCCATTGGGCAAAAAGGCGGCGCAGTTCATCGCGCCCTCAGCCTGTGCCAGTTCTGCGCAGATTCGAACCCGGACGGGGTCGGACATGGCATACAAAAGGCCCTGCACGGTAATGTCTTCAAGAGATGGATGATAAAGTGGCCGCATAAATAAAACATGTCACAGCTTGACATGGTTGTCCACTTGTTCCATAGTTCGGAACTACTGAACCTCGTGGCCAATCAAAATAGTTCGATTATTCAGAAACACAACGAGTTTAGACGTGGAGAAAATTATGCAAAAATTAACGGGAATCAGTGACGGGAAGTTTCGTGGCAAGGTTGCCGTTATCATCGGCGGCACCAGCGCCATCGGGCTTGCGACGGCGAAAATGCTCCTCGATGGCGGTGCGCGTGTTCTGGTAACGGGTCGCTCGCAAGCCGGTCCGAATTCGGCACAGAAAGAGCTTGGAAAGGACGCTATCGTGGTTTCGAGCGACGCGCGGTCGTTGCCCGGCAATGCCGCATACGGAGCGGCTAAAGCCTCGGTGCGATCCTTCGCTCGGACGCTCGCCGCCGAGTTGCTTCCTCGCGAGATTCGCGTCAACGCGGTGACGCCCGGCCCCATCGACACGCCGATCGTCGATAAAGTGTTTACCGGCAAAGGCGGGGCCGCCCAGATTAGGGAGAAGATGACCGGGATGGTTCCGATGAGGCGCTGGGGGACGTCGGAGGAAATCGCCAAGGCCGTCCTCTTCCTCGCGTTCGATGCGACCTTCACGACCGGCGCCGAGATTCCGGTCGATGGAGGATGGTCTCAACTAT
>CAZFVY010000143.1:0-14721 GCA_964522665.1 uncultured Verrucomicrobiota bacterium | reverse complement strand
TATCAACTGTCCCCTTTTGAATTCGCAGCCGTCCCCTTTTGTTCCCGCGCCAACACGGAACTCGTGGACCGTGAACGCTCGCGCGTCGCGCGCCGGAAGGCCGGCGGCCTCGGGGTCAGAGCCGGGCGTGGCCGGATCTCGTGGCCGAGGTCTCTCCCGATCAGGCGGCGCCGCGGCGACCGGCGTTTAGCGTCTCGGCCGCCCTCGGCTCGATCATTCCTTGGCGCCGGCATCCAGGTCGGCGGCGGGCGTGGAATCGGGATGCAAGCCGAGCTGTTTCAGTTTTTCGCGCAACGTAAAACGCGACAATCCCAACCACCGCGCGGCCTTCGCCTGGTTCCCTTCGGCCAGCGATATCGCCTGGGTCAGAATTTCACGTTCCGCCTCCGCCAACATGCGGGCATAAGCGTCGTCCAACTCGCCCACCTGCGCTCGCGCCAATAATTCGCGGGCGAAAAGGGAGAACGAGGCGCCGCCCCCCGTCGCCTCCGCGTTGCGTGCCCCCAGGGTTTGGCGAACCGCGTCGGCGTTGATCGACAGGCCTCGGGCTCCCAGCAGCAACCGCCGGGTGACGTTTTCCAATTCACGGACGTTTCCCGGCCAGGCATCCGCTTGCAGGACGGCCAGGGCCTCGGTTGACACCGTGGGGCTCTCGAGGCCGAATTCCTCCGCGTATTGGCGCAGAAAATGCCGCACTAACATCGGAATGTCATCGCGCCGCTCGCGCAGGCGGGGAAGCTGGACGCTCACCACGTTCAGACGGTGGAAAAGATCCTCGCGAAACTTGCCTTCCCGGATCATCGCCTCCAGGTTGCGATGGGTCGCGGCGATCAGCCGAACGTCCACGGAGATCGTCTCCGTCCCACCGACGCGCTGAAAGGTTTGTTGCTGCAGGATCCGCAGCAGTTTCACCTGCGTATCCGGTGGGAGATCACCGATTTCATCCAGGAAAAGCGTTCCCTTGTGCGCCTGTTCGAACCGGCCGACCCGCCGCTGGTCGGCGCCGGTGAACGCCCCGCGTTCGTGCCCGAACAATTCGCTCTCCAGCAGATTCTCCGGAATCGCCGCGCAATTGATCGCGATGAAAGGCGCCTTGGCGCGCTGGCTGTGCTGATAGATCGCTCGGGCGATCAGTTCCTTGCCGGTCCCCGTCTCCCCGCGGATCAGGACGGTGACGGGTTTGGCGGCCACGCGGCCGATCGCTTTGCAAACCTCCTGCATGGCGCGGCTCGAGCCGATCAACGCCGCGCGGCTTTCGACCGGCGAATTCGGCAGCGCCACCGGTTCGCGCATCAGGCGGCCGGCGGCCACGGCGCGATGCAGGACGCTGAACAGGGAGGTCATCTCAAAGGGCTTCTGGAGATAATCGTAAGCGCCCAGTTTGGTCGCCTCAATCGCGGTCTCGATCGTGCCGTGAGCCGTCATCAGGACGACCGGCAGGCGCGGCTGCGATTCGTGGAGCAGGCGCACCAAGTCCAAGCCCCCCAGCCCAGGCAGGCGGAGATCGGTCAGCACCACGTCGCACTCGCCGCCCGCGCGGCGCAGGCCGTCGTCACCGCGGTTGCAGACGGTGACCTCGAAGCCGTCCTCGCTCAGCACGTCACGCAGATTCGCCGCCAGGCTGGCGTCGTCCTCGATCAAGAGAATCTGCGGAGGTTTGGGCATGTCGCCGGTTACCTGACTCCGTTGGCCCCGTGGGCCCATCCCCCGGGGCCTAACCTCCGCCCCCCCGACCGGCTCCATCGACCGCCGGTAACCGCGCCAAAAATCGAATCGACGCCCGGCGCCGCCGCTGGCCGCGCACGATGGCGTTCGGTCGGGTGATTCGCCGCCCGCTTAGTTTGCCGCTTTGCTTTTCTCACTCGTGCCACTGTCTTCGATTTCGCGCGGCAAGACAACGCCGAAGGTCGTGCCGTGACCGGGCCGCGTCTTGTATTCAAGCACGCCACCGTGTTTTTCCACGATCCGGGTCGCAATCGACAACCCGAGTCCGGTGCCCGTCTCCTTCGTGCTGAAAAACGGATCGAAGAGGCGCTTTTCGACCTCCGGCGAGATGCCCCGGCCACTGTCGGCCACGTCGATGATGACCGCGTCCGTCTCTCGTCCGCCCAGCGGGGCGCGCGCCGCGCGCGCATGCAGCGTGACGGTCCCCTCGCCCGCGATCGCTTCCGCCCCATTGCGCACCAAGTTGACCAGGACCTGTTTGAGATGGCCGCTGTCAGCGTGAATGACCAGCGGCACGCTGGGTTCCACGATCAGCCGCACGCCGCGGCTCTCCAGGCCTTGCGACATCAAACCGTAAACCTCGCGCAGCAGGCGGTCGGCGACCACCGATTCCAGTTTGGGTTCGGACGGACGCGCAAAACTCAGCACATCCTGCACAATCCGTTCCAGGCGGGTGATCTCGGCGCCGATGATCGCGGTATCCTTCCGCGCGGCAGGCACGGTCTGAAGATGTTTTTCCAGCGTATAGAGGCGCGCCTTCATCGAGGTCAAAGGATTGCGAATCTCATGCGCGATCCCCGCCGCGAGCGTCCCGAGGGTGGCCAGCTTTTCCTGCCGCTCCAGCAAGGTCTGACTATGCACGAGGCTGGACCGGAGCGGCGCGATCCGGTCGCGATAGATCACCCACCCGAGCGCCGCCACCAATGTCAGGAGGACGATGATACTCGCAATGAGGCCGTTGCGTAGCGTCGTCAGAGAGGACGTGGCGCTCGCCAGAAAGGCCGACTCGGCGGCTCGGTGTGCGTCCGCCAGTTCCCGCACCAGCTCCCGCATTCGCAGGGCCTGCGCGTTAAAACCGTCGAGTTGGGTGAGTTGCCCGGAACTTACCAACGCCGGCCGCGCGTTCGAGTGGACGGCTCGGGCCGCGCTCAGGTAATCGTCATACGCCGTGTTCAGCTCCCGGAACACGCGGCGCTCTTTCTCCGTGGACAAGACCGAACGCGGATTCACGCTCGGATCATGATCATCGATCCAATGGTCCAAATT
Source organism: uncultured Verrucomicrobiota bacterium (assembly GCA_964522665.1). Classification (GTDB taxonomy): domain Bacteria; phylum Verrucomicrobiota; class Verrucomicrobiia; order Limisphaerales; family CAZFVY01; genus CAZFVY01. The sequence goes on along the minus strand of CAZFVY010000143.1, from coordinate 11,730 downwards.
GGCGCTCGTCTGTTCGAACTGCGCCCAATGGGCGGCATCCCTCACCAAGACATAACTAACCATGGAACTGCTCAGGCTCTGCAACCCCCGCCGCACCTCGCCGGCGAGCTGGAAACTCTCGAGTTGCGAACTGGTGAGCTTGGTTTCCAGCCGCCGCACCGTCTTCCAGGCCGCCGACAATCCGAGAATCGTGCCACCGGCCACCAAAAGCAGGGCGCCGATGAGAATCCAGAGCCGGGGCAGGAACCGATCGTTCATAATCATAGAGTCATCTCAAACCGCTTGGCCGACGCCGGCCTCCGCATTGAACGAGGCAATTGTCGTGCCAATTGCGCGAAAACCCTTCCCGGTTCGCAAAACGCCTAACCCAAGTCGCCCGCGCCGGACCCGAGCGACCGCGTGGGATGCGGTCAATCGCTTACCCCACCGTGGTCAACCGCTTTCCCATTTTCCGATCAATCGCGATCGACCGGGTCCGAACCCCTTGGAAGCCAATCGCGTGAGTACTTGGCACAACCCGTGCGTTACCCTCGATCAGGCGACTTGAAATCGAGCAATTAACCATCACTCCGAAAAGCCAACGCGATGCCTCCGCAATCTCACCCACCCTGCCCCCGGCGTGAGAGGTCAGGCGCCCGCATCCCTCCCCGAGCGCCTGGCGCTGGCCCGCGGAAGCGAATACTTTTAGCGGACGATAACGAAGGCGTGCTTCGCGTCCTCGCCGCCGCGCTCGCCCAGGCTGGGTACGAGGTGAAAGGAGCCGCCGATGGCGCCGAAGCGTGGGAAGCGCTTCACCGCGAGCGTTATGACCTGCTCGTGACGGATCTGGATATGCCTCGCCTGCCGGGCTGGGAGTTGGTTGAGCGGATTCGCGCCGACGGACTCACTCTCCCGATCATTATCGCCTCGGGTTCTTACGCCGACGAAATACTCCGCGACCAAGCGCAACTTCAGATCTCCGCGCTGCTTTCGAAACCGTTCACGCCCCGGGAATTTCTCAAAGCCGTCCGGATTGCGTTGCGCCCGCCGGAGGCAACCGCGCGCGCGCCCGGGCGGAGTCCCTCCGAATCCAACGCCGGTTCGCTCACGCTTTCCCAGTCGATTTAATTCCTTTTGACCCATGCATACCCCACCGCCCACGCCCGGAAACCGCCAGGATCTTGACTCTGGCCTTCGCTCGCCGGAGGCCACCTCGCCAACGTCGCCAACCGCCGAAACTCTCGCCGTCACCGGTCTCCCGGACAACCGCCGCCTAAGTCGCCGCGGCCCGCCGAACAAGCCCGTCACGCCCCGTGAATGGCGACCGCGCTTCGTCCGGCAGGCGTCCAGCCCAGGTTCGCTTCAGCCGCTCTCGGCCCCGCGGCGTCCCGATTCACCAACAGTCGGGAAGCGCATCCTCATCGCCGATGACGACGCGGTTGTGCGCGGCAGCTTGGCGGACGCGTTCGCCTCGGAGGGCTTCGTGGTGGACGAAGCAACTAACGGAATCGAGGCCGTCAATTTTGCCATCGTCCGGACGCCCGACCTCGTTTTGTTGGACCTCAATATGCCCCACTGGGACGGCTGGTCCGCGTTCAGCCAACTGGACTGGGTCGCCCCTTTGCTGCCCGTCATCGTCATCACGGCTCGCCCCGATGAGTACGAGAATGCCCAACGCCTGGGTATCGACGCATTTATGGAGAAACCCTTGAATTTCCCCATTCTCTTAAAGGCCGTCGCCGACCTTACCAACGAACCCGAGCTCTCGCGTCTGCGCCGCATCACGGACCGGGCGTTCGTGACCCAGTTGCTCGGCGCCGGAAATGATTGACCCCGGTTTACGCGCGATGAAAACCAAACGGATCCTGGTGGTGGACGTCGAGGCCGGCGTCTGGACCGTCCCATCGCTTCGCGGTGAGCTCGTCGCGCGTGATACCCGCGACCACCGGCGTCGTCTGCCACCGGCGACCCGTCACGACTTCGAGTATGAAATTAACGCCCTTGCCAAAAACGTTTCAACCGACGGCCCATTCAACCCCGCCCGCTCTCTCACGCGACTCCGCGCCAATCCACTCGCACCGCTCCGCCGGCGCGAAACGCATTTTGGTCGTGGACGACGATCCGAACGTGCGTGATTCGCTGACCGATCTTTTGATTGCCGAAGGGTATCGGGTGGCGCCCGCCATGAACGGGCAACAAGCTCTCGAGTTGGCTGACCAATCGCAGATTGACCTCGTCCTGCTCGACTTGAACATGCCCGTCAAGAACGGGTGGGATACCTTCGAGCGCCTCTCGGCGGAGCATCCCCTCGTTCCCATCATCATCATCACCGCCCGGTCGAACCAACTCTTTACCGCGCTCAGCGCCGGCGTGGGCGCCTTGCTCGAGAAGCCGATGGACATCCCCACGCTCCTCCAAACGATGAGTGATCTTCTGGCCGAGCCAGCTAGGCGCCGTCTCGCCCGATTGGCCGGCCGTGAATCTCAATTTCACTACCGGGCCGCGCCTCACGACGGATAGACGGACGGCCGATGCGTCGGCGCCCGGTTCGACGCGGCTACGCTTGCCAACGATGAACGCTACCCAGGCTAGCCCAAACCCACCCGACGCGGCCGATTCACCCCGCCGCGAAGAACTCGGCCCCAGCGTCAGAACCAGGCCAGGCGCCCGCCGTGCGGAGGCCCGGCGAGAAGTTTTGCCGCGAGCCAACCGACGTGGGCAATTGCCGTCGCCGGACGCCCGCCTGATGCCCCAAGATGAGCGCTGTCGTCCCGCGCTGTCAGTCGTCGCGCCCTCGGCGCCGATCTTCGCGGCGCGGATCGGCTCGGTAATTCGACCAATCCTTGGGCGCGCCAGGCAGGCGTTCTCCCGGATTTCCCCCCGCCTCTATCTCTTGGGCATTTCCGAAATGACGGAATACGCGCAACTCATTTGCATGCTTTGGCGAATGATCTGCGCGCCGTGGCGGCAACGCAGGCCATCGACCCGGATTTCGCTCCCGCTCCCAACCCGCTTCGCGGATCAAGCATGCAAGGCGGTTCCGCCCCCGGTCTCGCGCCACGCCGCGTCCCATCCCAAACGGCGAACGGATGACGCCGGCTTTCGTCACGCCTGGACACGGGTCGAAATCGGCGCCTCGTTCACCGGGAAGCGGATGATGCGAACGACCCTTTCCGACGACGGTGACGGGGGCTGACCGAGCTCGCGCTCCCGATTCCACCCACCGGGATTTGCGTCGCCTTCCCGGTGAATCGGCCCCCCCCCGACTCGGCGATTCGGGCCAAGCAGCCCCTTTTGACGGGTAGTCACGCGCCATCGTCGAGTCGGCTCATTTCCTTTTCCGCTCACGGCAGGCCGCTGGTCAACGGCTTACCATCGGAGTGGTCAACCGCTTGCCGCGATTCCGCCAATTTCGTGTTTCGGCTGGACGCCGCCCCTGTGACGGGGGTCCGCACGTGACGCGGCATAGGACGTGCTTAACCACTCTTCGTCGGTTGGGAATTCCCTCAATCGTGATGCGAAAGCCTCGGTCACCAGCGCCTCCGGCGCCCATCGGCCAGGACTTGCATGTCATGCAAAAAATCGGGATTCGATTGGAATATCGACCCCAATGAGAAAGAGCAATATATGTCGGTGAACAGTGTAAGCGGGAGTACGACGCCACCTTGGCTGCAAGCTCAACTGCAATCCCAAACCGGGGCCGCCCCGACCGGGGCCGTTCATAAAAAACATGGTGGACACCACCATCATTCCAAAACGGGGGAATCAACCTCCACCGAATCGAGCGGCGGTCCGAGCGCGTCCAGCGACGTCGCGTCTCTTCTGGGCCAGCCCGCCAGCGGCGTAAGCCCCGACGGTACTTTGAATACCACCTCCTGAGTGGCCCGCGCCACGACCGGTCTTTTGAATTTAACCCGGCAGTTGAAACGCGCGCCCGATCACACGATTCAACTGCCGGGTTAACTCTCCCCCTCCCCTCGCCAGCCTGCGGAGCAGTTCCCCAGGCTGGCGCCTCTTTCCAGCGCCCGCCTTCCTGTCCTCGGCCCCGTCATCGAATTCAGCGCGCCGTCCAGTAAACCGGCGCCAAACGACGATTCGCAGCATTTCGGGCACGCTAACTGCACCGCACCTCGTATTAACGTGAACAATGGGTTATTACCCCCAATCTTTTCCCTGGCTTGGGGCCGAAAGGGGAATCAGCGCCCAGTCGGCGCTCGAATCCGCGACCGCCACCGACTCAAGCTCGATGCGCGCGCCACCAATTATTCGTTTAAGCGGATTTGAACGATGACCGCCGGGTGAATCGCCCTCTACATGAAAGATTATACATTATGATACGCGATCACCACGGTGACCACCACACATGCGCATTCGACTGCACTATCGAGCCTGAACCGCGGGCGGCGGGTCCACGCCGCGGCTCCGGCGCCTGCCCGCCGCGCCGCGCGCCCGGTCGGGGGTCGGCGCGGGGAACCGCGCGCCTCGTCGCGCGCGCGGTGATGGTGTTCGTCGCCGCTTGCCTTGCCGCGGCGAGCCCCAACGAAGCGCAAGCCCAAGTCAGCGTTTTGACCTATCACAATGACAATTACCGGACCGGCCAGAATCAGAACGAATACCGTCTGACTCCCGGCAATCTCAACTCCACGACCTTCGGCAAGGTCGCGGCTTTTCACATCGACGGAGAAGCCTTCGGCCAGCCGCTCTACGCCCCCCAAGTTCGCTTCGCCGACCAGAGCGTTCGGAATCTCGTTTTCGTCGTCACCGAGCATGACAGCGTCTATGCGTTCGACGCCGACAATACGACCGACGGCCAACCGCTTTGGCAGGTCAGCTTTATTAACCCGGCCGCCGGGATAACAACGATGCTGGTTACCGACTTGGGCCTCAGCGACCCGGCGACGCCCGAGATCGGGATCACCAGCACGCCCGTCATCGATCCGACCACCCAGACCCTCTACGTCGTCGCCAAGACCAAGGAGGTGATCGCCGGCTCCGCGCAGTATTACTTCCGCCTCCACGCGCTCGACATCCGAACCGGCGCCGAGAAATTCGGGGGTCCGGTGGTCATCACCGGCTCCGTGCCGGGGTCGGGAACCCCGAATGACGGCGCCAATAACGTATTGTTTCAGGCGCTCAAGGAGCATCAGCGCTCCGCCCTGCTCTTGCTCAACGGCGTCGTTTACATCGCGTGGGCGTCCATCGGCGATCTCTTTCCCTATCACGGTTGGATCATCGGTTATGACGCGCAGAGTTTGCAGCAGGTCACCATTTTTAACGACACGCCCAACGGGAGCGATGGCGGGATCTGGTCGGGCGGAGCCGGGCCGGCCGCGGACGGCGCCGGGAATTTCTACGTCAGCACCGGCAATGGGACCTTCGATTACGATCAAGGGCCTGACTACGGCGATTCCGTGCTCAAGCTCTCGCTCAACAACTCGAGTCTGACCGTCACCGACTCATTCACCCCGTCCAATCAGGATTACCTCGACGTGAATGATCTGGACCTAGGCTCCGGCGGCGTTCTGGTCATCCCCGATCAACCCGATACCCCGCTTCATTTGCTGGTCCAGGCCGGAAAGGAAGGGACGATCTATCTGATGAACCGGGACAACATGGGCGGGTTTCAAGCCGACGGCGACAGCCAACTGGTCCAATCTTTACCCTCGGCCATCGCCGGGTCCTTTGGCATGGCGGCCTACTTCAATCAGCGGATCTATTATTGCGGAATGATGGATTACCTTAGGGCCTTTGATTTGCGCGGCGGCCAGTTGTCCACGCAACCCACGTCACTTTCCGTCCACCAGTTTGGCTACGGTGGATCGACCCCCAGCATCTCGGCGAATGGCGCCACCAACGGTATCCTTTGGGCGTTGGACAACGGCGGTTTCGCGACTTTCTCGCCCACCGTGCTCCACGCCTTCGACGCCAACGACCTCGGAACCGAACTGTACAATAGCTCCCAGGCCGGCGCCCGGGACGCCGCGGGCTTCGCCGTCCGGTTCACGGTGCCGACCGTCGCGAACGGAAAGGTTTTCGTTGGAACCGGGACCGAACTCAGCATTTACGGCCCCCTCAAATCGGCCGCGACGCCCATCCTCGCCTCGTCGGCCGGAAACGTCTTCACGAACCAAACGACGGTCTCTCTGAACGACGCCACCGCGGGCGCGATCATCCGTTACACCTTGGACGGGAGTATGCCGGACGCCTCGTCCCCGCGCTACACTCAGCCGTTGATCCTGACGAACACGACGCAGGTGAAAGCGCGGGCCTTCGCCTCCGGCGTGATCGACAGCGAAGCGGCCAGCGAAACCTTTTACTCCGCCGGCGCCATCGGGCACGGCTCCGGTTTGCTGGCGCAGTATTATTCCTCCGACGCCGGGTTTGAGAACCCGCCGACGCTCGTGCGAATCGATCCCTCCGTTGATTTCAGTTGGCTGGGTGCGGCGCCCGCCACCGGCGTTCCCGGCGTGCCGTTCGGCGCCCGCTGGTCGGGCCAGTTGACGCCGCAGTTCAGTGAAACCTACACTTTCTACACGCTCGCCTCCGGCGTGGTCCACCTGACGCTCGACGATCAACCGATCATCGACCAATCAGTCGATCAGCCCTACACGGAGGCCAGCGGCTCCGTCGCCTTAACCGCCGGGCAAAGCTACGACCTCGTTCTGGAATACGATTCCGGCGCCGAAACCACGGCCGTCGCCCAACTGCTTTGGAGCAGTCCGTCCACCGCAAAATCAATCATCCCGACCAGCCAACTGTCGCCGGCGACCAACACCTCGCCTTGGGTCGCGTTACAAGCCGCCTCCACGGTTACCGCCCTCACCGCTCCCGGAAAGGTGACGCTCGCGGCGACCGTTTCGGATTCCGCTGACTTTAGCGAAGTCGCCTTTTTCTCGGGAACAACCCCCGTGGGCACGGTGACCAATGCCCCCTTCACGCTTTCGCTCACGAACCTGGCGGCCGGCGCCTACTCGGTCAGCGCTCAAGCTACCGACGTTTACGGAACCGTTTTTCAGTCGTCGCCGGTGAACTTCACCGTCAACCCTCCCACCGTCATCGCGCCTCGCCTGCTGCCGGCCGGCTTGGCGTGGTCCAACGGAGAATTCCAATTGGTCCTCGCCGGCCAGCCCGGCGCCAGTTATCTGATTCAAACCTCAAGCGATCTCGTCCACTGGACCGATGTCACCACCGTCGTCAGTAGCGGCGCCTCCACCGAGGTCATCGATAGCCAGGCGGCGGGCCGCGCGCAATTCTACCGCGCTTTCCTTCGGTGACGGCCGGTCGAACGAGCGCGACGGTTGCGGTGAACACCATATTGGCGCCCGCCCTTGGTGCGGCCTATTCTGCCGCGCGGACGATGGAACGAGACCGAGCTGGCGGGGATGACGCGAACTGCCGGCGTCAACGGCGCCGCAAGCCATAACATTCCTGAAGGTAGCGGCTTACGCAATCGCGCTGAAGTTTGAACGGATTGTAACCTTTGCTCCTGCCGGGTCGTCTTTACAAGAACCGGTAATGTCGGAGAATTGCCCAGGTAAGGCATTCCCTCGCAGAACCGTAAATAAAACCTAACTCCTATAAACTATGCAGCGCAAACTAGCACTATCCTCTCTGATCAAAGTCGGCATCTGCGCGATTTTCGCGGCCGTCGCGGTTGCCCAAGCCCACGCCGCCGACGTCGATGGCAACTGGACTTGGAGTCGCCCGGGACGCAATGGCAATCCCGACGTCAAAGTGACCCTCAAATTGAAGGCCGATGGCGAGAAGTTGACCGGAAAACTCAGCCAACCGGGACGCAACGGCGACGTCACCGAACGCGACATCGAAGAAGGCAAGATCAAAGGCGATGACGTCTCCTTCTCGGTTTCCGTCGAACGCAATGGCAATAAAGTGACGACCAAATACAATGGCAAGTTGAGCGGTGATTCAATCAAGGGCAAAATCGAATCCGAGCGTGGCGGCACAACCACCTCGCGCGACTGGGAAGCCAAGCGAGAGAAATAATTCTGGATTTCCTACGACGCACGGGCCGGCTCCGCCGGGCGCGGGCGTTCCGGCGTCGCGGGATTATTGAAGTTGGAACGGTAGCAGGCGCGGTGGCTGTCATGGCCGCCGCGCCTGTTTCGATTCCGCGCCCGGCCCGCGTCAAACCTCGGGCGGCCCGGCCAACAGCGGCTCGGTCTGTACCACGCGCGGACCGTTTTCGTCGCAAAGAGCAAACCGAATCGGCTGCTGCTTCTCCGCCAATTCGTAAAGGGAAACCCCGGCGTACTCACCCCGCGTGTTGAGGACATAGTAGCTGACGTTAAAATTCGGCTTGCCGTTCCCGTTCAGCAACCGCTTCTCGACCGTGTTGGCCACCACGCGCTTCAAGCCGGCCAGCCCGGCGTCTTTCGGCGTCATCCCTTGCCGCATGAATTCCACGATCAGGAACGAAATCAGAGAGAACAAGTTCGCCTCGCCGCGCCCGGTCGAACCGGCCGCGCCAATCCCACCATCGACGTAGAGACCCGCGCCGAGAATCGGCGAATCGCCCACCCGGCCCGGAATCTTGAACGCCAATCCGCTGGTGGTGGTGACGCCACAGACCTCGCCTTTGGCGTTCACGCCATTGCAGTTAATGGTGCCGTAATAGTGGAGCGGATCGATCAGCCCCTCCCGAACCATTTCCCTGCCCGCGCGATGCCAGGCCTCCGAGCGGGCCTTCGGGTCCAGGTAATGGGACGGGTCGGTGCGCCGCTTCCACTCCAGCCACAATCGCCGGGACTTGTCGGTGTTCAGGTCGTCCTCGATCTTGAACCCCAAATTCCGCGCGAACCGTTGCGCGTCTTTACCGACCAGCAAATGATGATCGGTTTGCTCCATGATCGTCTTGGCGACCAACGACGGCGTGCGCACCCCTTCCAGGCAAGCCACGCCGCCCGCCCGCTTCAACGGCCCGTGCATCACGCAGGCGTCCAATTGCACCACGCCGTCAGCGTTCGGCAATCCGCCATAACCGACGCTCGTGTCCTCCGGGTCCAACTCGACGATGTTCACCCCGGCGATCACCGCGTCGAGCACATCGGCGCCTTCGGTAATCATTTTGAACGCTCTGGCCACCGCCGTCAGCCCTTCGGCGTCCTTCGATTTGTTGCCGTTTTCCGCGGAAAGAACGACCGGTTTGACGGTCCCACGAACGCGGACCTGCGGCGCTTGCGCCAGCGCGAGCAGACCCGGCGCCGCCAAGGCGCCCGCCCCTGCGGCCGCCACGAAGTTCCGGCGAGTAATTTGTTTTTTCATAGCAAGGAAGCAGAGATGTTATCAGGCGCTGAACGGGCGGAAGCCACATCGAGCTGGCGCGCCGCCCACCAAGCCCGAGCCTTTGACTAGCGGAAATGGCTGGGGTGACGCAGGCATGCAGAGGCAATACCCCGATGGTTTCACGAAGGCAATCGTATTCCACGTTCAGCCGACTTGACGACGCTTGGGAAGCTATCGGCGCACCCGGCGCGGACCCAAACCCTGACCTCAGGCAGCCTTCCAGCCGCGGAATCATTCCGTCCCCACCCCCGCCATCCGTCTCATTTCTCCCATCTCTTCTCCCATCCTTCCCCTCGCGCCGACCGTTCCACCGGCTCAACGTCGAGGTAAAGAATCGTCTCGGCGTCCACCCCGTAAGGCCCGACCGCGGCCGGCTCACCGTCCGGCCCGACGACCAGCGAACAACCGATGCACTTCCGTCCACGCCATGGCCCCGCCTCGAGCCAGCCGACGTTGCTGACCCCCGCGATCCAGAGCCGGAAGTCGCGCGCGACGGGGGCATAGTTATCCCGCCAAAGTTGGCCATACGGCTCACGCTCGTTATCGTGCTCGGCTGGCACGGCCCAACTCGACGGCGAAAGGATCACCTGCGCGCCCATGTACCCGAGCGTACGGCTAATGACCTGGCCACGGACAAACGCATCCGCGCAAATCATCACCCCAAAACGTCCCAGCGGCGTCGCCACCACCTGCAGCCGGTCACCCAAGGCGTAGAATTCGTGGCCAATCTCAAGCTCGTTCAGCTTGCGGTGAATCAATAAGATCTCACCCGCGGGATCGATCAGGATCGCCGAGTTGAAGACTTGGTCGCCCGCCCGCTCGACAAGCCCGGCGCAAACATAAACCCGCTCCCGCCTTGCCGCTTCGCGTAACACCGTCGCCGTCTGGCCCTCGGGAATCGCGTCGGCCTCGGCGCTTGCCGACGGATGGGTCCAGCCCAACGACATCGCCTCCGGCAGGAGCGCCACCGCCGCGCCGGCCCTTGCCGCGGTCGTGATCGCCGCGACGGCCCGGGCCAAATTCTCGCGTTTAGCGCCGCCCGCCACCCGCATTTGAACTAGCGCCAGCTTAAACATCCGCGTGAAATCGATTTGAATTACTGGCCCGATTGGTCAATGCTTTCTCAATACCGAAACGTGCGCGAACTATGAAGCCTTTCTTTGCCAAATTCATTTTCTCCCCCGCCCTCTTGTTGAGCCTCCAACTCGGCGCCGCCGCCACCGCCAAAAACCAGGGCGCCTTGCCCGCGGCTTACGTTGCGACGGAAGCGCCCTTCACCCGCGTCGCGGATACCAAGGGATTCAAGGACGTCAACGTCGAGGAGTTTGAGAAAATGCGGGCCGACAAGAAAAACGTCGTGCTCGACGTGCGGACACCGAAAGAGTTCGCCGCCGGCCACATTCCTGGCGCGATCAATATCGACGTCAACGGCCCCGATTTCGACCAGAAGGTCGCCAAACTGAAAAAGTCCGACGTTTACCTTGTCCATTGCGCGGCCGGAGTGCGCAGCGCCAAGGCGTGCGACAAGCTTAGCAAGCTGGACTTCCCGAGCCTTTTCAACCTGGAAGGCGGCTTCCGCGCCTGGGAAAAGGCCGGCAACAAAGCCGAACACTGAGAGCCGTTCAAACCGTCGTCCCACCCCATTCGCCTATGTCAATTCAAGACCCCCGCTTCACCCGCCGCCGCTTCCTCCAAGGCGCCGCCACCGTTGCCGCCGCCTCCGCCTTGCCGGCCTGGTATCTGGAGGAGTCACAAAGCTACGCGGCCACCCCGGTTCCGCTTTCGCCGAACGACCGCCCCGGCATTGGCTGGGTCGGCTGCGGCGGACGCGGGAGCGGCATCATTCAGGAGGCCAAGAAATTTGGCGACGTCCTCGCGATCTGTGACGTCGATGCCCGCCACCTCGAAGTCGCCTCCAAAACGTTTCCGAAGGCCAAACCCTACCGCGATTTTCGCCAGCTAATCGACCGCGACGACATCCACGTCATCATCACCTCGACGCCTGATCAGTGGCATACGCTGGTCAATTTGCGCGCGCTCAAGTCGGGCAAAGACGTGTATAGCGAAAAGCCGCTGACGCGCACGATCGAGGAAGGCAAACGTCTCGTCGCCACGGCCAACGCCACCAAACGATTGGTCCAGACCGGCAGCCAGCAACGCAGCGATCGGCGTTTCCGCCTCGCGTGCGAACTGGTTCGCAATGGCCGCCTGGGCAAACTGAAGACCATCACGACTCTGCTCCCGGCCGGCCGGCACGGGGGACCGTTCAAATCGACCACTCCGCCGCCGGAGCTTGATTGGAATTTCTGGACCGGCCCCGCCAGGTTCGTCGATTACGTCCCCGAGCGTTGCCACGGCAATTTCCGGTACTGGTACGACTATTCGGACGGGACCATGACCGACTGGGGCGCCCATCACAACGACATCGCGCAATGGGGCAACGGCACG
>CAZFVY010000142.1:0-16450 GCA_964522665.1 uncultured Verrucomicrobiota bacterium | reverse complement strand
AAAAGACCGCCATTACCGCTTGTTTCAAGTTAGGTTACTTAGCCGTCACACACCCACCGCGCGCGGGCGTGCGATCGCTCGTCGGCGGCGTCGCGCGCGCCAGCTGCCGAAGGCGGTCGTGACGCCGCTTACTTCACCGGTTCGCCCGTGACGCGGCCCAAGCCGAATTGGTCACCGGCGCGCACCGGTTGGGCGCCGCGAAAATCGATCTCGACCAGCTTTTCACTTTGCACATCCTGGCCGTGCTCGTCCTTCAAGGTCGCGACGATTTTCCGAGTTTTGGTTTCGATCACTTCGCCGGTCGAGGGATAGGCGTACTGGCCATCCAGGGTGAACGTGATCCAGCCGGGTTGATCGCGCAGCGGGATGTTCTCGAGTTGTTTCGGCGGGCTGACAGTCGCGTCGAAAATGTGCAGACGGCTATTAAACGCGTCGGTGACCCACAGTTCTTTTTCATCCGGGGTCAACGCGATCCCGTGGCTCGGGCAACCGTGGCGTTTCGTGACCCCACTCTTGTAGCCCTGAACCTCGACCCGATAAAGCTTCTGCCCGGTGGTCAAATCACCCACTTCGAAGCCCAGCAATCCGTTCACGTTGACGAAGCACAGCGTTTGCCGGCCGTTGACGGTGAACGGACGGATCGCCGAGCCGAACGGCCCGACGGTCTTGCTCAACGTATGATTCCGCGTGTCCATGACCGAAAGCAGCGGCGATTTGAGTCCCGCCAAATACGCGCGTTTGCCGTCCAGCCCGTAAATCGTATTGTGCGAACCAGACTTGCGTTCGACTTCGGTGATGACGTCGCCGGTGGCGGCATCGACGACATGCCAGAAATCTTGCTCCAGGGAGGGCAGGTAGATGACGGTTCCATCGGGCGAGATCGCCATGCGGTCGCAGCCTTGTTTGTAGGGTTTTTCCCAAAGCAATTTGTCCGTGACCAAATCAAGAGCCATCATCGTCTGCGTGGTGCTGACGAACAGCCGCTTCTGACTGACGCTGGCGCAAACGCCTTTGACATTGAGTGGCGCTCCCTTGTCGTTGAGGCCGGCCGTGGGAATGCGCCGAACGAAACGGTGGCCGTTATCAATATCGAAGACCAACACGCCATGTCCGCCGTATTCCAGATAATCGCGAATGCCGGGCGCGGCTACGTAGAGCAGCCGCCGCGGCGGCGCTTCCGCGTCCGTCGCCGCGGCGGAGGGAACGAACGACATCGCCCCGGCAACGAGCATGACCAAGCCTGACAGCAGCGGAGCCATGAAGTTCAATTTGGCAGAAGCGCTCTCAGCTCGCCTAAAACAGCGCGGAATATTTCGGTTCACGGTAATGGGTACGGCCAAGGTATCGGCCTTCGAGGCGGGATTTTCAAGGGGATAATTTCGTCGGAACGCCGTTCGCGGTCGGCTTCGCCGAGGCTCCCGCAAGTTCAGGACGAATCGAGGCGACAAAGGGTATCCGCAGGCAAGGACGTCGCGCGGTGGCATCGCGTCTGCGTTGGCGTCGGTGATCCTCTCCTCCCACGGCGCCCGACGCGAACCAGCCGAAGCCGCGACACGACGCCGGCCGCGGTCGCGGTTTCTCAAACGCTACTGGCCTGGAGCGCCGGTCAGCTCATAGACCAGGATGCGAAACGTGTTCGGCAACGCCCGGGGCCGGCCGCCCGCCTGGCCCGACCCCGCCTCGTAATCAACCGCCGCGAGATAAATTCGGTGCGTCTTGGGATCCAAAGTCATCGTGCGGGCGCCGCGCCGCGTCTTGAGGGTTTGAACAACCGTAAGCTTGTCCGGCGATTCTTCCTTCGCCACCGTTACCGTGCCCTCGCCGTTCGAGCTGAACGCGAGTTGGGTTCCGGGATCGAAGGCGTTGGCGTCCACGCCGTCGCCAATGGGAACCGAGGCGACGATCTTACCGCTTGCGCTGTCGATCATCTCCATCAATTTGTTGCCGCAGCCGATAAACAAACGGTGGTGTGCCACGTCAATGGCCATGCCCGAAGCTTCCTCTCCGGGAGCAATCGGCCAAGTGGCGACGACCTGATGGGCTTTGGCATCGATCACCACAATACTGTTCTTGTCTTCAATATTGTCGTAAATCCGGCCAGCGGCTAAGTCTTCGGCGGCAAACTCCGGTTTGCCGGGCAGAGCGATGGTCGCCACGACCTCACTCGACTTCGCGCCAAAGACAGTGGCGGACTGGCCGCGACCGTTGAACGTATAGACTTCGTTTTGGCCCGGCTCATACAAGATTGCGTCCGGGTTCGGCCCGGTGGCCACCTTGGTGATCGTTTTCAAAGTCGCGAGATCGACAATGCTCGCCTTGGCTTCGCCGCCATTGCTCACGAATGCCCGGCCAAGCTCAGGCGCCAGCGCGATCCCATGCACTCCCGGAGTGTCGCTAATCTCACCGATCAAGGCCTCTTTATCGATGTCAATCACGCTCACTTTCGTTCCGTGGCTGACAAACAAACGTCGTCCCGCCTCGTCCACGGACAAGTAGTCCCACCGGCCTTCGCCGCCGACCGGAATCTCCTTGCGGAAATGATAGGGTCCTTCTTCGGCGGCGCGGGCAACGCCGACCAAACTTACGAGACCGAAGAGAAAAAAAGCGGTGGACTTCAATAAAGATATTCGCATAGCGCAGGCGGGTTCTTGTCGATCAATTCGCCTAAACTTTACCCGGCCGCGCGACGCGGAATCAAGCGCATGACAACACTGTCATCTTCCGTTCACCCGCTACGCGGAGGGAGCGCCGCGCGTGGCGTCAAGGGCGGCGATGATCTCGTCGAACTTTACGTTTCGGCTCAACTCGCGGAGATTCTCGGCCAATTCGCGTTGAGCGGGACCGAGCTCCTGGAGGTCACCGAGGAGGGTCTCGAATTCCGTGACGCTGTACATTTCCGCGGCGCGGCGGAGGTGTTCGAATAACTTGTCGGGCAAATCAAGCCTGGGATACGCTGGCGAGGACGCTGGTTCGTCGGAGGCGTCCCCATCGGCTTCGTATTCGAACTCGACGCCCAACAGCTCGGCCAGGCAGTCGCAGACTTGTTCGAACCGAAAGGGCTTGGGAACGAAGGCGTTGAAGCCAATTTCAAAATAGTTGGTTTGCTCGTGCTTGAGCACGGAGGCGGAAATCGCGACCAATTTGACGTAGCCGGCGCCGAGTTTCTCCAGAACCCTCGCCGCCACTTCCTTTCCGGTCAGGCCGGGCATCTGAATATCGAGGAACGCGATATCGAAACGACGGTTCTGCAATTCCCGCCACCCCGCTTCTCCGCTCTCAGCCAGCGTCACCTTGACGCCCAACCCGCTCAGGAAGCGGTCCAAGATGTCGCGATTCTCCTCAATATCGTCCACCACCAGCGCGGAGACCTGTGTGCCTTCCCGCAAACGGCTGACCCGCGGCGCTTTTCGCGCGGGCTTCGCGGCGCCCAACTCGGACGCCGGGGGCAAACGCAGCGAAAAGTAGAACCGCGCGCCGCGTCCGACCGTTGACTCCAACTCCAGTCGCCCGCCCATCAACTCCGTTTGTCGGCGCGCGATGGCCAAGCCCAGGCCAGTCCCGCCTTTCTTCGTCCCTTCCAGCCCCTGGGTGAACGGCTCGAAGATTCTCTCTTTGCCCTCGGGCGAGATGCCGGGTCCGGTATCGATGACTTCAAAACGATACGTGTCTGGACCCAATCGGTCATCTTGCGTCACGGCCGCCGCCCCGGCGCGGGCGCCCCCGCCTTTCGAAACGGGAGAAGTGAGACGCAATTCGACGGCGCCGCGGTCGGTGAATTTCACCGCGTTGCCGAGCAAATTGATCAGCACCTGACGCAGTTTGGCCTCGTCTCCCCGCACGGGGCGGCTTTGGCCGCTCACCCCGGTCACTCGCCATTCGAGTCCTTTTTGCCGGCAACGCAGTTCGAACATGACCGCCAGGCCCCGGATCAATTCATCGAGGTCAAACTCGGTCTCCCGCACCTCCATTCGGCCCGACTCGATTTTCGACAGGTCGAGGATTTCGTTGATCAACGCCAGCAAATGATTACCACTGGTTTCAATCGTACCGACCGAGCGCCGCTGGTTTTCCGGAATCGCGCGGTCACGTTTGAGTATCTGGGCGTAGCCCAGAATGGCGTTGAGCGGGGTGCGAATCTCATGGCTCATATTCGCCAGAAAAAGACTCTTCGCCTGATTGGCCACGTCCGCCGCCTCCTTGGCCTCCAGTAACTCTTTGTTTTTGCCCTCAAGCGAGGCCCGCGCCAGGCGCTCCTGAGTGAGCATCTGATCCTTGAGACGCGCCGATTCGCGCCGTTGCCCGACATAACGCCAGCCCGTGATCGCGGAGAAGAACACGAGCGCGACCACGCTGCCGCCGGCCGGGGCAACGATCCAGGCGTTTAGGTACCAGGGCGGCAACACGCGCAATTTCATCTGGGCCGGCGCCGAGTAATTCAAGTCGCGATCGATCGCCTGCACCGCGAACGTGTAGGCGCCCGCGCCTTGCGGGGTCCAATCGAAGCGCCGCTCCTTGGTGATTCCGGCCAAGACGAGGCGGTTTTCCGGTCCGGTTAAACGGTAGGAGAATTGGCGTTTTTTGACGTCCGTCTTGAAATCGATTTCATGGAAGCGGACCGTCAGGCGTTGCCCGGCCGTCATTTCGGGGGTCGCCACCGAGTTGGTCAGCGCCCCGCCATCGATTTCGGCGCCAGTCATGCGGATGCTGGGCCGAACGAGGTTGCGCCGATAGCGCGTCAGCCCGCCGTCGTCGGTCCCGAGCCACTCGTCGCCCTTCGCGTCGGTGGCGAGGGCGACGATGAAGCGCCCGGCGACGCCGTCGTGGTCTTCAATACTCGTAACCGCGGCGCCATCATAACCCACCAGACCACGACTCTGCGTCCCGCACCAAAGCCCATCGCGCGCCGTGCGATCGATGCAAAAGACGCCGCTGGGGGGCAGCTCTCGGCCTTTCTTGAGCCAGAGCGTACTCGACCCCTTGATTCGGACCAGCCCCTCCGGTCCGCCCAGCCAAAGCCGCCCGTCGGCGTCGGAGCGCAACGCGGAGACGCTAAATCGAGGCGGCAGTTCCGACGGCCAGACCGGTTTGGAAAAAGTCCCCGCGGCAAAGCGCAACAGGCCGGCCTCGCACCCGACCCACAATCCCTGATCTCCGGCGGGCACAATGGTCCAGATGTTGTTATTGGGCAGGCTCGGAGTGGCGCCGGTCGTATAGGTGGTAACGGTTTTGCGTTTTGGGTCGTAAGCGGAGATTCCGCCGCCGGCCCACCCGTGCCCGAACCAGATTTGCCCATCCGGCGCGATTGCCAGCGCCAGGATCCACGCGCGATCGATGACTTTCTCAAAGTTCTCACCATCCGACTTGAATAGCCCCTCAAAGGTGCCCAGCCAGATCGTGCCGTCGTCCGCGCGCTCCATCGCGCGCACATAGGCCGGGAAAGGCGCCCGAGGGATTCGTTCGAGCGCTTGGCCCCGCACGCGGAACACGCCCCCCCAGCCGGTCCCAACCCAAAGATCACCATTCGGCAACGGAAGCAACGAGAGCACGCCCGCCGCTTTGCCCTCCTGGCTCAGGAAGCCGTCCCTCATCGTGAACTGAATCAAGCTGTTGGGATCGTACTTCGCCACGCCGCCCTCGGTGGCGAACCACAGCGTTCCATCGGCCTCCGGAAAGATGCCACGGACGCTCGGCTTGGGCAGTCCATCGGTCGTCGCAAAATTGACGATTCCTTGCGCGTCATACCGGCAAAGCCCGTTAAAGGTCGCGATCCAAAGGTAACCGTCCGCGGACTGGTAGAGATCTTGAATCTCATCCGTTGGCAACCCGTCCCGGGTCGTCAGCCGGCTCCAGCGCCCGCCCGAGAAGCGCAGGACGCCGTTGCGGGTGGCCAACCACATCGAACCGTCCTTGGTCAGCAGGATTTTCCGGACCACGTGAATCGAAAAGCCGGCGTCCAGATTCGTATTGGTGAAAGTCCGGCCGTCGTAGCGCGATAATCCCTCGCTGGTGCCGAACCAAATAGCGCCGTCCGCCCCGCGGCAGATGTCGCGGATGTCGTTGTTGGGCAGCCCGTCTTTGACGGTAAACCGGACCGTTTCATTCCCCTTTGACCGCACCGCCCCATTGCGCGTCCCGTACCAAACCGTTCCATCCTCCAGTTCAAGAATCGCTTGGGTCCAACTACCGGCCGTCGAGTCCTTTTCGCCATGCCAATGAAATTGGTTCCCATCGAACTCGCTGACTCCCGCTCGCGTTCCAATCCGCAGCACGCCATTGGTCGAACCGACCAGCGCGACCACATGATCGTCTTGCAGTCCCTCCCGCAGATTGAACGACTCGAACTCGTCCCCGTCGAAGCGGCTCAACCCCCCGCTGTCATCGCCAAACCAAATCATGCCGTCCGGCCCGCGGGCGATCCGGATGACCGACAGTTGCGGCAGTCCTTCCTCGGACGTGTAACTCTTCCAGGAACCCCGTTTCATCCCCGGAAACTGGAATTGCACCCCCCGATAGGTCTTGCCGGATTCCACGTTCACCACCGCCGCCGCCGCCAGATCATGGGCGCCGCCCGGGAACAAAAGCCCGTGATCCGTCAGGCAGCGAAAACGGTAAGCGCCCGGGCGCAGGTTAATGAACCGGAATTCTCCCCGGCTATCGGTCAGGGTCGTCGCCAGCACGCGCGGGTCAGCGGAGTCTCCCGTGACCGCGAGCGCCTGTACCGGCAAAGCGACGTGGGGCGTCACCTCATCCAGCATCCGGGCTCCGCCAATGACTGAAACCGCGTCGGCCACGACCAAGTCCAGGTTGGTTCGCGTCCCGGGCGGGAGGGCAAGGCCAAGCCGCCAAGCGCCCGCTTCTTTCGCCGTGACGCTCAACGCATATTCCCCGCCCGCCGGGAAGATCGATAAGTGGTAATGACCGGCGTCGTCGCTCAGGGTCGAGCCGATCAACGCGTCTCCGCGAAAGGCCTGAACCATCGCCTGGGAGAGTGGTTTTCCGGATTGGGCCGCGATTCGGCCTTCCAAAGTCGCGCGTTCGCGCGGCACGAGGCGCAGCGAAAACTGACATGATTCGATGAGCCGCTGAAGCTTGATGAGGCAGGCGTTGGTCCCCGCCTTCAAAGGAACCACGAACACGTTGCCATCGTAGCGAAACGCGCCCCGGTCCGGCACTTCCAAGACCTTTGAACCATTGACCCAGACTTGCGCGGCGTCTTCGCTCCCAAAACGGAACTCGACGTCCTGGTCGAGCGCACTGGTCGCTTCGCAGTACGCATAGGTGAGCGTGTGGTCGTCCGTCGTCAGCGCGTGTTCCAGCATGACGTAATCCTCGGTCGAGTGGTAGAGTCGCCAGGCCAACGGCTTGCCATCGGGAGCCGCGACGACGTCACCCGCTCTCGGGTGGGCGCTTTTCTCACCTCCCGAACCCGCCAGGAAGTCTTTCTCCATCTGGTCCGAAGAAAACGGACCGAGGAAGAGCCAATCGCGCGCGTAGGAGCCGTCCACCGCATTCACCGCTTCCCGACGATCCGCCGCGGACAATCGGGGCGCGCCCACGAGGGTGATCAACGCCAGGAGCATGGCGCCCCTAAGAAAGCAGCGCGTCACCGGCCGCCCACTCCTCGGCGCCAGACTCGGGTGGCTCCTCCGCCCAGACCCGCGCCGGGCGCCAGCCCGCGAGCCTTCCGAATCAGCGCCCGCCGTCATGCCCAAAAATGGTACGGATTTGCTTTTCAATGACGCACGGCAGATTAGTCGCCCGAGCGTTTTAGGGCAAAGAGAAATGGCGCCGGACCGGGACGTCGTGACCAACCGCGATGCGGCTGCCAAGTTCGCTCGCGGCCGGCTCACTTGGGGTTAGAGCGCTGATCGCCCCTCAAGTCAGGCTCGTTCGCGTGCCAACCCGAAAATGCGTCCACGAGACGAGCGGCGGTCCTTACGGTCGAACTTGAAGGCGGAAAAGGAAGTTGGCGCCGGGGGCCAGCGGAGGAAGCGTGACGGTTGTGTTTGTGTTGGTCGCGCGAAGCCAATCCGAGTACGGCGTCCACGCGACCAGGTTGGTGGAGCCTTCCAGGCGGTACGAATAGCCGCTGACCGAGGGCCACGAGAGCTGCACGGTCCGGTTCGGCAGCAGCGCCGGCGGAAAGAGCGTTAACGCCGATGTCGGGTCGGTCGGATCAGTGCCCGAGAGAAACTCCGTGAGGTCGGAACTCCCGTCGGCGTCGTGGTCCGTCAGACCAGGCGGGCCGGTAAGAACGGCGCCGAAGTATTGCTGTTCCCATAAATCCGAGATCCCGTTCGTGTTGACGTCCGGGAAGGTATAATTTCCTTGGAATACGATCAGATTACTTCCGAGGAGGCTGTTCGTCTGCGGCGGCGGCGTAAGGTAGTACGGGACCGGGTTGAACGTCACGACATACTGGCCCGGCGGCGCGTTGGCGATCAAAAGCTTCCAACCGACGCCGGTTTGCGTTAGCGGACCACGAATGGTGAAGCCGGCTTGCGAGAGATTGTTGGTGATCTCGATGGCGCCGGTGATCAGATTGCTGGAGCTTACCGAGACATCGTCGATCAGCCATCCCGGATGATCGGAGGCCGCCAGGGTATAGAAGCCGTAATACCAGCCGAGGCGGATGACCTGGCCGAGGTAATTGCTCAAGTCGATGCTGGCCGTTTGCCAGCCCGCCGAGGCGCCGTCGAATTCAGCCAATTGAGTCCAGGCGGCGCCGTTGTTGGTCGAAACGTAGAGTTGGCCGTATTCGTAGATGTCCGCCTCAGATTGCGAGGTGAAATCGTAGGCTTGACTAAAACGTAACGTCGCCCGGTTACCGCCGAGGATCTCGATTGGCGGACCGACGAGCATGGTGTCCGCCAGCGAGACGACGTCCCCCTTCAGATTGGTTCCCCAGACATACGGGGGGGAAACCGCGTTGGTTACCAACCCGTTCTCCGGTGGCCCAAGCGACCAGGAAATCGACCCGTCGCGGCCGTTCACGACGTTCCAATTGGT
Source organism: uncultured Verrucomicrobiota bacterium (assembly GCA_964522665.1). GTDB lineage: Bacteria > Verrucomicrobiota > Verrucomicrobiia > Limisphaerales > CAZFVY01 > CAZFVY01. Next base: position 7,441 of record CAZFVY010000142.1, on the reverse strand, counting down.
GTCACCCGGGAGGAAGGCATCGCTCCAGGGCAGCGCCAGCGGCTTCAAAGTGCGGAAAGTGTAGAGTTTTCCGGCGTTGTTATCGACGGCGGAGTTGCCCGCCTGGTCCCGGCTGCTCACGCGAAAGTAATAGAGGTGGTCCGGTTGCAGCCCGGGTAATACCAATTGGTGAGTCAGCGCCGGAACGTTCGAATAGGCGGTGCGGCCGAGAAACGCCGACTCGCCAAATTCCACCAAGGCATCGGTGGGCTTGCTGGTGATCCAATCAACCACGGCGCGTTGGTAATCCGGCGTCGCCGAGAGGCCGGTGATCGCCGCCGCCTCGGTATCGACCGTGGCGTTGGCCCGCAAGACGCTGTTCGAAGATGCCGCGAGATAAGTCACCCAGATGGCGTCGCCATCCGCCGCGCGGAGTTGCCCCGGCCGAAGCGGCGCGGAGAGCGGCGCCAGCGTGATGGAACCGCGAAACAGGCCCCGACGCGAGGTTTCCGCGAGCGCGATGGGCTGGCCATTGGTCGAGGAACCGCTGAAAAAATTGACGCTCGCGGTTCCGCGGCCCGAGAGACCCGCGTCACCCACTTCCACCGTCACGAGCGCCGGAATCGTATAGGTGGAATTGTCGAGCGCGATGGAACTGAGGTTGTTCAAGTCTGGCGCGAGGAAACTGAGAACGTTGCGCAACAGGTTGACCCGATTGTTGGGCGGGGCGCCGGTCATCGGTACGGCGTCGAACGGAAACGAGAGAAAAACGACTCGGCCGGCGCTGTCCTGGCCAGTCCGCGGGAACCGGAGGCCCGCGACCCGATTGGATACCCCATCCAAAAAGATCGGCGCCGCGTTCGAACTGATCGTCATCACGTCGGAAAAGTCCGGCCCCAGCCCGAGCAGACTAAGGGGCGGGTAAGCCGAATAATCCAAGGTCATGCCCATGCCGTCGCTGATCGAATCATTCGGTATGCCATTGACGGACGGGACTCCGACGTCCGTGGTGACGCTGAGAATATGCAGTGTATTCAACACAAAAGGCGAGTTCGCCAGGCGATTGAGCAGTTCCATCGAAGCCATGAAGAACGAACCGCCGCCGTTGACGTAAGCCTGGATCGCCCCTTGGTCGGCCGGAGAGAGGGCCGTGTCACTCCCGAAGCTGTCGTTGATCCGCCAGATCACCACGGGGAACTGCCGCAGATCGTTCGTCCCCGGCGAGCGAGTCATCTGATTGATATTCCAGACCTCGTAACTCACCCCCACCTGGTCAAGTGCGTCGGTATATCCGGTGAGCGCGATCGGCGTTGAGGAGTCGTCGGGCACGTAGCCGTCCACCAGCAGGATCGACGCCGCGCGCGTCGGGACAAAGGTGAAGAGCGCGCCCCCGTTGTCATTCGTGGCGCGATTGCCCGCTTGATCGGTGGAGATAAGCTCGTACCAGTAAGTCGAATCGGCGTTGAGATTCGCCAGGTTGACGCTATGGATGGCGCTTAAGCTCCCGTTGGTGACCGCCAGGTCAAGGTTGGTCGAGGTTCCGTAGCGAATGACGGAATTGGCCGGCTCATCCGTCAACCAGGAGATGGTGATATTGCCAAACTGATTGGTCACCGAGAGATTAAAAATCGAGGGCGCCGTGAGATCGACGCGAGCGCTGGCGGTAATATTGGTCGGCGCCGGGCTGGAATCGGCGTAGCGGACCAGGATTTGATCGCCGTTGCGGACCTGCAAACGACCGTCCGTGACCGGCGGGCCGAGAACCGTGTTGACCGCCCCGGTAAAGACGCCCGCGGAACCGGACGCAATGAGAAGAACCGACTCCGCGTTGGTTTCCGTAGTACTCGACACCAGGACGCTGAGGGTCGGCTGGCCCGCCTGGCCGGAATCAATGAGCTTGAGTTGGATCGTATCCGGCGCTCGATACTCTTGGCGATCCAAAAGCAAGGCGCCGACGCCCGGCAGCGGCAGATTGCCGGAGACCACGAGCGCAAAATCCTGGTCAATCGCCGGCGTTTCCACGCGGGCGTCCTCGACGACGTTGCGCGCCCGGACGCGGACCAGGTATTCGCCCACGAGCGGATGCAGCACGCTGACCCCTTCGACGTTATTGACGCGGTCGGCGGCCGTCGCGTTCGGAATTGATTCGCCAGCGTCGAATTGATTGCCGTGAAAACTCGTTCCGTCCGGTCCCACCACCTCCAGATCAAGATCGTTCACCAACGCCGGAATCGCGGCCGGCAGTCCCGGCGGGTCGGTATAGGTGAGCGTTATCTTCAACGGCTGATCGGCGGACGCGACGATCACGTTGGTTTCATACGCGTCACCGGTGGTTAACAGCGTGGTCTGATCCACGTAAAAAAAGCGCCGGGCGGAACCGATCAATTGGCTCAGGTTCACTCTCCCCCAGCCTTCGTCCGAATTCGGCGTCGGACCGGTCGCCCCGAGGGAATTGTCCATATCGACCGCGGAGTTGACCAGCGCGGCCTTGACCAACGCCGGCGAAGGGGTGGTTCCCGCGTGAGTCTCGCGATAATATTGCACGAAAACCGCCGCCGCGCCGGAAACATGTGGACCGGCCTGACTGGTGCCACCTTGATACTGGTAGTAGCTGTCAATTGGCAGCCATGCGCTGGCGTCGGTCGCGGCCGCCGACTGCAACGAGGCGATCCAGGTTCCCGGCGCCACCAAATCCGGTTTGATGCGGCCGTCCTCGCACGGCCCGCGACTGGAAAAATCCGCCATGGTTTCCGGTCCCTGATTGTAGGTTCCGAAACCGGTCCGATTGTTTTGCGAGGCGCCCGTGGCGATCACGTTTTTAGCGACGGCGGGACTGTCAATCGTCTGTTGGCCGGGACCGGCGTTCCCAACGGAGAACTCCAGCACAAACGGCTGGTCGCCAGGGGTAACCGGATCGGCGTCGCGGGTCAGACTGTCGAACACCGCGGCATTGAGGTCGTAACGGCCCTGCGCGTCATCGCCCCAACTGTTGGAACCGATCACGGCGCCGGCGCGGACGGCGTCCTGGGTCAACGTCTGCCCATCGGGAAGCATCGAGACTCCCTGAGCATCGAAGATTCGTTGCGCGACGATATGCGCGTTCGGCGCGACCCCCAGGCCGTACAGGAGACCGTTTTCATCCGTTTCTCCCGTCGCGCCGTTGCCCGCGATGATCCCGGCGACGTGGGTGCCATGACCACTAGCGTCGGCGGCGCCAGTCAGCGAGCCATAGAAAAGCAGCGCGTCCACCCGCCCCGCCAGATCGGGATGCATCGTGTTCGTATTCCCGCTGCCTAAACCACTATCGGGGACCGCCACGATGACGCTGGCGCCATCGAAGCCAAGTTGTTGCGTTAGAGTTCCTGATTGCCCGGCGCCATTGGGCGAGCCGCCCACAATTCGGGACGATACTTCATCCAAAAGTTTTGGCTCGCCGGCGGGTTCGATCCAGAGAACGTCCGCCGCCTGCGCGAGCGCCGCGAGCGCCACCGGCCCGGCGACGCCTTCCACGACCGCCCCAAACGAATAATGAGTCTGGCGATCCACGCGATCAAGAAGACGCGAAACCACCACGCGCCGTTCGGTCGGCACATCCGGAGCCACCAAGAACCGTACCCGTTGACCACTCCCGGGAGACCCGGAAGGCCCCGCCAACCGCAACGCCCGGTGCAGCTTGTATTCCGGCCGGTAAGCTCCCGCCCAACGAACGTAACTCAAAGCGTTCAACTTCGCGCAATCGACCCGGTCGAAGCGCGCGACAAAGGCGTCGTCGGGCACGTAATGCAATAGGGTAACCCCAATCCCCTTAAGCTGCGCGCGCCAAGCCGGTTGGGTCACTTCGTCGAACTGGATCAAAAACAGCCCCGAAACGATCTGCGGCGTCGCCTCCACGCGCGGCGAAGCGCGGTTAACGGGCGGATTGGCGAGTACCGCGTTGCGCAAGCGAATCAGCTTCGTCTGGGCGCGCGCCGCAGGAACCGAGACCAGGATCATCGCGAGCAGATGAAACAAGAGTCGGAGGCGACTGAAACGGCCAGATTTCACGACGGTAGCCTAACGATCAGCATAGTTTTGATCAAGCATACCGGCTGGTACCGCAAGGATGGCGCCAATTCTCGCGCGATTTAACGGAATTCACGAAAAGAGGATTTCACCGAAGAACGACATTCAATTACGACGCCAACGCCGGCCGCGGGCCAGCGATCCCCCAGCATGGCAAATGCTCAGCCACCAAGAGGTTGCAAGGTTTTCCCCGGCGCCAATTTAGGCGCCAATGGCACGTAACCTGCTCGAAACACGCGGTTGCATGGGGATGGGTGGATGACCCCATCGCGGGCTGCATCGACGGATCTAAGGCTAAATGCGAGCTCGGGGGAATGGGAACAAAACAGTGGTTCTCGAAATCGAATCGACTATGGTACGGTCTGGAACAAAGGACGGTGGACGACGGCCCTGCTGGTGGGCTTGGCGAACGCTCCGAGCGAGTGGTTGGAGCGTCCAACTTCTGCTGGCGGTGGGGTGGCTGGAGATTTCGACCCGGGCGCAGACCCCGGTCAATATGCTCACCTACCACAACGACAACGCGCGCACCGGGCAGAACCTTAACGAAACGAAGTTGGCGCCCGCCAACGTCAACACCAATTCCTTCGGCAAACTGTTTTCCCAGCCAGTCGATGGGGTCGTCTATGGCCAGCCACTCTATTTATCGCAGGTTCAGTTCACGAACCATACCAGCCGCAACCTCGTTTTTATCGTCACCGAGCACGACAGCGTTTACGCATTCGACGCCGACAACAAGACCAACGCGGACTCCGGAGTGGTGTGGCATGTAAGCTTCGTCAATCCGGCGGCGGGCATCACAACCATGCCGGTGGCTGATATTGGCATCGAGGACCCCTACACGCCGGAGATCGGGATTACCAGCACCCCGGTGATCGATCCGACGACCCAGACGCTCTACGTCGTCGCAAAAACCAAAGAACCGCTCGGAGCCGGCTTCTATGTATTTCGTCTCCATGCTCTCGACGTCCGCACTGGCGCCGAGAAATTTGGAGGCCCAGTCGTGATCCACGGAGTCGCTCCCGGCGGGTTCACCGACGCCGACGCCGCGGGGAACATCAGCTTCCTGGCGCTCTGGCAGCACCAACGGGCCGCCTTGTGCCTCGCGAACGGAAATATCTATATCGGTTGGGCGTCGATTGGCGATATCGGTACCTACCACGGCTGGTTCATGGGCTACGACGCCCACACCCTGCAACAGACCGCTGTGTTCAATGCCAGTCCGAATGGCGTTGGCGCCGGCATCTGGAGCTCCGGCGTCGGACCGAGCGCCGATGAGAATGGCAATCTTTACGTTACCACCGGGAATCTGGCGGTCGATGTTACAACTGGCCCCAACTACAGTGACGTCGTTTTGAAGCTGACTCAGAACGATGGCGGGATTTCGGTGACCGACTCCTTCATCCCCTCGAACCAAGCGATCCTTGACGAAAACGATCTCGACCTGTCGTCCGGCGGCATTTTACTGCTTCCTCCGCAGCCGGATACTTCAATGCGCTCGGCCATTGTCGCCGGCAAGGCGGCGACCCTTTACGTCCTAAATCGGGACAATCTGGGTGGATTGCACGCGGACGACTCGCAAATCCCCGAATCGCTCTACGGGGCAATCCAAGCGTCGTTCGGCGTCGCGGCTTACTTCAACGGGCAAGTTTATTACGGCGCGGAGTCCGATTATCTGAAAGCGTTCTCAGTGAGCGCCGGGATCCTTTCGCTAACACCCACCAGCCGGTCCGCGCACCTATTCGGGATTCGCGGCACGACCCCCAGCATCTCGGCGGACGGCGCCACCAACGGCATTGTCTGGGCGCTGGATAACAGCGGTTTTTCGACTTATTCTCCGGCGATTCTGCACGCCTATCCCGCCTCGGACCTTTCGGTTGAGCTTTACAACAGCGGCCAAGCCGGCGGCCGCGACGCCACCGGGCCAGCGGTTCGCTTCGCGGTTCCCACGGTTGCGAACGGCAAGGTTTACGTCGCGACGTTTAATGACCTGACTGTCTTCGGCAATTCGACCGTCGTGACGACGCCGGTCATCACTCCGGTCGGCGGCGTCTTCACCAACGGCGCGACGATCACGATCACAACGGCGACGACCAATGCTGTCGTTCACTATACGCTTGACGGGAGTGAGCCTAAACAGAGTTCGTCAATCTATTCCGGGCCGGTACCAGTGACGCAGACGGCGACCGTCAAAGCCCGCGCCTTCTTGCCCGGTATTGGACCCAGCGATTTCGCGAGCCAAACCTACTACCAGCCCAACGCCATTGGAAACGGGATCGGTCTCCGGGGCGACTACTACCTCGATGACCCCGTCGATTCCGATTTCCCTCCGACCCTGACTCGGCTCGACCCGACCATCGATTTTGCGTGGGGCGCGGCGCCGGTGGACGAAAGCGTGCCAGCCGGATCGTTTTCCGTTCATTGGAGCGGTCAAATCCAACCGCAATTCTCGGAGACGTACACTTTCGGAGCGCTGACGTCCGATGGCGTGCGGCTCTGGATCGGAGGGCAACCCGTGATCGATCAATGGATCGATCAGCCCGCGGTAGAGGCCACGGGCGCCATCGATCTGGTCGCGGGTCAGAGATACGACCTCGCGATGGACTTCTACTGCGCAAACGGAGGCGCCGTGGCGCAACTGTTTTGGAGCAGCCCCTCCACCATGAAGTCGATCATCCCCCGTTCGCAACTCTATCCGGCGACCAATGACGTGCCCTGGATTGCCTTGCGCAGTCCGGTCAACGGCGCCACGTACGCCGCGCCCGCGAACATCACGCTGCAGGCCGATCTCTCCGATCCCGCGACCTTGAGCCAAGTTCAATTTGGCGCTGGATCGTTGATCGTTGGCGCGCTGGCTGACGGTGCCTCGAGCCTGACCTGGAGCAACGTTCCACCCGGCAGTTACACGTTGACGGCGCGCGCCTCGGACCCTTATGGCACCGTCTATCAGTCGGCGCCCACGACAGTGGTGGTCACCGGTCTTCCTTTGCAGGCGGCAATAACCGGCAACGAGATTGTGCTCTCCTGGCCCATCACGCCCGCCAACTACGTGTTGGAGACGGCCACCCTGCTTTCCGCTCCCGTCGTCTGGCGGGAACTAGACTTAACGACCCACACCAACGCAAATCGCATCATCGCGACGGTGAATAAAGTCGGCGCCAGCCGGTTCTACCGACTGCACCTAAAGGAATAGGTGTCGCCACGGCCTCGCCCCGCGTTTCGACGGCGAGCTCAGCCGTTCAACGCCCGCGCCACGACCGCTTTCATCTTCTCGATCCCCTGCTGCGCGATTTCCTGCGCGTCCATCGCCCAGTATTTGCGATTGAACAACTCCAGTGAAAGCATCTTGCGCCCGCCCGCGGCGTGCAACGCGCGGAGAATCTCGACGATCGGCGCCGTGCCG
>CAZFVY010000141.1:0-16473 GCA_964522665.1 uncultured Verrucomicrobiota bacterium | reverse complement strand
GACCCCGGACGACCGGAGTACCCCGAAAGTTGAAGATTCGGGCTGGGTTGTTCGCGCCGAGATCGCCGCCGGGATATTGATAAATCTCCGCGCTCTGGGCCAACGTGGGCGCCGCGGCCAGGAAAGCCTCGTAGGTCGGCGCGCTGGCGGATGGCGTCGGGAACCCGATAAAATTCAGGCCCGAGGACGTCCATTGATATTTTGGCGGCGCCGGGGCGCCTTTCAAATTCCAGGTGTAACTCGTCGTCCCGGAGCTGACGCGGACCAGGCAGGCGACGTTCCCACTCAAGGTCTGGAGCGCCGAAGAAGTTCCGTTGGTCCGAGTCCAAACGACCCATTGGCTGGCGCTGGTAGTGGGCTGTTGCGGGCTGTTGACGAATTGCTGCGCCGACGGCGACACCGACCACATCCAGATCTCTTGAATCGGGTTGTTCGCATCGGCGCCTACCAAAGCATTTAAATTGGTGTAGGAGGAATCGACATGGGTATAAATGGCGTTCCAGCCGCCGGTCAGGGTAAAACTTTGCGTGAGCCACTGGGCGCGCACGGCGGGCGCGCACCCGAGCCAGAGCGCCAGCAGACAGAAACCGATCTTAAGTTTGCGGCTTCCGCGAGACGGGGTGGACGAGTCAACCTCGCCAACCAGGCTCCGACCGCTCAATGAAGCATTCAAGGAATTCGTTTTCATGGCTTCCGATACAAATACCAGGCAGGTTGCGGGTTCAGCCTTTGCAGCGCGGCCAGCGGCTGGCTCCCCGCCAAGCCACCGAAGATCAAGACCTCCGTTCCCGACCAGACCGCGGTCGCGGCGCTGCGCGCGACGGGCGCGCCCGGGTTGGTGAGCGGCCGCCACTTGTCGGTCACGGGGTTGTAAGCCGCGCCGTCGGCCAAAACTCCGGAAGCATTCATGCCGCCGAACACGATCATCTCCGCTCCGGTCCAGACGGCATCGTGGCCTGAGCGCGCCGAAGGGGCGTTCGTGCTGGACAATCCCGACCACGTTTGAGCGACGGGATCGTATGCCGCTCCGTCGCCAGCGAAGACGCCGCCATTACTCCCGCCCCAAACGATCATTTTCTGCCCCGTCCATACCGCGGTGTGACCCGTGCGGGCAGACGGGGCGCCAGACGCAGCGAGGGATTGCCACGCTGATTGCGGGGCGCCGGCGTTGAAAAGCAATTGCGCGCCCGTGTTCAAAGCCGAGCCTGCACCCTGGCCGCCCCAAACCATAAAACTACTACCGGTCCAGACCGCCGTGGCGCCGCTCCTGGCCTCGGGCGGACTGGTGGCGGTCAAAGTGGTCCATTGGCCGGCCACCGGATCGAACAACCCGCCGTCCGCCAAGAGGCCGGTGGAGTTCTGCCCGCCCCAGACGATCAACTTGCTCCCATTCCACGCGGCCACCTGACCCTGTCGGCCAGCGGGAGCGTTCACGGTGGAAACGCTGGACCAATTCCCGCTCACCGGATCAAACAGCCCGCCGCCAGTAGCGAAGCCGCCAGACGCTCCGCCACCCCAGATGATCATTTGCGACCCGGTCCAGACGGCGCTGTGCCCGCTCCGGGCGGAAGGAGCATTCAACGGAGAAAGCGCCTGCCATTGATCGGTGACTGGCTGGTAGCGCCCGCCGGAGGCCGTGGGAATTCCTGTTCCCGGATCGCCGCCCCAGACGAGCAACTCCTGTCCGCTCCAGACCGCCGAGTGACCGGACCTGGCGCCGGGCGCGCCGGTGGTGGCGCCATTCACCCAGGCGGGCGCCGCAACCGTCATGAAGGCCTGATAGCCGAGACCGCCGAGCGCGGCGTCCTGCGGATCGGCGGAGACGGTCGTGAACGAATTGAATTGGGCGGCGAGATCGGACGCCAGCTTGCTTTGGGTGATCGCGCCGTCGCTGACGTTCGCCGCCATCATGGCGTAGCCCACGGCGGTTATGCGTTGATCGGGCGCCAGGCGCTGGGAGCCGGTGACACCGTCGTTAAACCAGACGCGCAGAAACACCGCCGGGTTGGCAAATACGGCGCTCGGCAACGCCGCCATATTGGATAGGTTCGTATCCCCCAAGGCCACGGAATAGATGCCTTTGCTCACCGTCAGGACGACCGCCGAATCAGGCTCGCCGTCGGCATTGACATCCGGCGCGTTGCGCCAATAGACGCTCGACGCATCCGCGTTGACCAAGGCGAATTTGAATTGCCCGGAGCCATCAAAGCTGGTCCCGTGAACGACCAATCGCCCCTGGTAATTCAGCAAACTCGGAACCTGACCGTGGGCCGTGACGGCCAGGAGGCCTGCCGCCGCCATCAAAATGCCGATCCGCGCCAAATTCCAACCGCCCGCCTTCGCGCCAGGACCCGAGCGGGCGACTCGAACTTGGTGAAACCGATTCTGAAGAGTTGTGAACGCGCCAAGTCCGACGCGACCGCGTCTTAAAATCGACTCCACAAAAAACCGAAGATAACCCTGCGAACTGTTGGTTGAGCTTTTCAATTCTAGCTTTTCCCGACCCGAACCCACCGCCAAGACCCGTCCGGCCCTCTACCCTTCGAAGCCGGATTCGATTCTCGAACCACGCAAACCAGAAGGCGCCGACTCCATTGCCCTTAAGCGGGCCACGTGCCAATCCGCGCGCAACCCCATCGACTCGAATTCGCCGGGCGGAGAAAACGCGACCGAACGCGAGCGGATGAGAGGGTTTGGTGACACGGGCGTTGCGTCGGTAATGAATTCAATCCACATAAGTTACGGCGGCGCCGAACCAAGCCATACCGGCGGCGCCGCCGGAACCGGCGTGAGGGAAGATTAAATTGTGTTAAAAAGATGACGGATGAGTGAGCCTCGCAAAAGCGACGGTTCGAGCCAGAGAATATCCCGACGGTTTTACAATCAAACTGCGATGAAATTGAGATGAAATCGCGATCAATTTGCGATCAAATTACAAACACCGCCGCAGCGGCGCGAACGTCGAACAAGGTTCAAAGTTTTGCCTCGCCAACTTTAATAGCCTGCTGGAAATTGCCCTTAGCCATTTGACCGTGAATCAAACAATCATCAACTGGACGCCTTCCACCGTAGCGCGCGGCCCGATCGGCAAATGCAGCTGGTTGCTGGGGGTTGCTTTTGGTCTTTGCGCCCAGGTTGTCTTTGGACAGGCCACCGAGAAAGCCGCGCCCGTGCATGACTTGGACGGTTCGTTCGTCCGGGAATGGCTGGTTCTGGGACCGATTCCTTCCCGGAACCGCGAGGCCGATTTTCTCGTCGCCGCCGGTGGAGAAGCGAAGGTCCGGCCGAAAGCAGGAGAAGCGGTCGAGATCAAGGATGGAAAACCACTGGTTTGGACTCGCCTCAGTTCAAAGCATGATGCGATTGATTTGGAACAAGTCTCCGGCCCACTGGGAAGGGGTGTCTTCTACGCGTACTGCGAGGTAAACTCCGGGCAATCGGCCGAGATGGACGCCCGTATCGCGACGCTGCACCCGGGCGCTGTATGGTTCAACGGAGAGAAAGTCGCATGGACTCCGCTCGGCCTTACGCCCGACCTGCCGCCCGTGGCGCACATCCGAGTTGCAGCGGGACGAAACTCGTGCCTCCTGAAGCTCGCCTTTGAATCCGATCCGCCGTACTCGTTCGCGTTTCAGCCGCTGCCTCCCGAACAATCCACGGCGGAATTCTCGGTCACGGATTCGGAAGCCCGTCCGGTCGCCAATGCGGTGATCCAAATTCATGAGCAGGGCGAACAGGTGGGGCGATTGACAACCGACACCTACGGAAAGGCCGTGGCGTGTCTTTATCCGCCGGCCAGGTCCTATGATATAGGCGTTGCCGGCGCAGAAAGCGGAACCTGGCTGCGCGGGGTTTCGTTTCGCCCGGGTGAACGCCGCAGACTCGACTTGGTCTTGGGCAAGGCGATTTCCATTTCCGGCCACGTGCTCGCGCTGGACGGATCACCCCAGATCGGAATCGTCGTGCAGGCGCTGCCCGTCTCCGATGAATCAAGCGCCACCACTGGCGAGCGCCCCTCCCGACCGCTGTACCCGGGCTTCGCGACCGGGCCACAGATCAACGGCGCCAGCGACGCCTGGGGGTGGACCCGGGAAAAAACGCCTCCCTCCAGCGGGAGAATTCGATCGGTTCTTTCCACGCCCCCGTTCTCCAAATCGGCGCTCTCGGACGCTGACGGCAATTTCAAGTTCGTCAACCTGCACCCCGGTCGATATCGGCTTCGGGCTCACGGCCTGCGCGGTTATGTTTATCCGGAAGGCGTGAAAGGCCCGGAGCCGGCCGGCGTCATCGAAGTCGGGCCGGGACGGACCCATGACGGGGTCCAGTTCATCTTTGCCGAGGCCAAGAAAGGCAGCGCCAGATCGTATCCGATAAAAAAGGGGTTGGTGGACATGAGTCCATCGACCCTGCAGCGTACCGCCGATGGGATGGTCTGGATCGGAACCTTCCAACGCAGCCTTCACACGTTCGACGGTGTTTCAGCCACGATCTTCCCGGGCGAGCTCCCCGGCAGTTATGTTCGCGCGCTGGCAAACGATGCGACCGGCACGCTCTGGGTCGCCACGGAGAAAGGGATCCGACGGGTCGTAAGCGGCCAGCTTCAAACCGCGCCGTTCGGCGATTCCCTGGCGGGCCAGGATGTTGGAGCAATCCTGGCGGAGCCGACGGGAACGCTGTGGTTCGGCACAACGGCAGGATTGTGGAAATACGACGGCCAGTCGTTGCTTCGGTGGACCGTCAAAGAGGGCCTTCCCGGCAATGAGATCGGGGCTTTGCTGCGAACGAGGGACGGGGCATTGTGGATGAGCACGGCCCGCAGCCTGACGCGGTATGACGGCCAGAACTTCGCCGAACCGATACTGTTCTCGGGACTCAGAGAATCCAGCCGGGACAAGCTTTACCAAGCCCGGGATGGCGCCCTCTGGTACTGCAGCCCGAACCATGAGCAGGGAGCTTACCGATTTGATGGAAAGACGCTGGCCCATTTGGGGGTCGATGACGGCCTGGCGGACGAACACGTGTGGGACTTCGCCGAAACTTCGGACGGAGCGCTCTGGCTTGCCACCGACAAGGGAGTCTCGAAATTTGACGGAACCACGATCCTTAATTACACGACCGCGGATGGGCTGGGCTGGGGCGGGGTGGCGGCCATCCTCGCCGATCCGGACGACGCGATTTGGTGCAGCAGTTTTACCAACTTCTCCAAACTCGACACCAAGTCATTCGTTGGAATAAACAAACGGGACGGTTTGATAATGGCCGCGAATTACTACCGGGAAACGTCCACTGCCAGCGTTTTCGCGATCGAACCGGATTCGCAGCACGGCTTTTGGCTCGGCACGGAATGGGGTGGAGTCTATCGCCTGGAAAGCGACGCCCGTGATCGCTTGACCAAGGCGGATTTCCTCGCCACCAACTACGTCCGGCAGATCCAGCGTACCGCGGATGGCGCCATTTGGCTGGGTACGGCCGGCGGGATTTTCAAATACTCCCAAGGGCGCGCCGAGAGGGTGTTGGAACGCCATTGGATCATCGCCATGCAAATGGACGACCAAGGCCAGCTGTGGTTCGGAGAGGGGTGGATGGGCGGTGGGCTGTCCCGCTACAATCCCAAGACGGGCGCTCTGTCCCAGTTCACGCGCGCAGATGGCCTGCCCGACGACTCGGTCTGGGCGCTCGCGCCGGACGCAGGCAGGGTCTGGATCGGAACCGCCGGGGGGCTGGCGGAATTTCGCGACGGCAAGATTGAGCGAATCGGTGAACAGCTCCACATTCCCTCCGGCGCCGTAAACGGCCTCCGGCGGGATGAGGGTGGCGCGCTGTGGATCGGTGGCTACACCGGCCTGCACCGACTGCAGGGGACGAATCTCTTATCCCTGATGCCCACCAACGGCGTTCCTCTCGAGAGCGTTTGGTGCAGCGCCCAAACCGCCGACGGCGTCCTGTGGATCGGCACCGACAAGGACGGTCTGCTGGGGTACGACGGTCAAGCGATGACCAGGTTGGACAAGCGAGACGGTCTGGCCGGCAATCAGGTATTCGCTCTGAGGGTCGATGTGGATGACTCGCTCCTGGTCGGATGCATTGGTGACGGTCTCTCGCGCTACCGGCGGACCAAAACCCCGCCCTCGATCCGGCTCTCAGAGGTGAAACTGGAAGATCGGACACTGTCCGAGTTCACCAACGTGCCGACCACTGAGATCGGACGGAGAGTCAGCATTCGCTATCAGGAAATCGACCAAAAGACCCTCCCGGATAAGCGACAGTTCAAATACGTCGTGAAGGGACCTTCCGGTCAAACCGTGTTTGCCGGAGTGACCAAAGATCGCCATTTCGACTGGACGCCGCGCAAAGGTGGCGCCTACACATTTGAAGTCCAGGCGATTGATCGTGACCTCAATTACTCGAAGCCCGCCCGCTTGGCCTTCCGCGCGACGGTTCCGTGGTACGCGAACGCCTGGATCACCGTCCCGGGTGGCAGCTTGTTCGGCGGGCTGACGGTTTGGGCGTTCGTCGGCAGCGCAATCTACCTGCGCCAACGGCGCGAAGCGGCCGAATTACGCGACCAACTCCTGCTCCAGGAACGGAAAGCGCGCGGCGCCATGGAAGAAAAAGCACTCCAGTTGGAGAAGGCCATGGTGGCGGCCGAAGCGGCCAATCACGCCAAAAGCGCGTTCCTGGCAAACATGAGCCATGAAATCCGCACTCCGCTCAACGCGATCATGGGCTATGCGCAAATCCTCCGCCGAAAACCGGGCCTTCCCGCCGACGAGCGCGCGGCCGTAAACACCATCGAAGCCAGCGGCGACCATCTGTTGACGCTCATTGACAGCGTCCTCGATCTTTCAAAGATCGAGGCCGGGAGCATGGAACTTCAGCCCGCCGATTTCGATTTGACCCAGTTGATTCAAGAAGTCTCGGCGATGTTTTTGATTCGTTGCGCGGAGAAACGGCTGGAATGGCAGGTCCGGTTTGAGAACCAAAGCTCAAGTTTCCAATTCGCGTCCGAGGAAGTGGATGACGGCGATCTCCCGTCCGCGAAGGGAGACGAGGAGGGAGCTCGCTCCAAATCCCCGGCGCCGCCCCTTCCCAGTTCCATCCCGGTCCGTGGCGACAAAGGGAAATTGCGCCAGGTGTTGCTCAATCTGCTCGGCAACGCCGTGAAGTTTACGGACCGCGGCCAGGTGACTTTGCGCGTGGTCGCGGCGGAGCACCCCCCTGGCGCTACCTTCACCTTTGAAATCATCGATTCCGGTCCGGGAGTTCCTGCCCGCTCCCGGGACAGTTTATTCGCCCCATTCGTCCAAGTGGGCGACGGCGTGAAAAAGGGCGGCACGGGACTGGGCCTGGCGATTTCCAAGCGGCTGGTGGAACTCATGGGAGGGACGATTGGTTTACGACCCGCGGGCGAGGCGGGCTCCGTTTTCTTCTTCGCGGTTCCATTGACGCCTGCCGCTGACCGCCTGGGCGAGCAAGTCCCGCTCGATGAGAGAGAACCGACGCGTCTGGCGGCCAATTCGAAGGTGGACGCGTTGGTCGTTGACGACGTCGATCAGAACCGCGAAGTGCTCTCGCAGATTCTCGTCTCGCTGGGTTGCCAGGTGCGGGTGGCGGAGAGCGGCGCCCGAGCGCTGGAGCTGATTCGATCCGGAATTCCCGACATCGTCTTCACCGACATTCGAATGCCGCAAATGGGAGGGCTGGAGCTCAAGAAAGCGATCCTGGACGAGTTCGGCGCCGGTCGAATCCGAATCGTGGCCATTTCAGCGTCCGTCCTGGCGCATCAGCAGAAGGCCTATTTGGACGACGGCTTCGACGACTTCGTCGCCAAGCCTTTTCGCGTGGCGCGGATCGCCGCGTGTTTGACACACCTGCTGTTGGTCGATTTCGAATACGAGACTCCTCCGAAAGCGTCGGTAATCCCGAAGGCAGGAAGTCGAGCGGAGAGTCCGCGCGTTCTGCTGCCCGAGTCGCTGCGATCACGATTGCGGGCCGCGGCCAAATCGTATCGGATTGTGGAACTCAAGCGCTGCCTGGCGGAAGTCGAACAATTGGGCGCCGAAGGCCGGCGTCTGGCGGAGGCCTTGGCGGTCTTGAACGAAAAAGGGAACATGGAACGGATTCTGGAAATGCTGGACCGGCTAGGATGATTGAAGCCTGCGCGTTACGTCGCTTATTCGATTTAAAGCAGGCGCCCGAACCGCTTGGCCTGACTCTTGCTTGACAAAAACCCCTGTGAACATGCGCGGCGCTACCATTCTCGTCGTGGATGACATCGACGCCAACCGCGCCGTGCTGTGCCAATTGTTGGATGCGCAAGGCTATACCGTCGCGGCGGCGCCGAGCGGGGAGGTCGCACTGAAGCTGGTTCAGAGCGATCCGCCCGAGTTGATTCTTCTGGATGTCGTCATGCCCGGTTTGGGCGGTCTGGAAACCTGCCGCCGTTTGAAACAGAACAGCGCATCGGCCCACATCCCCATCATTTTCATCACCGCGCAGAACGAGACGCGCGGCGTCGTGGATGGCTTTCGCGCTGGCGGTGTGGATTACATTACCAAGCCGTTTCAGGAGGAAGAGGTCTTCGTCCGCATCGAAACCCACCTCAAGAACCACCGCCTCACGCGCGCTCTTCAGGAAGAGGTGGACCGACGGGAGCGCGCCGAGTCCGCGCTGCAACGGGCGGACCAGCAGCTTTCGATTCTGTCGGAGCAGGAAGCGCAGCGCTGGGGAGTCTCCGGGTTCGTCGGCCAAAGTCCGGCTTTCTCCGAGGTTCTCAATGCCATCCGTAAGCTTCAACGGTTCCCCACCACCAACGTCCTGATTTTGGGAGAGAGCGGCGTGGGCAAAGAATTGATCGCCCGCGCGATTCATTATGGTGGCGCGACCGCCAAAGGCCCGTTTATACCCGTGAATTGCTCCGCCATTCCGCAGGAACTGGGCGAGTCCACGTTCTTCGGCCACGTGAAGGGCGCGTTCAGCGGCGCGACGGCGGATCGTCCGGGCTACTTCACTCAGGCCGACGGGGGGACGTTATTCCTCGACGAAGTGGGCGACATGCCACTCGACCTGCAGACGAAATTGCTGCGCGTTATCGAGGACGGTGTCGTTGAGCCAGTCGGTTCGTCCGGCCGCCGAAAAAAAGTGACGCTCCGCATCCTGGCCGGCACCAACGCGGAATTGCAATCCGACGTCGATGCCGGAGGCTTCCGCAAGGATCTTTATTTCCGCCTCGCCGGCTACGCGATCGAGGTTCCCCCGCTCCGCAAACGACGCGAAGACATTCCCCTGCTGGTCAAGTATTTCATCAAGCGATTGTCTGACGAAATGGGCATGCCTGCGCCGGAGCTCAGCCCGTCGGCGCTCGCGAAGCTCGAGAGCTATGATTTTCCCGGCAATGTCCGGGAGTTAAAGAATCTGGTCGAGCGGGCGTTGATCGAATGCGGCGGCGGCCCAATCTGCCCCCCGCATCTCGGTCTACTAACCACGAAGACCGGCGCGGCAGAGGAAGCGGATTCCGGCGAGCGCTCGAGGGATTCGGAGCTGAAGAGAACCTCTCGCTTCCCCCCCGGCAGCGATGAGGAGCGGGTGCTTCGTTACGTTGCCGTCAACGGCAGCATCAGCAATCCTCAGTGCCGCCATCTGCTGCAAATTGGCGTTCATCGGGCCTCCTACCTCCTGCGCAAATTATCCGAGGCGGGGGACTTGTCCCGAACCAACGTCGGCAAAGCGACCGAATACAACCTTCCCGCATTGGAAGGCGCCCCTTCCAATCGCGCGTAACAACTGCGGCTCACTTCCGCGCGTCTGTCTTCCGTTCATCTCTACCTCACCCACTTACGCGCCGCATTCTCATCTTTGCCGCCCCCGGATATCGGTCGGTTTTCCTCTGGACTCTGGAATGCTTCGGTCTGCGCCTGGCGCAAAGCCGCTCGGGCGCGGACAAACCAAACTCGGTCGCTACCGCGACCACAACTCGTTCCGCCTCGGAGGCCTCCAACTTTGCAAGTGCGTCGAAAGACCCAGCACGACGGCGGTGCGGACCGGGGGTTGCCTTCGCCGACTTTTGTAAAATCAGCTTTGCCATAAGATTCGTCCCTCTTCCAGTGGGACGGCCACGCCGTCGAAGCGCGGTATCACTCGCGCCGTGTAGTCCACCGCCGGGCGTGCCGCCGACACAGCCGCAGTATAAACATAGGCGCCCGAACCGTCGGTCAGTTGGTGATCACGCTTCATTTCCTGGCGCACGGGCCCGCTGGCGCTGCTTGGATCGGCGTAGAGTTCGACGCGCACGGCTTGTGGGTCGAGATCGTTGAGATAAACCTGAACCTCAAATAGGCGCTGATCGCCACGAGTCTCCACCTTCACTTCGCCGAGGCGCAACCCGGTCCATTTCTGCTCCAGAGCGTGCTGCCAATCGACCATTTGCCGTCCGGTGGCGCCTTGATTGGCGCTACGGCTCCGGCAGGCGATGGCCGCCGGGAGGTAGTGTTGCTCGGTATATTCGCGCACCGTGCGGACGGCCGAAAAATGCGGAGTCAAGCGGGCCATGCTTTCCCGCATTTTCGCCGTCCACGCCGTGGGAATGCCGTGTTCATCACGGTTATAGAACGCCGGGACTACTTCGCGTTCTAGGACTTCGTAGAGGCGGTCCGCCTCGGCGGCGTCCCATCCCGGATCACCGTCGTGTTCCTGGCCGTCGCCCAAGGCCCAACCCAGATCAGGGGTAAAGGCCTCGGCCCACCAGCCATCCAGTTCGGAGAGATTGATGCCGCCATTGACGAGCGCTTTCATGCCGCTCGTTCCGCACGCCTCCCACGGCCGCCGGGGAGTGTTCAGCCAGACGTCCACCCCGTGCGCCAGATGTTCGGTCAACAACATATCGTAATCGCTGAGAAAGACCGCGTGCGGACGAACTTCCGGCCGGCGGACGAATTGGACCCACTCCTGGATGAGCGCCTGACCGGCCGTGTCGGCCGGATGGGCTTTGCCCGCCAGAATAAGTTGCACCGGGCGCTGTGGATTGGCCAATAGCCGGAGCAAGCGACCCGGGTCGTGCAGCAGCAGGTTCGGCCGTTTGTAGGTGGCGAAGCGGCGCGCGAATCCCAGCGTCAATACGTTGGGATCAAAGATTCGCCCCGCTGCCTCAATCAAGTCGGGCGAGGCGCCGGCGGCAGTATAATGCCGGGACAGACGGTCGCGAGCGTAGTCGATCAGCGGTTTGATGGCGTCCATGCGAAACTGCCAAAGCCGGGCATCCGAAAGGCCCCGAATCTGCCGCTCGAGATTCTCCGCCGGTTGCAGCCAGCAATCCTTTCCGCAGGCTTCGGTCCAAAGATCGTCTGCCGCCGTTGAATCCCAGCTCGGCATGTGAACTCCGTTGGTGATATAGCCAACGGGCGTCTCGTCCCTTGGCCAGCGTGGGAATAGCGGGCCAAAGAGGCGCCTGCTGACTTCGCCGTGCAAGCGGCTCACGGCGTTGACCGCGCCGCTGCCCCGGATTGCCAGATAGGCCATGTTAAAACTCTCAGCCGGGTCGTTCGGGTTCTTACGTCCCAGGGCCAACAGATCGTGCCGAGTGAGACCGAGGCGCTTCTCGACGTACGCGCCGAGGTACTGCTCGATAAGAGCCGGTGCGAATCGATCAAAGCCGGCAGCCACCGCCGTGTGGGTCGTGAAGAGGTTCCCCGCCCGCGTCGCGGCCAGCGCGACGTCGAAAGGTTGGCCGTTCGCTTCCATGAAATCGCGCGCGCGCTCCAAAACCGCGAAGGCAGCATGGCCCTCGTTCAGATGACACACGTCTGGTTGGAGGCCAAGCGCGCGGAGCAACCGCCACCCGCCAATCCCGAGGACCAACTCCTGCTTCAACCGCAGTTCCGGCCCGCCGCCATAGAGTTCACTCGTAATCCCTCGATGCGCGGGCAGGTTCGCGAGGTCATTCGTGTCCAACAGATAGAGCCTGGCTTTGCCGACCTGCACCTGCCAGGCGCGCAGCCAGAGCGAGTAGCCGGGCAATGCGATCTCCAAGCGCAACCACTCCCCATTGGGCAGGCGCAACGGCCGGATTGGCAACTGGCCGGGGTCATTATACGGGTAGAGCGCCTGCTGCGCTCCGTCCTGATCGATGATTTGGCGAAAATAACCTTGTTGAAACAGCAATCCGACGCCGACCACGGGGACCCCGAGGTCGCTCGCGGCTTTGAGCTGGTCGCCGGCGACATTGCCAAGGCCGCCCGAATAGATAGGGAGCGCTTCGCTGAGCATGAATTCCATGCTGAAGTACGCCACGCAGGTCAACGGCGACTGCGGATGATTCTGCTGGAACCACCCCGGCGTTTCCGCCGCCTGGCGTTTGGCGCTGACCAACTCCTCAACCCGCTGGCGAAAGACCGGCTCCCCCAACAGGCGCTTGAGTTCGTCTCGCGAGACCGTCTGGAGAACGGCCCACGGATTGTAAGTCAGTTCCCACAGAGCCGGACTCAGGCGCTGCCACACTTCGTCGGCGTAACGACTCCAGGACCAACGCAAGTCCAGGGCCAGCTCGGAAAGGGAGTCGAACCCGTCGATGTCAGTCGCGGAAAATGGGTGATGCGGCAGGTTGACGCTCGTTGCTTCGCTCATGTGTTCTCCGTTGGAATGGTGGTTAGTTGAATCCACGAAGCCGTCGGATTTCGCTGAAGCGCCTCGTTTTCAAACCGGCGCCCCCTTTCATTCCGGTGGCCTCTGAAAGCGCTCAAGAGTGATTCCCCGGTCGGCGCGGCGCTCACGGAGTCGCCGCCGTCGCGAGTTTCTTGGTTTGCGCTCGGTCGAACGCCTCAACGGCCAGTTGTTTGCCCGCGCGCAACTGTAGCTGGATCTGCGGCAGGTAATCCTCCGCCACGTTAAAAATCACGGTGATCGGCTGAAGCTCCGTAATGACCAGCAAGGGATTCGCGTCGCTGGCGGGGACGATATTGCCCGCGTCCACCAACCGCAATCCGAGGCGACCGGAGATTGGCGCGGTGAGTCGGCAGTAGGCGAGTTGCACCGTCGCGTTGTCCACCTGGCCTTGATCGATCTTAACGATGCCCTCGTACTGGTGAACGGTCGCGGCTTGCGTGTCCAACCGTTGTTTCGGAATCGCGTTTTGCTCGAGCGCCTCGCGATAGCGATCGAAATCGAGCCGCGCGTTTTCGAGCAAAGCCTGGTCGCGGGCAAACTGTCCTTCCGCCTGGACCAGCGCCGCCTGAAAGGGCGCCGGGTCAATCTCCGCCAACGGGTCGCCGATGTGAATTGTCTGCCCTTCCTGGTAATTCACTTTCACCAACTGGCCATCCACCCGGCTTTTTACCGCCACCGTATTGAGTGGCGTTGCCACCCCACGGGCGTTGATGTAGATTCCGATGTCCCCCTTCAGCGCCGTCGCCGCCGTGATCATGAGCCGGGGAGACGCCGCCGTGGCCGGCGGTTTTGCCAGCTGCCGAAAAAAGAGAACCCCTCCGCCCACGAGAACGAGCGCTAATCCGGCTGCGACCCAAATCCAACGGCGGCGCGCCTTCGCTGGCGCCGGTTTGGACGACGCCTTGGCAGATTCGCCCGGGGGCGGCGGAGACGACATCAAATCAGGCATGGTTGACTCCCTTCGAGACCGGTTGGAAAGCGTCGGGTTCCTCCGGCGAATGGGTGACGGTTCGAATTTTCACGCGTATCAATTGGGGTTCCCCTCGTTTCGCCACGCTTCCTGCGTTTCGGCGAGGGTCGCAGCGCTTCGATCCTCGCTCCGCGCGGACGGTGACCCTGCCCCCAAGGCGTCGCTGACAATCGCCTGAGCTTCCGCCAGGACGCGGCGCAGATGATTTGACCCTTGGAAGCTTTCCGCATAAATCCGGTAGATGTTCTCCGTTCCGGATGGCCGCGCCGCGAACCAGCCGCTTTCGGCCACGACCTTCAATCCACCGATCGCCGCTCCATTGCCGGGCGCCCGCGTTAGGATAGCCGCGATTCTTTCACCCGCTAATTCGGTGATCTTGACTTGCTGGGGAGAAAGTTGGGCCAACTTTTGTTTTTGGTCCGGATCGGCGGACGCCTCGACCCGGTCGTAGGCCGGTTCACCGAATTCGCGGGTGAGCTCACGATAGATTTCGCCGGGATCGCGGCCCGTCCGAGCGGTCATCTCCGCCGCCAGCAAAGCCGGGACCATTCCATCTTTGTCCGTCGTCCAAACGCCGCCATCCCGGCAAACGAATGACGCCCCGGCGCTTTCTTCGCCACCGAACCCCAGCGAACCGTCGAGCAGGCCGTCAACGAACCATTTGAAACCGACGGGAACCTCGAAGAGCCTCCGGCCAAGCTTCGCCGCGATGCGATCAATCATCTGGCTGCTCACCACCGTCTTGCCGATTGCCGACGACTTGGGCCACTTGGGTCGCTGCTGAAAGAGGTAGAAGATCGCCGCGCAAAGGTAATGATTGGCTGGCAGCAAGCCTTCGCTTTTTGTGACGATGCCGTGCCGGTCATGGTCCGTGTCGCAGGCGAACGAAAGGTCAAAGCGGCCGCTCAAGCCAATCAATCGCTGCATCGCGTAGGCCGAGGAAGGGTCCATCCGAATCTGGCCGTCCCAATCCACGGTCATAAACCGGAAGGTGGGATCGACCACCTCGTCCACCACGGTAAGATTCAATTGATAGCGCTCAGCGATGCGCCCCCAATAATGAACGCCCGCGCCGCCCAGCGGATCCACCCCCAGGCTGAGGTTCGCGCCGCGGATGATCTCCATGTCAACGACCTCTCCCAACGCGGCGACATAGGCGTCAAGATAATCATGCCGGTGGGTCGTCGAGACTCGCTGAGCCTGCTCGTGGGGTATCCGCTTCACTCCTTTGAGCCGGTCTTCGAGCAGCGCATTCGCTTTGGCTTCGATCCAGCCGGTGGCGCTGTCATTCGCCGGCCCTCCGTTCGGTGGGTTATACTTAAAGCCTCCGTCAGCCGGCGGATTGTGCGATGGGGTGATCACAATCCCGTCGGCCAGGCCAGTCCTCCGCCCGCGATTGTAGGTTAAGATCGCGTGGGAAATGACTGGCGTCGGCGTGTATTCGTCACCTTCAGCGAGCATGACGTGAACGTCATTGGCGGCCAGCGCCTCAAGCGCCGTCGCGCAGGCCGGAATCGACAGCGCGTGGGTATCAATCCCGAGGAACAATGGACCATCGGTTCCCTGGAGTGCGCGAAAGAGGCAGATTGATTGAGTAATCGCGAGGATATGCCATTCATTAAAAGCCCGATCAAACGCCGAACCGCGATGTCCGGACGTGCCAAATGCCACGCGTTGCGCCGGCACGGTCGGATCGGGCACGTCAGTATAGTAGGCGGTAATGAGCCGCGGCACATCCACCAGCATTCCTGGCGGCGCAGGTTTTCCAGCAAGCGGGCTGATTTTCACTGCGGTTTCGTTGGTGGCGGATCGTCGATGAACCCGGATTAGCCTGTAACAAGCAGGTCGTAGGGACAACCGGCGCCACCACGTTCACGTCCGCATCGGTTCGGTTACCTAGCCTGGGCGGTGGGCGAAAGCGAAAGGCCAAGGTCTTTGAACTCATCGGACAACTTGGAAAGAGGTTCCTTCAACGCCGACGCATCCTGAGTCGCTTTCGCGGCCACTTCCTTGATTGATGCCAAACCGCCGACCGTCAAATCGGCTCCGAGAAACTTCTGCACGTCGCGCAGATCAGAAATGAACGGTTGAAACGCCAATTTGGTTTCGAGGTAGCTCTGACTGATTCGACTGAATTTCTTTTCGACTTCACTTTTGCGGGTTTCGCTCCGGTTGCGAATGTCCTCGTTCTGAATCGTGGCCATTTCCTGGTCCCACCTGGCAAAGTAGGCCCCGCCTTGGGATTTCATCTGCTCGGCTTTACTATCGACATCGTCGGCCGTCGCGCCCAGAACAGTTACGGAACTGGAGAATGCTTTGAACTGGTCGCGCAGGTCGGGGTTCGGATTGGAGACCAAGTCGTTCAACTTCGCCATCGACGCATCGATGAGCGAGTTGGCTCTCGTGACGAGGTCCGAGGACTTCTTCAGCGTGTTCGCGGTGTCCGCGGCGGTTTCATAGGCGTGCGAGGCGCAGCCGGCGATAAACCCGCTGGCGACGATCAGAGTGAACAATGGGACGGCGATGATTTTCATGAAGGATTGATGGTGAATCGGCATGGTCTCGGGCAAATAGTCTAATTCTATCGCAATCCCGACGATAGGCCGCCCGGACGGCAACGGCGATGGGGCAATCACCCACCGGGACGTGCTCCGTAGGGGGTTCACCTGATAGGAGGGTTTCAGCTCATCGCTTAGGTTTATTCGGTCACCGAGTCGTTTGGCCAACCGATGTTTCATTCAGAAGGATTTTGTTCCCGAGCGCGCGCTCGGCCAAATTAATGCGAACATGAAAGTAGAGTAGGCAAAGTCGAGTTTGGTGGTTGAACCGACCGTAGTTGTCAGTGC